>JBBQXB010000028.1:0-37449 GCA_038210015.1 Tepidisphaerales bacterium
ACCAAAAGAAATTGCTGATCGTACTCGGCGTTCTCGTCGTCGTCGCGATCGTCATTTATGGCTTTCTCGGCTGGCGCCCCTGGTAAATCCAGACGCCTTTCTCCCATTGCAATGTACCCCGAAGCCGCCCGCTATACATCAGGCGGCTTTATCTGCGCGCGGTACATTCACGCCATCGCGTTGATCAGATGTTGTAGCACCACGCGCGCGTCGAAATGTGTGCACGCGATACGGCGCGCTGCGACGGCGTGTTTGAGATAATCCGACGCAACGGCTCGCAACGCTTCGGTCGCTTGTTCGATCGTCGCGAAACTAAAAAGCCCTTCGCCGGTGGGAAGCCACTGTTCAAACCCGCTGGACTGGGTGATGACCGGTCGGCCTGAAGCGAGGTAGGCGGCGCTGCGATCGCTGAACCAGCCGCTGGGCAGTCCTGCGTATATCTGCTTGGCGACCGTGAATTCGCCAGCACACGAGCGGATAAAATCGCGATAGGCATTGGTCGAAATCGACGCCCGCGTCGGATCGGTAAACCCCCAGCCATGCGATTCAAACCCCTGTCGCGTCGCATCGGGCAGGGACGCCATCGCCATTCGCATCGGCCAGGTGGTTTTCGCAGGCAGATCGAGCAATTTCATCCATTCGACACCTTTACTGCTGGCGTAGGTGTGGCCTTGAAACTCAAAACTGCGGTCGTTGGAATGTTCCCATTTGCCGATCGTGCTGAACGCCGCTTTTGCTGGGACATCCACGACCGGCCAATGATCCATCGCGATCGGCTGGCACGTCCCGATCCAATCCAATCCCGATGTTGGTAGCCGGCACGTCGGCGTACCGATCAACTTGCCGAACGTCGCAACACGATCGAAAAGTTTGTAATAACTGAGGAACGACTCATCACCCGGCAGCCGTAATTGTGTAAAGACCGGATCGGTATCGATCACGCAGGTTCGGTTGACAAGCCCAAACTCGTCGCGCCACGGCGTCACGCCGCTGACGCAAATCAGCAAATCCGCATCCCTCGCCGTCGTAAGCCATTCGTCGCGGGTCATGCCGAAGTACTGATTCAACAACTCCGAGTGATAACACCACCGCGCGTTAAATCCCTCAGTCGCAAAGGTGCGCTGGAGATAATCAATCCCATACGCAGGATCGTCGCGACACGAATTATCCGCTGGATTGTAAGGCTGAAGCCATTTCCCTGAATCTTCATAAAAAATGACTTCATGCCCCATCGAAGCAAACCCCAACAGGTAGTTCAAATGATGCCACGTCATCCCGCCCAGCGGATACCCGACGATGTAACCCGCGACGATAATTTTCATACATTCTCCTCAAACGTGAGGGGAGAGACTCCCTCCCCCGTGTCCTCCCTCAAAGGGAGGGGAGAGACTCCCTCCCCCCTTGAGGGGGAGGGTTGGGGTGGGGGGAATCTTGGGTCGCGCGGGGACGATTGAATATCGTCTACGCTGCACGGCGCCGCGCCGATTTGCGAGGCGTTGCGAACGGAATCTTGAGCGCACCTCGGCGCGGCGTCATACCCCTCCCCCGACCCCTCCCTCAAGGGGAGGGGAGGAAGAAATTCTAAGATTGCTCCAGCCACCACATCAAGCTCTTTCAGCACTTCGTCATTGGAAAAACGAATCACCTGCAACCCTCTACTCCGCAAATAGGTTTCGCGCACTTCATCCGCCTCGGCCGTGAGAAGGTGAGAATCCCCGTCCAATTCGATGACCAATCCATGCGCAGCGCAGTAAAAATCGACTACATAAGGACCAACCGGTTGTTGCCGACGGAACCGATATCCCAGTTGATTATTTCTCAGGCGAGACCAGAGTTTTTTTTCAGGTCCGGTTGAGTCGGCTCGCAATCGACGGGCTGTTTGAACGCGGGAAGTGTACTGTCGATGCCGGTTGGGCGGCAAACATTCTGGGTCGCTTGAAGGTGCAGGTGAATGCATTTGATCTTTTTGCATTTTAAGGCACCCCTCCCCCGACCCCTCCTTCAGAGGGCGGGGAGTAGATCGCATCCAGCATCGGATTAATCACCCGATCCGGTGCCAGATATTCCCGCGCGATCTCATACGCCGCGCGCTGATGTTTAGCCGGGTCGCTCGCGACCCGTTTGAGCCCTTCAACCGCTTCCTCCATCGTCTCAAACGCGATAATTCCTTCCCCCGACGGCACATACCGCGACCATTTCGTGTCCTGCACCACCGCAGGCCGACCCGCAGCGAGATAACAACAAGTGCGACAACTAAACCAGCCGCTATTCGTGGCGGCATAGACGTTCTTCGCGATGCTCCACTCGCCCGCACTTTCGGCGATGAAATCGCGATAAGCTTCGGGCGTGATACTTTTTTGACCGGCATCGACGATTTGCCATTTGTTTTTCTCGATCACATCCAAGCTGCGGTTATTCCCGATCGCCAGCATCAAAGGAATCTCGGGCAAGCGTTTGGGCAGATCGATAAACCGCTCAAACTCAGGCCGTTTGTCGTAGTAATTGACGCCTTTGTAAAGCAACTTTTTTGGTTCCTTTGTCAGATCCAACGTCATGATTGTGGTGTACGCCGCGTCCGGTGCAAGACGATGCGCTCGCGCGTCGGCCCAATGCGAAAGCGTCACGACAGGTCGAGTGGTGATCCAATTGATCCCAGCCAACGGCAACTGACAATCGGCGTGATGGATGTTTTCGGCATAGCTAAAATGCACGTCGTGATCTTTCGCGACCTCGACATACCGCTTGGCGGTCGGGCCCTCGGAGTCTAGCAAATCTTGCAAACCCATCTGGTTGTAACCCGGATCGCTATCCAAAAAGACTTTGCGACATTTTGAGGATAACTCCGCAGGTAGCGTGCAGACACCCGAAACATTCAAATAGATGTCCGCAGCCCGCGCGACATCAGCGAATGCCTCTGCCGACATGCCGAAACTCTTATCCCGCAATAATTTGTAATGCCAACGATCCGCCAGCGCCGGCGCGTGCATTTTGAAAAAATCACCGATGAACTTGGCGTTGTACGATCCATCCGCCGAGGGTTCCTGCAACACCGGGTTGTAAGGCCAGGTATTGGTGTCCTCGTGGTAGTAGACATCATGGCCTAACTCGTGCAGCGCCAGGACGTAATGGAAATAGTCCCACGCCACGCCCCCCAACGGAAACTGCCCCACCATACCGCCGACGATGATTCGTAATTTTTCCATACTTGAATTCACCACAGAGACACAGAGCACACGGAGATCAACTCGTCACTTCAAGTTGCTCTCCGTGCTCGCCGTGTCTCTGTGGTGGATTATCCTCCAGTTTCAATTGATGTTTCGCCATTTGCCAATAGAGGCCGCGTTGTTTGAGGAGGTCGGCGTGTTTGCCGCGTTCGACGATCTTGCCGGCGTCCATCACGAAGATTTGATCGCAATCCGACACCGTGCTTAAGCGATGGCTGACGAGGATCAGCGTGCGGTGGCCTTTAATGTTGTTCAGCGTTTCGATGATCAGTTGCTCGTGCTGGGGATCGAGTGCGCTGGTTGGTTCGTCCATGATGATGATCGGCGCTTCGGTTAATAGCGCACGGGCGATGCTGATGCGCTGGCGTTGCCCGCCGGAGAGATTCGAGCCCGCTTCGGAGATTTGCTCCTCGTATTTGTGGTCGAGCTTGTCGATAAAGCTCGCCGCCCCGGCGAGTTCGGCGGCATGCTTTATTTGTGCATCGGTCGCGTCGGGTCTGCCATACGCGATGTTTTCCCGCACGCTGGTTGGCAACACCACATTTTCCTGCAGCACTAACGCGGTGTGCTTACGAACATCCTTGACCTTAATCTTGCGCAGGTCCGTACCGTCAAGTTTGATCCCGCCGCCGACCGGGTCGTAGAAGCGCGGGATGAGGTTAAGCAGCGTGGTTTTGCCTACGCCGGAAGAGCCGACAAAGGCGACCATTTCGCCCGGCTTGATCGTGCAGGTAACGCCATCGAGGACGTTCTCGCGATCACCGTAGCGGAAGTAGACGTCGTCGAGTTCGAGGACGCGAGACTGTTTTGGCATCGCGATGGACTGCGGATCGTCCTTGATGATTGGGTCGCGATCGAGCACTTCGAACACGCGACGGCAGCCGGCCACGCCTGTTGCGAGCATCGCGCCGGTTCCACTGAGTTTCTGCAGCGGGCTATAGAGTTGGGAGAGTAGACCCAGGAAAATCGTGAGCTTGCCGACGGTGAATCCGTCTCCACCGAGTTTGAGAACATACTGATCCTGGTAGACGAGGTACCCGCCGTACGCGAGGACCCCCGCGCTGCCTACCGCCAGGATACTGCCAACCATCAGCCAGAAGAGCACTTCCTGCCAGTGCAGTTTGATATAGGCACTCACGCTTGCATTGACATCGGCTGTGAAGCGGTTGTATTCGTCCTGCTCGCGGCTAAACGCCTGAACCAAACCGATGGTGGATGCCGAGCGTTGAATCGTAGTCGTTAGACGCGATTCCACTTCCTTGGCTTCGGTCGCTTGTTTTTGAAGAACCTTCCCATAGACCTTGGTGGTCCAATACAGCACCGGGGCGACGATCAGGCTCACCAGACCCAGCTTCCAGTTGTTGACCATCATGATCCAAACCATAAACGCCAAGGTGAGGGAATTCACGACAACAGACTGCAGGAAGCCCAGCACTGTTTGCACACCGTACGTGTCCCACGAAAGCCGATAAATTGCATCACCTTGTGGCTGGCTGCGGTGATATGCGAGCGACAGTTCCTGGAGCTTTCGGAACAGGTCGCACCGCACGCGCATCAAACCGCTGTAGCCGATGCGTATGCCGAGCAGGGTTTGAAACATACTCAGTACCTGCTGCATGAGCCCGAGTCCGAGCATCATTAGCGCGAGGACGAAAACCTGCTCGACTTTGCCCTCGGGCGCGACCGAGAAGAACTGTTTCGAGACGAAACCGGTGGGACCCTTATCGCCAAAAACACTGTCGACGAGGATCGCGATAGGGTAGACGACCAGCAGACCCGACATCGTCATCACCGCGACCATCACGAGCGAAAGGACGATCCGGGTGACTTCACCCTTGTAATAGCTGAGTGCTCGCCAGTAGAGATTCATACTGCATTTCTCGTAAATCGAAGGCTGCTATCTACTCAATACAAAATTAAACCGCAGATTCCGCAGATGGCGCAGATTAAATGCAGCATTTTTTTATCTGCGTAATCTGCGTCATCTGCGGTTTCTATGTCTTTTCTTCGGGCGCATCGCTCATCATCTGGCTACCGGCTTGTTTGCGCGGGACTGCGACGAAGCCGAGCCGATGGGCGGATTCATCAATCAGTTGCAGCACCGGTTTGACGACCCGCACCTTGTTCACCAGATATAACGCACCCATCACCACCGGAATCAGCGCCGACGGTCTGGAGTATGGCCATAAATGCCATAGCAATAATCCTGCCAGCATCGTCATCGCGATCGTGAGAACCTGACAGAACTTGCTCATCAACGGCTGCACGCGCACGCGGGTCAGCATCGCCCCCCCGCCGTGGATTTCGGTAGCGCTGCTCAGGCGTACCTTCACATACCGGCTGCCGTAGATTTCCATATCCCAATCGTGCCAGCCCGAATCGGTGCGGATGCGCCAGCCCTGATCGGTCGCTTCCTTCGCGATCGCCTGCAACAAATGCAGCCGCTCATGGCTTTTACTCCAATAGCGCAATACGCCCGGCATCGACGGATCGAACGGTAACTCACGGCGTTTGTGTTTGCCGGGCTTTAGTGTCATCACCTTGGCACGTAATCGCACCGCATATCGCGCCCAGCCGCGCGTGATCGGTTGTCGCCAGTGCAGATACGCGATCAGTGGCCGCGACCAGAACGACCGGTGACGCGGCATCGGCGCCTGATACGACGCGACAATCGCCAGCGCTACCGGCGTTGCGAACATCACAATCGCAACCCAGAACAACTGCGGGATCGCCAATCCCAGGAACGTGACGAATGCCGACAGCAAATGCCATTCAATGCTCATCATCATCGCAGCGCCCATCGACGCGGGTTTGCGATAGATCGTCTGGAACAATCCCGTTCCGAATACGCCGTGATAGATCACATCCGAACCAATTTTGACGCCGATATCTTCGCCGCCGTAAATCTTGCCACGCCAGAAGCTTGCGCCCAGCGTGTTGAAATGGTCGGGGTGTTTGTATTTGAGCAACGCCTCTGCCGTGCCGTAGCCGCGTTGTTGCTTCAGGTAAGCTTCGACGCTGTTTCGTCGGTAATGCCACACCTGCGCCGCCGGGGCGAATCCGATCGAATACCCGCGACTTTGCAGCCGCCAGATAAAATCGACATCGTCGCCGGCCGATCGGAATTGCGAATCAAATCCGTCAACTTCCAAAGCCGCCCAGCGATAAAACGCCATGTTGCAACCGGGCACGTGCTCTGCGGTGCGGTCGTCGATCATCACGTGCGTGGGCCCGCCGGGACTCAGTCCCACGCAATCGGCGATCCACGATCCTTCGTCTGGAATCAGATTCGGCCCGCCCATGCCGATATGGGTTGATCGCGTCAGTGCCAGCGCGATGTAATACAACCAGTCTTCATCGGCTTCGCAGTCCGAATCGGTATATACAATGATCTCACCACTCGCGGCCTGCATGCCCACATTACGGGCATAGGACAGCCCCATGTTTTTTTGCTGGATATTGATCACCCACGGAAACTTTTTCAGAATCTCCTGCGTGCGATCCATTGATCCGTCATCGACAAACACCACTTCGTATTCGCCGGGATAGCGGATTTTTTCCATTGAGCGCAGGCAGGATTCGACCGTACTGGCACCGTTGTAGCTGCAAACAATCACGCTGATTTTCGGCAGTTTAGCTTCACTGACCTGCGGCACTTTATCGAACAATTGCTTGACCGCATAAAACGACGGCTTAGGCGAACGATCACGGCGCACCAACCCGAACGACCAATCGGTGATGTGCATCCCGCCGGTGTACCAATCATCGGTGTAACTGAAAATAAACGTCCCGGCCAAGCCCTCATCGAATACGCAGCGTACGTGCGTGGAGAGAATCTCCGCCTGCTGTTCTTCGGTTTTTTCCTGGTGCGTGTCGATGCCGTATTCACCCAGCATCAACGGTTTATCACCCGCGATCATCTGTAGCCGCGCAAGATAATTTCGAAAGACCTGCTCTTTATGCAGATAGACGTTGAAACTCAGAAAATCGACATTGCGTGGATTCAGATACTCGGTCGTCGGATAGTTGGCAAAGGTCGCGAGGCAATGCGGCGCGACTTCATGCACCAGATCAATCAGATGATCGATAAAATCGACGATCGGCTTATGCCCCACAAACCGCACGATGTCGGCGGGCAATTCGTTCACCACGCTGATCGCAAAAGTAGCTGGATGATTTCCGCAGGCGACCGCTGCATTGCGCACGGCGTCGCGCGCCTGCTGCATCACTTCTTCATTGCCAATAAACGTCAGATTTTTAGGCCACGGAACATCGACGAACACCTTTAATCCGACTTCATGCGCGATATCCAAAAACCACTTGCTGGGCGTCCAATAGACACGCACGCAGTTGGCGCCGAGTTCAGTGATCTGTTCAAAATCGCGTCGAACCTGTTCGGGCTCCGGATATTGTTCGCCTAGCGAGTTTTTCTCAAACGGGCCGTAGGTGACGCCTTTGACGAAAAACTTATCCGCACCCAGACGGAAAAACTTACCGTCGCGGCGGACGCGATCACTCACCCCCACGTCGACGCGTTTGCGCCCGCCGGATAGGAGTGCGGTGGATGAAGTTGGATCAATTTCTGATGCGATGGTCATGGCGTCTTTACGAGCGGTTATTCTAACCCATTTTGCGCGATCCGGCACAGATACGCGCGTCGCACACCGCGCGAACAGTCGATGGGTCGTTGCGTCCAATAATATCGGTGGTGGGATGCAACCCAAAGTGGAGGACGGTCACATGTCTTTCGCCTGCGATGCGAAGGTGTCTTCAAGCTTGTTCAGCCACTTGTGAAGATCGCGCGGGAACTTGGATTCAAAGGTGTGTTGCTTGCCGGTGATCGGATGGATCAACGCCAGACGATAGGCGTGTAATACTTGCCGCGGCGCGCCGGAATGATCGGGAAGCGGTTGTGCGTTGACAGTCGGGCGCGTGTAAACGCGTTCGCCGCAAAGCATGTGGCCGGTTTCGGAAAGATGGATGCGGATCTGATGTGTGCGGCCGGTTTCCAGCTGGCAGTCGATGAGGCTATATTGTGTACCGATATGCCGGATCAACTTAATATGCGTGACCGCTTTTTTTGATTCGGGACTGGTTTTATCCGCTGACAATGATCCCCGTAACCCGTCGCCGCGATCTCTGACAAACTCGCTTTCAATCGTCTGCGACTCGATATTGCCGTGTGCGACCGCGAGATAGGCGCGATCGATCGTGTGATCGGCGAACATCTGCGTCAGCTTTTCCTCAGCAGTCGGCGAGATCGCAAAGATCATCAAACCCGACGTATCGCGATCCAGCCGATGCACCGGGCGAACCTTGACGCGGATCTGCTTAAACTGCATCTTGGCCGCCAACTGCTGGCGGTCTTTTTGCGATCCCTTGCTCGCACCTGCACCGCGGCCGGGCAGGTTGGTCAGCCCTTCGCGGTCGAGTCGCTTTTGCAACAATTCATCCAGCGTCGGCGCTTTATCCTTGCGGCCGTCATCCTCATCATTACGAACCGATGTCACGCCAGCAGGCTTTTCAACCACCATCAAATGTTCATCCTGAAAGCGGATGTTAATCTCTTGCTCCACAACCGGCTTGGCGAGCGAATCTTCATGGACACGGATCACTTCATTGGCGCGCAACCGGCGATGCGCATCCATGCAGACATTGCCGTCGATCGCGATTTTTCGGCGTGAAATCAATCCCCGAACCTCGTCCTCCGATTGATTTGCAAACACCCGGCGCAGCATCCCCAGCAACGGCTGGCCGATGTTGTGCTGGCGAACGTGGTAGGTTTTGAATTGCATGACAGAAGCGATTTTTTGTGTTTTGTGTTTAGATATTTTGGTGTTTATTCGTAATTCATACGAACCACGAATCACGAACTACGATCTTCATCTTCCATCCCCGCCGCGTGGACATCCAGATACCAGGTCACTTTGCCGAGTTCCGTTTTGATGCCTTGGATTGGCAGGCGATCGATTTGTTCGTCGCCTTGCAAGACCTCATCGACGCGCTTGGCTTTGGAAGCGCCGGTCACCATGATCGCGATTTCGCGCGAGCGGTTGATGAACGGATAAGTCAGCGTAATCCGCCAATTTGTGCCTTTGGGAATGTAATCGTGATGCACATGATTCGCGACACACAGATGATGCGTTTCATTCAATGCTTCTGTACCCGGGAAAAGCGATGCGGTATGCCCGTCATCGCCCATGCCCAAAAGAAGCAGATCGGGACCTAAATCCTGAAACAATTCCTTTAATTTCTGGCCGTACTCTTTGGCGGCGACCTGCGGATCGAGTTCGCCTTTCATCCGATAGATATTATCGCGCGGGATCGGCACTTTGTTGATTAGCGTATCGAACGCCATCTTGTAATTCGACAGATCGCTATCCGGCGGGACGCAGCGCTCGTCGCCGAAGAACAATTCGACGCCACGCCAGTCGATCTGTGATTTGTATTCGTCGGTCGCGAGCAGTTCGTAGAGCGCCTTGGGCGTCGATCCGCCTGACAGAAACAGCGAAAACATCTGCCCCAGCTTCGCGGTTTGGTCGGCCATTTGGACGATCAAATCAGCGACTTCACGCACCATATGCTGCGCATCTGGAACAACTCGAATATGCGGCTCGGACATTGTTTTCCCCGGTTAATGCCCCGCCTGTTCAGATTGAAACGAGCGAGACAAACGGTTTTTTGATCGGCCAGATCGAACCCCGTCCCAATTTAAGGAACAGAGTAGGAGAGGTGCGTGAATTACCGATTCTTTTCGGCAAGTCGTTGCACCCCTCCCCTAGCCCCTCCCTCAAGGGGAGGGGAAATAGGATCAGTCCAGATTCATCTGCATCAGGAATTGACCATTGCTGGGCACTTTTTCCAAGCGGCCTTTGAGCAATTCGACGCCTTCGACGGGATTCATGTCCGACAGAACGCGACGCAGGCGATAGACCAGTTCCATCTCCTTCGGATCAAGCAGCAACTCTTCGCGGCGGGTGCCCGAACCGTTGATGTCAATCGCGGGATAGACGCGCTTGTCCACCAGCCGACGATCCAGATGCAATTCAGAATTGCCGGTACCTTTGAATTCTTCAAAGATCACTTCGTCCATTTTCGATCCGGTATCGACCAGCGCGGTCGCCAGGATTGTCAATGATCCGCCTTCTTCGATCGAGCGGGCTGCACCGAAGAATCGTTTGGGCTTCTGCAATGCGTTGGCATCAACACCGCCGGTCAGAATCTTGCCTGAGTGCGGCACTTCGGTGTTGTAGGCACGCGCCAGACGCGTAATCGAGTCAAGCAGCACGACAACATCTTTGCCGAACTCAACATAACGCTTGGCTTTTTCCATCACCATTTCAGCGACCTGAATGTGACGCGATGCCGGTTCGTCAAACGTGCTGGAGACAACTTCAGCCTTGGTGTTGCGACGGAAATCGGTCACTTCTTCCGGACGTTCGTCGATCAGCAACACCATCAACACGACTTCGGGGTGGTTGCTGGAAATCGAGTTGGCGATCTTCTGCAGCAGCACCGTCTTACCGGTGCGCGGCGGTGCGACGATGAGCATACGCTGGCCTTTGCCGATCGGCGTGACCAGATCGACGATACGCATGTTCAATTCTTTGGGTTCCTCAGGACGTTCGAGCACCAGACGCTTGTTGGGGTGGATGGGCGTCAGGTCTTCGAAGTTGGTGACATCGGTAATGCGCTCGGGGTCTTCGCCATTGATGGCTTCAACGCGAAGGAGTGCGAAATAACGTTCTGATTCTTTAGGCGGACGAATCTGCCCTTGCACGGTATGCCCGTTGCGAAGGCCGAACCGGCGGATTTGCGACGGGCTGATGTAGATATCGTCCGGGCAAGGCAGATAGTTGTATTCGGGGCTACGCAGGAAGCCGAAGCCGTCGGGAAGGATTTCCAACACACCTTCGCCGAACATCATGCCATTCTGGCGGACGCGCGAACGTAGGATTTGGAAGATCAAATCCTGCTTTTTCAGACCGACGTAATCCTGGATGCCTTCTTCCTGCGCGATCTTGTGCAGGTTGGTGACTTCCATCTGCTGGAGGTCTTTAATGTATAGCTTTTGCTGTTTGACATTTTCGTATTTGGCGTTGGTTTCGGCATCAAAGGTGCCGATGTCTTCGCCGGTGTTTTGCGTACGCGATTCGTTTCGCGGTTCGTTACGCGGCTCGGCGCGTTCCGGTGCTTTTTCGGTCGCGACAGGCTCGGGTTCGGGCGCTTCGGCGACGGCGGCGGGTGAATCGATCTGGTCTTCGGTCTCTTGATCGACGGGACTGGAAGTGGAACGGCGGGTACGGGTGGATTTTGCCATGGTTACTGGCCTCCGGTGAGTGGTGGAACTACGCATGAAACTTGGATTGAAAAAGGGGTGAATAGCCTGTTGCCGACACTTTTCACACCAACGGGCGCGAACAGGTCTGCATGGGTGACATAAGGGTTGTTATAGGAAAAGACGCCGAAGCGTTCGACACCTGTCATGAAAATCCGAACCGGGAGTTGTTTCCCGATTGTCGTCGCAACACACGACGACTTGCCTCAAATCCCTGGCCTTAGTGGTGACAACTAACGAAAATCGCCCGCCAATCAAAGAAGCCAAACAAATCGAGGCTTTAGATAATAGGCCTTGATCCGCCAAAACTCTCAACCATTCCGAACTGATTTTTTCGCGATGATACGGGAAAAGACCTCTCGGACTTGGCCGCGGACTGAATCCGCGTCGAAGGCGTTGCGAATGGTATAATCCGAAATATTTTGCTTCTTGTCCAGACCTAATTGAGATTTTTCTCTTCGATCCAGCTCTTTTGCGTCCCATCCACGCTGCTTTATACGTTCCAGACGGACTTGCAACGGCGTATCCACGAACACCACCGCATCACATAAATTGTGCAAGCCCGTTTCAACCAAAAGGGGCGTATCCCACACAAAAGCAGCGATTTTCGGATCGTTTTCGGTTTTTTCCATCAGCCGGCGACGCTGCTCATGTACTAGAGGATGTACCAACGCTTCCAAGCGGCGTTTTTGCTCAGGATCAGTAAATACCCTACCTGCAATCGCCTTGCGATCGACCGAGCCATCGGGCTGAAAAACCGCATCCCCCCACCATTTGTGCAGCGTTTGACGCACCTCGTCGCGTTGATAAGCCGCATGCGCCATCTGATCGGAATCAATTACCAACGCGCCAAGTTCAGCAAATAAGCCCGCGACAAAACTCTTTCCCGAGCCGATCCCCCCGATGATGCCAATGATGGGTTTGTCCACGCCCAAAAACCTTGTTTCTGACTGAAACGATGCCCGATCGATCCAAAGTCTACCGCACGATCGCCCGCAATGTCACGCCAAGCCAATTCCCCGACGGATCGCGCAGCATCACCGCATCCGTCCCCGCGATGATCCCTTTTTGCCATTCGTATACGATCGCATTTTCATCCAATGAGTGGACAAACTCGTTCAAGTGAGGGATTTCCAACAGCAGTGGCCTAAGATCATCCCGCACGGGGAGATCTTCATAGACTTCAAAACGCAGTAACACGTTCTCAGCCCGATAGATAATCCCCGCAGACGCCTGTTCGGTTACCCGTTCAAACTTCAACAAACCGACATAAAGCCGGTTCATTTCCTTCTCCACCCCTGGGGTGCAGGACAAATGCACATCCTCAATCGCAACCACCCGCACGAGCGGCTTCTCCGGCACATGCGGACGACGATCTTTGACGGGCAGGAATGGCTGAGTCGGTTCGTCTAATTCCATACAAAATGACAACATACCCAATTAAGCCGCGAAGGCCATATTAAATCGCATAAAACGCCCAAATCGGGTTGCTCGCGACACAAAAAAATAACCACGGAGGCACGGAGAACACGGAGATCAACTCGGCACATCACGCTTCTTCCCGCGTTAATCGTGCCTGCGTGGTGACTACTATTTTCACCACGAAGGCGCGAAAATCACGAAGTGGCTCGAAGTTGCATTTTCTTCATCCACTTCGTGGTTGATGCCATGCATGAGCAGAATTAACGCAGCGGCGCAGGAGTACCTTCCTGTCGGTTCAATCTAAATCTCCAAGGCTTACATATTGGTTTCAAAGTCGCGATGGCGAGTTGCTCTCCGCGTTCTCCGTGCCTCCGTGGTGACTACTCTGCTCATTGCCGAAAGACAGGATCGTCGCGGATCCTTTTTTGTCGTATAATCGGCAGCATTATGGATGCTTTTCAAATTGGTCAATTTAAAATCCGAAATCCTTTGTTCGTTGGTACGGGTAAATACGCGACTTACGAACTAATGCAGGAATCGCTTGTCGCCTGCGACTGTCAGGTCGTGACGGTTGCGGTTCGCCGGGAGCGGCTGATTGATAAAGACGGGAAGTCGCTTTTGGATTATCTGGATTTGAGCAAATACATCATTTTGCCCAACACCGCTGGTTGTTTTACCGCCGACGATGCGATTCGCGTCGCACTGCTGGGACGCGATCTACTTGAGAAACAGAAAAACCCCGGCGCGAACTGGGTGAAGCTGGAAGTGCTCGGCGACAAAAAAACGCTGCTGGCGGACCCGGTCGGGACGATCGAAGCGACCAAAGAACTGGTCAAAGAAGGCTTTACGGTATTGGCGTATACCTCCGACGACCCGCGCAGCGCCGTGAGGATTAAAGAAGCCGGTGCCGCGTCGGTCATGCCCGCTGGCAGCCCGATTGGCAGCGGGCAAGGGGTGCTGAATCCGCTAAATATCTCATTGTGCCTCGAATTACTCAAAGAGAATGATCCGACTTATCCGGTGATCGTCGATGCCGGGGTTGGCTGTGCCAGTGATGTCAGCATCGCGATGGAATTGGGCGCCGATGGCGTGCTATTAAACACCGGCATCGCCCATGCGAAAGACCCGGTGAAAATGGCGCGGGCGATGTCGCTGGCATTGCAAGCGGGAAAGCTAAGCTATCAATCCGGCAGAATCCCCAAAAAACGCTACGCTACCGCATCCAGCCCGTTCGAAGGCGTCATCAGCTATATCCCTGGTGAATGAATACGGAAAATCCGAACCGTAGATGACGCAGACTGCCAGATAATAAATGCTTTGCATTCATCTGCGGAATCTGCGGTTCAAGTCTTCTGCAAGCCAAGAACGCAAAATTGCCTCAGCGTCAAATTGTTGATCGAAACTGGCGTTTGGGATACACCAGTGAGTGGCTCTTTTGAAAGGCTTAAACATGTTGGGCACACCCGGACTCGCGACGGCGGCGGATTATTCTGAGGCGATGGGCATCGCACGCCGCGCAAAAAGCGTCATCGCGCTGATCCTTCTCCTGATGCTGCTTTTGCAGGTCACCACCTTTTTCCTCGCTCGCTATCACGTAATCCCCATGCCCGGCGATGCGCCGGTAGCGTTGCCGGTACTCATGCCGGTGGACACGTCCGACGCAGCCGCTAAGCCCGTCGTCGCGCCCGTTACACCTGCCGTCGTCGCGACCACTTCATCACGAATGACAGACATCGCCCACTATCTGACTGGCGTATCCCTCCTCGGCGCGATCGGGCTGGGCGTGGTACTGGTGATGATACTGATCCTGATCCTGCACATCATGCTGGTAGGCAGGTTGATTGGCGTGGGCAAAGTCACCAGCAGTCTGGTCTGGTGTCTGCTTCTGGTCGTGTTTTTGTTCCCGTGGCAGACCTTTATGAACAACGCCGAGCTATCAAATACCGACTTCCGCGTCCCCGGCGTGCTGTGGACATGGGGCGAGCTGGCGCGCGGTTATAACTTCTCTGACGATTTTTCCGCCGACGGATTCGCCAGAACCATCCTCGGGTGGTTCAGATTCGCAGGCGCGCCATTGGTTGCGATCATCATGACGCTTATGATTCAGCTTAAATCCAATCGCGGCATCAAAATGGCGATGGGCGAAGATGAAGTACTCAACGACCTGATGGGTCAGGCGTAACGCCCAAAGGCAAATTAGCCACAGAGACACAGAGAAGAAATCAAACAAGAAATTAGCCACGAATCTCACGAATGATGCACGAATCTACAAGCATGAAACTTATGTGCTAAGAATATAATTACCCCGTAGCGCACGACCTTTTTTTTGTAGCACGGGCGTCTCGCCCGTGAGTATTCTTAATCTGCGTCATCTGCGAAATCTGCGCTTCCCAATCTCTGTGCCTCTGTCTCTGTGGCTTATTCATCTTAGACACACGATTATTCATCGGTTTCGGCTATGAAAGAAGTACGCGATAGTCTCGTCGGCGATCAAGTGATCGGCGAAAAGTACGAACTCTGGGGCAAGATCAACGGCGATGTGCGTGTGATCGAAGGCGGTAAGTTCTACATGCGCGGAACGATCTACGGCGATCTCATCGTCGAGTACGGCGGGCGCGTCCACATCTACGGACACGTCTCAGGTAATCTACTGATGTTCCGCGGAACCAAAGTCATCAACTCCGGCGTCATCTCCGGCAGTGCCACCAACGACGGCGGCAGACTCTACATCGACCGCGACGGACAAGTATTGGGCAAAGTCAAAACCAATCGCGGCGAAACCACCGTCGAACCCCGCGACGAAATGCCCGATTACGATTAGCTGATCCAAAACATTTTTAGCCACCGATGGGGCACGGATGGACGCCGATGAAGCATGAATCCAAATTTCGTATACAAATGGGCATGCTCTGTAGCTGCGACGCCTGCGTCGCCCATTTTCTGAATGCAGCACGACGCCCTTACCTTGCCACATGATTGGATTGCAAGCTCACGGCGTATTCATCGGTGATCATACGTGCCCCATCGGTGTCTAACTTTTCTTGATCGAAGACAGGCTTTTCAATGATTCATTTCTACAAATTCAGACAAGACCTGTTCGGCCCGGAACCAGCCAAGGATATTTATCGAAAACTTCCCGCCGGCAAAGGTTGGCCCGAGGAATGCCCGCCGTTGCGCGCTGCCAATAGCTTTGGGTACGACATCCTCGCTAACTTTGATGTGACGTTCATCCGAAAAAAAGACGGGACTTGGAAAGTTGAAAAAGACCTGATCCTCGCCAGCGATTTTGACTGGTCGCCTCACGATGATGCGCCGGGACAACCGCTGACCCAGCAATACGCATGGTTCTGGGAGAAGGGGCAGAAAATCCCCCATCCGATCAGCGACAACGTCTTTGACGCGATCAAAAATCAGGTCAAGATCAGTTCGTTTTTATATCTGAAAACCGACCCGAATGAATTGCTAATGATGACCAGCGTGCCGAATCAGTGGGAGCCATTCCGAACCTGGAGCGCGGTGGTCGATACCGACTGGTACCCCGCCAGCTATCCGTGGCATGTGGTGATTGAACTGGATCCGCGTGAGAAACGGATCGAGATCAAAAAAGGGACGCCGTTATGCCGGATTATCCCCGTTCGCCGCGATACCTATTTCGCCCAACAAATGACACCCGACGCCTTCGACGCCTTCTTCACCCGCGGCCAATCGTGGCTATGCACGCACGGCAAACCGCACGACGACTCCGGCACGATGGATATCACCCGCACCTACGTCCGCCAACAACTTAAATCGCGGTTTGTTGTGATGGAGTGAATGCACCCACAGATGAGTGCGGGAATGTTTTGTTATCTGGCTCTCTGGCGTTTTGTGTTTTGTCTTTTGAAGTGTCATCCTGAACGTACTCGTGAAGGATCTTCTTGACTCGCATGCAATTGAAGATTCCTCGCTAATACGCTTGGAATAACCTCGAAACTGACCCTTTCCCAGTCTTATCTACGATCATCCGTCTTCATCCGCGTCATCTGTGGCCTATTCTTCAGCCAGGCGAGATCAGTTGATCTTCCCAAATATCAGTAATTCATCCCCATCATCGCGTTTACGCGTGGGGTGGGCTTGATTGAGAATCGTGACGCTGTGCGACGCCTGTAATGCTGGTAGTGTCACTTGCCGGAAAACCGCGTAGATCGGCTGATCGGCAGGGACATCTTTCACCTCGTCAATCCGCTGCGGGATCGGGTCGAGATAATATGCGATCGGCGCTTCACCTAAATCAATCATGCGGACAGGCTGATCGTCGGGAACGGTCGCGTTGATCGCACTGGCCAGATCGACGTAGGATTGCCCTGAATCGGCTTTGGGGAGGACATACACCTTGATCGCCAGTACCGCTACAGCGCAGCCTGCGAACCAGATCACCAATAGCGGCGTGACAAGTCTTTGCCGACGACTTGCTCGCATCCAGATGATCGTTCCATAGGCTGCGATGACGGACAACGCGGGCAACAGCGGGAACGAATAATGCTTCGATTTGTAAGCCGTCAACGTGATCAGGATCAGAAATGGCGTGACCCATGAGATCAAAAACTTTCCCGCAGGTGATTTCCAGCGATCCAGCCCGGTGTAGAGACCGATTGCGATAACCGGTGTTGCGGGCAGGACGATCCACGGGATGGTCCAGAAATGGAAGAAAAACTCCTGGATGTATTGCACGCCGGTGATGGCTTCGCGTTGATCAACCTGCCCCGCCACCCTGCCGACGGTTTGGCCGTACCAATCGTGCAGGATTTGCGGGTAAGTCAGGTACGCCGCGACAGGCCAACTGATGAGCATGATCGCAAACACCCCAAGCCCGATCGGATTCCGCAGAATCTTTTTCACCCGCGCATCTTTTGACCAGATCATCAGCATGATCGCTGCCGGGATCGTGATGAAAATCGCGACCAGTTTCAGCATAAAACCAAAACCCGTGGCCGCCCAGAACAGAACCGACATCGAGCGGATGCAATCCCCGCCCTGTATTGCTTGCGCTTCGACCGTTAATTCGCGCCATCCGTTTCGCGGCACCAGCGCCAGCATCGCTAGTGTGACACACGCGACCAACGGCATGTCCGCTTCGGCCAGCCGCGATTGGATTTGCATCCAGCCGGTCGTCACCGTGATTAAACCGGCTAACAATCCTGCATATCGATGTCTGATTAATCGCGATGCGATGATTCCGACCGCATGTGCCGTGAGGATGCCCGCCAATGCAGATGGCAATCGACACACCCATTCTTGCCGTGAATTAAAGATCGCCATGCAGCCCGCGATTAACCAGCTCATCGTCGGTGGTTTATTCGTGCGAAACTCGCCCGCGAAGGTCTGCACCGCCCACGGGACATTCCCTTGCAACATCTCCCGCGCGGGTTCAGCGGTATAAACCTCGTGCCGCGACAATGCCGTGCCGCCGTCCAAAAACACCAGCAACATGATCGTGGCGTAGATGAAAAGGATCAGATGATGTTGCAGCGGCATCGCGCGGTCGGTCATCGAAGCATCACCTGTCTTATGGGACATCTGGGGTTTCCTTGTGGCTGCTCTCATTGTCATGCTGAGGTACGCCGAAGCATCTACTTTGCTCGCCTAAAGATGCAGATTTCAATTTGCAGATAGACACTTCGGAGTACCTCAGGGTGACACTACATGGAGGCCTAGGTAGCGATTCCCCGCAATGTCACTGCCGAGAACGTAATCTGCTCCTCGGTCAATTCTGGATAAATCGGCAACGCCAGCACTTCTCTACAAGCGCGTTCGGTTTCTGGAAAATCACCTTCGCGATAACCCAAATACGTAAAACATTGCTGCTGATGTAGGCCAAGCGGATAGTAGATCGCCGAACCCACGCCAGCATCGGCGAGCTGTTTTTTAACTGTATCCCGATTCTGCACACGCACCACATACTGGTTATAGATGCTTTGGTTCCCCGGTTCGATCAACGGTGTGATCGCGCCCGATCCGGCGAGCACGCGGTCGTAAATCGCCGCATTGCGCCTGCGCGCGGCGTGCCATTGATCGAGATATTTTAGTTTCACGTTCAACACCGCCGCCTGGATCGCTGCGAGTCTGAACATCCCGCCGACCAGTTCGTGGTGGTAGGTATGCCCGCTGCCGTGGACGCGGAGTTTACGAACTTTCTCTGCCAATTTGTCGTCGTTGCAGCAGATCGCGCCGGCGTCGCCGAAGGCGCCCAGATTTTTGGTCGGATAAAACGATAGACATCCCATCCACGCCTGGCTACACGCGGGTTGGGAGTGGCGCTTTGCGCCGACGGCTTGGGCGGCATCTTCGATCACAAGCAAACCGTGCTTGCAGGCGATTTCATTGATTGCATCGATCCGGCACATCTGTCCGAACAAATCGACCGGAATAATCGCCTTGGTTTTAGACGTGATCGCGGATTCGATTTTCGAGATGTCGATGTTGAACGACCGTGGTTCGATATCGACAAAAACCGGCTTACCGCCAAGCCTAGCGATCGACCCAGCAGTTGCGAAAAAGGTGAAGGACGGGCAGATCACTTCATCCCCCGGCTGCAGATCAATCGCCATCAGCGCGCAGACCAGTGCATCGGTGCCCGATGAAACGCCGATCGCGTGTTTGGTTTGACAGTACTGCGCAAGAGATTTTTCGAATGTCTCGACGTGCTTGCCGAGGATCAGCGATTGCTCATCACACACCACATCAATCGCGGCACGGATTTCGTCCTTGATCGTTCGATACTGCTGCGTCAGATCCAGAAGCGGCACTTGCATGCGACCTACATTAACGCCGAATCATCATGGCAGCGAGTAGATATAAGATACCTATTTCTCGAATTCGTCGCGACGGCGAAGTAGATGATCGACGATTTGTGGTTCTTCTTTGAGTTCTGCAAGGGTCCTAGTATGCGACAATATATATTGCCAGTTTAGCTTTCCGGTCTGCTTGATGATGACCCCCTCGATGTCCAACCAGTCGCGAGGCCGCGATGCAATCGCTTTCATGACAATTAGATCTTCGGCGGTTACCACATCCAGCGTAATTGGCCCCGGGTACGTAAACGGTATGGCCCGATCGCACGCGGCGAGTTCGAACGCGTGAGCACCCAGAGAAATATCTATACCAACCCCGGCATCCGTGGCGACGAGAAGGATTCGATGTTGGATTGCGAACGAAGCTGCGTCCGGACGTCGCGGCCGAAACGTTGCCAACAGTTCGTCGATGAATCGTTCTTCTCCTCCGAATCCTGTAAGGATCGTGAGATCGACGTTGATCGTCTCACGAACTTCTCCGTGCGCCTGAAGCGCAATGCCCCCGATGAAGCAATATTTCCACTTATTCTGCCGGCAGAACGCTTGAACGGTGGCAGCGGTGTGGAACAACTCACGCATGTCCCGATCCCTTAGCTAAGAGCTTCTGCCACTCGACCAAGCCAGAGTTTGGACGAGCCTGTCGCGGAGCAACGGTGTAGTCTGCGTCAAAAGTCAGAATCTCCATCGCCTTGGTATTGTCAATCGCACGCAGTTCGCTCCTGCGGATCGCCTCTAACGCCGGACCCGCACGCTTCCACGCGTCCATCCACTGTTTCTGCTGTTCAGGCGTCATCGGCGGGATATCCATCAAAGCATTGTATCAAGTTCCGCACTGGGATTCCCACTGCGGATCACGCAAAAAACAGATGACGCGGGTGTTCTCGTCGAACATCCGCGTCAATCTGGATTGATCTGCGTTTATCTGCGGCTAACTAAAACTTACGCGCTTTTCTTCTGGATGCTTGCCTGGCCGAACAGGTGTTTGCGGCCTAGGACGACGTCTTCGTCGATGACGTACTTCACGCCCTGCGGCTGATCGGGCAGCTCGTACATCACTTCGATCATCATTTCCTCGCACACCGCTCGCAATGCTCGCGCGCCGGTGTCGCGTTTGAGGGCCCGCTGGGCGATCAAACGTAGTGCGCCCGCGGTGAACTCAAGCTCGCTGCCTTCCATGCGGAAGAAACGCATGTATTGCTTGGTGATCGCGTTTTTCGGCTCGGTGAGGATGTTCACCAGCACATCGGTATCAAGTGGTTCAAGCGTGCTAATCAACGGCAGACGGCCGATGAATTCGGGGATCATGCCGAACTCGACCAGATCTTCTGGCTGAACCTGACGCAGCACTTCGCCTTTGCTGTGTTCTTTGTCGGCGCTTTGCACTTCTGATCCAAAGCCGATCATGCGTTTGCCGAGGCGTTTTTTGATGATGTCTTCCAGCCCGACGAATGTTCCGCCGCAGATGAACAGGATTTGCGACGTATCCATCTGGATGTACTGCTGTTCGGGATGCTTACGTCCACCCTGAGGCGGAATATTTGCGACGGTGCCTTCGAGCATTTTCAGCAATGCCTGCTGCACGCCTTCACCGGACACATCGCGGGTGATCGAGACGTTACCGGATGTTTTGGATATTTTATCGATTTCGTCGATGTAGACGATCCCGCGCTGTGCGGCTTCCAGATCGTAGTCGGCCGCCTGCAGCAAGCGGAGGAGAACGTTTTCTACGTCTTCACCCACATAACCGGCCTCGGTCAATGTGGTGGCGTCGCCGATCGCAAAAGGCACGTTGAGCACACGCGCCAAAGTCCGCGCCAACAATGTTTTGCCTGATCCGGTCGGGCCGATCAACAGCACATTGGTTTTATCCAATTCGATCTGTTCTTCGGTTGCCGGGGTTTCGTTGTTGGCGTTGGGTTGAACGCTCAATCGCTTGTAGTGATTGTGGACCGCCACCGACAGCGCCCGCTTGGGGTAGTTCTGTCCGACGACGTATTGATCGAGAAACTCTTTGATCGACCGCGGCGCGGGGATTGTGCCGAACAACGGCTGATTGGTGGACATCTTCCGCTTTTCCTGGCGAATGATGTTGTGCGCCAGATCGACGCAGTTTGAGCAGATATAGACATCGGACGGACCTTCGACCATCGGCCCGACATCGCGGGAGGATTTGCCGCAGAAAGAGCAGGTGGTGATTCTACGTCCTCTGAAACCGCCACCGGGGGGCTGGGTGCCGCCTCCGCTTGGGGGTTGCGTTCCGCCGCCATTGCCTCGATTGAATCCGTTGGCCATGAGAAAACACCTTCACTCGGTACTACAACTAAAACCGACGGGAGAGTCGCTCGCGCATCACATCCCGACCTAAGCATACTATCGAACCACAATAGGCAGACACTTAACCTTTGTGGTTGGTAAGTTTGCTGATAATAATCTGAAAGCCACGCAGATAGTACGCCAAAGCTACCGCCGATAAAACTGCAATCTGGGATTGCGCATGGCAGGTTGCTGTCAGAGAGTTGGCAAATCTCGCGACATAAATATTTATTCACGTCTGCAAACCCCCCGATCGCCACGTCGCTTGCGCCCCAACTCTTGCAGCAGACGCTGTTTACATCGGCAGACCGATCATCAACGCAGGATCTGAACAACGCCTGTCCATCCCACGCCGTAGCGCGGACGTCTCGGCCGTCTTTCAGTGAGAAAATTCAAACCACCAAGTAGACAAGCCTCATTATTTTCTTCGTGTGCTTCGTGGTTGATTGTTTGCTTTCGCGATCGCGCATTCGCGACTCTTGTGCCCCATGCGGGGTAGATATTCTTAAGAAAAAAATAGAGATATTCAGAATGCACCTGCCGCAGCGTGTGAAAGAGGATCGTGCGTTGCAATACCCGCGCATTGTGTAGCCGCGAGATTGCTCGCGCACTTCAATCATCGCCTCACGACAAACATAAAACGCAGAAACTGCGGGCGAGCCCGCGGCTAAACGACTGTGAGGGAACTGGCGTCGAGGGCGTCGCAACGATAAGCGTTGTTCCCGCAAATCTGTACGAGACACTTCTTTGCAGTCGCATCCACTGGAAAAAGCCCACGGCACGGATGCCGCGGGCTTTTGGGGGTATCTCCACTCCGGAAGACCCGTTACTTGCTAGGTGCCGCACCGGGGGTTGCGCCGGCAGCTTCTGTGGCGACGTTTTGTTTGGCAAGACCGTTCAAGCCCTGCACGGCGGGCGTGCCGAGATTCATATTGTCTCCGGCGGTCAGCGTGTAGCTGTTGCTGGCCAGGCCCAATGCCGACAGATGCGCGATCACGCTGGATTCACGCGTGCCGTAGGCGTTGTCTTTGGGGATGCTCAGGTAGATGTTGACCATCCCGCGTTCCGGGCCTGACAGCATCGCGTTGAGCTTGGTCGTGCCCAGCGAATTGAGCTGGCCGTCGGTGAAGTGCGCGGCGTAAAGCGTGCCGTCCTGGCGGGCGCCAATGGCGGCCTGCTGGTCGAACAGGGTGTTGATCGAACGCGGCTGAGCGTCGGATTCAAACTTGTCGTTGACCGAAAGCTTCGGCTTTTCGCCGTTCTTGCAGCCGACAATCAGGATCGTACCCAGGACAAACAAAACTCGGATGGTATTCGTATTCATGGTCATGCCTCTTAATCGGGTGAATCGGATCATCACTTCATGATTTCGCTATTCATCAATCCCAACACGGTCGGTCCGGCGAGGACGATAAACGTGGCGGGGAAAATAAACAGCACCAGTGGAAAGGACATTTTCACGCTGGCCTTGGCGGCCATTTCCTCGGCGATGTGCTGGCGTTTGATACGCAGGGTTTCGCTTTGGATGCGTAGTGCGTCGCCGATGCTCGTGCCGAAACGCTCGGCCTGAACCAACATCGCGACGAGTTGTTGAACTGCGGGACTACCGGTGCGGGTACCCATGTTTTTGAGGGCTTCTGCACGCGACAGACCGATGCGGGTTTCCATATGTGCGATCCCCCATTCCCGGCTGATCGCGGGATGCGCGATCGCAAGCTCTTCACCGACACGCTGCATCGACGCATCGACGGTTAGACCGGCTTCGACGCAGACGACCATCAGATCCAGTGCATCGGGCAGACCCAGTTGCAGCATTTTTTGATTTGAGTTGACCTTGCCGCGCAACCAGAGCGTCGGGGTGAGGTATCCAACAATCCCGCCCAGCGCTGCGAACAATACCAAATATCCTGTCATCATGCCCAGCAGCAAGCCGAACGAAATGCCGCCGACCAGCAGGATCAGTTTGAAGCCGGTGACCGCGCGAATCGCGGCCGGCTGATAAATGCCCGCCATCGCGAGTTGTTTGCGAAGATCGGACTGCTTTTCGCGGTCTTTGGGCATGAACGGCGACGCCGCCGCCTGCCCGACCTTCGATGCCATGCTGCGCATGTCCATCGACTGATCTTTGAGCAGCACGGCTTGCTCATCACTGACGCGTTGATTGCTCAAGCGGTCATAGAGTTTGGTGTCACGTTTTCCGAACACCAGCTCGCTGAGGAAATACGCCATCGCGGCGACGGCACCTGCGATACTGATGAGGAAGATGATTTTATCTGCTGTCATAGGTTATTTGAGTGATTCGTTGATTGCGTCAACCGTTCACTACGCTCCTTTTACACCGTGACCGTTGTGATCTTGCGGATCACGAACAAACCGAGCAACTGCAATCCCAACGCCCCGCCGAGCAAACACATGCCGGTTGCGTCTTCAAGCAAACGGCCGGCATATTCCTTGTTTAGGCAGTAGCTGACGACGAACATCAATGCCGGGAACGCCGAGAGGATGTATCCGGTAAATCGGCCTTCCGCGGTCTTGGCTTTGACGTGCTGTTGCAGACGAACGCGGGCACGAATCATGCCGGTGATGTTGTTCAACACTTCGCTTAGATCGCCGCCGGTCTGACGTTGAATTAACGCTGAGGTGACGAAAAATGCGAAATCGGTTGATTCGACACGCAACACCGCTGCACGAAGGCAGTCTTCAAGCGGTGCGCCCAGCGAATGCTGTTCAAAGATACGACGAAACTCACCGGCGATGGGGTCGGGCAGCTCATCGCTCATCATCTGGAATGCGGTGATCATCGAGTGACCGGCACGCAGAGCGCGACCCATGAAATCAAGGGCGTCTGGAAGCTGATCGCTAATCATCCGCTGGCGTTTGTTACGCTTGTTAACCAGCACCAGGAATGGCACACAAGCACCCAATGCGCCGGCGACGATCGACACAATAAAGCCAGTGGTGATGAGAAAGATGACGAACATCGCGCCCAAGCCCGATGCCAGCACGATGTAGAGAAATTTCTGCAACGTCACTTTTGGTGCCGATTGCAGCAACATCCGATTGATGGTGTGGAATAATTCGTACTGGCCTAGCAGGCCTTGCACGTCGTCCAAGCCGGTGCGGCGACGGATGCTCTGTGCCAGTTCGCTTTGGACCTGACTTTCGACGCCCCCGCCAAGGCGGGTTTTGATCTTGCGTCCCTCGCCTTTGAACATCCCGGGGATGATCTGCGAGATCGCCCAGACGCCCATCGTGACAGAGGATGCGGTGATAATTGGTAGTGCTAATTCACTCATGGCATTGCTCGATTCAGTTTGTCGCCCACAATTGCAATCCCTATGCGTCAGTTATGCGGCGAATCCATCACACGCCGTGCGAACAGATCGCTTGGCAGTTTGATGCCTCGGTGTTCGATTCGGTCGGCACACTTTGGACGAATCCCGTTACAGATAAAGTGACCGACGGCATGGCCATCGCCATCGACGCCTTTTTGCTCGAAAGCGAACAGATCATGCATCTGCACGTTGTCGCCTTCCATGCCGCAGATTTCGGTGACGCGCGACACACGACGCTTGCCACCCACCAGACGATTCGCCTGGATAATCAGATTGATTGCGCTGGCGACTTGTGTGCGTAACGCCCGCTGAGGGATGTCGTAACCCGCCATCGCGACCAGCACTTCCAATCGCGACATCGCATCGCGTGGGTTGTTGGCGTGGATGGTGGTCATTGATCCGTCGTGGCCGGTGTTCATCGCCTGGAGCATGTCGAGCGTTTCGCCGCCGCGACACTCACCGATGATGACCCGATCGGGACGCATACGCAGACAGTTCTTGACCAGATCGCGCGCGGTGACTTCGCCGCGACCTTCGGTGTTGGAGGGGCGTGTTTCCAATCGAACGACGTGCGGCTGTTGCAACTGCAATTCGGCAGCGTCTTCGATTGTGATGACGCGTTCATCGGTCGGGATATAACGCGACAGACAGTTCAGCAGGGTCGTTTTACCCGAACCGGTACCGCCTGAGATAATGATGTTGCATCGCGATTGCACCGCAGCGGCGAGGAAATCCATCACGCCAGGCGGAAATGCGCCATGACGAATCAGATCTTCCAACTGAAGCGGCTTGGAACCGAATCGACGAATCGACATCGCCGGACCATCCAACGCCAGAGGGGGGATGATCGCGTTGACGCGGCTACCGTCGCTGAGGCGGGCGTCGCACATCGGCTGGGTTTCATCAATACGACGCCCCACCGCACCGACGATACGATCAATGATCTGACGCAGGTGCATATTGTCGCGGAATCGCGTTTCGGCGAGTTCGATTCTGCCGCGACGTTCGACATACACGCGGTCGAAGCGGTTAATCATGATGTCGCTGACGCTGGAATCTTTCAGCAACGCTTCGAGCGGGCCAAGTCCGAACGTCTCATCCATCACCTCGTCCATTAGCCGTTCTTGTTCGGCACCGGAGAGCAGACCTTTTTCGTTTTGGCAGAGTTCTTTAATGAGCTGGCGTACTTCACGTCGCACGACATCGGGTGCGAGGGTCCGCATGCCCTGCATATCCAGACGTTCGACAAGCTGCTGGTGGATGCGGACCTTTAGCTGCGATGCGTAGATCTGTCGTTCTGTCGGGGGTGGCGGTGCGACGATGCTCGGACGCGTCGGCGCGAGCAACGGTTTGGTGACCGGCACATTGGGCTTGGTCTCAGTCGCCGCGGCCGAACCTGCCTCTGGTGCGGCTTCGGCGACGGTCGTTGACGCTGCGGGTGTGCGACTGAATAAACCCATGATTCAAACTCCAACTTCATTACGAATAAAAACTTACGTTCAGAAAGACGTTACGCCGCCTGGCTTACCTGACGGCCCATCAACATCTGCCCGAACTCGCCGATGCACTGGCTGATTTCAGCTCGCGGCGCACTGATAACAAATGGTTCACCAAAATTGATCGCAGCGATCGCGGTCTTGAAATCATTTGGAATTAACCAACTGATCTTCAGTCCGAGGGCTCGTTCAACTTCGGCAGGATCGATATCCCAACCCTTTTTCACAAAACGATTGACGACGATCTTGATCTTGCTACTTTCAACACCCATCCGACGCAACGCCGAGACGAATCGTTCGGCATTCTTCGCGGACGGAACGTTCAACTGCATCACAATAATATTGGTATCAGCGGCTTGAATGGTTGTGGAATACATTGGATCGACACTCATCGTCGAATCGACGACAACCGCATCAAACATGCGCCCAATGATATTAAGCAACCGCACCAGACCCGGCTGGTTGACACGCTGGGTGTCTTCCATCAGATCGGGACGCGATAACACCGCGACGTTCGATTTTTTGTGAACTGCCAGTGCGTTATCGAGCAACTGACGATCCACGCGCTCGGCTGACTGCATCACGTCGGCGATGGTGTATCGCGGACGCATATCGAAGTACCCACCCACGCCGCCGCAGACTAAATCGAGGTCGATCAACGCGGTTTTGCGGGATTGTGCTAAAGATGCTGCCAGATTGCAGGCGATCGTGGTTGATCCGCATCCGCCGATGGTCGGGATGATGTTAATCAGCTTGGCACGTTTACCCATGCCGTGAACAGATGCCAGGCGTTCCAAGGCTGCGGTGAACTTCAGTTCATTGATCGGAAGCGGAACGAACTCTTTCACGCCGATGTGCATCGCTTCCATCAGCAGGTTCGGATCGAGGATCTGGCTGAGTACGAAGAAGCTGACATTATGATACTGCCGGGGCAGGTGCCCGATTCGGCGGAGGTTTTCCATCGCGCCGGGATCCAGATTCACGATCACGATCTGGGGCATGTCGCCGCGTGCGAGCAGGGCTTCGAGCTGCTCGACATTCGCCAGTTGGGCGGCGATCGTCAGCCCGAAGGTTGTCAGGAAGCTCGACATCTCCTGTCGGTTCACATCATCCGGGTCAACGATGACACAATTTAATTGAACGTGCATGGCGTTTTATCCAACTCGTAGGGTTACATTCGAAACAAATTGACACACTGACTTACTTCGTATCGGTTGCTGCGACGTTGCTCTGAAGATCGGCGGAGGCGGTTTCATCGAAACCGTTCGGTCCGACAAAACGCGGTGCTGCGACGACGGGCTTGCCGCCCTTACCGCCGTGGCCTTGATCGCCACCCAGATCGCCGAACCCAAACAACTCTGCTTCGTTCGGGTATTTCCAGTTCTGACCCGGGGTTGGAGGAATCTGATCGGGGTTCATCGCCTGTGCCAGACGCGGCTTGACGAGAATGACCAGCTCAGTTTCCGACCGTGAATAGCTGACGCTGCGGAACAATGCGCCGATGATCGGCAGATCGCCCAGCAAAGGCGTTGCGGTGTTGCGCGAATCAACCCTGCGTTGCAGCAAACCCGCCAACGCAAGGGTCTGGCCTTCATTCATTTCGACGACCGACTGCACTTTTCGGGTGCGCAATCCGGGGACGGCCTGGCCGGAAACGGTGGTGGTGTTGTTGTAATCCAGTTCGGACACTTCTGGCGCCACTTTCATGCGAATGCGACCGTCACCGAGAACGACCGCGTTGTATTTCAGACGCACGCCGAACTCTTTGTATTCAATGGTGATGGACGTTCCGCCACCGGCACCGGATTGCGGGACGGGGATCGGGATTTCGCCACCCGCGAGGAACTCGGCATCTTCGCCGCTGATCGCGACGAGATTTGGTTCTGCCAGCGTGCGGGCGAGGCTGTTGGTTTTGAGCGCCGACAGGAAGGCTTCAAACGCCATCCCGCCGAGGTTTCCCTGGCCGAACAATGTTAACGCAGTGCCTTCAGGGATCGAGGCTTGCGCGCCTTGGGCATAGGCCCCGACCGGCGAACCACCGACGCCGTTCAGCGTACCAAATGAGCTTCTTCCATCCGTGAAGAATGATCGAAAGCCCAACTCGGTACTGGCGGCGCGGGACATTTCAATAAACTGCACCTGCAGCACGATTTGTTGGCCGCCACCGATTTCAAGGAAATTGATGACCTGAGTCGAATAGGCTTTGGCAACCCGCTCGGCTTGTTCAGCAATCTTCAGGGTTGGCACCCGACCTTTGAGCGTGATCTGGCCGTTGAGGACCTCAACGGTGATCGGCGCATCGGGGAACATTTTTTTGAACTCTTCGCGAAGTGACGCGACATCAAATTCAACACTGACGTCGATGACCTGGCTTTCTTCCTTTTCGTCCCAGACGATGATCTGGGTCGTGCCAAACTTCTTGGCGGTCACCAGAAGGGTCGTCGGGCCGACGGCGGTCACGTCCGCGATTTCGGGCTGGCCGATGCTGAAACGCTTGTACTTGTCTTTGGTCGTGATCACCGCGGTTTTATTGACGGCGAGATTCAGCTTGCCGCCTTCCAAGCCCGTTTCAACCAGACCGGCAGAGGGTACTGCGGCGGGTGTGAAAGAAACGTCGACCGGGGTGCTGATTTGTATTGTAGAGTTTGCAGGTGCGGTGTTACTGGCATTGCCAGTGGGTTTATCGGCGGCGACGCTCGCGGTCGCGATTCCGCAGACGATCAACGCCGTCCAGCGGGCTGCCTGCGTGATTACCGAGTGATTCATTTTTTGAATTCGCATTGGGTGCCTCATTCTTGCAAGTGCTTTAGATGGTTGTTTGAAAAGGTTGTGATGCCGACGGATCAATTCTGTTCAAAGCCGCTGGTGATAGAGTCAACCGGCGCTTTGGTTTCGTTCTGATCCTGGGGTTGCTTGCGCGGTTCAAACTCAAAGGTCTGAGTCGTGGTCTGACCACCTTTGATGATTTCGACCTGCCACTGTTGTTTGGACGGACGCGATTGCGAGATCGCACGCGGTTTGATTTCGGTGGCTGACGGATCGTTGGAGACATTCGTCGGGGCGAAGATATCGGTATGATCCTGCTGCGTGCCGCCTTTGAGATCGGCGATCGTGATGCCTTCGCCGGCGGAGGTGGTCTTATCCGTACCATTTCGCAGAACCAGACGAATGCGGGTGCTGCTGGTGGCGAGTTCAAGTTTTTCGGCTTGTTCCGGCGTGCAGAGCAACGTTACCGTGCGGGCCTGTTCGACAGGCTGGCCGGGTTCGGGCGGGGTCGGGGCGCCGGTGCGCGAGCCAACCGCAAGCACCATGATGTTTTCCAACACGGTCTTGGCCAGCGGTTTGCCTTCGTTCTGGATCGTACCCACGACATCGACGCGGCAGGTCGGCTGGATGAAACCAGCAACGCCGGATACGTCATTGATATCGACAGTGATCGCACGCATGCCTTCGGGCAGCGTGGTCGCAACACCGATACCCGCGCCATTGTCGGCGAGCATCGAAGGCAACAACGCCTGGTTCGGCGACAACGCGACCTTCACCACCCGGCCAACAAGCGGCTGGGCGGACATGAACGCGCCGGTCGGGACATCGTTCGATTCAACCTTGCCGAGCTTCAGGTGCTGCTCGGTGAGGATCGAACCGGGTGTGACATCACCTGTCGCGACCACGATCGAGGTTAGATTCGTCGCGACATTCGCCTTGGGGTCAGGCTGGGTCGAAACAACATTCATAGCCATCCGTGCAGCGATCAGTCCAAGGACAATCGCGACGGCCAACGGGATCCATGCTTTCAAATTCATAATTATTCTCCGTGGAAATAGATTCCAGTTACACAACAAACTTCGGTTGTGCGGATCATTCGGTTTAGGAAGGTTGTGATGTTTTTTTTATTTGCAGGTTGTCGGACGTTAGGCGAATTGCCGCGAAACAGCCTGAGGAAACGTCCGAAAAACCAATGAAAAAGCCCGGAAGACCTTGCGGTCGTCCGGGCTTTTCAAAAGGAGGCGTCAAAAATCATGTGCGAAGGCGGTCAAATCAGATTAGCCTTCTTTACGCATCGTAGTCTGGCCTTTCACGACCTTATTGGCCGCGATAAAGCTGGCGAACGGGCTGGGACGAATGCCGACGTTGCTCCATGTACATTCGACTTTGACCAGGATTGCTGTCCCAGCGGTTTGCGATGCGACCGTCACATTCGATGTGTCGGCGGCATTTCGGACGCTGGTCGTATATTTCGCTGGAATGATCCCCGCAGCACTCATTGAGTTGCTTACAGCGGTCGTCACGTCCGTATTTGTGTTTCCAGGCACCGCCGCGGCGCGGGCGCCTTCGCGGGCGGCGCCTTGCAGCGTGTGTTTGATATAGAAGAAGTGCCCGAACTCAACCGCTCCGAATGTAATCCAGAGCAGCACCGGGAAGACAAACACCGCTTCCAGCACCGAGTTGCCACGTCGAGATTTTCCAGATCGATGAATCATGACCGTATCAACTTTCTAATTCGACCTACCACACGCTGGTCTTAATGAACCCGCGTAACAACAAGTAGAGGATCGTTGCGGCAAAGACCGGCACGGCGTAAGGCAATGGCCGATCAATGCTGCGAAAACTCTTACCCGTCTGCTCTATATGATCGGCACCAACCGTGCGTGCATGAACCAGATTGATCGCCAGAATTGCAGAATTTCTCGCCAGCATGGCAAGCTTTCCCGAATATGCCGCCTGGGCAACCGCCATCACTGCACCGAGGATCGTTGAACCGAGGGTGATGACTAAAATCCCCACCGGTCCTGTCCAAGCACCGACGGCCATGTGCTGTTTCAAGTCCCCCGCACCGGTTGCTCCAAGCAACACCCGCGGCAAGACCATCGCAAAACCGACCAATACCCCGAATAGGCACTGCCAGCCCGAAATCGGCAACCAACCGGCAGATACATATACAATGCCCGTCAGAAAGGTCAGCAGATTTAACCAATTCGGGATACGCCGCTCACGCCAATCGATCACGACAGCGACCGACAACAAAAGCAAAAGCGGACAATATTGAAGGAACAATTGCATGTTGGTTTATCGACCGAACGGCAAACCCGTCTACAGGCGATCGTTTACATACTGCTACTGACCGAGTTCCAGCGCGCCAGCACCTTGATGCCAAAGCAACTGATCGGGACAAACGATAGCGCCACGATCATGCCAGCGATCAACGCGTATTCGATGACTTCACCACCGTGATCGTGACGAATGATATTCCAGGTTTTCAGGGCGTATTGCTTCATCGCCTGAAGTCTCCTGTTTTCAGACCGAGCTGCGGACGCTGGTCCAGCGGGCCAGAACTTTCGTGCCGAACACGCCGATCGTCGCGATCGCCGCAACGACGATCAATCCGATGATCAAGGCGTATTCAATGACTTCGCCGCCGTTTTCGTCAGCGATCAGACGTGAGATGAGGTTGCGTGTTTTTTTCATCATAATAGTGCCCGGTATGGGTTCTCCTCACACACTGAATCGGCCAAACAACTGGAATGCTTAATACATTTCACGTGATTGCGGAACACTTTCACATTTGTAGCTGCGACGCCTGTGTCGCCCATGCCGCGTCAATCCAAGAAATTGGCGACGCAGGCGTCACAGCTAAATAGCGATCAACGCAAAAAGGGCCCGGGGCGATTTCTCACCCGCGGGCCCTGTTTGTATGGTTGGGGTTTGGCGTCTAAAAGACACCGCCCGACCCGACTATTACACTGAGCTGCTAAGCGAGGTCCAGCGAGCCAAGACCTTGCCACCGACAGCGCCGATAACGGCAATGGCGGCAACAACGATCAGACCGGCGATCAGGGCGTACTCGAGAACTTCGCCGCCCTGCTCGTCCTTAACCAACTTAACCAGCAGATTTTTCGCCTTCGACATGGGTGTCTCCTTATAAAAAGGCGATAAGACGTTCCCGAGTCGGGCGAACCCGAAAAAGTGATCCGGATAACATTCCGAACCGCTCGAGAGTAAGTGCTTCTTCGCACCAGGCCAACACAACACTGCGTTGATCCGCCACCGTTGCCTCTGGCAGGCTCTTGGTGGTTACACATATCAGATCGGATTCATACACCGATGAGTCAACTTCTTTTTACAAAATTTTGGAAATGGATGGTTATGGGAGCAAGGCGAGCGCGTGGCTCGTGGTTCGTGGTTCGTGGTTCGTGGGGATCGGGCATTGCATTTTGCGTGTGGTTATTCGTCATATTACAACTGACCCATTGATTCGTCATTCGCAATTCGTCATTCGTCATTTGTTCTTGGTAAAAAGCCGCTCGCAACTTGCTTTTCACCAACCCCGAACCACGAATCACGCCCCGCACCTACCCCACTCACGTCTTGGGAATATCCCCACCCGATCCGGCTAAGATCCCGGCTTTCACACGCGCGTATTCTTCGCCCACCCATCCTATGGTGTCTTTGTTACGTTCCATCCACAACGGGATGGGGGTGCGTTGGTTTTTCTTATCCAGATCAGAAAACTCGACCACCGCCTCAGCCCGTGTGTAGGCGCTGAGATCATGCAGCTTGCCCATGTGAATGCACTCGGTCGGGCAAGGTTCGGTGCACAAAGCGCAGAAAAGGCATTTGCTATAGTCGATCGCAAACCGCGTGAGTTGGCCGTTTTTGGGGTCGGATTCTTCGACCAACCCTGTCACCTTGTCGATTTTACGCGGGCCGGTCTTTTCGATGTAGATGCAATCGACCGGGCAGGCTTTGGCGCACAGGTCGCAGGCGATGCACTTGTTTAGTTCAAACTCATGAATGCCGCGATATCGGGGCGCAAAACTCAACCGCTGCTCGGGATAATTCACCGTCACCGGCTTCATAAATATATAGCGGATCGTGATCTTCATCCCGATGAAGACCGTTCGCACGGTATCGAAAATGTCGCGGAAATATCGCCCGGCGGTCATCTCAATCGTCACGATAGACGCGCAGCCAAGCGGTGTCTACAGAGTTTGCACCCCACGCCCCGCCGCGACGGTCTATTTGTTCTCGAATTCCATTTTCCCGGTGGCCGGAACGGTGGATCGGAACGTCTTCCCGTCTACGGACAGCTTAAGGGTTCCGGAGAGGTACTTTTGTTCGATGATGTTTTCACCTTCGACGACACGATACACATCGCGCCAAGCAGAAAAATCCACTTTTTCGCCGTTCCGCTCGATGACGGGAAGCGCATTGCCAGCCGATTTGGTTCCGGTAACAGATAGAGTCTTGCCATCAATGCCCGTGAGCGTCACCCTCCCGTCGGCGATCTTAGTGAGATCGAGCTTCAACTTGCCGACCGCAGCGGTAAAATCTGCGTAGGACATGCCATCGACGACCTCGATCGCATAACCGCCCCACGAGCCGCCCTCAATTTTGGCCTGCTCGAACCGATTGTCCGGGAATCGTTCCGCACCCTCTTTGTTCTTCACCGCAAACGCCTCCGGTTTGCCAAGATTGATCGGCCAGAGCGCCATCATCGTCTTATCAAACTGTACCAGGCGCACGCCGTCCCGGTCTTCGATCTTCGCACCGGCGGGGAACTGAAAGTAGACCGATCTTCCCGCGTCGGCGGGGGAAAGAAAAATAAGTTTGTTGCGGTATTGGCCAAATTGATCGCCGGGATTGAGACGATTGTGTTTGCCGAATGGTTCGGTGTTGCCCTGGAAGAAATCAACGCCGCGCTTTTCTGACCAGGCCATCAATTTCATCGGCCCGACGTTCCAGCGGTACATCTCGGTCGCATCGCGGCAGACGACCGAGCCGAGCTGAAAAGTTTCACCAAAAAAGCTGGTTTCCCAGAACATCGGTTCCGAGGGATCGCCGGGCTTCCAGTTGGTATACGCCGGTTTGGTGGCCAGCAATTCGACAGGTTTTTTGAACTGTTTTTTCGCCAGTAGGATCGTGGATACGGGTGGGCGATAACTGCTGGTGACGTGGTGGACAAAATCGCGATCGGGTGAAGGATCGGGCAGTACGGCGTCGCCGACGTACAACTCAAACATATCATCAACCGAGCTGCCAAAAGGGTTGCCGACATAAGCGTAATTTCGCAGGGTTGGTCCGCCAGTGCCGCCTCGCCACCATTTCACTGCCCCGGCGGTGTAAAGCCAATCCAGAGCAGCTTTTGCGAGCTGTTTTACCTCAGGGTCTTTCGCAAAATCATACAGATTGTGATACGGCGCGATGGTGTGCCCGATATAATTATCGCTGTCCCACTCGCTCATGCCGATGTGATGAAGCATCTGCACATACGCAGCGATCTTGGCTTTATAGAGCAGGCGCGTCGCTTCATTGCCGGTTTCTTCGGCCATCAGGTAGACGCTCGTATCGCGCATCGCCCGCAGGTTGTCGGTGTTGCGGATATCCACCCATGATCCCTTCGCGTTGGGCCCCCATGACTCGACGCCGGGATCTTTTCCCTTGCCGTATACCGAATGCGGACGGCGAAGCGGCTCGATCTCGGTCCACAACTTACCCCCATCGAACATCAGTTTGCGGTGTTCGGGGGTCAGTAAGTCATGCAGATAAAAATACTTGCGCATCTGCCCCTTGAGCGTAAAACACCAGTAATAATCAATTCCTGCCGTCTGCGCGTGGTCCTGCTGGTCGTGGTCTTTTTGCTCCAACGCCTGCAGTCCGCGTTTGCGATCGCCTGCCAGTACCTGCGCGATCGCCTGCGGATACAGGTTTTTCTCACTTTCACCACTGGTGGTTCCGCCGAACGGGCGCTTGGCGAGTAATTGGATAGCTTCGCTGGCCCGGAGTTCGTACGCCTTCTCCCAGTCCGCCGGCCAGGGGTTGTTCAGTTCGGGCTCATTTCGTATTGGGTGAAAGATCAGCATTCCATCGGCGGCAGCGGTGACGCCTTTCCAGTCCGATGGATTGACCGCCGCTTTCTCAGACGGCTGCGCCTGAGTCGGCGCGCAAAAAATCGAAACAATCGCAGTCGCAAAGGCGACCCGCATCGCGGCGTAGTAGCACTTCATATAATATTTACCTTCGTTTGGAAGAAAAGTTGACACCGAGAGACAACACGATCATTTGAAATAGGAAATCGACAGGAAAACGAGACAGATATGCTACCGCTGCCATTCTGCGATACAACAATAAAGACATCTGAATATACCGAATTGTCATGCTGAGCGACTGTGAATTAATTGTTTTGACCCCCGTTTATTCAGTGAATAACGAGGTGCCAGCGGCCCGAACATTCGCGCTTCACCGGCGATGACTCCGACGAGAAAGAGAACCAGACAGGCTTGATTGTTCAACAATCAAACCTGTCCCGTTTTTCGGTTCAGCCACCACTAGTCGAGTACGACCCGTGAAACCCCGTGAGATATGAGAATTACAGGTGCCAATGGGCGGTGTTGCCTTTGTGCATTGGCATGGCATCGCCTTTTGTGGCGTCGATTGTGACTTCGGCGTCGCCGAGAAGTTTCCACTTTCCGGTCAACGGGCATTTCTCCTTGGATTTAACGCCGATGAGAATGGCGACGAGTTCATAGACTTGTGTCGAGGGATTTACCCGGCGTGCGGTGCCAGACGACTGGATGTGATGGAGATCAATCTTCAGAGCCTGTTCACGCGCCGTGTCCAACAACTCGGCCAGTCGCTTGAAGACATCCTGATCTGCTTTGTCATACGCGGCTTTGCTGACTTGGCTCCAGTGTTTGTTCAGAGCAGCGACAACGGCGTCGCAATCGGCAAACTGTCCTCTGGAGGCTTTGGCGAAGTGACATAGAAACCAGTACTCGAACGGCGGACAGGAATAGATTATCTCGATGCCGTTTTCTTTAGCCAACTTCTCAGCGGCTGGCAGTTCCGGTGTTCGGCCTTGGCCGGGAACCTTGCCTGGACCTTCAGCATCGAGCAGTAGAAACACGCGATCACCACGTTTGCGATCCGGCTTGAATATCTTCGCTTCGTTAATTGCATTTTTAACAATCCCGCGTGCGTCTCCGCCGTGACCTCGCTTGACTTTCACCGAAGTCGCTGTTGCTTGAAGAATGAGGTCGTGCTCGTTGCGAAAGCCCACGAAGTAGTTGTACTCCGTTTCAAGGCCTTCGCCGACGATCAGGATGACGCGGTTGAGTGCAAGCTTGCTCAAGGACTCACCTCAAGCGGCTTATCGTCTACCGGAACGTCTTCGAGCGTCGGGCCGAACTGGGGGATGCCGTTGAACCGCCCTTGCAGGTATTGCTTCTGAAGGTTGGCATCCGATCTGGCCTCATCCTGATATGCGTCAAGTCGCGTGGTGCGACTTCGCCCGAAACGGTCTTTATCGCAGATCGTCACTTGATCTCGACGGAGCAGTTCACCGGGATCCAGCAGATGCGTATCGTGCGTCGTGAAGAGTAATTGGTTTCCCGATTTGTTGTACCTGCTGCTGTGAACGATTTTAATCAGGCGGCGCACAAGATCTGGATGCAAGCTCGCACTGAGTTCATCAATGCAAACAAGACGGCGGCG
>JBBQXB010000029.1:0-37426 GCA_038210015.1 Tepidisphaerales bacterium
AAAACCCCGATGCAGTACAACATCGGCCACCTTGTCTGTGCTGAAGGCGATACCGCGTCGCCGGACGGTAAGTATATGATCGGAATGAACAAGTGGTCGGTTGATCGCTTCTTCCAGACCGGTCCGTTGCTTCCGCAGAACTTCCAGTTGGTCGATATCTCTGAAGGCGGCTCGAAGATGCCAGTCATCTACGATCTGCCGATCGGCAACGGCGAACCTCACTACGCCCAGATGATCAAAGCCGACAAGTTGAAACCATGGGATGTCTATCCTGATGTTGGGTTTAATCCTCATACCATGATGGTTGATCCCAAGGCACCAATGCCCGGCGATGAACGTGTCGTCAAGGAAGCAGACGGCAAAGTGCACGTCTACATGACGGTCGTGCGCAGCCACTTTACGCCTGAGAACATTGAGGTCGAAGAAGGCGATACCGTCGTCTTCCATCTGACCAATATGGAACAGGCGCCCGATGCCACGCACGGGTTCTGTGTCGCTGGTTTCAATATCAACCTGAGCCTTGAACCCGGCGAGTACGCCACCACTGAGTTCAAAGCTTCCAAGTCCGGGACTTACCCCTACTACTGCACCGAGTTCTGCTCGGCACTGCATCTCGAAATGATGGGATATTTCCAAGTCAAGCCCAAAGCTAACGCTGCGGCGAAGTAACTTTTTCCCCTTTCCCGCCCGCGAAAGCGGCGGGGAAGGATTTCTTCACATGAAACGGAGCAAACATTATGAGCATCATGCAAACCATACTTGGCCCACGGATTCCGGTGTCGGAATTGCAAAAACATCCCACCCGATACCTGCTGCCAACCGTATCGATTTCACTGGCGCGAATTTGTCTGCTCGTGTCGCTGTTTCTGCCTTATTGGCATATCAAGCTCAAAGCGCCGCAGTACCCGCGCAAGGACTTGCAGTTGAATGCCTATATTAATCGCGTTGAAGGCGACATGCGTGAAATCAACGGTTTGAATCACTACATCGGGATGCGACCGCTGGATGAAGCGGCGGAGTTTGAGAAAGCCATTGGCGTGTGGGGTATCATCGCGATGGTACTTTTGATGGAAAGCGCGATGTTCATCCATTCGCGATGGGCGGTGTTGATTCTGATCCCCGTCATCCTATTCCCGGCGGTTTTCCTCGCGGATTTATATTACTGGCTGAACTTATTCGGTCAGAATCTGGATCCCAAAGCGCCATTGAGCAGTAGTATCAAACCCTTCACACCGCCTGCGCTTGGCGTGGGTGAAATTGGGCAGTTCAAAACAATCGCCTGGCAAGGTTACGGCATGTGGCTGGCGTGGGTGGCGGCGGGGTTTTCGATCATCGCGATTTTGTTGCACCGTCGGGCCTACAAACCACTGTTCGACCAGATGAAACGCGAAGGTCATCAACCTGAAAGCCTTACATGAAAACCATGTTGCTCATTATCTTCATGGTTGGCGCTTCGATCGCACGCGGCGGAGATTTGCAGGCGATGATCGACGCCGCCGAACCGAATGCCACGATCGACGTGCCGCACGGCGTCTACGGGCCGATCAAGACCGACAAACCGATCAAACTTATCGGCCACGATTGGCCGATCATCGATGGAGGTGGTAGTTCCGATTGTGTCGTCCTTGTCGGTGGCGCAAGCGAAATCCGCGGGTTTGTCATACGCAACTCAGGTAACGATCTGGACAAAGAATCCGCAGGCATGCGATTGATGGGACGCGGAACAGTCATCGAAAATAATCGCTTCGAGAATGTACTATTTGGCATTGATCTCAAGACCGCACCGGACAGCATTATTCGAGGCAATGTCATCGGTTCGATGCCACTGGATATTGCCCGGCGTGGCGATGCTTTGCGGCTTTTCCGGTCCAACAATTGTCTCATCGAAAATAACACCATTGAAGACGGACGCGATTCACTCTTGTGGTACAGCAACAAAATTGTCGTGCGCAATAATATCTCGCGACGAAACCGTTACGGGTTTCACATGATGTTCGCCAATGATGTCACGCTTGAAAACAACGACATCAGCGATAATTCCGTCGGTATTTATGTGATGTACGGTCGTAACTTTGTCATCCGAAACAATCGGTTGCACAAAAATCGCGGACCAAGCGGTTACGGGCTGGGCTTGAAAGAGATCGAAGCCTATCACATCGAAAATAATCTGATCTCAGGTAATTGCGTGGCGATATACATCGATGGTTCGCCTCTGACGCGTAAACCGGGCAAAGCATTTATCGAACGCAATCAAATCGTCTGCAATGACGCAGGGCTTGCGATGCTGCCTGCGGTCAAAGGCAACCGAATTGGCGGGAATACCTTTTCCGACAATATTGAACAGGTCGCGATTCTGGGCCGTGGGGCGGTCGAAGGAAACGATTTCACAGGGAATTACTGGGGCGACTACACCGGCTATGACGCCAATCACGACGGCATCGGGGATCAACCTTACGCGGCAAGAAAACTCTTTGAAAGTCTCATCGACAAAGAACCCAAACTCCGCATCCTTGTGTTCAGTCCTGCCCATGACGCGATTGAGTTCATCGGAAAGGCGATCCCTGCCATCCAGCCCGAACCCAAGTTTACCGACGCCGCACCGCTGATGACCCCTGGCCGCGTGACATACAAACCGCCAGAGCAATCTTTCACGATCGCCCACGTCGCACTAATTTTGTTGTTGCTGCCGGTGTGGCTGTTTCTTGATATGTGGGCGTCGTCGATCAAACGTAACAAAAGCGCGTCTCCCGCATCTCGCGAGCCCACGATAGGAGTAACGTCATGATTTCCATTCAACACCTGACCAAACGGTTCGGCAAAATCAGCGCGGTTGATGATGTGTCGATCACTATTAAGCCCGGGCAGGCCGTCGCGTTGTGGGGTGCTAACGGCGCGGGCAAAACGACGATCATTCGTTGTGTGACGGGCTTGTATCGGTACAAGGGCACGATCCATGTAAATGGAATCGACGCAACGCGCCACGGCAAGGCCGCTCGACATGCGATTGGGTATGTCCCGCAAGAACTCGGTTTTAACGATGATCTGCGCGTCGGTGCTGCGATTCGTTTTTTTGCAAGTTTACGAGGATCAAAAATTGATGACCTCGACCGTGTCTTGGGTCGCGTCAACCTGCTAGGCCAACATGCCAAGCGCATGCGGGAATTGTCAGGGGGGATGAAGCAACGACTCGCACTGGCAATCGCGTTAATTGGCGATCCGCCGGTGCTGGTGCTCGATGAAGTGACAGCCAGCCTCGACGCGGTTGGTCGCGGTGAATTGGTGACTTTACTGTCGTCAATCGCGCGTGACGAAAACCGGTGCGTTTTATTCGCATCGCATCGCGTAGACGAGATCGAAGCGCTCGCCAATCGCGTTGTGATGCTTGAACGTGGAAAAATCGTTGAGGATCTGACCGTTCGCGATTTCGCATCCAAGGTGGCAGACACATCACTTCTGAGATTGACGATCGAAGCGCGATACCGGTTGGATGCGATTGCGTTGCTTCAGAAAATCGGTTTTACGGCACACCTGAACGGGCGGGGCATTTTGGTACCCGTTGCCGCGGGACAACGGATGCGACCGATCCAGTGCCTGGCCGAAAACAGTATCGCAGTGCACGATTTTGATCTTCTGTCAGCCTCCGATCAAGGGAGTCACTCATGAACTCAATGATTCGCAATATCGTCATCCTGTCTCGTCGCGACTTTAAGGAAGCGGTTTTGAGTCGATGGTTCATTCTCTACACCATCGCTTTTACGGCACTGGGGTTGTGCGTGTCGTATATCTCCGCCGGCGCCGCGGGTTTGGGCGGATTTGGTCGCACCAGTGCGGGTCTGATTAATCTGGTTCTGCTGATCGTGCCATTGATGGGACTGACCGCCGGTGCTGGCAGCATCGCAAGCGATCGTGAGCGCGGATCGCTTGCCTATTTACTGGCGCAGCCAATCGGACGGTTGGAATTGCTGATCGGTCGATATGCCGCGCTGGCGGGAGCGCTGTCGATGTCGGTCGCAATCGGATTCGGACTCTCAGCACTGGCGATGGCGATGAATCAATCGCACAACGACGCCGCCGGGTATCTGATTCTCGTCGGCCTCACAATTGCGTTGGCGTTGTCAATGCTCAGCGTTGGCATGCTCATCAGCGTTCTATGCCGACGCACCGCCGTCGCGACGGGCGTGGCGGTATTTGTCTGGCTGGCATTGGTTTTTGCGACCGATCTGGGCTTGATGGCAGGCACGATGACGATGTCGATCTCGATAGAATCCCTCTTCACTTGCGCAATCCTCAGCCCATTACAGGTGTTCAAGATGGCGAGCCTGCAATTGGTCGATGCATCACTGGATGTACTCGGCCCGGCAGGGCTGTACGCACAGATGGAATACGGCAAATCTTTGCCAGCGATTTTCGCAGGCATTCTGCTGGCTTGGATGGTTCTACCGATGGTCGCCGCATCATTGATATTCAAACGGAGATCGCCGCTATGAAATCCCTCACATTTGTCATGCTGTTCGTATTGTTCATCGCTGGTTGTCGAGAGGCGGAAGTGGTTGGCCCGCCTGAATTAAAATTAGGCAGAGATCAATGCGCCCATTGTGGCATGATCATCAGCGATGAGCGTTTTGCCGCAGCGATGATCGTGAAAACCGATCGTGGCAATCGCGCACTGGTGTTCGATGACATCGGCGACATGGTGGCCTATCCAAGGGACCACCCGGAACAAACGATTATCCATCGATACGTCAAAGACTTTGATTCCAGTGAATGGGTTAAAGCTGACCAAGCGAACTTCGTGCGTGTGCTCGATATGCACACGCCAATGGGATCCGGCTTGATCGCGTATGCCTCACAGGATGCCGCGGCGGCAAAGCAGGGGAGTCACTTGCGTTTTGAACAACTGGCAACATTTGAAAATCATCCCTCAACCGCACCGGCTGAATGATAGACTTCTGTATCCGTCTTCCGTGGGTTATGATTGATGCGATACTGACAAGGACGATTGTTTATGTTCTCACAGACTGTTGAATATGCGTTGCGTGCTGTCATGTTTGTTGCCAGCACCGATGGCGTTCCCGCAAGCAGCGAGAGGATCAGTCAGCAGATGCGCATTCCCCGCGCCTACCTGTCCAAAGTCATGCGCGGGCTGGTGGTCTCAAAAATCGTCGAATCGCAACTTGGCCCAAACGGCGGATTCTTGATGAATCGACCGATCAATCAAATCACCGTGCTGGATGTCGTCAATGCTGTGGACCCCCTGGCGCGGATAAAAAGCTGTCCACTAGGGCGTGCGGACCATGTGAAATTATGTCCTTTGCATCGTGAGATGGATGATGCAATGCATCACGTCGAGAGTCGCTTAAGAAAAATCACAATTGCGGAATTGCAGAAGCAGGATATCGCTTCAGGTTCGCTGGCGATCGTGAACGGTCAAGCCACCCCCACGACCGTTAAAAAGAAACGTCGTCGTCGTAGCAGTAAGGAGATGGTGTTGTAATGTCTGACGTAACTCTGAACACGGGCGTGATTCCTGCCAATCCAAAGCCCACTGCTCCCGAATATCGTGCATTTTTTGCGACGGCGTTGTTTGTGATTCTCACCACCGGCGCGGGTTGGGGTTTGTGGTTCCTGTTGCAGATCGCGATGTCAGGCCGCGTGACAGGCGTGGGTCTGCACGAGATCAATGCGCATGCCCAGACCGTAATCTACGGATTTTTAGGCCTGTTCATCATGGGCTTTGCGTATCAGGCATTTCCGCGATTGTGGAATCAACCGCTGGCGCACCGATCTTGGTGCATGCCCGTATTGCTGCTGACGACCGGCGGCGTTGCAATGCTGGCGGTTGCTGAATTACAAGCTGAAACAACGCTTGGCAAGTATCTGGTGATCGTCGGTGGGGTGATCCAGACCATCGGTGTGGGACTATTTTTCTTCCAACTTTTTCGTACTTTTCGTGAGGGTAAAACACCCTTCAACGCCGTAACGGCGATGCTCCTCACGGCAGCGGGATTTCTCGTCATCCACACGCCTTTAAACGCATGGCATACTTGGAATCTGGTCAATACCGAATCCAAATACGAAGCGATCTACTACACCTCCGTCTACCAACCCGCGCTGCGATATCTGCAATTTCATGGCATGGTGCTGTTGATGATCTTCGGCGTTTCATCGCGATTGCTGACTTCGTTTTTCGCGATCCCTAAACCCAGCGAACGGAAGTTGTGGGTGATACTTACGGTTGTAACGATCTGCGTGTTTGCCGAAGCGGGCATTTTTGTTGCGTTTCGATTGCTGGAAGATCCGCGTATTGCGGCATTTTTGTTGTTGCCATGGGCGGGTTTGCTCGCAGCGTCGATCGCACTGGTCTGGCCTTGGAAAATCTGGAGGACGTGGAAGGATCAAGTCGGACGGGTGGAAAGAATGGGCAAGTTCGCCCGTGCGTCATACGCATGGCTGATCGTATCGCTTTTGATGACGATCGCCCAGCCAGGCTGGTCGCACCTCATCGATACCTATTTCAGCCACGGCTGGTATGGCGCAAGCCGCCAGGCTTTCACGGTCGGTTTCGCCACGATGATGATTATCGCCTTCACGTCAAAAGTTGTTCCAACTCTCAACGGTGTGTTGCCAACAGCTTTGCCGCGACTGAATAGCGTGTTTGTGTTGGTCAACTTAGGATTGCTGTTGCACATCGTCGCGCAAATCGCGACCGAGGTGTATCCCATCAGTGCCAGGGTGTTGCCCATCGCCGGGGTGATGCAGTGGATGGGGCTGATGCTCTGGGCAGCACACCTGATTCATTGCATGATCCACGGCATGCGTGCTGATCGTCCCTCCGCCAAATCCGGCGTGTCGCTACGCGTGCTCGGACAACATTGACACGCCAGACATTTTTGCACCCGACAAAGTGGTACACAGATTTGCCATATGGATGACGGTCAACGGCAACTCGTTCACGTACTGCTGGCGGGCAGGTGAACTGTACATGGCGTGAACACGCCGATCGTTGTGGACGGGTATTCAAAAGGTGAAGTATCCATGCCTTTAGTATTGCCTAGCGACCGCAAGTGTCCCCTTACGCCTGATTCAAAAATAATGTAGCGCGCAACACAGATCAAGTCCGCATCGGGTTAGCCCGATCACCGGTCTCGCTGCCTCGAACCAAGTGACAACACCGTTGATCTGTGTAACAACAGATCAACCGCATTAACAGAAGAACAGCAATTACAGGACGGATCATCACCTGCCACAGTGAACCGCAAGCTGGCGGCTCTCTCCCGCGTGCTGACCTATGCCAAGTCTCGACAGTGGATCAACACGCTCCCGCATATTGAACGGCTGAAGGAACCGAAAGAACGCATCCGCTGGTATTCAGACGATGAACTCGACACCATCGTAGCGTGGTTTAACTCGGTTGCGATGGAGGACATGGCTGATCTGGTGCTGTTCGCTGTTGATAGTGGGTTGAGACTGGGTGAACTACTCAGGCTGACTCATCGAGACGTGGTGAACGGTCTGACCGTGGTGACTGAGGCTAAGAGCGGGCATCCCCGATCAGTACCACAAACAGCAGGATTGAAAGTGATGATGGTCAGGCGGAAGGGATCGCCCGATGACTGCGTGTTCGACTTCAACGCTGATTACATTCAAGCACGGTGGACACGCTGCTGCTCCGCGTTAGGCAAGGAGGGTGACACTGGTTGGATTTTCCATACCCTGCGTCACACCTTTATCGCACGGCTGGTGCAGTGCGGACAGAATCTAAGAGTGGTTCAGCAACTAGCTGGGCATTCATCCCTACTCGTTACCCAACGCTACGCCCACCTCTCTCCGGTCACTTTGACTGATGCGATGAAAGCATTAGACCATCGGACACCAATCCGAACTGATCCGACAACCTCGAATCACACGTCACAACAGGGTCTTCAGTCACAAGAATCCTCGTTTTGAATGCAGCCGGCTGGACTCGAACCAGCGACCGTCGGATTAGAAATCCGATGCTCTATCCAACTGAGCTACGGCTGCCTGACTTTTTTTGACATTAAACGGCGCGAGTTGAATTGGCAAGATTTGATGTGATGGAGTTTATAAAGTCCGATTTGTGGTCAAGTCTCGAAATCCGTAATCATAAGGACGAATGGCGAATGATTGACCCAATGCCCAAGCCCTAGACCGCCGTGGCGCAGCACGTCGCAAGTTTGTAAACGCATCGTGGGCGTTCATGACACACTCATCGCGCAACAGACGTTGAAGCGCGAGCAAGCTCACGCGATAACGGAAGACGAGCGCACGCACCGAGAACACGAATCCCGAACCACAAATCAGGAATCACGAACCACGAACCACAAACCACGACCCACGAACCACGAACCACGAACCACAAACCACGAACCACGAACCAAGACCCACGAACCACGAACTAAAACCACAACTCACAACCCGCGTCACGCACTTCCACTTCGTCTCTGTCTGCCTACAATCAAAATAATCATGAGTGATAACCAATTTGACGTAATCGTGATCGGTGCTGGGCCCGGCGGGTATGTTTGTGCGATTCGCGCGGCGCAGCTTGGGCTGAAAACCGCCTGTGTTGAGCGTGAATATCTGGGGGGAACGTGCCTGAATGTCGGTTGCATTCCATCCAAGGCGCTGCTCGATTCATCCGAGCGCTATTACCAAGCGAAAAATAAGTTCGCCAAGCACGGGATCAATGTCGGGGAGATGTCGTTGGATTTGCCGACGATGATCGCCCGCAAGGATGGCGTGGTTAAAGCGCTCACCGGCGGGGTGGGAATGCTGTTCAAAAAGAACAAGGTCGAACACCTCAAAGGCCAAGGCGCGATCAAAGCACCCGGCGTCGTGCAGGTCATCGCAGCCGACGGATCATCCAGCGAATACAAAGCCAAAAGCATCATTATCGCGACTGGTTCCGCACCCTCTGCGGTCCCAAGTTTGCCGTTTGATGGGAAAAACATCCTCTCCTCGACCGAGATTCTCAACGTCACCACACTGCCCAAAAAGTTGATCGTCGTCGGCGGCGGGTATATCGGCGTTGAAATGAGCAGCGTCTGGGCGCGACTCGGCACACAGGTGCAGGTGATCGAATTTCTCGACGGCATCCTCCCCGCATCAGACCGCGAAATGGCGGGGGCGCTGCAGAAATTATTGGAAAAGCAGGGGATGAAGTTCCGCTTCAACACCGCTGCCGACGGGTTTAAGGTCGAAGGCGGGCAGGTCAAACTGTCGTGGAAAAGCAAAGACGGCAAGGAAAGCGGCGTCGAAGAGGCCGACAAGGTGCTGGTCTGCGTCGGTCGAAAACCGGTCATTGATGGGTTGGGGCTTGATAAACTGGGCGTTGCGGTCGACAAGCGCGGGTTTGTGACAGTTGATTCGCATTTCAAAACCAACATCGAGGGCGTCTACGCGATCGGCGATGTGATCGGCGGGATCATGCTGGCGCACAAAGCTGAAGAAGAAGGTGTGGCGCTGGCGGAAATGCTGGCCGGAAAACCGGGGCATGTGAATTATGCGACCTGCCCTGCGGTGGTCTATACGCATCCGGAATTGGCATCGGTCGGCAAGACGGAGGAAGAGTTAAAGGCTGCGGGGATTGATTACAAAGTCGGCAAGTTTAACGTCATCGCCAATGGCCGGGCACGCGGGATGGATGAAACCGAAGGTTTCTTCAAAGTGTTAGCGGACAAAAAGACCGACCGCATCCTTGGGGTACATATCCTGGCGGCCCACGCCAGCGACGTGATTTGCGAAGCCGTCACCGCGATGGAGTTCCACGCATCAGCCGAAGACCTTGCCCGCACGTTCCACGCGCACCCAACCCTCGCCGAGTGCTTGAAAGAAGCATCGATGGCGGTGGATAAGATGCAAATCCACTCGTGATTCGTGAGTCGTCGGTCGTCGGTCGTGTGATGTTAAGCCGCGAGCTTGCTCGCGTGTCAACGTCTGCTGCGTGATGCATGTAACGTGAAGCACTATTAGGTTTTATGCAGCCCTAATCGGGTGCGTTCAAGGTCTAAGGATTTGCTTGTTTTGCCGACCTCATGCACGTGAAATCCAAAATCCATCAGACGAATGTGCAGCCTGATTGTGATTTATTTGTCGAGACTCTGTATTTACATGCATGTAAAATGACCGCATGCGTGTGATTGATGTCAGCCATCTTCCGAATGATGCGGTAGAAGCACTGGGCAACTCGTTCAAAGCTATTCCACATCGTCCACGTACGCATGGCAAAGCTCCCATGCCGATGGGTTTTCTTAAAGTGCAAGGCGGCGCGATTGATCCGATTGTTGAACCGCGCTGATTGATGAGCATCTGCGACTTTTCGAAGAAGGTCATCCAGACGATCCACTTCGCGAATTTTTCCAACGAACCGCAGATGGAAATAGGTTACGGTGGATACGATTCGCCAGCATGCTGGGGGGCTAAACAATGAAAAAATCACGGGGTGAATGGAAAGTGCTGTGTAGTTGAAACACTGCGGATGGCGTTGTCTCACATCACCATGCGCTGCAAAATCCCCGCGACTTGCTCGGCGGCGTCTTTATGGGACAGATTCTTCGCGTTTTCCGCCATCGTGCGGCGTTTGGTCGCATCTGAAAGCAGACTCGTCAGGATCGGCTGAAGCCGTTTCGCGTTTTCGACGCGATTTTTCTGATCGTCCAGCAATATCGCGGCATTGGCGTCGGCGAGCACCTTGGCGTTCGCCCGCTGGTGCATGTCTTTATGGAACGGATAAGGCATTAAAATCGAAGGAATGCCGCAGGATGTCACTTCGGCGCAGGTACTCGCGCCCGACCGGGCGACCACCAGATCGGTCACTGCCCAGACATCGTTCATCGCTGCGGTAAAATCGACGACGATCGCGGGAATGCCCAGCTCGCGATATTCTGCCCGAACCGCCTGTGCGTGATCCTGCCCCGCTAGGTGCAGCACGTTCCAGCCTTGCAAAGTGATCGACTTCAGCGACTCAAGTACCGCTTCATTCACGGTTTGCGCGCCTTGGCTGGCACCGGTGATCGTCAGTGTCGAAAGCTTCGAATTGATCCCCAACCGCCTAGCGGCCTCGGCGCGAACGGGCAATGTCATCAAATCTGATCGAATCGGGCAACCCGTCACCACCATCTTCGCATGATGCATCGCAGGCAGGCACTGGCGGGTCGCTTCAAACTGACAACAGACGTGTTGGACATATTTCAGCAGATAATGGTTGGCTTTTCCGGGGATCACATCGGGATTGAGGATCGCAGAGGGGATCTTTTTTTCCGAGCACCACTTCACCGCCGGCCCGGCGGCGTATCCACCTAAACCCAGTACGGCAGCGGGTTTGCGCTCGCGAATGATTTGTTTAAGTTGGTCTTTGGTATCACGCCAACTTTTCCAGAAATGCAGAAGTCCACCGATCGACCGCACCGGCGGCTGGATTGGCTGGGTGATGAACTCAAATCCGGTCGGTTCGAGGATCGTGCGATCTATCGCGCGGGTGGTGCATAGAAAAAGCGGTTTGGCGTCGGGGAATTGTTTGAGTAATGCCTGCGCGACGGAAAGCCCCGGATATAAGTGCCCCCCGGTCCCGCCGCCGGCAAAGAGAATCGTGACCGGTTCGCCCATCAGTGCGACAATATGTACCGTAAACGACGCGCGCTTGCACGTTTGATGCAAAGGGGGTTAGCCACGAATCACACGAATGAACCACGAATCAATAAAAGAATGAAGGCTTTTAATGACGGGTTCGGTGTCGTCGGCGATCAGACATGGCTTGAAAAGTTACGCCACGGTCGTGTGTGGAAAGCATTTTTGTAGCACTGGCGTCCTGCCGGTGTTTTTTATAGTGAAGGATCACTCGATGCGGCTACGCTGCGCTAGTCCACTCCGCCCACATCCTGCCATCGACGGTTTTGGTTTTTCTACTGTGTCGCGGCGGTTTGGGTTTTTCTTTTAATGTCGGCATGACGATCTCAGGCCGGTCATGCTTGAGGATGCTCGCCAGCAACCCCAATGCCCCGCATGTGATGATTAGCCCTGATCCGCCGGAGCTGACCAACGGTAACGACAGCCCTTTTGTCGGTACGCTGACCGTCGCAACGGCAAGATTGATCGCCGCTTGCGTGCAGATCATCATCCCGATCCCAAACGCCAGCATCCTGCCGAAGCTGTCGCGGTTTTTTTTCACCGCCTGCCACGCCAGAAGCAGAATCGCCAGGTAAAAACAGATGACCAGCCCGGCCCCGAATAGGCCGAGTTCTTCACAGATCGTCGCGAAGATAAAATCGGTCGTGTCTTCGGGCAGATAACCCAGTTTCTGAATGCCGCTGCCGATACCCGTGCCGGATAATCCACCTGTGGCAAAGCTCAGCAACGACTGGATCATGTGATACCCCTCCTGCTGCGGGGCTGCGTACGGATCAAGAAACGCGGTCATCCGCTTCCAACGATATTCCTTGTGATGCACGAACCAAAACGCCGCCATCAGCGCTGGCGGGATGACGATCATCAGATGAACGAGTTTAATCCGCCCGACAAGCAACATCCCGAACGCCACCACGCCGATCAGCGCTGCCGTTCCGAAATCCTGGATCACAACCAGCAGGCACATCATCCCGACCGGGATCAGCGTCAGCACAAAACCCTTGAATTTGCTCAGATCCATAGGCCGATAGGTCAGCCACCACGCGAGGAAGATCACCACGCCCCACTTCGCGAGTTCGGACGGCTGGACTTGCATGATCCCCAGCGGTAACCAGCGCCTCGCGCCATTTTTTTCGATCCCGATCCCCGGAATTAGCACCATCACGCACGCCGCCGCTGCGATCAACAAGCACCAGACCGGCGGTGCGCGAAGAATCGAGCCTGATTTGGGTACGAGCCTGGCATAATCGACCTGACGGACGATCAGAAAAAGAACCAAACCCACCCCCGCAAAGAGCAACTGCTTCTGGCCTAGATCAGTCAGACGAAAACTCATCGAATCATCGACCGCAGGCACACCGTCCACCGCGAGTTTGGGCGTGCGAATGCCCAACGACGCCGACTGCACCATAACGATGCCCAGCCCCAAAATCGCCAGCAAAACCAGCAATAACAGGTCGTGATTGCGCAATCGATAGATCGAATCGTCCATACTACAAATGATTATCGGACGAACGGCGTGTCGGACATGAAAAACGATGTGGAAGGTCCGGGGTAGGGAATTGCATGTCACGAACCGCGAATCACGAACCACCTACCCCTCCAGTTGCTTTCACGACACACACATCACGCAACAGACACTGAAACGCGAGCAAGCTCGCGGCTTAACAGAAGCAATTTGCATTTCACGAACCACGTACCACGAGTCACGATTCACGACCCACTCATCACGTCACAAATGGTCTATCAACCGCCCTTGCAGTTGCACCAACGTATCGTGGACGGCGCGCTCACCGGCGATCGGGCCTCGGTTGCCCATGACGAGAATCGCGGTTTTCTGGTCCCGGCTGGCGATGACCGAGCTGTACCAATAACCATCCGTGCCATCGTGCTGGATCACATCAAACCCGTTTTGCTTATAAGTATTCCAGCCCAGTGCGTAGCCGCCAATCGGCGTGCTGAGTTTGTCGATGGTGGCGGGCGTGAGGAACCGACGCGGCGCCTGGCCGAGTTGGACGCCGACGAATTTCGCCCAGTCGATGATATTTACGTGGACCCCGCCGCTGGCGTTATAGACGCTGGGGAACTTGAAAAGCGAATCGGGCTTGAGCGAATTGCCTGTTGGGCTATGCGGACGCGGGGCATCCAGCACATCGCTCGACCCCGGCCAACCAAAACCGGCGCTGGTCATGCCAAGGGGTTCAAACACCAGCCGCCGCATCATGTTTTCATACGGTTCGCGCATCGCCTGTTCGATCATCGCACTGACGACGATGTACCCCACATTGCTGTAGGCATAATCTCCGGCAGACCCTTGTGGTTTTTGCCTGAGGATCGAGGGCAGATAGTTGCTGCGGATCGTCATCGGATCGTCGGTTGCGATCGCGGTCGCGATGGTGAGTTGCGTCGACAGATCGGTCGGCATGCCGCCACGATGCGAGAGCAGTTGCTCCACGGTGATGTTTTGATAGGCGTCGTTGATCGCGCCACGGCGCAAGTAGCCGGGGAAGAAATCAACGATTTTGTGCGTCCATTTGATGTAGCCTTTTTCGACGAGCCGCGCAACGAGTGTGGCGGTCATCGCCTTCGTGCCCGATGCGATCAGCATCGGATCTCCCCACCGCACGCGATCACTTTCCCCCGCCAGCCTGACCCCGGCGGCGCCGATCTCATCCAGTTTGCCATCCTTCATCGTCGCCGCGATCAATCCCGGCACGCCGTAACGGATGCGATTGGCGTTGACGACATCAACAACCGGGGTGTTTTTTCCCGGCAAATCAATCGGAATATCGATTCCCGGGATGTTCGGAATGGTGATATCCGTTCCCGGAATGGTCGTCGCGAATAGGCTGCGTTGTTCGAGTGGTTCAAATAAAGGATTCACAGGCACCTCGTTGGGTGATATTTACTTCGTGCTTTGATAGTTTGTGTTTAGTATTTTGTGTTTAGATATTTTGTGTTTGGTTATTTTGCGATTGATTCGTCGTGGGCATCAGTCATCAGTCATCAGTCATCAGTTATTCGTCATTCGTCATTGGAAAGTGGTCAATATGCGTTTCGCGGTGTCGTTTTAACGGACAAGCCGCGGGCGTAAGCCCGCGCGTGATGACCAGCGCATCTCCGCTGACATACCGCCAGAGCGTATGCACGCGGCTTCAGAGGTGCTGTCTGGCAACTCGCAACTGTCTCCCAATCATAGCGTCGCCGATGCACCGACGCCGCCGAGCGTCTATTTTTTCCGACAAACAATGAGCCATGGCTTGGACCCGTGGCTGGTTCATCTGCTATTCACGTAAACACGCTACAAATAGGTCGCACCGGTGCATCGCGTAAGTGGATGGCAACCCATTTAACAGGCACAGGCGTAGCCCAATCCACATAATAAACCCAAAAATGACGCACAACCCACACATTTAATTTTCATTATCAACCGATTGACAGTTCCTCGGTATAAAACGGACGGTATGCTGTAATGATATCCAGCGGAGTCGTTTCGTCATTTTGAGTGAGGTAATAATTATGATTCGCCATTTAGGGTTCGCATTCGTCGGTTTAATTTGCCTGGGATGGCTGACATCCACTTCATTCGCGCAGGAGCAAAAGCTGTTGAATGTGGCGCTGACCGAGTTAGGCGCAACCGCCACCGGGTCGGGCGCACCATTTAATAAAGACTGGCCTGCGAACAATGCGATGGGGCCCGAAAAAGGCAAGGCGCGTGGCACACTGTTTGGTTCGCCGATGACAGGCGGACGCGTTGATATCAAGCTCATCAAAGCCGTTGAGATCAAAGCGATCGAAACGACTGGACTCGATTACAACGGCACGCGCCAAGCGGCAGCGATTGATATTTTTGTCGATGGCAAGCTCGTCAAGCAGGCGCAACTTGCAGACAACCCCGGCAAACCGGTGCGTGTCGACCTGGATGCAAAAGGCAGAGAGATCGCAATTGTGGTGACCGACGTTCACCCACTTCGCACAAAAAAAGACGGCACCCCCGGTCCGAATTACGGCGGATGGAAGCGCCTCGCGGTGCTGTCACCCGAAGATCTATCGCCATTGATGACAGCGCCAAGCGGTTACAACGTTGCGTTGAATCCGAGTCACATCGCACCGACGCAAGGTGTCGTTGCGGAAGGAAAAGTGAAAGTGATCGGCCAACCGCGCCAGTCGCAGGGTTGGCCGCGCACGTTGTGGGATAAGCAGGACGTTGCGGAATATCGCAAGATGCTGGAAACCAGCCCTGAATTGCAAAAGCAGTACGCCGCGCTGAAAAAAGCGATGGACGGACGCATTCAAGAACCTCTCAACGTGCCTCAGCCTCGCAAGGATGATCAAGGCAACTGGATGCACCTACCGGAAAAGGAAGTCAACAAAGTTCACAACAGTCTGGGATTGGATATCGCGAATCTAGGCACGGTTTATCAAATCTCCGGCGAAGAAAAATACGGAGAATACGCTAAGAAACTGCTCATCGCCTACGCCGAAGCCTATCCCAACTATGGGATCGGCGCACGTCCGGGATTCAATCACGATCCCAGCAAAGTCTTTGACCAACGCCTCAGCGACGCGACCTGGCTGATCCAAGTCGCGCGCGGGTATGACCTTGTACACGATCTGCCTTCAATCTCATCCGAAGAACGCGAAAAGATCGAAAAAGACCTGCTTCGCGCCAGCGCCGAGTTCATCGCAAAAAACTCTAGCGTCATGAAAGCCGCCACCAACTGGTCGGCAATCTGCACGAACGCCGTCCTCATGGTGGGTTACGCGATCGATGCACAGGACTTGATTGATCTGGCGATGTACGGCCCTAAAGGCACGAAGGATAAACCCACCGGCGGCGTGATGCTGCACTTCAGCGAAAAGAGCATCGACGTCGATGGCCTGTGGTCGGAAGGATCAACCGGATACCAGATGATGGCGATGGAAGCCGTCGTCGCCGACGCCGAAATCCTCTGGCGGCACGGTGTCGATATGTACAGCTACCGCGATTTTGCACTCAAACAACTATTTGATTCCCCGCTTCGCTTTGCCTATCCCAATCTGCAAACCCCCGCGATCCACGACGGAGGCGGCGGTTCAATCATCGGTTACGAAGCCAACCTCTGGGAATACGCCTACGCCCGTTACGGCGATCCAAAATACCTGTCAATCATCAGCCGCGCGAGCAAAAACCTCGCGGCGCAGTTCCAGAAATATCCCGTTTCACTTTTGTATAACCTTGATCCGAAACTGGAAATCCCGCCTTTTGAATCGAAACCCTTTAACTTCTTCGGCGTCGGTTTTGGCATCAATCGACTGATGACGCCAAACGGCATGGTCAGCATGTTGATCGACTACGGCCCGAACCGTTCGCACGGGCATCCCGATAAACTCAGCGTCGATCTTTATGCCTTTGATAACCGGCTGATTCCCGATCCGGGCAGTATTTGGTACGAACAGCCTCTCTACAAAAATTGGTATGCGACAACGGTTGCGCACAATACATTGGTCGTTGATGAAAATAACCAGCAACCCGCCGGTGCAACGCAGGTCGTTTACGGTCCGGCGGAGACGATCTCAATTCAACGCGCTTGGACGGATGAAGCCTATTCCGGCGTAACGATGGATCGCGCCTTATTCCTCACCCCCAACTACATGGCCGACCTGTTCGGCGCCTTTTCACAGGTGCCGCACGTGATGGATTTGTCGTGGCATCTGATGGGTGACATGAAAACCACGTTGCCCCTTGAAGATTACGCCTTCCCCCAACCCGCCAAGCCCGGCTATTCGGCTTTAACCGAAGTGCAACGTGCAACCACCGATCAACCCTGGTCTGCAACGATCCAAGCCAAGAACGGCGTCGCGCGATTTGTCGCAGCCGGTGGAACATCTACCGAAGTGATTGTGGGTAACGGTTATATGAAAGCCGATCGTCCGCCGACGATTTTGCAACGTCGCGTCGAAGCGACTTCCACTCTTTACGCCAACGCGGTGGATATCTCGGGTAACCCCGAACCGTTTGTGCAATCAGTGACGCGTGAAGGCGATCTGGCACAAGGTTATGGGCTGATGAAAATCCAGACCGTCAAAGGTGTAGATTTGGCTTTTGCATCTTACAAACCTGGGTCCTACGAAGTCGGCACTCTGAAAACCGACGCACAACAAGCCTTCGTCGTCATGGACGGAAAACAAGTGCAGGCGATCTATCTCGGTGGCGGGAAAATGCTGTCTCACGGCGAGGTTTCGCTCCAACGCAACGAATCGGGATTGGCATACGCCGAAAAAACCGATCTAGGATCTGTGATTGTCGGCAATCCGTCCGGCACAGAGGCGACCATCATAGTTGCGTTCCCCGGCATCCCCGATGTCGCGCCGTTCGCGCTCGATCAAGACGGCAAGCGCACCGGTGAGGCTAAAGCCACCAAAGACGGTGCGAAAGTGGTCGTCACACTCGCGCCAGCATCACGGGTCGAGTTTGCACCGCAAGGCGTGCCAAGCGCCTACGAACATCGTCTGCAGATTTTGCAAAAGCGTGAACAAGATCAACTCGCACAAGAAGCAAAAATGGCAGAGGAATCCAAAGCCCGCAGCCAGCAACGCGTGCAAGCCGCAGCCGCCAATCCTGTCCCCGCCAACACAGTCGTGATCGTGCAGGCAGAGGATTTCAGCGGACAAGGCAACGGCGACCTCGGCATCGCGCCCAACAAAACCGCCGCCGTAGGCACGAGTGTCTTCAGGTGGGATAACATCGGCCATTGGGTCGAATGGAAAGCCACCGTCCCCGCCGACGGATTTTACAACATCGCATTCTGCTACTGCGCGCAGCAGGAAGTCATCCGCGACCTAACCGTCAACGGTCAGGTTCAGGAAGTCTCCGCCCCGTTTAAGGCCGAGCCAACCAACGGTTTCTCCAACGGATCAGACGATTGGGAAATTGCGAGTATGGTCGATCCGATCACCAAAGCCCCGCTGTTGATCAAATTGAACAAGGGCGAAAACGTGCTGCGGTTCAATAACAGTAATGGCAGAAGCATGAACGTCGATTATCTAATCATTACCAGCCCGGACGTAAAACCCGCCCGTGCGATGGTGAAATAATCGAAGTCGCGAAGTGATCCCAGAATCGAGTCGAAACCTGTGAGCCACGAATCACGCGAATGCCGCAAGAAAAAACCGGACAACACTGGATTTTCTAAGCTATTGCGTAGCACGGCATTTCGCCCGTGGGCTGGATTTCATCTGGGTAGTCTGCGGTTAAACTTCTCGAGGAACGATCCCGTCGCGTCTACTTATCCGCCGCCACCGGTTTCGGCGGATTCAGACCGGCGATCGCCAGGGGAAGCCAGCCGGTTTCCCAATGGTGCCCGGCGTTGGATTGGAAAATATAGGTGTGGGCGATGTTCGCGTCCTTTAGCTTCTGCTCAAACATATCCACCCCGATCCGTGACCCCGGCCCGCCCGCGAGAATCACGAACCGGCGGTCGTCGCCTTTGAACTGATCCTTTGCTTTATCCGCAAGGAGCATCGGATCAAACTTATCGAAGTTTTCGCGTGTCCCGTAACTGGCAGCGAAACCCCATTTGCTGAATTGTTCGTCGGTGGGTTGTCCCATGAAAGAATCAAACGCCGCGACGCGGGCGAATTGATCGGGATGCCGCAACATCAACCCCAGCGCACCCAATCCCGATTTGCTGAATCCAACTAAAAACCGTCCGCCAGCATCCGTTCGCACCGGCAGCACCGATTCGATGGCCGGAATCAACGCGTCGGTGACATAGGCCTGTTGTTTGGGCGCCGGGGCGGTTGGGTGATCGCCGAACCATGGTTCCACATCGTAAGCAGGGACAATGAAGATCACCTGATAGCGATTTGCCAGATCATGTTTTTTCGCTTCTTTGAGTGCGTGACCGAATTTCGCCGCCGTGCCGGTGTTGACCGGAAGGCAAATGACGTAGCTGTATTTCTTCGTGGGATCGAGATTGTCCGGCAGCAGCACCTCGACTTTGTTGGCAGATGCCTGCTGCGGCGCGGTGACGGTATAGGTGGCTGTCCCTTCGATATTGGACTTGTCATCCTTAGAAATCGACACCCCATCGGGCAATGCAAAAACCACCGACGTGCAGGCGATCGTCGCAGCAATAATCTCTTTAATCATGATCGTAATTATACCGCATCGGCGCGAAATCGTTGCATCAGTGTGGAAATGCGTCACCTTCTGTGGCGTGATGAGTCTTGCGGGAAAGGAAATGACGATTTTGCTTGGGGTTCGTCGGGTAGGGTGGATGTCATTGGCGTATCCTCATTGGTCTGTCATTTTCAGCACGGTGCGTTACAATGCCGTTAGCCCTCAGCGAGTTCTGAGTTGGCAGGGATGCCAAGCCTGTTTGCGTTCATGCGTCTGATAGTAAATCGGAATGATGAATCGTGAACCGGTCGGCCGATGAATGGAATCGACCTTCGCGTGCGCACGAGTGATGGTTTTCGCTCACATCGGGTAGCGGGCCATCGACCGGATCGCGGAGGATCGGCAATCGGAAATCGCCCATGTCCGCAATCCCTACCTCTGCGTTGCAAACTTCTATCCCGCCCTTGGTTTATCGCGAGATTAGTGCGCCTTTTCAGGCCCGTCCTGCGAGTAAATTTTACGGGCAGCGTGTGCATTTTGTTGGCATCGGCGGATCGGGAATGAGCGGGTTGGCGCGAATGCTGATCGACTGCGGCGCAACTGTCACTGGGTCAGACGCGCAAAGCAATTCGCAGACGCAATCGCTTGCAAAAAAAGGCGTCCGCATCAGCCGTACCCAGCACGGGGATTTGATTGATAAAAACGTCGATCTGGTCGTCCGATCGGCAGCGGTTAAGGACGACCATCTTGAGTTGACGGCTGCAACAATCCTGGGCATACACACCGTCAAATACGCCCAACTGCTTGGCGAAGTAATGCAGGAACGCCACGGCGTTGCGGTCGCCGGCACGCACGGCAAATCCACCACCACCGCGATGATCGCCTTTGCGTTAATCGAATGCGGACTTGATCCCAGTTTTGTTGTCGGCGCGACCGTGCCACAGATCGGCGGGATGGGTAGTCGATCGGGTTCGGGTGATGCGTTTGTCGCAGAGGCGTGTGAGTACGATCGGTCGTTTCATAATCTCGCCCCGACGGTGGCGCTGATCAACAACATCGAAGAAGACCACCTCGATTGCTATAAAAATATCCACGAGATCAACGAAAGCTTCCGCAAGTTTGCGATGCTGGTGCCCGATACCGGCACGGTGATCGCCAATGGCAGGGACGGGAATGTCGCGAAGGTGATTAAAGACCTCACCTGCAATGTCGAGACTGTCTCGCTGGGTGCGGAAACGACTTGGAGCACTACGCCTCGCGGAATCACAGAAGGGTGCTATCAAGGGCAGGTGAGCTTGAATGGCGTTTCGGTGGCGGTTTTAAGGCTGCGTGTAGCGGGTGAGCATAATCTGTTGAACGCGACAATGGCGTTGGCGGCGGCGCACGCGTGCGGCGCGGACATCGGCAAGGCCGCCGAAGCGATCAGCCGGTTCGCGGGTATTGATCGTCGTATGACTTACATGGGTGAATACAACGGCGCGACCGTCGTCGATGATTACGGGCATCACCCGACCGAAGTACGCACAACTCTGAAAGCGATCCGCGAACGATACCGCCCTGCGCGGCTGATCTGCGTCTTCCAACCCCACCAGCACAGCCGGACGAGGCATCTGCTGGAGGACTTTGCCCGTAGTTTTGATTCTGCGGATGAAGTCATCATGCCTGATATCTATTTCACCCGCGACAGTGAAGAAGAACGCCGCAGCGTTTGCGCCGGAGATCTGGTTCGCATGATCAACGCACGCGGACAGTCAGCGATACATATCCCGGACTTTGACAACATTGTGTCACACCTTCGTCGAGACCTGCACGCAGGCGATCTGGTCGTCACAATGGGTGCGGGCAATGTCAACGATATCGGGATTGATTTGGTATCGTGAAGGTATAAACAGGCTTGGCGGCGTGGGGTTGTTGACTTGCGATCGCACTGATTCATAAGAGGCATCCAAAGCGAGCAAACATCAATGCGACTGGTCACCGACAGCCATTTTTCAGGACTCGAAGCGTTCGTTACCGAGAACGTCCCGCTGGCGCGATTCACTTGGTATAAGATCGGCGGCCCGGCGAAATATCTGATTCAACCGCGATCCACAGAAGAGTTGCAAGAGGCCGCCAAACGCTGCGCGGAACACAATATCCCAACCTACGTTCTGGGTCTGGGTGCAAATCTGCTGGTGTCGGATCATGGCGTTGATGGGGCGGTGTTCCGGTTAAGTGAGGAGTTCTGGCGTCGGATCAAATTTGATGGCGGGACGCTCGAACTCGGTGCAGGTGTCGATATGCAAAAATTATTGCTTCGCACGATTCGCGAAGGCAAAAGTGGATTGGAATGCCTCGCGGGCATCCCCGGAACCATCGGCGGGGGGATTCGCATGAACTGTGGCGGAAAATTCGGGGATATCGGATCGGTCATCACCACCGTCACCGTCATGGATTCCCACGGAAATATCTTCCAACGGACCAAAGACGATCTGGTTTTTGACTACCGCAAGACCAACATCATCGCGCCTTTCATTCTCGGCGCGACCGTCGAACTGGAAGACGATGATCCCGACACGATGATGGCGCGCACAAAAGAAATCTGGATGTACAAGCGCAACACCCAGCCGTTGAATACCAAGAATTGCGGCTGCATATTCAAAAACCCGCGAGGCCTCAGCGCCGGGGCGTTGATCGATCAAGCCGGATTGAAAGGCCTGCGCGTCGGGCTGGCCGAGGTCAGTGCGAAACACGCCAACTTCATTGTCGCCAATCCCGGTTGCACCAGCCACGATGTGCTGAAATTGGTCAATGTCATCAAGGAACGCGTTTACGATAAACATCAGGTGGTGCTGGAAAGCGAAGTGCGTGTGTGGCCCATCTAAAAAGCTAATGTATGACCCCTTTTTTTGTTTAGCCGCGAGCTTGCTCGCGGTGGGCATCACGAAAGCAGTATTGGAATTGAACAGGTAGTCTCCAAGCCACCACGTTTTGATGTCCGGCAGTTGTGTGCGAAAGTCAGGAGCTAATCATGCGAATCACCGTTTTATGTGGCGGACCCTCCTCCGAACGAGAAGTCTCGCTCATCAGCGGAAAAGCCGTCGCTCAGGGACTGCTCGATGCCGGGCACGATGTTTTTGTCTCCGACGTGTCGCCGGATAATCTGTCGGGTTTGGATCGGCCTGTCGATGTGGTGTTTCCGGTCCTCCATGGCGCGTTTGGCGAAGACGGAGAAATTCAAAAAATCCTCGAAACACGCGGCCTATTGTTCGTGGGATCAGGATCGGTCGCCAGCCAACTCGGCATGGACAAAATCGCCGCCAAATCACGCTGGAAACAGGCTGGTTTACCCACACCGAAATGGCAGTGCGTTTCGGCGATGTTACCGGTCGATGCGTGGACGGATCCCGGCATTTGCGTAGTGAAAGCGATCGATGCCGGTAGCAGCATCGACGTCAATCTCTGCAAGACCCCCGCCGACGCACAGCAGGCGATCGACCACCTGCTTTGCAAGTACGGGCAGTGCATGATCGAGCAATTCATCGACGGGCCGGAAATCACCATCGGCCTGCTTGAAGGCAGGGCTTTGCCGCCGATCCTGATCGAAACCTCACACGAATTTTTCGATTTCCAAGCCAAGTATACCAAAGGCGGCGCGACGCATAGTTTTGATTTGCCGCTGTCCGAAATCTTGCTCCAACGGTGCATGACCCTCGCCGAGCGGGCGAACGAAATCCTGGGATGTCGCGATCTGGCGCGGGTTGATTTGATGATCGATGGCGTGACAAATGAGCCTTATCTGCTGGAGATCAACACCATCCCCGGCTTTACCCCCGTTAGTTTATTGCCCGAAGCGGCGGCAAAGATTGGCATCAGTTTTTCGCAGTTGGTGGATCGGCTGGTTCAAATGGCGTGGGGACGCAATCCGATCAGGGGTGAAGTGCGGCTGAAGCAAAATTCACTGGTTTTCGCTGCTACACGTAGCCTTTAATAGATGCATGGGAAGCGACCAATCCAAACACCATCGCGGCATATTCACGCGCTTTGCTAGTCATACCGCTCGTATCGCGGGTCATCCCGCCACCTTCATGTCGGCACTGGCGATCATTGTCATCTGGGGCATCACCGGACCGATTTTCGGGTACAGCGACACTTGGCAACTGGTTATCAACACGGGAACAACCATCGTCACGTTCTTGATGGTTTTTTTGATCCAAAACTCACAGAATCGGGATTCTGCGGCGGTGCATATCAAACTCGACGAATTGATCCGCGCGGTTGAAAACGCCAATGAAGCGTTGCTGGATATGGAGGAATTGGACGCATCTGAGCTTGAACGTATCCGCAAGGATTTCGAAAAGCGCGCCGAAAAAGCCCGCCAAGCGCTGGATCAACGGAAAAAGCAAAGTGACACAACAATACATTGAACCGCAGATGACGCAGATTGCGCAGATCAGACAAACGCCTTTACTTTCAGCGTAATCAGCGTCATCTACCGTGATGTGCGGTTTTGATTTCTTCGCGACCCTTGGCGCACTTCGCGCCTTCGCGGTGAAAAATCTGTGACGCGCGAAATCTAAAACGTCGATCAAGCGGTGTGCGGGTCGTTCCCGAAGCGACTATCGCGGACGCGTAGGCGTTTGTTCGTCGTTGGTGCGGGGCCTTTGATGCCCATGATGATGATCAGAACGATCGTAAACACGATGTTCATCGCCAAAAACCAGACCGCGGCGTAGCCGTCGAGTTGCGTGTAGGTGCGGCCTTTGGTCAGTACGACCACGCCGGCGGTCGCCAGCAACATGCCAAGCCCGATCGGGATTAATCCGCCCCATGCCAGCCGCATTAACTGATCGAACCGGAATCGCGGAAGCGACCAGCGCACCCACATGAATACAAACAGAATCACGATCGCCTTGGCGAAATAAACACCCATCCGTAAGAAGCACAGCACGATACTTTCGCTCCATGAGGGATGATCGGCGTGCATCGGAACGCCGGTGATCTTGGCAAACGCCCAATCCAGCCCCGGCATATGCCAGCCGCCGAAGAATAGCGCCACGCAGACGCAACTGGTCGTAATCATCCCGGCGTATTCACTTAAGAAAAATAGCGCGAATCGCATGGATGAATACTCGGTGTGGTATCCGCCGACCAGTTCTTGCTCGGCCTCTGCAAGATCGAACGGGGCGCGGTTGGCTTCGGCGTGGATGCAGATCAAAAAGAGCACAAACGCCAGCGGCTGGGCAAAGACATTCCACGCCGGGATCGGGATCACGCCGCCGAGCATCCAGTATCGGGCTTGTTGATCGACAATCACGCTTAAATCCAGCGTGCCGAACATCAACACCACCAGCAAAACCGACAAACCCAGCGGTATTTCATAGCTGATCATGCTCGCCGTGGCGCGAAGTGCACCGAGAAACGAGTATTTATTATTCGACGCCCATCCGCCAATGACAATCCCGTAGACCGCCAGCGAAAGCGTAGACAAGACGAATAGCAACCCGATGCCCAGATCGGTTGTCTGGAAGCGAAATCCGCTGACATAGGTAGCGAAGTATTGCTTGCCGTTGATGTTGAGGGATGCGGGGCTTGCATCGACAACCTCCAACGCCGTGGTCTGGCTTCGCAGCGAATGATAAACCGGCATCTCGGCGGTCACCTGCTTCTCAGCCGTCGCGAGAATGGTAGCATCGGACTGGCCGTCGATTTTAAGAGGCGTGACATCGATGCGGTGGGTCGTCACCTTGGTTCCGCCCCAAGGGACGATCACCAGCGAGACGATCACCGTCAGCATCATGATGATCGGGGCGATCGTGAATAGCACCTTGTCGACGCCGCCTGGCCGGTAATCTTCTTTGACGAAAAACTTCAGCCCATCCGCCAACGGTTGGCCGAGTCCCCAGAAGTGGAACTTCGGCATGAAAGGCAGGCCGAACCCGAACCCAACGCGGTTAGGTCCGATCCGATCCTGCGCCCACGACGCGACCTTACGTTCTAGCAGGATCAGATACGCCACCAGCCCCAGCGACATCGCAAACGCCAGCAGGCCGATATAGATCGACGGGGACATGAAAAATTCGAGAAAAGTGGTTGCGAGCATAGGTATTACTTTCGAGCCAATAGCTTAGCGATTCAAGTCATGAGTGGTAGGGGCGTTTGCATCAACTATATCATTCCAGAATAATCTCGATATGAGTGCCCCATCCATCCTTACCACCGTCGTGGGTTCCTATCCCGTTCCTGAATGGTTGGTCGCACTGCCAAGCCAGCAGGCGCTGACCGATGCGACCCGCGTTGTTTTCAAAACACAGGAAATGGCAGGCATTGATGTCGTCGCGGATGGCGAACTCTATCGGTTTGATATCAACCACCCCGACACCAATGGCATGATCGAATACTTCATCCGTCCGATGAGCGGCATCCGTAGCCAGATCACCCGGGCGGATATCACGGCGTTCAGCAAGCTCGAAGGCATGGGTTTTCGCGCCGAACCAGCCGGCGTGGTCGAAGGTCCGATCGACGAAGGCACGCTGAATCTGCCTCGCGATTATCACCGAGCGCGATCGCTGACCGATCATACGATGAAGTTCACCCTCACTGGTCCGCACATGCTCAGCAAGACGCTGATGGATCAACATTATAAAACCAAACCCGAACTCGCGATGGCGATTGGTCGGGCGCTGGCGAAGCAGGTCGCGGAGATTGATCCGGATGTCATTCAAGTGGATGAAGCCAACATCACCGGCCACGCCGACGAAGCCGATTGGGCAGCGGCATCCATCAACCTCGTTCTCGACGCCTGCACAAAAGCCAAGAAGAAAGGCGTCCACGTCTGCTTCGGCAATTATGGGGGGCAATCCATCCAAAGCGGTACATGGGCGAAACTGATCGGATTTATGAATCAACTGCACTGCGATCATGTCGTGTTGGAGTTTGCATTCCGGGGCTACGACGAATTGACACATTTCAAAGAATTATTGAATCCGAAGATCGGGCTGGGATTGGGTGTGATTGATATCAAGGTCAACACGGTGGAAACGCCTGAGGAAGTCGCCAGACGGATCGAACAGGCGAGCAAAATCATGGGTCCGGGTCGGATCCAGTGGGTGCACCCCGATTGCGGTTTCTGGATGAACAAACGCTCGATCGCCGACCGGAAGATGGTGTCGCTGGTCAAAGGGCGTGATTTGTTTCTCGGTCGGTAAGTCGTGCCGGGGCGATGATGTGCAAAACATCGATACGTCTTGACGGTTATGCGATATATCAATTATGCTTTGCCCGTAGCCTGAACCGACGAAACAATCACGACTGACAATCCCTTGCCGGCATCTTCCAGCCAACTTCGCCCCGACGCCGCTACGTCTGTTTCATCGGCAGATTTCAAGGCCGGTCTGGACCGCCTAGGACTACGCCGCGGCGACACCCTGCTCGTACATAGCTCATTAAGCCGATTCGGACATTTTGAAGGCGGCGCCGACGCCGTGATCGACACGTTGCTCGATGTGCTCGGGTATACCGGCACGCTGATGATGTCCGCAATCACGACCAAGCACGATTTTGTCGTCGCCTGCATCGCAGCGTCAGACCGGGGCACGCTCGCGGATGTCGCCCCTTTTGATATCGCAAAAACGCCCACTTATGCAGGCAAAATAGCAGAAACGTTTCGCAATCGGTCAGGTGTGCAGCGAAGTTGGCATCCCACACACTCGGTCACAGGGATTGGACCGCGGGCGGGCGAACTGTTGGCGAATCACGATCAGGCGCCCGGCCCGTGCGGGGAGGGCACGCCTTACACGCGCCTAACGTACCTCGATCGCGGTTTGATCCTGCTTCTGGGTGTCAGCCATATGTCCAACACAACGTTGCACGGCAGTGAGGAACTGGCGGAGGTGGAATATGTGAATTACCCAAAATGGGCGCGCATTCCGCTGATCACACCCGGCGGGCCGCGCGAGGCGCACACCCGCGTTCACAACACGCACATGCCACGTAATCTCAATGTCTTTGAAACCGCCTACATCGACGCCAAGGCTCAGACCGTCACGCATGTCGGCGAGTCCTGCCTGCGATTGGTGCATGCCAAAACAATGTCTGACGTCACGGTATCGAAATTGCGCAAAGATCCGATGGCGATGCTGAACGATCAAGGCCGCCGCGCATGGGCGAAAATGAAAGAAACAGGCGATTTTATCACACATCCGCAGATTTAAGCGTCTTGCGGCGGAAATGGGCAAGAAGATGAGTTCACTTCAACAGATTATTTTTCGTGGCGATCAGGCGTGCTATGTGAAAATAGGCGACAAATTCCCCTACATCGATCGCGCCAAGGCCGCCGGTGCGACCGGCATCCTGATCTGGTTCTGGGCCCAGCCGCTTCGATCCATCGCCAAAGAGTTTTGCGATTACTGCAAAGCGCGTGACATCAGCGTTCATCTGGGCATCGGCATCGGTGCCTATGACGTTTGCGATGGTCAAAACCCGCTCGAACCCGACACCAGGAGCAGCATTCAACGTCATCTGGATCGAACGCTTGAGGAGTTTGATCTCGCCGGGGTGGAATATCAAACGGGGGAATATGATTTAATCGAATACAAAGGCCAGACCGTATCTCAAAAAACGCACGCCGAAAAAATCTGCGAATCCCTCAACCCTTACATTGACTACATCCTCAAAGCCCAGCCCGATCTGTGGGTTCGGACCGAATTAAATTCAAAAATCTGCCCCCGCGACCAATGGGCCGATGTGGCACGCCTGCTCGACCCGCGCTGCACGGTCGAATGGAGCTGGTTCATCGGGCCATTCGCCGGCGACGACTGTTACAAGCTGGGCATGGAACTGCTTTCAATTAGCGAGCGTTTCAGTTGGTTTTTGAAGGTGCAATTTCGCAGGGATCACCACACGCGTGAAGTGATGAAAGAAGAAACGCCGGTCTACCAGCGGGCTTGGATTGAGCACTGGCGCGGGTGGGTGCGTCTGTTGGACCAGATGAATCGCAAGACGTTGACGATCTGCAACGTCGACGACGAATATCCGCTGCAAGACAAACCGATCCTCAGCGCAGCGGTCGCGTTGGCGAAAAATCCTGATGTGCCGACCGACGAACTGATGCATCGATTTTTTTCTGCGACGCCGAAATGAGATTGCTGACGCACACCGATGCGTGAATACGCTTTTTTTGTACAGAAATGCTAAGTATCACTTGCGCTCACTCCCAATATTTAATTCGCAGGCTATAATTAAATGGGACTTCTGAATAACCGGACACGCTCACTCAGGTCACCCTGAGAGACTCTAAACGGGCTACTTGCAGCGTTAAAATCGCTTCAATTTGTGCGTCAAGTAGATGCTTCGGCGTACCTCGGCATGACATTTCGGGATATTCAGAAGACCCAGATGGTTGTTCGAAATCCTGGTGTGCTAACGGAGAGTTTTGCCATGAATAGGATTGACTGCATCAAGCGTCTTTCGTTACTGGTGTTGGTATTTGTCACGCCTTTTTCCTACTCCCAAGCGCCAGTCCCGCCTGCGGAGGCAGAGCGTCGAATGAAAGAGATCTCACAGTTTGGAATCACCTGGACGTTCGACCAGCCCGTTCGCGCCGGTCAGTTCGTCAACGGCGATTACTGGGTCGTCGGTCCGGTCAAGATCGTCGGCATCACGCCCGTCTCTATGGAGCAGATCGGTACGACGACGCTGGAAGGTTTCACGGTCGGCGGGGACAAGCCCCAACCGCGCACGATGAACGGATCAATGCTCAATCCGATGCCCGCCATGGGGGGGGTGCAGGGTTTTGATTCGGACATATACCGCTGGCATCCGATCGCGGGTGACATATATAAACCGCGATCGCGTTATGACGCGTCGCTAAACGTTGCCTTAGGTGTGAAGCCCGACAAGCCGCTGGTGTTGCCTCCCGATTCGTCTCTGGTATCGAGCATCAGTTTTGAAAATGGTGGACGCCCGCAGACCCGCACCGCCGCCATCCTCACGGTGCTAAGTGACGTCCCGCCCGATAACGGCGCGACCACGTTTCGTCCGCCTTATGTCGGAACCAGCAAGCCGCTTTACTCGAGCAAAAAACTTCGCAAAGACCTGCTTCCCAACCTCCCGCTGGTGGATTCGACCCCGAATATCAAGTCCGTGAGCGCTCAATTCGAAAAACCGTGGATCGACCACTACAGCCACATAGGTGATGGGGCGCAATATGCCAGCCCGTCCGACAACATGCCCAACTATGGTCGCGAATACAGCCAAGCGGTCGGGACGGCAGCGCTGATGCTGATGCTGGACGACAAAGCCTTGCAAGAAAAGTTTGGACAAAACAAAGATGAGTTGCTGATCCGCTTCGTCCAAGTAGGCATTGATCTGTACCACGTCACCGAGAACGGTGGGTTTTGGTGGGGCAAAGGCGGGCTGAATCACGGACGAAAAATGCCTATCATCTTCGCAGGACTCATGCTCGACAACGACCGCATGCGGACCATCGGCGACCGATCCAAGAAAATGCCCTACTGGGGTTTTGCCGAGGACGGACAAACCAAGTACATCGACCAGTCCGACGTTGATATGTCCAATAGCCCGGCGTGGTTGCCTGACAAACGTGCCAAACAACTGGTCCCTTACGAAAAAACCGACATCGGACTGGCCGAGTGGAACGTCGGCGGGTTCGCGCCGGAATTGACCGGGTCGTCGGCGTTGAACAAATCCTTTGCAGTTCCCTACCGCGATATCAATGGCAAGTCGTATCCGGGACTGGTTTTGCCCATGCTGCTGCTGGGACAAAAAGCCGCATGGAATCATGACGCCTTGTTCGACTATGCCGATCGCTATGTCGCTTGGGCTGAAAAAGAACTGACCGAGACCAACGCCATCCGACGCGCCTCGGGTATTTACGGCGGGGTCTTCCAAGAAGAAATGTGGAAAGCTTATCGCCAAAAAACCCCAGCGCCTGACCTTAAATAAGAGTTAGGAATGCAATTTAGCGTACGGTTCTTGACTGTGTGGCACGGTTTTTGAATCCCGGTCTGGAATGTAGGCGAAGGCCACACGGGTTGAAAAAATCGTGCCAAATGCTCGCAACACGATAGCCTGTCTTGCAATATCCATTGCGGTTTGGTCGAATAGCATCCCTATAAAGGACTGCCCGATACTGGTGTCAGTAGCGGGCAGAATCAACGGAGATGAAGAAAAAACTGCGGATTGGCGTCATCGGCTTTGGCCGAATGGGTAGGGGGTTTGTTTCGGTCATGCAGATGGATGACCGGTACGAGATCGTCACGATTTGCGATGCTCACGAGCCTACGCGTCAACTCGCCGGGCGGACGGTTCCGACCGCGAAATTAACCGCCAATCAGGACGAGGTATTGAACGACAAATCGCTGGATGCGGTGGGTCTGTTCACGCTGGCGGATGCAAGACCTGCGCAGATTCGTCAGGCGTTGCGGACGGGATTGCATATCCTGGCGGAAAAACCGATCGCTGCCGATTCGGAAACGGAGTGGGAGTTGGTCGAAGCGATTGAGAAATCCGGGCTGCTGGTTGGGGTGAACTTGTTCAATCGCAATGCGTGGTATCACAAGGAGATACAGGCATTTGTCGCAGAGGGTGAGATAGGCGAACTGGCGATCATCCGCGTCTGCCATATGACCCCCGGCCACATGCCCACCGAAGGCCACGCCCCCGAAGGCCCGCCTTTCCACGATTGCGGCATGCACTACGTCGATGTTGCCCGCTGGTACGCCAAATCGGAATACAAAACCTGGCACGCCCAAGGGATCAAAATGTGGAACCACGACGAACCGTGGTGGGTGCAATGTCACGGCACGTTTGAAAATGGCGTGGTCTTCGATATCACGCAGGGATTCGTCTACGGCCATCTCGCAAAGGATAAAACGCACAACTGCTACGTCGATGTGATCGGCACGCGCGGAATCGCTCGGATGCGGCATGATTTCAAAGACGCAACGATCGAACTGAACGGCGTCAATTCCACGCTTCGCAAAAGCGCGATGTTCAACGATAAAAAACTGGACGTGATGTGCGATGTCTTTGCACGGTCTGTTTTAGCGGGGAAAAATCTTGGTTTGCCCACGCCTCGCGATAGCGCGATCGCCAGCGAAGTCAGTTGGGCGATGCTGCACGATGCGGTGAAGAATCAGCCGCCGGTGGTGGGGACGAAACGCGAATTGCAGCAGATTCTGACGCATCGCCGGTCACTGCGTAGCGGATTCGGTTTGCCGGTGCGCCCGCAGGATTGTCCGACTGTTCCATCGCCGGTTGGTTTGCCCGAAACCGCCTGCGGCGAAGACCTGTGCAGCATGGCCGAGATGCAACGCGCCGCCAGCCGTAAGGAACGCGCCGACGATCTCGTCCAACACGGCGACGGCCCGAATGGGTTGTAATCCGCCGGTCAGTTTCCGAGGCACTTGATCGCGCAGAAAAGATTGCCACAGAGAGCACAGATCTCACCGAGTTTGTGAATCGCAGGTGGCGCAGAGTTCGCACATCTACAGTCACGGGCGAGACGCTCGTTCTACAAAAAATGCAGTAAATATCGAAAAATTTAAGCCAAACGACCCGTGTTTCTACGTCTTACATTCGGGCATGATTCGTGTGATTCGTGGCTAATTTTCCTTCGTGATCGCCGTGTTCTTTGTGGCTTAACCCGCTTCTGAAGCAGTTGTAGAGCGTTTCTCATATAGGTCATTTTGCTTTGGCTTCGATAAACTCAATATTGGGGGTTCGTGGCACGATGCCGGCGTCGGCGCCTTCTGCGAGTAGCCGCGTGATCGCGTCTTTGCCGCGCACGCCGTAGTCGATTGTCCAGTGGTTGACGTACATCCCGACAAATTCGTCAGCCAATTCGTGATTCAGATCGCGGCCGAACTGTAATGCGTATTCGACCGCGGGTTTGCGATGATCGAGGCTATATTGGATTGATGCGCGGATGATGTCGGTGATCTGCTGGCACGCCGATTCGCCCAAATCTTTTCTGACCACATTCCCGCCCAACGGCAGCGGCAATCCCGTTTTTTCCTGCCACCAGACGCCCAGATCGACGACCAGATGCAGGCCGAGCGATTGGTAGGTCAGTTGTCCTTCGTGGATGAGCAAACCCGCATCATATTTGCCGCTTTGCACCGCAGCGGGGATTTCATCAAACATCACCACGTCGTAATCGAACGCTTCCCCCGCACGGCCGAGGCACAGTTGCAGCGTCAGGAATGCTGTCGTGAGCTTGCCGGGGATCGCGATTTTCTTGCCGCGCAAACCGTCTATCGACATCGGCTCGCGCGTGACGACGCGCGGCCCGTACCCATCGCCCATGCTGCTGCCGCAGCTCATCAGGGCGTATTTGTCAGAAACATACGGAAAGGCATGGATTGAAATTGCGCTGACTTCCAAATCGCCTTTCATCGCACGTTGATTCAAGGTTTGTATGTCCTGCAGCGTGTGCTCGAACTGGTATTTACCGCAGTCGATCAAAGGCGGTTTCTGTGCCATCGCGTAAAACATGAAGGCATCGTCGGGATCAGGGGAATGGCCGAGGTGGATAATCGGTGGGAGCATAAAATCGACGATATCGAAAACCAATCCGCTGGCAACCATTTGCACGTGAGTTCCAAACCTTTTGAATCGAATGAATCAAGTATGGACACAAAAAAACTCACCCTTGCCAATGCGCAAGGGTGAGTCAGTTGTTACAACAATTCTGCTTGGCGATTCACAATCAATTACTTGATCGTGACTTCCTTGCCGCCGGCGTCGGCGGATCGGTATACGCCGTCGAGCATTTTTTGGACTGCCAAACCGGCTTCGCCGGGCGCGGTAAGGGGTGTGCCTTTGGTGGCGGCATCGACCCAGTTGCGCAGTTTGATTTTGAACATCGTGTCAAAACCGTCGGTGTTGGGCAGGAATCCGGGGGCGGAGTTAATCATCGTTCCCGCGTCATCGCGGTAGATTTCTGCCGGGTCCCAGTTTGCGCCGCCTTTGGTTCCCATCAGCTGGAAGTTCCACACGTCCTTGGGGATGTGATTGACGAAGCTGGCTTCAATATGCAGGATCGCGCCGTTTTCAAAGCGGACATGCCCGATCGCCAGGTCTTCGACGGTGTATGTTTTGTAATCCCAGTTCGGCCATTGACTCAGGACATTGCTGGGTTTGTTGCCCATGTGCGTCCAGGTGTTGCCTGTCGCTGCGACGGGTTTGGGACTGCCCATGACGTAGTGCGCCATTTCGATGATGTGCACGCCGATGTCGATCATCGGTCCGCCGCCTTGGAGTTTCTTTTGACCAAAGACACCCCAGTTCGGGATGCCACGCCGACGCAGCGCCTGGCAGCGGGCGAACATGATATCGCCAAGCTGGCCGGCATCGACGGCACGTTTGAGGTACTGGCTCTTAGAGTGATAGCGATACTGAAAACCAACCGCCAGCTTAACCTTGTGCTTCTTGGCGGCCTCAATCATCTTCACGCACTCAGCGGGGTTCATCGCCATCGGTTTTTCAACGATGACGTGACAGCCAGCGTTGGCAGCGTCGATCGCAGGCAGGGCGTGAACGCCGTTGGGCGTGCAGACGCTAACGCCATCGGGCTGAACTTCCTTCAGCATCGTCTTCCAGTCTTTATAGAGCTTGGTGACGCCCCATTTGTCTTCCATTAATTTCAGGCGTTCTGGTTTGATATCGACGCCTGCGACGACTTCGACATCATCCATCTGCTTCAGCGCGCCCAAATGGGTTTGCGCGATACCGCCGCAGCCGATGAATGCGACGCGGAACTTTTTACCTTTGTACGTTGATTTACCGTCATCCAATGCCAGTGAATCAGTAGAAACGCTTTTGTCTGCCATGAGTCCTCGAACCTTAAATAAAAGAAAAGAAATATCCGTTGATATCAAAGTTTCTCGATTTTCAGTGATTTTGCAATAACGCAGGTCTGAATAGTCTGCATGTCGATGCCGCAACGAAAGCGGACTGATCGCGTAGGCGACCAGTCCGCTTAAATGTTGAACTCGAACGACCAAGCGATCAAACGATTTTACTTCTTACGTCCAGCCTTCTTAGCAAGCTTTTTCGCGGGCTTTTTACCGGATTTCTTGCTACCTGACGCGGCGGATTTGATCGCGGCGTGTGCGGCGGCGAGACGGGCGATCGGCACGCGGAATGGGCTGCACGATACGTAGTTCAGACCGACATTGTGGCAGAACTCGACCGAGCGGGGGTCGCCGCCGTGTTCGCCGCAGATGCCGAGCTTGATACCGGGATTCGTCTGTTTGCCCAGCGTGACCGCCATCTGCACCAGCTTGCCGACACCGCCGACATCCAGGCTTTGGAACGGATCGCGCTCGAGGATTTCCTGCTTTAAGTAATCGGGCAGGAAGCTGTTGATATCGTCGCGCGAATAGCCAAAAGTCATCTGTGTCAGATCGTTCGTGCCGAAGCTGAAAAACTCCGCAGTCTGCGCCAGTTCATCAGCGGTAACGGCGGCGCGAGGCACTTCGATCATCGTGCCGTACATGTAATCGACCTTGGTCTTCTGTTCTTTGAAGACCGCCTCAGCGGTTGCGACGGTGATCTTCTTACAGAAATCCAACTCGGCCTTGGTGCCCGCGAGCGGGATCATGATTTCGGGCAGAACCTTGATCTTCTGTTTCTTAACGATGACCGCAGCTTCAAGGATCGCACGTACCTGCATTTCGAGGATTTCAGGATAGGTGATCAGCAAACGATCACCACGATGCCCGAGCATCGGGTTGGCTTCGTGCAGTTGGTTTACGCGATTCTGCACCTGCTCAAATGACAGACCGAGTGAGTCAGCGAGTTTGCGCTGATCTGCTTCCTGATGCGGCAAAAACTCATGCAGCGGCGGGTCGATCAAACGAATCGTAACGGGCAGGCCGTTCATCGCTTTGAAAATCCCGATGAAATCTTCACGTTGGTTAGGCAACAGTTTCGCCAACGCCTTTTTGCGGGCTTCGACATCTTCGCGCTGGGCGAGGATCATTTCACGCATGTTCTGAATCCGCTGAGGATCGAAGAACATGTGTTCGGTTCGGCAAAGGCCGATGCCCTGTGCGCCAAAACCGCGAGCGACTTCAGCATCGTGCGGCGTATCGGCGTTCGTGCGAATCGTCAGCGTGCGGTACTTATCCGCCCACTTCATGATCTGGGCGAACGGGCCAGACAGGGTGGCTTCGGTGGTGGGGACTTCGCCTTCGAAGATTTCACCGGTTCCGCCATCCAAGGACAGCACGTCGTTGACGCCGTAGGTCTTGCCGCCGACGGTGAGGGTCTTGTTCTTGACGTTGATATCCAGTGCCCCAGCGCCTGCAACGCAAGGCGTACCCATGCCGCGAGCGACTACGGCGGCGTGTGAGGTCATCCCGCCGGTGCTGGTCAGAATGCCTTCAGCAACGTGCATCCCGCCGATGTCTGCCGGTTCGGTTTCGCGACGCACAAGTAGGACTTTTTCGCCAGCGTGCACGCGGTCTTCGGCTTCCTGCGCGGTAAACGCCAGTTTGCCTACGGCAGCGCCAGGCGAAGCGGGCAGGCCTTTGGCGATCACATTCTTCGCGGCTTTCGGATCGAATGTCGGGTGCAGCAATTGATCGAGCGACGCCGGATCAACCCGCAGGATGCCGGTTGTTTCGTCGATCAATTTTTCCTTGACCATATCGACCGCGATCTTCACCGCAGCGGCAGCGGTGCGCTTGCCGTTGCGGGTCTGGAGCATATACAGCTTGCCCTTTTCGATCGTGAATTCAAAGTCCTGCACGTCTTTGTAGCGTGCTTCAAGCTTCTTCTTGACGACCAGCAGTTCCGCCCAGCTCTTTTTGCTCCACTTGCCCATCTCGGACTTGCATTCCAACGGGGTGCGGATACCGGCCACCACGTCTTCGCCTTGGGCGTTGACGAGGAATTCGCCGTAGAATTCGTTATTGCCGGTGGACGGATCGCGGGTGAAAGCGACGCCGGTGGCGCTGTCTTCGCCCATGTTGCCGAACACCATCGCCTGTACGTTGACCGCCGTGCCGGGAAGGCCGCGGATTTCATTGATCTCGCGATAGCGGATCGCGCGGTCACCCATCCAGCTTTTGAACACCGCTGCGATCGAATGTTCGAGCTGAACATACGGATCGGTCGGGAAATTTTTGCCCGTGCCGTTCTTGTACGCTTCTTTGTATTTCTCGCAAACCAGCTTTAACTCAGCGGTGTCGAGCTCGGTATCAAGCGTCTTGCCGACACTCTTTTTGACTTCATTGAGTTCGTGTTCGAAATGTTCGTGATCCACGCCCGAGACGGTGTCGCCGAACATGTTGATCAGGCGGCGGTAGCTGTCGTAGGCGAAGCGGCTGTTGCCGGCGAGCTTGGCGAGACCTTCGACCGCGATATCGTTCAGGCCGATGTTCAGGACAGTATCCATCATGCCGGGCATCGACATTTTCGCGCCCGATCGCACTGCCACCAGCAGCGGATTTTTAGGATCGCCGAACTTCTTGCCGGTGGCCTTTTCCATTTTCGCGATGTTGGCGCGAACTTCTTCGACGAGGCCGGGCGGAAACTTCTGGCCGAGCTTGTTGTAATCGCCGCAGGATTCGGTGGTGATGGTGAAACCGGGGGGCACGGGCAGACCCGCGGTGGTCATGTCGGCGAGGTTGGCACCCTTGCCGCCGAGCAGGTCTTTCATGTTCGCGC
>JBBQXB010000030.1:0-37240 GCA_038210015.1 Tepidisphaerales bacterium
CTTGTAGGCACCCTGATATTGGCCGACTTCCTCGCCCATGAGGAATACGTTTTCATCGCGCACCATTTCTTCGGTCATGGCGGCACGGAGGGCTTCTCTGAATTCAATTATTGGCATGATTCTCACTCTGCTGCTGGCAAAATCTGTGCGGAGCAGATATTCGCGAAGGGGAACGTGATGACCGCGCCTTCCTGCTCATAAACAACCACTGTACGACGTCCAAGAAACAAGTCTCCCAAGTTTTTAACCCAAACCTTTTCAGCATTGCTAAGGCTGAAAATCACCTGCCCGGTTTGTGTCGCGTTACCAAGGGCAGCCAACTGCTCAAAAAAATCGAGATCATCAATATTCATGACGTGACGACCCGCTGAGTCGTCGCGCGAATAACTTTCACATCTCCATGCCTGTAGAATCTGGCGCGGTCCTCGGCATCGCCGAGGACTATGGATTTACGATTCACCGCAAAACCGGACCGACGGCGAATTGAAAACATTTTTCCATCCACCGTTTCCACCTCGAACGAATGAAACGGATGATGATCCTTCAACCGACGAAACTCTTCATATGCTGCGATCGAGTCCATGGTATCACCTCACTCCGGCTGGTACGGATACGTTTCGGCGAGAATATCATTCCAGCGATCTTCCAAAGGCGGATGCGGGTCTTGATCGGCTTGGTCGGCGGCGCTGGTGATGACGTTATTCACGTCTTCCTGCATTGCTTCGTATTGATCTTTATGAATCACGCCCTTGTCCATCAATCGCTCAGCGTAAAGCTCAATGGGATCGCGACTTTTGGCTTTTTCCTGCTGTTCTTTGGTTCGGTAGGTCGCCATCGAATCGGACATCGAATGGCCTCGAAAACGGAAGGTGTTTGCGGAGATATAGGTCGGTCCTTCGCCTTTTCGGGCACGGTCAACTGCGACGCCGACATCTTTAATGAACGAATCGATGTCGTTTCCATCGACGTTTGCGATCGGCATGTTGTAGCCAAGCCCGCGTTTGGCCAGATCGGTTTCCGCAGAATGGCGATGGACTTCAGTGCCCATCGCCACGCCGTTGTTTTCGATCATAAAAATAACGGGTAATTTCCACAGCGACGCCAGATTCAATGCTTCGTTATGTGTGCCTTGGTTGACCGCGCCATCACCAAACAGACAGACGGTGAATCCGCCGGTGTTTTTGTATTGCTGAGCGAATGCAAACCCTGTCGCGACAGGGAGTTGTCCGCCGACGATTCCGTGTCCGCCCATGTTGCCGACCGATACGTCGAAAAAGTGCATCGACCCGCCCTTGCCTTTGGAACAGCCCGTTGCTTTTCCGAATAACTCAGCGAACGCGACGCGCGGATCCATCCCTAACGCCAGGCTGTGTCCGTGACAGCGATAACCGTTGATCAGATAGTCGCGATTTTTATCGAATAGTGCTGCAAGCCCGACAGAGATCGCTTCCTGACCACTATAGAGGTGGCAGAATCCGCCGATCTTTTGTCCGGGTTTGGTGTATTCCTGATAGGTTCGTTCTTCGAATCGACGAATCAACAACATGGTTCGGAGGCGTTGCCTCTCGATATGCCCTTCTTTTGCTGATGAATCGCCGGTCGCGCCCTTTTTCGCCGGTGCTGCTACGTCCGCAACTGCCATGGGTGTGTGCTCCACTCGTGTTTTCGGTTGGTCAACCGTCTTGCTCAATCCACGGGGTAACGGTTGCCCCGAGCGAGCAAATCAATTCTAGGAGAAAAACCCCGCCGCTTCAAATAGCCGCACATGGAAATAAGCATCTTGATCCTCGCTTCGCTTTGCAGAGATCATCTTAGCGTGCATTTTTAATGCGCAACGCGGGATTGCGCAATGCCATCTCTCTGTTGCAACGTTAGTTATAATCTCTAGTAATGTAGCATTCCCAATCGTCGCCGAATCCATACGCGCACCGACTGATTTTTAAGTACATTGGTTTGCCTATGATGTGGATGCAACACCCATGACCCGAGAAAAACGCGCCAACCTCCTCTTTATTTCAATCCTTCTGGTTCTGCTCATACCGGGATTTGTGATCCTGATGCGCAAAAAGCTGAACGGGGGCTCTGATCCCAACTACATGCCCCAGCCTTTGCCGCACGCAGCGGCATACATGCAGCCGCCTCCGATTCCGCCAACCGTTCCACGCGTCGAACCGGCGGAGGTGCTGCAGTGGGTCACAAACCTCCTCCATGAAAGGGTTGCGCCCGACGTTTCTGTCCTGCGAAACGATGCCGGAACCGGACCGGTCATTGGCGATCGTTTCACAACGCAGGTCGTCTACGTAACGCCTGCTACCAACGAGCAAATTGGCGTCTACCTGCTGGTCTGGGATCCTCGTCCGATTGATTCACCAATTACTTTTACAATTGATGGGAAAGCCCCAAAATTACCGGTAACTACCGCCAAACCGGTGGATGTCCCCAAAAATATTCGACATATCTTGCAGCGAGTTGGTTACATCGATCCGCCGCAACGCGTCGCATGGGTCAATCTCAGTTGCGAGGTCACGCAGATCAGTGAAATAATCGTTCAATACGCCGGGATAACCGAAACCGTTCGTTTTGCCTCGCACTGAGTGCCTGATTGTTGCGAAGATTTGCCGCAGTTAAAAACTAAAGCACTCGTGGCGATTCTGGTAAACTCTTTTACGTGAACACCGCATCAACAGTGTTAGGTCCCTCTGAGCTCACCAAACATCCCAGCCGCATGTTTCCCGCAGTCGGCGAACCGAAGATCGTGATGACCTGGCTGATGCGGCTGCGCTGGTTTGCGATCATCGGCCAGCTCGCCGCAACGGGCGTGGCACATGCGCTGTCTTTGAACGCCCCATTCGTGCCAGTCATGTTTGTCGTGGCGATTACCGCGCTGAGCAATATTGTCTTGTGGCGATGGACGCAGGATCGGCACATTCCGACCGCCGTGATTCTTTACGTCCTGCTATTGGACATGTCGCTGCTGACATTCCTGCTGTTGTTCACCGGCGGTCCGAACAACCCGTTCAGTACTCTGTATCTGATCCACGTCGCGATGGCGGTCACAACGCTTGGTGCCGGCTGGACATGGATCGTCGTCGCCGCTGCCGGCGTGGGGTATGCGACGCTGTTTATTGTGCCTTCGATTCCGCTATCTGAAACGGGTTTGACGCCAACCGTTCGGAATATCGGATTGGTATCTAATTTGGTTTTGATCGGGTCGCTTGTCGCTTACTTTTCGGGACGCGTGAACCGATCGCTGCGGGATCGCGATCTGGAAGTAAATGCGCTTCGTGAACGCAATGCGCGGCACGAAAAGCTCAGCACGCTGACGACCCTCGCCGCCGGAGCAGCCCATGAACTCGGCACGCCGTTGGCGACGATTGCGGTGGTTGCGAAGGATTTAGAACTCGCGATCGCAAAATTACCCGCCACGCCTGATTTGATCGAAGACGCGCAACTTATTCGGCAGGAATGCAATCGCTGCCGGTTTATTCTGGATCGGATGCGGGTGGATGTCGCGACCGATCCATCAACCGTTTCTACCTCCCTGACCGATCTGCTGAATCGTCTGTCCGAACACTTGCGGGATGACGAAAACGCGCGTCTACAAATCCTCGGCCCGTCCGGCGGCGCATCGATCGCCTGTCCTTGCCCTGCCATCGAACAATCGCTAACCGTGATGATCCGCAACGCGATTGATGCGTCACCTGAAAACGCGATGGTCAAGATGATCGTCCGGCTGACGCGGGACACCATTGCGTTCGATGTCATCGACCAAGGCCACGGCATGCCCGCCGACGTGCTCAAACGCGCCGGCGACCCATTCTTCACGACCAAAGAGCCTGGCCGCGGCATGGGTTTGGGGCTGTTTCTCGTGCGACTTGTGGCGGAGAACTTTCGCGGCAATTTCACGATGCAAAGCGAACCGAACAAAGGTACGAAATCGACGCTCGAACTGCCGTTGGCGTGAAGCAGTGCATGGTTCTTAAAGTGAATCCTATCTTCACAAAAGACGTCTGTAGCTGCGACGCCTGCGTCGCCCATTCCTACGGTAGAGAGTCACGAATAGGCGACGCAGCTACGTCAATGAAACACCCACATATCTAGCGAATACCCAGCACATCGCCAATCGTGTAACGGCCGGGTTTTTGTTTTGCAAGCCAGACCGCAGCCTTGAGTGCGCCGTGGACGAAGGTATCGCGATTCGTTGCTTTATGGGTGATTTCAAGCCGTTCGCCCAGCCCGCCGAAGTAGGCGGTATGCAAACCGACCTCATCGCCCATGCGCAGGCTGTGCATACCGACCTCTTTTTGCGTCCGCGTGCATTCAGCGCCGTGGCGGCCGTGCTGAAGATCGGCTTTGGTGCGTCCGAGCGATTGTAGAATCGACGCCGCGATCATCTCCGCAGTGCCGCTGGGCGCGTCTTTTTTGAATCGGTGATGGGCTTCGAGCACTTCGACGTCGTAATCGTCTCCGAGCATTTTCGCGACCTCGCCGACGATCTTGCACATGACGGTGACACCGAGGCTCATATTTCCCGCCTGCAAAACCGGGATGTCCGCGGCCGCCTGGTCGATCAATAGGTGATCCGATTCCTGCAATCCCGTCGTGCCGATCACCATCGCAATTTTTCGCTCGCGGCAAACTTTTAACCATTGCCGCATCGCGGCCGGGATGGTGAAATCAATCAGCACCCCCACGCCCACGCCCAAATCGGTCGCGACTGGAACATTGATCTTTCCCACCCCCGCCATTTCACCTGCATCCCTGCCAATCTGCTGCGAATCACTCCGCTCGATCGCTGCGACAACCGTGGTCTGCGGGTTTTCGTGTCCAACCGCAACCAGCCGCAAACCCATGCGACCGGCGGAACCTGTGATGGCGATATTAGTAGGCATGGTGTGCGTGGGGATTAGGTCTTAGTGGTTCGTGATTCGTGGTTCGTGGTTCGTGGGTCGTGACATTGTATTTGGGTTTGAGTTATTGCGTCGTTAGGCATGGATACGTCATTCGCAATTCAAAGTCGTGCATTTCCACGAACCACGAATCTCGAATCACGAGCCTCGATTTTTCATACTTCATCCCTCACCCTTCTCACTTTCTTCAATATTCTCTCACCGGTAGATTCGTCCCCGTCACTTCGACATCGAGACCATCGAGCATCGACACATCTCCGCCAAGTGCTTTGACAATCGCTTCCAGCGTATCGGGCACAGGGATGGGACGGTTCGACAGCTTACCCGTCGGTTCGTGACGCGGGGCCAGATCCTGCACGGCTTTCATATCGATACCGGTGTGATAGCGAACCGTCTCGTTTGGGTCTTTCAACTCATGGCCGGTCAAGATGCAGACGACTCGCTCGTCCTTGCCGATCGTTCCGTTGGCCAGCAGTTGCGTAAGACCCGCGACGCTAGCTGCCGATGCCGGTTCGCATCCGAAACCATACCGCGCGACCATCGCACGGTGTTCACGGATCGTCTCATCATCGACCTGCACCACGATCCCATTCATCGTATCCAACGCCCGCAACGCCTTGGGCAGATTCACAGGCCGACCAATTTCGATCGCGCTGGCGATGGTATGCGCACGATAGCCAGCTTCATTCAGTTGCCCGTAAAATTGATCCACTTTCGGACGATCGTAATCGTTATTCTTCCACCCCACTTTTTCGTTGTTGACCAGCTCATACAACGTATTTGCGCCTTGGGCATTCACCACGCACAGACGCGGGATTTTTTTAATCAATCCCAGTTCTTTCATCTCCGCGAATGCTTTACCGAACGCCGAACAGTTACCGAGATTTCCGCCGGGAACGATAATCCAGTCCGGTGATTCCCAACCCAGCGCTTCGAGAATGCGGAACATGATCGACTTCTGCCCCTCCAGCCGGAAGGGATTGACGCTGTTCATCAGATAAATGCCAAGTTTCGGCACTTGTGTTGTGATTTGTCGAACCCGATGCAGACAGGCATCGAAATCACCTTGCACTTGCAGCGTCATCGCGCCGTAATCCAATGCCTGCGACAATTTACCGAACGAGATTTTCCCCGATCCGATAAATACCACGCCCTGCATTTCCGATAAAGACGCAAACATCGCCAACGACGCCGATGTGTTGCCGGTCGAAGCGCAGGCGACCCTTTCAGCACCGACCATTTTCGCATGCGTAAAGGCTGCGGTCATGCCGTTATCTTTGAATGATCCGGACGGATTCAGTCCTTCATATTGCAACATCAAACTGCCGGGCTTCATACCAATGTGACGAGCGAGCAACGTCGCATTTTGCAGCATCGTGCGGCCTTCACCGATCGTGACGATCTCGGCCTCGCTACGAAAATAGGGCATCAATTCGCGAAATCGCCAGACGCCGGAAAAATCGAGTCGCCCATCGACTTCCGAACCCTTTGTCGCCCAGCGATGCTCAAAATAATTCAACGACTTCGGCACGGGAAGCCGCGACCAATCGTATTTGATATCCAATAGCGACCCGCATCGATTGCACGACACGTGAACTTCATCCACGCCAAAAGTTGCGAGGCATGCGGGGTTGATACATTGCTGATAAGCGCGATCGGTCATTTCAATATCGGATTATCAATAATAGCGCCTAAAAGCCAACAGCGATAATTTGAAAGCATGAGGAACCGAACAAGAAAGCCCATCGCGTCGCGGTGGGCATGGAAATCTTCATTGCGTACCAACGCTTGAACAAATCGTGCCAAGCAGACAATATGGCGCATCGAGTATACTCACTCGATCTTTTACATGAGGAATCGCACATGGCCGCATTTGACGAACCGACGGCAGGGAAGATGGATCTGGATGCACATTACAAACTCACCGACGAGCAGATCAATTTCTACCGGCGCGAGGGATATATCAAACTAAAGAATGTGTTGTCGCCGGAGGTGATTGAGCATTACGGGAACGAAATCACCCGCAAAGTGATTGAGCTGAACACGATGAACATCCCGATGGAGCAGCGCAACACTTACCAGAAGGCGTTTTTGCAGATTATGAATCTGTGGACGAAAAGCGAGATCGTCAAAGAGTTTGTGATGAGCAAAAAGCTCGCACGGATCGCCGCTGAGTTGATGGGGGTCCGCGGGATTCGTCTCTACCACGATCAGGCGCTTTATAAGGAACCCGCCGGCGGGATCACACCCTGGCACGCCGATCAGTTTTACTGGCCATTGAGTAATGAAAATACGACGACGGTTTGGATCCCGCTGCAAGAAACCCCGATGAAGATGGGACCATTAGGTTTTGCAGAGCAGAGTCACAACCTAGAGTTTGGACGCGATCTTGCGATCAGTGATGATTCTGAGCGCAAGATTCAAGAAGCCCTTGCCGCTGCGAATTATCCGTTGAACGACACGCCATTTGATCTGGGCGAAGTCAGCTTCCATTCCGGCTGGACGTATCACCGCGCCGGCCCGAACACCAGCGACAAGCCGCGTAAGGTGATGACGATCATCTACATGCAGGACGGGATCCGCGTGATATCCCCCAAACACAACGCCCACATCGGCGACACCCGCGCCTGGCTAGGCAATCTGAAACCCGGATCAATCGCCAATAGCGATTTGAATCCGTTGCTGTATCACGGTTGATTTCAATTGGATCACCGCGAAGCCGCGAAGAAAGCCACGAAGAAAAAACTGTGAGCGAAAAAACTAGCCGCGAATCACACGAATCACACGAATCAAAGCATTGAAAACTGCTTTCTTCATTCGTGACGATTCGTGTAATTCGTGGCTTTTCTTCTTTATTGTTCGCGTTTTCCTTCGCGCCTTCGCGGTGAAGTATTTCGCGTAAAAATTAGCTTGCAATGACTTTCTCACGCTTCTTCTTCGGTGGCGGCGCGGTCCATTCGGGGATTTTGCTCCATTCGCGAAGCTGATCCAATTCGATCCGATCGATGAAATCGCGGAACGTTTCGGGATCATCATCTGTCACCGGATCGACGCGGTTGGCCATGTAGGCGCGCATCACGGCTTCGATCTGGCGGTGGATGATCGGCGTCGGCACTTTCTCAAATAATGGACGCACGAACTCAGGATTTTCACCAAACCGCCCGCCAACGCATAGATCGTACGCATCAACCTTCTGGCCTTCCCATTGTGCCTTGGTTCCGGTCAAACCGATGTCGGCGACCTGATACTGCGCGCAGGAATTAGGACAGCCGCTAATGCTGAGCATGACTGGCGAATCGAGTTCAACGGTTTTCTCAAGATATTGCAGAATTTCAAATGCCCGCTGTTTGGTTTCAACGACCGCGAGATTGCAGAACTCGATACCCGTGCAACTGATCAAATTGTGGCGCCAGAGCGGTGCTTTCGGATCAAGCCCGACTCGCTGCAGATCACTGACGAGTGCATCAACATTCGCTTTGGGAACGCCGGTGATGATGAGGTTCTGTTTTTGCGAAAGACGGATTTCTGATTTATCCGTGCCATATTTTTCCGTCAGATCAGCAACGGCGTGCATCTGCACCGCGCTCCAGCGGCCACGCTCGACAGGGATGCCGACATAAAACGCCCCGTCTTTCTGCTCGCCAATACCCATGTGATCGGTATGCAACGCGCCGCGTGGCGACACGATTTCGTCGTCATGTTCTAACTGAAAACCGATCCGCTTTTCCAATTCATCGCGAATCCACTGCCAACCTTTGTCGGCGACCAGAAACTTCAGCCGTGCGCGAATACGCTTGTAGCGCAATTCATCGGCATCTCGGAAAATGCCGCAAACGCCCTTCCATATCGCAGGGATTTGCTCGGCGATCTTGTCCTCTGGAATAAATACGCGCAAACCCTGACCAAAATGCGGCGTGGACGAAAGCCCCCCGCCGACCATCACGCCTACCCCGCGCTGCTCCACACCATCGCGAACCCGGCGAACCGCAAACGCAGAAATATCGTTAATCTGCGGCTGATTGCAGTGCAGCGGGCAACCGCTGATCGTGCTCTTGAACTTACGCGGCAAATTACTGAACTCATGCCCGGCGGCTTTGAACATATCCGACAACTGCTTGGGCAAATTGCCGACATCGAGAATCTCGTTTTTCAACAATCCCGACAACGGGCACGAGCAGACATTGCGCGGCGTATCACCGCACGCAAATTGCGTGTAAAGCCCGGCTTTATTTCCCACGCGTTCGAGCGCATCGGGGAAGGATTCGATCGTCATCCAATGCAATTGAATGCATTGTCGCGTCGTGATGTCTGCAAACCCGCGTCCGTGATCGTTGGCGACGTGTGCGATTTCGCGAAGTTGCGAGGGTTTTAAGCGGCCGCCGGAGATGCGGATTCGCCACATGAAATGCCCTTCGTTGGGCTTTTGCTGATAGATGCCGTACCAGCGCATGCGAGCAAAATCATCCGGGTCGATCGCAGCGAAACCCTCTTTCGCGTACCGCAGAATATCGTTCCACACGTCCAGGCCATCTTTTTGGCGCTTGACGTGCTCATTTTTTGTCATTTTCTCGTCGAAATTCATCGTAGCTTTCTGTCGAACAAGCGCACCACTATAGAGTCTTCACCCCACCGATTGCAAGCGATTTCCATATTTCCTAGCATGGATATAGGAAAAACCATTTTTATCGACAATATCCGCGATATACGTCGTTTATCGCCGTGACTTGCCGTGGGTGGCATTGAAAAATATGGGACAACCCGTCACTTCCCGCTCACCGCTTTATAAAAATTCCCACCATCCGGTTGCAGGTATCCCTTCTCCGTCAATTCCAACCAAACCTCTTTCGGAAACCCGAAAGGAGGTTGAATCGCGACGATGCTATTGCGCTGCCCGGTCGTCTTGGCGCGGCCGAGTCGCGAATCCTCTTCCAACTGCTGCATTTTCAGCTTCTTACGAAACGCCTTCAGCGCATGTTTTTGCGCATCGGATAGATCGTTCATGTCGCTCATACTGATCAGTATACCGATGTACGCGATATCGCGAAAAATCACTCAACAAAAAAACCCCCACCCGATTAGGGGTGAGGGTTAATTTCATAGGATCAGTGGAGATAAATCGCGATCAGTCGCGGCGTGGCGGGCGTCCGCCTCGGTCGCCGCCTCGATCATCGCGACGTGGGGGACGATCTCCGCCACGATCACCACCGCGATCACCGCCGCCTTCGGGACGGGGACGTTCGGGGTCTTTTTCACCCAGTTCAAGCATCGCGGCTTTACGGGAAAGCTTGATGCGGCCTTGGTCATCGACGAGCAGCACCTTCACCTTGATCTCATCGTCAAGCTGCACCACATCATCAACCCGGCCGACGTATTGATCGGACAGTTCGCTGACGTGACAAAGCCCATCGGTTTCGGGCGCGATTTCGACAAACGCACCGAATTCCTTGATCGACACCACACGGCCGGTATAGATGCGACCGACCTGCACGCTGGCGGTCATCGCTTCGACGATATCGCGGCACCTTTCGGCGCCGGTAGAATCGGTCGAGCTGATGTAAACCGTACCATCGTCGTCGATGTCGATATTGCAACCGGTGTCAGCCTGCAGCGCCTTGATGTTCTTGCCGCCGGGACCGATCAACTTGCCAATCTTTTCCGGATCGATCTTGACTGTCAGCAGGCGCGGTGCCCACTGGCTGATTTCCTTGCGCGGCGCGGGCAAGGTCTCGGCCATGATGTCGAGGATCTTGTACCGGGCATCGCGAGCGCGGTGGAGGCTTTCGCGGATGATCTTGTGGGGGATACCTTCGATTTTGATATCGAGCTGGATCGCGGTGACGCCTTCGCGTGTACCGCAGACTTTGAAATCCATATCGCCGAAGTGATCTTCTTCGCCGAGGATGTCGGTCAGCAATTTATAGTTATCGCCTTCCTTGACCAATCCGACGGAGATACCCGCGACCATCGCAGAGATCGGCACACCAGCGTCCATCAACGCCAGGCAACCGCCGCACGATGATGCCATCGACGATGAACCGTTAGATTCAAGAATATCAGAGATAATTTTGACGGTGTACGGGAACTCCGCCACGGTTGGCAGCACTGCCATGAGCGAACGCTCAGCCAGCGCGCCGTGGCCGATTTCGCGACGGCCGGGGCCTCGGATCGGACGCACTTCACCGACCGAAAAGCTCGGGAAATTATAATGCAGCATGAATTTCTGGCTGTATTCATCCATCAGCCCATCGACCATCTGCTCGTCGCTGCTGGTACCGAGAACGACGGTACACATGGATTGCGTTTCGCCGCGTGAGAAGACGGCCGAACCGTGTACGCGGGGCAGCACATCAACTTCGCAGGTGATCGGACGCAGGTCTTCAAACGATCGGCCATCGGGACGCACGCCCGCGAGGATCGCGGCGCGGGTGGCTTCTTCTTCAACGATCGCGAAGGCGGCGCGAATTTTCGCGGCCTCAGCTTTTTGCTGCATGATCGACAAATAAGACGCCTTGGGATCAGTGACCGCAGGCGCCAATTCATCCAGCAATGATTCCTTCAACTGGGCAACTTTATCGTTGCGATCCTGCTTGCCTTGCATGCCTTTGACTTCGCGAATTTTGTCCGCGACGCGGGTGCGGACAGCATCGAGCAACGCCGGTTCGGGGGCTTTGATATCGCCGACTTTGGGCTTACCGACTTTCTGTTGTAATTCTTCGATCATGCCCGCGATTTCAACGATCGCATTGTGGCCGACTTCAATCGCGTCGGCGATGTCGTCTTCGGGGACGATGTGGGCGCCGACTTCGATCATATTGACGAAGTTTTTGGTGCCCGCGACAACGACTTCAAAGTCGCTGGCGTCGGTTTCTTCAACTGTTGGGAACAAAATCACCTTCCCATTAATCCGGCCAACCTTCGCGTGGGCGGTCGGGCTGATGAACGGGATATCCGAAATCGCGACGCACGCGCTGGCGGCGATGCCGGCGAGCATGTCGGTGTCGTTTTCTTTATCAAATGACAGCGTATTAAGCTGAATCTGCACCTCATCCATGAACCCGTATGGGAACAACGGACGCAGCGGACGGTCGATCAGACGGCTGATCAACACTTCGCGTGTGGTCGGACGACCTTCGCGCTTCATAAATCCGCCGGGGAACTTGCCCGCAGCGGCGCGGCGTTCGCGGTAATCGACTTGGAGAGGGAAGAAATCGATGCCTTCACGCGGTTTGGCGCGGACAACCGCACCGAAAACGATGGTGTCACCGAACTGAACCGTGACAGAACCATGCGCTAATTTGGCATAGGAACCAGTGGAGATCGTCAGCGTTCTGCCGCCGATCTCGCGCGAGACTGAATGCTTTTGCATTGAAAATGAATCCTCTTGCGCCCTGAAATAGCGATGAGATTCTTAAAAAGGATCGCCGGATCGAAACTGGAATGCCGAATGGCGAAAGTCTGCGGCGGCTGCGGCAGGCGGTCGGCATCGGGCATTCGTCTCTGACAGCAATCGAGGGCCAAGTGGCCTGCGACGAATCCTCACTCGCGCCCCGCCGGACGCTGTGGCAGGGGTATGCTATCTATTCCACCACGAAACCCCGATTTAGGCAAGTAAGTGAAGAAAGAATGACGCACGAGGGTCTGGCAATTTTTCTGTCGCAGGAATATCACACAGATCGACGCAGATTTTATCGGATGAACACGAATAAGTGCGCCGTGTTGCTCGATTATCTTAATCCACCTTTACTGCATTGCGCGGCCTTGAAACAAGAATAGGCCGCAGAGCGGCTTATTCACTTGTCAGTTAGTAGCTATGCAGATTGCAACGACGGAAAGAATGACAGAATCAGTCATGATCCCGCGCCAGCAAGTTTCCTTGGATACACCTCGCCCATGCACTATTTTGACATGCTTTATCGCTTTTGCAGTATCTATGGCATTGTGGAGAAATGATTGGCTAGAAAACTGTTCAAACGCCTCATGCCCGCCCGCAGCCGTCTGAACGGCAAAAGATCAGGCAGATTACAGCGGTTGTTGTCCGATCCAAATGTCTGGCATCTCAATCGTAATCGCGTGGCGCGCGGGCTGGCGACTGGACTTTTCTGGGCTTGGATGCCGATCCCATTGCCATCCCTCTGGGCAAGTTTCTGCGCGTGGAAAATCCGTGGCAATGTCCCGTTGGCATTCGCATGCTGCTGGATTCGCAACCCGCTGACGCTCTTGCCTGCGATCTGGATCAGTTATCGCGTCGGACGATTCATCATCGCGACAAAATCACCCGATGTGCTCGATGAATTGATCCCAGCGTTGCGATCAATGCAAGGACTGGGTGCGTTTCAGGCGATGCGATCTGTCGCCTATTTCGTCTGGAATAATCTGGGCGCGATCTATCCGTTTCTGATCGGATCATTATTGCTTGGCGTCACATCGGCGGTGCTGGCGTATTTTGGGACGCACGCACTCTGGCGATGGAGCGTCGTGCGCAGGTGGCGAAAGCGTGCTACGATTGATCCGTGAAGCTGCTCGTCACCGCCGATCTTCATTTCAATCACGGCAAAAGCCATCAGTTGGCGAAGGATTTGATCGAACAGATCAATCAAACCGATGCCGATGTGCTGCTAGTTGTCGGCGACACCGCCACTGCGGATGAAAACCAACTCGAAGCTGCGTTGCCGCTCATCCATTTTTCGGGACCAAAGTTGTTTATCTGCGGAAACCACGAACTGTGGACGCGCCGCGATGACAGCTACATGATTTTCAAACAGGAGTTGCCTGAACGCATCGCTGCACTGGGTTGGCACTGGCTTGAGGAAAATCCGTTTGTTCAGGATGGCTTGGCGATCGTCGGGTCGGTCGGGTGGTACGACTATTCCTACGCGCCGGCGTCGCTTCAGATTCCGCGGCGATTCTACGAAGCCAAACTTTCCCCCGGTGCAGCGGCCTATTTTTCTGCTTTCAATCATTTGCTAGGCGACGATGTACCCGAATCTGCACGCGAGATTTTCGCCCGCTGGAATGACGGGAAACTGGTCAAATTGCACCGCACCGATGACAATTTTCTATCTGAACGCATGGCGGGATTGAATCAATCGTTATCGCAGGTGCCTGCTCATTGCCGCGTGATCGCAGGGGTGCATCATGTGCCGTTTTCGCAGTTGTTGCCGCCGAGGCATTCACCGGCGTGGGATTTTGCTCGCGCCTATCTGGGTTCGGATCTAATCGGTAATCTTTTACTCGAAGACACGCGCATCACGCACGTTTTCTGTGGCCATTCCCACTTCGCTTCCGAACAACAAATCAAACACATTCACGCCATCAACATCGGCAGTGGGTATCGGCAAAAACATCTGTGGATCGGCGAGGTGTAATCTCGCGGTTTCGCGAAGAACTTATGCGTTGTCCCAATTCCAATATGACGGGTACCATTGATACCCTTGTGTCAGTGCTTTGACATGACCGACTGCCGGGAAAGGCAGATGCGTGCCAGCCACCAGCAGCTTGTCGGCAGAGGCGCGATCGAGGATTTTCTTTCGCGTGGCCACGGCTTGTTCACGATCGGTATCGAACGCGACATGGAAACCGGGATTCGGCATCTGAATCGCGGCGTGATGGATCGCGTCGGTGATGTAATAGAGTTGATCCGTCCCGCCGCCATCAATCAAAAGCGTGAGATGCCCGGGCGTATGACCGGGTGCGGGGAGGACCCGCACTTTTGGCCGAACTTCTTTTTCGCCTTCAACTAAAGTCCACTTGACTGCTTTCAAAACAGTCTGCGCGCCTTTGATAAAGGCTTGCTGCATTTCGGGTGGCAACGCGGTTTTGGATAGATCGGGGGCGGCGGTCCAAAAATCGTACTCTGTCTTGTTCATCAACAATTCAGCGTTGGGGAACCGCGATTTGCCGTCGGCGTTGAGCAATCCGCCCATGTGGTCGCCGTGGGCGTGGGTGAGAACAACTGCGGTGATATCCGCATCGGTCATTCCCGCTGCCTGCAGGTGTTGCGAGAACTTGCCGGTGGTTGGACCCAATCCATTTCCGCAGCCGGTATCGACCAGCACAACTTCCGAACCGGCGCGGATGACCATCGCATGGACAACACCAAACACTTTGTCCGGCGCGATAAAACTATCCACCAACGCCTCATTCACTTCTTCGGCCTTGGCGTTACCGCCGAATAGTGGATGGGGTGCGGGGAAAGGAAATGTCCCGTCGGCGATCATCACGATCTCAACATCGCCGACCGCGAAACGATAGAAGCCGGGGTTGGCGGATGTTTTGGGTTTGGCCGGCGCGTTTTGCGCCCATGCCGCATGACCGCTGAGCAGTCCTAATAATCCCGCCGAACCGGCAAGTTTGAGAGAATCGCGGCGTGTCAGACCTGTTGCATTGGTTCGCATCGATGAATCCTTGAAATTAACTGTTCATGATAGGCACGCCGCCGCGCGAAAATCGCGCGGCGGCATAATCATTTTGGGTTCAGAAGGTATGCTATCGCCAACCCCATACAGCCACATTACTTACGCAGCGATTGCGGGGGTTTGACCGATCTCGGACTTCGCCGACACGTTCGTCACATCGCTTAGCGACATTTTGCTACCGCTATCCAGTTCCAGAAATAACTCGCCTTTTTCGACCTTGACGGAATTAACGATTCCTTCCATGTCCGCACCTTGCGCATCCTTGCCTTTGACCAGTTTGCCGATCATCGAACCTGCCGACGATAAGCTGTTTTGTTGCACGAGTGTTTTCAGCGTGCTTTGCAGTTGCGTGCTGGATTCCAATTGCGAAATCTGACTCATCTGCGCCAGCAACTCCTCATTTTTTGCAGGTTCCATCGGGTCTTGGTTTTGAAGCTGGGTGATCATCATTTTGATGAAATCCTCAGTCTTCAAAGCATACTTGTCCGACTTCACCTGCGTACCGCTTGTCGTTCCGCCATTGGTTTTGCTTACATTGGGAGTCATCGTTCACCTATCCATTTCTATATTCATTTTCTTTTCGGATCGATTTCAATACGATTGCGATATTCACCGCAGGGCTTTGCCACAGAGGCATGGAGGCACAGAGAAAAGCCACACAAGCGATGTACACGCTAGATGGGTTTGTTGATCATTTTTTCCACAAAACCAATATTTCACCACCGGCCAATTTTGATTTTTCCTGTGCCTCTGTGTCTCTGTGGCTGATTCTTTTCGACATCCTGTTAACCGACAATTTTGTTTCAAAGTTCTCACGCAACCATGTCCAGCGGCACATCGCCGAGGGCGAGTTTGGCCCACATCTTTTGTAACATCTCACGTCGTTGCTGCTCCTGACGCGACGATTGATCTTCAGGATGGCGCTCCTGCTGCTGATCGTCTGATCGCGATTGCGATGAAGCATCGGCAGCGGTGGTTTGTTTGACCTGGATGCGATCGACATTGATCCCCGCGCTTTCAAGGGTCGATTTTAGTTGCTGCATACTGTGGCTAAGCAGTCGGGTCGCTTCGTCGTTGCTGGTTTGGAACGATGCGGTTAACACGCCGTCGTCAATCGTGACATCAATTTGCAATTGACCGAGATTCGGCGGATCGAGGCGAATCTTCATCGTCGCCCCATTGGGGGTCATGTCGGATTTCATACCCGCCACGATTCGATCGAGATTCTTATCCAAAAATTGCTCTTCGTGCGCAACATGCGTCGGCGCCACGACAGCGACGGGTGCCGCGGTTGGTTTGGCGGCACTGGCGTGAGGCACCGGGGCGATTGAATCCAAATCGGCGGGTTCTGCGGCGGCGTCCGATGGATCGGCTTTAACGGCTGCAAATTGTGGTGACGACGCAGGTTCATCAGAATCCTGGTCATCCGTCGAGCCATCCCCCGTAGCGCTTGTAACCACTGCTTGAGTAACTGACGCGTCGGGATGAGCTTCTCCGTCGGCGTCTGTGGATTCCACGTCCTGGGCACTCACGGGTTTCTGACCTGCGTTGATCGGTTTCACGGATGCTGGTTGATTTGAAGTCGCCGCGACTGCACCTGTTGAATCGGGTTGCTCGACATCATCTTCGACGGATACATCCGCATTCACAGGCGATGCGACGTTCGTGGCGATCATGCCGCTATTGGCGACGCCAGCTTCTGCTTGATCCTTGGTAGCCTGGTCGGTTGTTTCGTCATCCGATTGGTCAGATGAGTCATCCGCATCGTTATTCGCTGTGGGTTGCTGCTCATCGGTTTCAATTTCCGCGACTGGCGTTTCGGTCTCGGAGGGATCTTCAGCCACGTCTGAGGTTTCTTCTGGAGCCTCATCCACTTTCGATTGATCGCTGGCAGGATCAGCTTTGCGGGCGGATTTGGTCTCGGCGGTTTTGGGCGTGGAATCAGATTTGGAAGTTGATTTTGATTGCCGATCCAGCACGTCGTCAAATCGCGTGGCGGGTTCGGGATTGCGCGCTGGGCGCGGTTTGGTATCTGGCTGCCGCTTCACGGCGGTGGCGAGGTCTAGAGCTTGCGGCATACATCACTCAGCCTTGACATTCGCCAGTCGCATCTTCTCCAAGATGGCTTGGGCGCGGTTTGTTTCTTCAGGCGTCTTGAACTCCTTCAAGATGCCACCGGCAATCCTAGGTTCCATAGCCTGCAAATACCGTACCACCGTGTCGTCATCCAAACCTTTGAAGATATCCTTCGTCTTTTTCGCGGGCATCGACTGATACAATGTCAACGTGTCTTGAAATCCTTTGTCCTCTGCGAGTTTCGCCTGCGATTCCTGTTTGGCTTTCAACGCTTCTATTTCCGCCAATAGGTTTTTACGCTGAATTTCAAAATCGGCTTTCGCCTGCGCTAACTGCTGGCGTTGGTCTTCGATCTCGCGAAAACGTCGTTCTAGCACCACATTCTGGGCATCAAAGGCGGTTTGCACGGCCTCGGATTTTTCATTTTCGGGTCGGCCTGATACCTGTGCCAGAAGTTCATCCATGCGCAACATCGGCGTCTTAGGCGGTAAATCCTGCGCCTCTTGGGTCGTCGGCTGGGTGGCGGGTGCTTCACCCGAATCAAGCACTATTTGACGAATCTCGTGCAGCTTTTCCTTGCTGATCTTACCCGTCATAACCAGATAGCCAACCCCGCCCGCTGCGACCAAAAAATTGAGCGCCAGCACGGTTGTTACGAGGCTGAGGAGTTTCTTAACCATCTGTGATTCCTACCCATGCGCGTACCCGGTTCACGCAATCGGCGCACGCCGTGATTGTCAGTTTTCTGAACTGCGGTAACTGTCTGAGATATTCTCGAAAGCGATTTGCATACCAGCTTCGTCGAGATTCGCATTTTCCTTCTTCGACTGCTCTGCCATGAAGCGCTCGAACTGCTTGTCCCGCAGCTTCTCCATGGTCTTACGTTGCTTGGCGGACTCGACCAACTGCTCCTGCGCGATCCGCACCTTCGATTGTGCGTCTGCGATCTGCCTTGCCAACTCCATTGCAGTCCGCTCCATCCCCAGCAAATATCGTCTGTGGGCAGCGATAAAACTGACGTCGATCTCCCCCACCAGGTGGTTCGCCCGCACGTCTTCGCTCACCGCTTTGACGCCCTCGTCCAGCCGACGCAGGTGATCCTGCAAGAGCTGCATCGTTTTCATCGCCACTGCCACCCGTTGCTGGGCAATCTGTTCGGCATTTTTTCGCTGGCGAAGCACGCCATCGAGTTCAAAATTAAATCTTGCCATACAATTTCCTTACTTTTTTGGTTTGACCTGTAATGTTTTCTCGATCTGATCGATCCATTGGTTCAACGCCACCAACTGTTCTTTGGCCTGCTGCAGCGTGGTGGCTTTGCTCGATTCCTGTTTCAGAAACTCCGCAATTTTCGGGCGTGCCTGCACGGCGGTGTCTTGTTCGAGGCTTGCACCCGGCACATACGCACCGATGCTGACCAGATCGGCGATTTCCTCGTAGATTGCCATCAACCCGAGCACGCGGCGTGCCATTTTGACCTGCTCGGGCGAGGTGACATCGCCCCTCACACGGCTGATCGATTGGATCACGTCGATCGCCGGGAAATGCCCCTTGGCAGCCAGCAATCGGTTTAACCACAGGTGCCCATCCGATATGCCTTTCACGGCGTCGGGGATCGGTTCGTTAAAATCGTCGCCTTCAACGAGAACGGTATAAAAGCCCGTGATCGACCCGGCGTGGGTCTTGCCAGCGCGTTCCATGATCTCCGGCAATAGCGCAAACACGCTGGGCGGAAATCCCTTCGTCGCCGGCGGTTCACGGGCGGCCAGACCGATTTGCCTTTGCGCCTGGGCCAATCGGGTGAGTGAATCCATCAATAGCAGCACGTTCGCGCCCTGATCGCGAAAATACTCCGACACCGTGCAGGCGACTTTGGCGGCACGAACTTTGAGCAGTGGCGTATCGTCAGATGTGCTGACGATCATCACGACACGTTTCATGCCGTCCGCACCCAGCGAGTTTTCGATAAACTCCTGCACTTCTCTGCCACGCTCGCCGATCAACGCGACGACTGAAATATCGGCGTCGGTGTTCTTGGCGATCTGGCTCATCAAGGTCGATTTTCCGACACCCGGACCTGAAAAGATTCCCATTCGCTGGCCTTTGCCGCAGGTGTGCAGCGCATCAATCGCGCGCACGCTGGTGGCGATTGGTTCGCGGATATTCACCCGATCCAAAGGCGTGGCGGCACGATTGTCGATTCGGCGGGACACGCTTTGCGGAATCGGACCCAAGTCATCAATCGCTTCGCCCAATCCATTAATCACCCGTCCGAGAAGTTGGTCGCTGCACCAGATTCGCGGGGCGCTGGTGACGTTTTCGATCCGATCCCCTCGTGAAACGCCCGACACATTCGCCAACGACATCAACAACGTTTTTTCGCCTTGAAAACCGATCACCTCGGCATTGACCAGCCGCGAATCGGATCCCCCTGCATAGATGCGACAAAGCGATCCAACCGGCAGCGGTAGATCGCAGGCTTCGATCGTCAACCCCGAAATCGCCGACACCTGCCCCGCAACGCCATACGGCAAGGCAGATTCAATTGTTTCAAGTTGTGCCGCGAGTGTGATGGACATAATGGCGTGCTCGTTCGATCCAAAATAGTTAAGTGAAATCTCCAAATGCGAATTCACCACAGAGACACGGAGACACAGAGAAATGCCTAACGTGACCAAGCCGCTTTAACACTTGCAAACTGCATAGCCAACTCTTGCCACGAAAGCGAACTATCATGCGAACGTTTTGCGAAGCGATATGCAACCTACTAATTTTCCTTCTGCTCTCTGTGTCTCTGTGGCCAATACATTCCTAAGTTCGCTTGTTAGATGTTCTGACTCTGCGGTTCGGGGACTAATTCACGGGCGATGCGGTCTAACTGCGATTGCAAATCGGCGTCAATTTCACCGCCTGCGGTCACCACCCGACATCCGCCGGGGATGATTGACTCATCCGCAACGACTGCAATTCGCGTCAGTTGTGGCCAATGCTGTTGCAGGCGGATCGCGATTTCTTCCAGCAGGGTTTTCTGATCGGGATTGGCATGAATCCGCAGATCGTGACGCGACAACACCAGCCGGACTGCTTCGTGGGCGTTGGCTTCGACCACGCGCGGATCGAGCGTGCCCATCCGCCGGGTGACTTTGTTCGCAATCGCCAGCGCCAATGGCAATACTTCGGCCTCTGCCCGATTGACCAGATCGCGGCGTTGTTCATCCATCTGCTGCATCGCAAGCTGCATCGCAGCGAGCAATTCGGTGAGTTGCTTTTTTTCGGATTCAAATGCGTCGGATGTACCGGTTTTGATGCCTTCGGCGTGGCCTTGAATCAGACCTTCTTTCTTACCCGACGCAAGACCGGCGATGTGGGCTTCTTCTATGATTCGCTCCGCCTCGGTCTGTGCCGCTGCGAGCAATTGATCGGCATCCTGACGGGCTTTTAGCAGCATCGTCCGCGCATAGGCTTCGATGTCCGCCATATTAAATGGACGGGCTTGCGATGCCTGGGCTGAATGTGCTTTCAGAAGTGCCATAGCGGATCCGTCTGTTTAACCGATCATCTCCGACCCGCCGCCACGACCGCTGATGACGATCTCTCCGGCGTCTTCCAGCCGTCTGACAACATCCACAATCTTCTGCTGGGCCCCCTCGACATCGCTGACCCGCACCGGGCCCATGTATTGCATGTCCTCTGCAATCAACTGCGCCGCCCGCTCGGACATATTCTTGAAAATCTTCTGCTTCAAATCTTCGCTTGCGGTCTTGAGCGCCAAACTCAGTGCGTCGTTCTCCACTTCCTTCAACACGCTTTGAATGCCTTTGTCGTTGACCAGCAAAATGTCCTCGAACACGAACATCAGCCGACGGATCGATTCGACCAGATCCGGGTCTTCGGCTTCGAGTCCTTCCATGATGCCTTTTTCGGTCGTGCGGTCGGCGAGATTCAACATCTCCGCCACGGCGTCCACGCCACCGGCTTTTTCAAACGTCTGGCTGACGATATCCGACAGACGATGCTCCAATCCGCGCTCGACTTCTTTGATCACTTCGGGATTGGTTTGCTCCATGTTCGCGATGCGTTTGACCACTTCGATCTGCTTTTGGTTGGGCAAACCGACGAGGATTTCGCTGGCCTTGGTGGGGTTCAGGTGCGCCAGAATCAACGCGATGGTCTGCGGGTGTTCGTTTTGGATAAAGGTCAGCAAATTTTCAGATTCTGCCTTTTGCAAAAACGCGAACGGCGTGGTCGCGACTTGCTGGGTGACCTGTTTGATCATCTTTTCGGCTTCGGCTTCGGGCATCGACTTGCGAAGCAGTGCCTTGGCGTAATCCAACCCGCCCTCGGCGAGGTAATTGTTGGCGAGGACGAGATTGTAAAACTCGCGGAACACCCCGTTACGGGTTTCAGTTTGAATCTCGCCCATCGACGCGATTTCGCGGCTGACTTCCTCCAGTTGCTCCCGCGACAACTTCTGCATGACCGCCGCCGCCATGTCCTGTTCGAGCGTCAGCAGCAGGATCGCGGCCTTGCGGACACCATTGGCATCTCTGTTGATTTCTTTGGCCATTTGCTCGAAGGAATAACGCGAAAAGAACATTCATCAAAAGCCTCACCAACAAGACTTCTGATGCTTCATTTATTCTGCTGCGTGTTCCTGTCTCCTTGATTAATCCCTGTTCAACCACCGCTTGATCAGATTGGCTGCCGCTTCTGGATTTTCCTTGACCATCGTGCCGACCTGATCGATCACCTGCTTGGCTTCCATATCGCTGTCGGACATTTCGTGCCCGGACATCAATGCCCCACCTTCGCCGACTTCTCCTACCAGTTCTGCCATCGCGGTGATCGCGTTTGGCCCGCCTTTAACCACTTCACCCGTCGCCATCGCGGTCTGGATCACCGGCTGAGGCACGCTCTTACGCACCATCATCGACACCATGAATAAGCTCACCACCGCCAGCACGCCGATCGCAATCTCCTTCGCGCCAAATCCGAATCCCGAAGGCAACGATGTCAGCCCCGCGCCGACGGTATTCATCCCGCCGATCGGTTCAGACACATCGACATATCTTGCGACGCTGATCGCGGCAGCGTCCTTGATGTTGGTCGCCATGCGCACCGCATCGACGATCTGCGGCATTTGCGCTTTCACCAGCGTATCGAGGTCTGTTTCGCTAGGCTCGGACGTCGAATTGGCATTGCGGCGTTTCCACATACTGATGAAGTAGGAATCCGGCACCCGAACCGCAGCCGCGACGGGGATCGCATCGCCTGCGGGCGCGCTGGTTTGCGTTTGTTTGAATCCGATCTCGGTGTTGAACTCCGTCTCGTTCTTTTCGGATACCGAGTTCTGCCCGCCATCGGCGTTTGATCCTGCGATGCTCACGCCCGTATTCGATGCCGCACCCGGCTCACCCGCGGCAACCGCTGCGGTGTTCTCCTCGCTGGTGGTCATCGTTCGCTTGACCGCTTCTACCTTGTTCCCTTTATCCACGTTCTTTTCGTTGATCGTCGTGGTTTTTGAGTTTAGTTCGACCGAAACCGTCGCATAAGCATTGGGGATATACGCCAGCACGCCTAGAATCTTGGCTGCATATTGGGCTTCTGCCTCGACCTTGGCTTTCAGCACTGGATTCTCGCCCGCATCCCACGGGTTCCCCGCCGATGCCTGTTTGATCGCGATTCCGTTGATCATCACTTTTACGCTATCGGTGCTTAATCCCGCCTGCGCCCCCGCCACCAGTTGGGCGACCGCATCTGCCAATTTCTTGCTACCTTGCTCGCCACTTTTCATGGAGATCGCGACCGACGCCGTTGGCTGGATTGATCGCGTGGGATTGCGCTTGTTGGTCCCATCAATCATCACCGTCGCGCTGCGCACGCCAGGCCAGACCGACATGATCGTCGCTAGCTTCTTCTCGCGGGCATGATTGTAAATCTGTTCGCTCTGGTCGCGCGAATGGAACGGATTATCGTTCGCCATCACGATCTCTTCAAACGCATCCTTCATATCGCGCGGCAATAGCTGTGCGTAACCAAGGTCTGCGATCAACTCGAACTTGCGGTCCGCCGGAACCATGATCCGATCGCCGGTCACTTCGTACTTGACATTCTTCGATGCCAGCGACGATTTGATGCTCGAAATCTCCTCCGCCGTCAGCGATTGATCGAGCAAAGCCGCCATCTCCGCGGTTCCGGCGTAGCGCGCCCAATAGAACATCGTCATGACCATGATGATCACGAGCGTGGCGGTCAACATCTTCTGAGATGCCGACAATCCAGCTAACTGCTGCTGGATCCGTAATAATTGCTGTCTAATGGCGTCCATCGCGTTGCCCTCCAATGGCTGTTGCGATATCCGATTTTCAGGTGCGAAAGTGGGTTTGCCCAGCCGTTCATCCTTGAACGACCTCCATACAATAAACTACGCCCCAAATTACGCAATGATAAAATACGGACAGATAGTGAATTTCTCCGCCCAACCGCCAAAACTCTCTCGCCGGTCAATCTACGCCGCGACGCATGACGAAAGACTAATGACTAAATGAGAATGACGAATCAATAACCCAAGGCCCAAATGTCCAAACACCACATAAAGTGCTGCACTGCGGATTAAGATAGCCACCGAAAGACACCGATGTCCGCCGGTAAATCACCCGTTGCAGATGTGATAACCGCGTTGTCCGCGTTGATCCGCGTCCATCAGCGGCTAAAAACTGCTCACGCTATCCGTCTTGTGGGCTACGATGAATCGCACTGAATTCATGCGGCTAGGATAGGTGCGATGAATCGCACCCAGCAGCACCATTGCAAACACCGGCAACACCGCGTTCGCGCCGGCATAGGCAAACGCCGCCACTACATACAAAGCCAGCCCGATCGCGATCAGAACCAATGGAATCTGTTTTTCTTTTGCGTGATCCGCCATGTGAAACCCCGAAAAGGTACAAAGCACACTAATCCGTAGCCCCGCTGGCCACGACGTGAAAAGAGTATTGATTGTGGGTCGAAACTGCAAACCAACCCGTGCTATAATGACGTTATGCTGACATTCCCTTCGCAGACGGCTGAGTATTTCTTTTACACGCTTGTGTTGGTTGGCGCACTGGTTTTGCTGTGGGTCGGCTATTCGGTCGGGCGGATGCTGGCGTTATCGCGATCCGAAAAACGCCTGCGACAAAATGAAGCTGACCTATTCACCGCCCAAACCGGCTTTAAAAAGCTCTACGAAGGCGAGATCGTAAACTTAAAGTCTGAAAATGAGGCGTTAAAAGCCAATGCCGCACAGTTGGACCAACGCGTGGAAGACTATCGCCGAAAGGCAGCAGGGTTTGGCGGGTTGTTTTCATCCTCGTCGAAGAAAGCCGATGCGATGTACGCATTACTCTTGGAAAATGAAGCCCTTGAAGAAGCCCTTCACAAGCAGAATCAGAAGTTGAATACCGAGCGCACCGACGCGGTACAGGAAAGCCTGCGGAATATCGGCTATCGCCGGGTTTTGATGAGCCAGTTGCTGAACGATTCGCGGATTAAAGATTATGTTCGCGAGATCATCGACGATGAAGGCCGACTGCCTGCGGTGGAACAACCCAGACTGACGGCATCGGACAACGGGTAACGTGCTATGTTGAGCATCAGTCATGCGATGCCGTCTACATAACCGACTTGACACAAAAGAATAAGCCACTGAGAGCACAGAGGAATGCGTTGACCCCTTAGTTCGCGCAGCAAGCACAACAGATTTACATTTCGTATATGGCACGGGGCTTACTGCAGAAAGCGATTCGGAGACGCACTTTGCACTTGCAATATTGTGTGCTCACTGCGATCTCTGTAGTTAATTTGCTGCGACGCGGGACCAAGGTGCGGGGTATTCAAATTTCTCATGTACGATAACGTGCGATCTCGAACATTATTTCTCTGTGTCTCTGTGCCCCTGTGGCCCACACTGCTTTTGAGAAGGCTTCACAATGAATCGCATCCAATTCCTGACCGATCAACTCGACGCCACCCGCCGGTATACGCTGGCGGTGTTGAATCAGCTGCCGCAGGAGCTTTGGCCGATCATGCCCGCCGGGGCGCGGACGCATGCGAGTTGGCAGGTGGGACATCTGGTGATGGCGCAGTACGCCCATTTTGTCCGGATGATCGGTACAGAAACCGCGGTCGATCAATCGCAGGTCGATTTTGATCGGTACGCGCGATTGTGCGGCAAAGGCACATCAGCATCCGCTGACGCGTCAGCTTATCCGTCGCATGAAGAGTTGTTGGCGGACTTGGAAATCACCCAGACACTCGCAGCACAGAAATTACGCGAGATCGACGATCCGACGTTCGACTTGCCGACGCCGCACCCGCATTACGTCGCTAAAACGCGGTGGGAAATGGGCTTATGGTGGTCCCGCCATGAATGCCTCCATACCGGCCAGATCGCTTTGCTACGCCGGATGCACGGGCTTGAGCCGTGGCGGTAACAAAACTACGAATGAGGCGTCCGTACAACGATTGGAGGACTCGGTGTCACCATGGTACGGATTTTTATCCGTGTTCGGTTTGCAAAAGGAACACGGCTTGAAAAGCCGTCACACGATATCACGGCGTCCCCTTTTACTCTGTCAGCCCCACATCTCGCCATTGCTTGGCCAACCGATGGCTGGTGGTTTCGAGGGGGGACAGAAAAATGAACGCGGCGATTAAGGCTAATGCGCACAGACCACCGATCAGCCCGGCGAGAGGGCCGTAGCGTTCGGGGGAGTCGGGTTTTTCTAAATACATCGCCCGCAGCACTCGGCCGTAGAAACCGACGGAGATAATCGAATTAATCGCGATCGACAGCACGATCACCCACCACCACCCGCCGACGTGGGCGAGCAATAGCATCACTTTCAACTTTGCCCAGAATCCTGCGAACGGAGGCAGACCGATCATCGAAAGCATTGCGATCGCAATCGCCGCCGCAGACAACGGGGCGAGTGTGGACAGGCCCCGGAACGACGCAATTTTGTCGTTTCCATGTCGGGCTTCGACCTCCGCAACCACGGCAAACGCGCCGAGCTGCATGAATAAATAAATTGCCAGATAAACACCCAGCACGCCCATCGCATCGTCGATATGCGTCGGCAAAACCAACGCGACGGCACCCATCATGTATCCGGCGTGCGCGATTGAGCTGAATGCCAGCAATCGCTTGACGCTGATCTGCTGCATCGCACCGAGATTGCCGACGATCATCGACGCGACACTCGCCACGCCGATTGTGACGGCAATCCCATATGCCAGCGATTCGCTCGCAGGTGCCAAGACTGTCGCCAGTCGCGCAAGAAGAACGATTCCTGCACTTTTGCTGGCCACGGATAAAAACGCTGCGATGTCGGCAGTCGTGCCTTCCAATACGTCAGGCGCCCAAAAGTGAAGAGGCACGCCGGAAATCTTGAATAGCAACCCGACGAATAACGCCAGCAAGCCGATTATCGTGGTCAGCCCGATCTGTTCACCACTGGAAATTGAGGCTGCAATCGCGTTGACATCCAGCGAACCGTGCGTGCCATACAAAAGCGAAATGCCGTAGATCATGATCGCGGTGCAGACCGCGCCGAACAGCACAAATTTTAGCGCCCCCTCCGCCGCGGCGCGTTGGTTTTTTCGAAAGCCCGCGAGGATGTAACTCGGCATCGAAGCGATTTCAGTGACCAACACAACCATCAACAGATTGGTGGTCTGTCCCATCAACATCATGCCGATGGTGGAGGCAAGCAACAGTGTGAAAAACTCCGGACCGTCGCCTTCGTGCAATTGATGCCGCGTGGTGACAAACCACATCAGCACGACCCCCGCCATAAAAATCAGCAGGATTTGCTGCCAGAATATCCCAGCGGGGTCGATCAGGAGCAGATTGCGAAAGGTCGATCCGCTGGGTGTGTGTGCTGTCAGCGTGAAGCCGAATGCAACGATGATGCCGATCATCGCGATCGCGCCGCTGATCAGGTTTGATCGTTTGATTGCAAAAAACGGCGCGAGAAGAATCGCGACGATCGCCAGTGCGAGCGTGATTTCGCCTTGCAGCGAAACGAAATCGCGTCCGGCGGGGATGAAGGTAGAACTGATCGCCAGCGTGTTCATTTACGATAACGCCTTGAGCAAAGCATCGACGGTCGATCCACTGAACACCAGCACGGTCGCCCACGGCAACACGCCCAGCACGATCGCCAGCACGCATAACGGCCAGAGGACGAGCGATTCACGGGTGTCGATTTCGGGCAGTTGTTTCAGGTCGGAAGCAGGTTTGCCGAGGTAGACTCGCTGCAGCATCCACAGCATATAACCTGCGGTCAGCACGATGCCGAAGGTGGCGAACACGCCAAACATCCAGATCGCCCATCTCGGCGCAACAGCATGTATCGGCCCATAACTGCTGGCTGCGAAAGTTCCCATCAATACGAGAATCTCACCGACAAATCCGCATAACCCCGGCAAGCCCAAGCTGGCGAAGATTATCAGCGCGCTAAGTCGCGTATACATCGGCATTGAGGTTGCAATGCCACCCATGCGGGCGATATCGCGATGATGCACGCGGTCATAGATCACGCCGACGATGAAGAACAATGCCGCACTGGTGATCCCGTGTGCGACCATCATAAAGATCGCCCCGCTGATGCTGGCGGTGGTCATCATTGACACACCCAGCAGCACCAATCCCATGTGCGACACGGATGAGTAGGCGATGAGACGTTTGAAATCGGTTTGTCCCAACGCGCAGAACGCCCCAAAGAGAATCGTGAAAACCCCGATCCCTGCCATCACCCACCAGAATTGGATCGCACAGTCGCTGAACAACGGGATCGCGATCCTAAGCAATCCGTAGCCACCCAACTTCAACAGCACCGCAGCCAGGATCATGCTGATGGGGGTCGGTGCTTCGACGTGGGCATCGGGCAGCCATGTGTGGAACGGGAAGCTGGGCAACTTCACCAGAAATCCGCCGAGCAATAAAAAGAAGATGCACGCGCGGGCCACAGGTGAAAACTTGCCGACCAGTTGTTCGGGCAATGCGATCAAGTCGAGGCTGTTGGTCGCGAGGTAGATCGCGATCAAGCCGATCAAAATCGCGATCGAACCGACGAAGGTATAGATAAAAAACTTGATCGCAGCGTATTCTCGGCGCGGCCCTCCCCAAATACCGATGAGGAAATACATCGGCAAAAGCGACACTTCAAAAAACACGAAGAAAAGTAAAAAATCGAGTGCGAGAAACGACCCCATCACGCCGCACTGCAAAAGCAGGATCAGGGAGAAAAAGGCGCGTGGGAGTTTATCCGTTTTCCATCCCGCGACGATCGCCAGCACAAAGACCAATGCTGACAGAATGACTAGCGGCATCGACAATCCATCGACGCCTATAAGGTACTCGGCATTGATCGACGGGATCCACGCGATCCGCTGAACAAGCTGAACGACACCGCCTTGTTGTTCGTACGCGTATGGCCCGGCATGCGTCCAGTCAAACAGCGCCGGAATAACCAGCAGCATCGACAATACCAGTACGGCAGTAGACGTTCCCAGCGCCACCGCGCGTCCAGCACGATGATTGCGAATTAGCGCTACCGCGATCGACCCCGCCAGAGGCAGGAAGATCAGGATCGAAAGAAGGTTTTGTCGGATCAATTCCATAACTCGCTATCTCACAAGACCAACAATCACCACTGCGACCAGCACCAGCACAATAATCGCAGACGCGCTGGCGACATAGACGCGGATGCGTCCGTTTTGCGTGAGCCGCATCGCACCACCGCCTTGCCATACGGTGGCGGTGATACCGCGCACCACGCCATCGACGGCTGCATCGTCCATTTTCGCGCAAACCCGACCGATCACCCCTGTCATCTTTGCGACCGCATCAATGAACGGATCAATCACAAACCGGTCAATCGCCACCGCTACCGCAGTTGCGATCTGTGCCGCACCGAAAAATACCAGGTCGTACAGATCGTCGAAGTAAAACCGATGCGTCAGGCAATGGCGAATCACGGCAAACGGCGCGAACCGCGCCAATCGGTCTGTTACCGCAAACCCACGCGACCATACCGCGACGCCGCAGACGATCCCGACCAGCCATGCCCATCCAGTCAGGGCGTGCGCGGTTTCGTATCCCTGCTCGACACGACGCTCTACGGGTGATCGCGCCACCTCACGTGCTTCAGCGACTTCGCCGGTCTCAACGGTTGTTTCGGTGAATGTGCTTAACGTCGGCCAGACCGACGCCAGCGGATCGGCGCGAGCGGGATCGAGTTGCGGCATCGCATGAAAATACCCGCGCGTTTCACGAATCGTCCCATCGACCAACGATTGGATCGGAAACCATGAGTACCCCGCGACGATCGACATCCCCGCCAACAGCACCAACGGGAACGACATGATACCGGCTTCGCCGGCGTGTTTATACAATTTTCGCTTGCGCGGCTTTCCGGCGAAGGTCAGCATCCATAATCGCGTTAGATACAAAGGCGTCAGGTAAGCCGCCATCACGGGTATCCACAACGCCAATTGCAACAATAAAGTCCGATGTTGCTCACCCGCAAGTCCCGCATACGCCGCAGCGTGGGCGAGGATCATTTCCTTCGAGAAAAATCCGCTCAAGAACGGTGCCCCGCTCATCGCCAGGATGCCGATCGCGAAGGTAATCGCTGTGACCGGCATGCGTCGAAACAGACCGCCGAAATGTTCCAATCGCCCGTCGTGGTGCATCGTGTGGATCACATTGCCCGCGCCCAGAAAGAGCAACGCTTTGAAGAACGCATGCGTCAGTAGATGAAACATCGCGCCAGTCCAGCTCCCCACGCCGATTGCCAGCACCATGTAGCCAAGTTGCGAGATCGTTGAGAAGGCGAGTGCTTTTTTCAAATCGCGTTGCGCCAGAGCACATAACGACCCGATCAGGATGGTCGTCGCGCCAATCATGAGGACGAATAAGCGTGCGTCGGGGGTTAGGATCGGATAAATCCTTGCCAGAAGAAACACGCCAGCAGCAACCATCGTTGCGGCGTGGATCAACGCGCTGACCGGTGTCGGGCCTGCCATCGCATCGGGCAGCCATGTGTGCAGCGGAAATTGAGCGCTTTTCCCAAACGCGCCAAACGATAGCAGCACGCCGACAGTCGTCAGCAAACCATACGACATCACCTTTTCACCCGCGCCCGAACCGAGGATCAACCACAGATCAGGCAACGTCGCGGTACCAAAATAGGCAACAATAATGCCCAGCCCGACGATGAATCCCACATCGCCGATGCGGTTCATCACAAACGCCTTGATTGCCGCCGCCGATGCCGCCTTTTTTTCGCGCCAGAAACCGATCAGCAAATATGAGCAAAGCCCGACGAGTTCAAAAAAGATCAACAGTTGCAACAGTGAACCGGAGATCAGCAACCCCATCATGCAAAAGCTGAACAGCGACAGGTAGCAGAAAAACTGCGCGTATCGCGGGTCATTTTTCATGTACCCGAGCGAAAACAAATGCACCAAGGCTGACACAAACGCCACCATCGACACCATCACCACCGCCAGCGAATCAACGTAGATCGTCAATTCCAGGAATCCGGGATCACGCTGGCCGGCGTAGATGCCGATCGGAAGCCATCGGATAAAATCGATGTACGGGCCGGTTTCATACCCCCACATCGCACTTTTATAAATCCATGTCACCAGTATCGCGGTGGTGATACCGTAAGTGACGACCGAGACGCCCGTGCCGAGATATCCCGAAAACGGTTCGCCGAAACGCCGACCAAAGATCAGCAGTACGATGCTAGCGCACAGAGGCAATGCCAGCAGCAGGATGATGAGGATAGGCAAGGTCGGCATTGCTTATCCCTTCAACTCGTTGGCGCGATCGACATCGACCGAACCAAAATTATTGTAAAAGTTGAGGAAGATCGCCAGCGCGACCGCCGCCTCTGCTGCCGCGATGACGATGACGAATAACGCGAAAATTTGCCCGTCGAGACGATCGCCAGCGGAGTAATGATTGAACGCGACGAGGTTGATATTCGCCGCATTGAGCATCAATTCGACGCCCATCAGGATGCCGATCGCATGCCGGCGCGTCAGCACGGTAAGCAACCCGCAGGCAAAGAGGATCGCAGCGAGGATGAGATAGTGCGTCAGGCCGATCATTGCGAATCCTTGTCAGCCGCACGCTTTTTCGCCAGGTACGCCGCCCCGATCATCACCGCAAGCAAAAGTAAACTTGCAAGTTCGAACGGCAGCAAATAGTCGCCGAGCAGCGCCTGCCCGAGCGCGCGCACCGGATAGGTTGCGCCGGGGGTTGATGCGGTTCGCATGTGAAAATTCGCTTCGAAGATCGCGACAACCAGAACCGCCAGCAGCGCAACTGCTGATACGATCGCAGCGATGCGTTCGGTGCGGGAGGGTTGTAGTTTTTGTGAGCTTGCCCGCGCGGTCAGCATCACGCCAAAGATGATGAGAATAAGTGTCCCGCCGACGTAGATGACCAGTTGCACCGCCGCCAGAAACTCCGCCGCCAGCAGGAAATAGAGCGCGCCGACTCCGAGCAGCGCCAGCAGCAATTGCACCGCTGCCCGGACGATGTTGCGACTCGTCACCACGCCGATCGCACCGGCCACGGTCAGGGTCGCGAAAATGTAAAACAGAATTGCTTCCATCACGCGCCCAACCTCGACGGTTCACTCAATCGTTTCTGTGAACCGCGTCCTTCAACAAACGCCTGCAATAGCATCAATCCCAGCAATCCGATCAGCACCGCTGCAATCCCAACCAGCACCCACTGCGTGATGCGCTCCGCCAGCGACCCTTCGGTGACGAGCAATTCCCATACCGCCGAGCCGATCAATAGCACCAGCGACATCGGCAAAAGCACCTTCAAGCAGGCATGCAACACCTGATCGATGCGCGGGCGCGGCAAGGTCCACCGCACCCACATCTGCACAAAAATAATCAACGACGCCTTCAACATAAACATGCTCAGCGCAACTGCATTCACAGCCAATAGTTCCAACGAAAGATGTTCTCGGCTGATCCGCGCACTCCAACGTGATATCAATCCAAACGGATCATCCCACCCGCCTAGGAACAACACCGCCATGATCGCACTCATCACGAACATCGCGTTGTATTCCGCGAGATAAAAAAGTGAAAAACGCAGTCCCGAATATTCGGTGTGATAACCGGCCACCAGTTCCGAGTCGGATTCGGGCAAATCAAATGGCGCCCGTTTGTTCGCTGCCAGCGACGCAACAAAAAACACAATAAACGCCAGCGCAACAAATGGCTGATGAAAGATCAACCAATGCCCCGCGCCGCCTTGCTGCATCCGGGAAAGTTGTAGTAAATCCAGCGTTCCGGTCGCAACAACGACCACCAGAATCGACAGTCCCAGAGGGATTTCATAACTGATGAGTTGGCAGGCTTCACGGATCGCGCCGTATATAGACCATTTATTGTTGCTCGACCATCCCGCGAGGATCACGCCGATCACTTCGACGCTGAGGATCGCGATCATCCAGAACAGCCCGGCGGAGAGCGCGGGTTCAAAGATCAGTTCCGGCCCGAACGGAATCGCCAGCAATGCTGCAAAGACAGGTGCGAACGCAAGATAGGGTGCGAGCTTAAACAACCAGCCATCCGCGCCGCGGGGCATCAGGTCTTCTTTCGTCGCGAGCTTGATTCCGTCGGCAAGTGATTGCAAAAGACCGATCGGTCCGACGCGATTGGGGCCGTGCCGGTGCTGGATACGTCCGGCGACTTTTCGTTCTGCCCAGATGCCGATAAAACCCACGACCGACGCCAACGCCATGAATCCGAACGCGATGATCGTGAGATCCCACCCGATGCGCACGAGCCAATTCGGGTGATCGCCAGCGATCAACCGAAGCACCGCGCCCGCTCCGGCGTCAGCAGAAACGGTTGCAAAAAGGGCAAAAACCATTGCGAATCAAACTCCAACTAAACCTGTCGGAAATCGGGCAATCAATTCCGGCATGCTATTCGTAGTGGAAATGAAGGGATCGTGTCAAGCCAGTGACCTATTAAGACCCGAGGCGGGTGAACAGCTCGCGTCGGCATCCATCATAATGAGATGGGACGACCATCACACGGTGATCGCCTCTTTGAGATTCTGCTTTTTTGCAAACTCGATCGCGGCGGAGGTCAGACCCATGAACAATGGATTGGGGTGAAGCGGACGGGAAGTCATCTCCGGGTGCGCTTGCGTTCCGACAAAAAACGGGTGCATATCTGTAGGCAATTCCAGCATTTGCATGATCGGCTGACTCGGATGTTTTCCGCTGAAAACCAAGCCTTTTTCTTCTAGTTGACCGATGAACTTGGGATCAACTTCGTACCGATGTCGAAAGCGCAAACGAATGCGGGTGGCGTTGTCGTAAAGCCTGCTCACCATCGAATCAGGCCTGAGTTCAACATCTTTCCCGCCTAATCGCATGTTCCCACCCAGCCCTTCGATCGCTTTTTGTTCAGGCAGGATGTCGATAACGGCTGCGGGGCATTTGGGTTCAAATTCAGACGAATTCGCGCCGGTCATGCCGCACACATTTCTAGCAAATTCGATCACCGCCATCTGGAAACCGAGGCAAATGCCCAGATAGGGCAGCTTGTTTTCACGAGCATATTTAATGCATTCGATCTTGCCTTCGGTTCCGCGTGACCCGAAGCCGCCGGGCACGATAATCCCATGAATGCCCGCCAAACGTTTGGCGACGTTCGATCGGTCGATCAGCGTGGTATCAATCCATTGAAGATTGACATTCACGCCCAAATGCACCGAGCAGTGTTCGCAGGCTTTTAAGATGCTGGCATAGGCGTCGCGAGTCGCGACGTATTTGCCGGTGACCGCAACATTAACCGAATGCTTTGGCGGCTGAATCCGCTCGACGAACCAGTTCCAGCGGGCGCGCTCGCGGTCTTCCTTCGCTTGATCAACCCGGTCGTGTAATTCCAGTAACGTCAGCACTTCGCGATCAATCCCTGCGACACGAAGCGAATCGGGAACGAGATAAATACTGGTCTGATCGTGCATCGAAAAAACGCGGCGCATCGGCACGTTGGCATACATCGAAATTTTCTGACGCACCTTTTCGTTGACCGGATTGGTCGCCCGGCAGGCGATCACGTGTGGCTGAATGCCGACTTCCATCAGGCGCTTAATGCCCAACTGCGCGGCTTTGGATTTTTGCTCGCCAAGCGTGCCGGGTTCTAAAACATAGGTCAGTGCGACAAACGTGACGGCGTTTTCGCCTTCTTCGTAGGCGATTTGTCGGCAAGCTTCGAGGTAAAATGAGTTTTCGTAGTCGCCAACGGTTCCGCCGACTTCGACGAAGATCACATCCGCCTGTGATTTTACCGCTAATTCGCGTAATTTCAGTTTGATTTCGCCAACGACGTGCGGAATGACCTGTACGTCGCGTCCGAGGTAACCGCCTTCACGTTCTTTTTTCAAAACCGACGTCAGAATCTGCCCGTTGGTCGTGAAATTGGCGGCCCCGAGGTCTTGGTCGAGGATACGCTCATACGTCCCCAGATCCATGTCGGTTTCCATGCCGTCATCCAGCACAAATACTTCGCCATGACGAAACGGGTTCAACGTGCCTGAATCAACATTCAGATAGCCTTCCATCTTGATCGGCGCAACGCGCAAGCCCTTATCCTGCACGAGTTTGGCAAGCGACGAGGAGAAGATGCCTTTTCCCAGCCCGCTCATCACCGTACCCACGACGATCACATATTTGTGATGCCCGCGACGGTAGCCCGACGGCATCGGCGTATAAAACTCCGATTCATCCTGCTGATTTCCGAGTCGGCCAAGTAAATCTGAAGCTGACATAATTATTAAGTGGCGGCTGATTCGTTACCGGTGGCTTGAAATGTCGATTTCACGAACCACGAATTACGAATCACGAACCACTTCTCCTTCTAACAAATGCCTCATACTGCTCCGGCGTATCAATTCCGTGGGTCGCACGGGTTACCGGCAGAACGAATATTTTTTTACCGTGCTCGATCGCACGCAATTGTTCCAATTTTTCGGCCAATTCCAATCGCGTCGGCTTCCAATCTGCAAACTGCATCAAAAACGCCCGCCGATAGGCATAAATGCCTAGGTGTAACCCGTATTGGGACGCCTCCGGTGCAGTCCCGTCACGATCAAACGGGATCACCGATCTGGAAAAGTAAATCGCCTGCCCTGATTCAGAGCAGACGACCTTGACCATATTCGGATTTCGCACATCTTCCATCGACTTAAACCCAGTGCACGCGGTGGCCATATCGTCGTCGTGGGTTTCGAGGCGTTCGATCAGTTGATCGACGATTTCCGGCTCGATTTCCGGTTCATCGCCTTGCACGTTGACAATCACATCATCCGACAACGATTTTGCCACTTCCGCGATGCGATCTGTGCCGCTTTGATGCGCCGCCGATGTCATCACACAGCGGGTATCAAACGGCTGCAATGCTTCGACGATGCGTTGATCGTCTGTCGCAACGATCACTTCCCGCACGCGTTTACAACGGCGCACCTGATCCACCACATGCTGGACCAGCGGACGACCCGTTTTAGACGCCAGAATCTTCGCCGCGAATCGCGTCGAACCATACCGAGCGGGAATGACAACCGTTGCAGCCAAAATTCACTCCGAACAAGTCCGAAACGCGAACTTCAAACCGCCCGGCGAATCTATCCGCTTCGACTCACAGAGGCAAATCTTGCGCTAATTATCGCTTTCATGAGCAGGGTAATCGCATGTTGAGTCCTCTGAATAACCCAACACCTCCACGAATGTCACACTCAAAGCCAGTGAATTATGTGTTAAGACCCCGGTTATTCAGTGAATAACGAGGTTTTCCAGGAGTCTTTTTGATTTAATTCACAGGCTCTGAGGTACACGCAAAGGTGGCACGCGCATCATCACACCGCCGGGACCGGACCGGTCTATCAAGGGCGATTTAAGAGTTTTCCGATTCAGCGCGACGAACACCGGCTGACGGTGCTACGGTATCTTGATCGAAATCCGCTGCGTGCGAAGCGGGTCAATCGTGCGGAACTGTGGCAGCGTGGATCGGACGGCGCGTTATTGCAGGCACAACTCTTGGGCGGGGATGGCGGGGGTGATGAAGCGGGCCATCAGTTCTTCTCGGCCGCTGACGTTGTAGCGCTTGTAGAGCAGCGTGACATACTCGCGGACGGTCCAGAGACTGAGGTCGAGTTGGCGGGCGATTTGTTTGGGATTTTGTGCGGTCAGCATCAGGTCGAGCACTTGTTGAAGCCGTGGCGGCAGCTGCATCTTCACGGGCTGATCGGGCATGACCAGATGACCGCGTCCGGCAAGCGATTCGACTTCGGTCAGTGCGAAACGCAAGAGGTTCACCTCAGCCGGCCGCAGGCGTTTGCCATCCTGTCGATGCAGCGAGACGCCGACGACCCGGTTGCCATCGGTTCCGCAGCGATAGGCGCAGGAGAGGCCGTCGGTGACTTTGACGGCATTCAACATGGGCAGGACTTGGGCATAGCGTTTGGCGGCGTCGGGATGGGCCAGGACGCGTGATTGCGTCCACAACTGCCGGTCGCTGCGGTCGTGGAGGATGTGGTCGCCGTAGGGGTCGGCCTCGACGGGCACATCGACGCCGAACTCGGCGATGTATTTCATGAAGACCGGATCGCATGGGTTGATCAGGACTTGATGCCGCAGTTTCGGCCTGTTATCCACGGCGTAGTCATCGGCGATGAAGAACCAGCCGAGGGTGGCGTGGATCAATTCGCCCAATCCGTTGGCCAAGTGCTGCCGCTGGCGG
>JBBQXB010000031.1:0-36706 GCA_038210015.1 Tepidisphaerales bacterium
GCTTTTTAGATTCGCGACCTGCATGTCCGGGCCGATCATTCCGGCACCTTTACAGATGCCGGTCAGATTCACGGTCTTGCCGTTGATTTTGAACCGTGCAGAAGCGAATTTGCGGACGGTATCGGTGGTGAGGATCGCATCGGTAAACGCAAGTGCGTGTTCCTCGCTATCCCCTAAATCCGCAGCCGCGGCGCGGATGCCGGCGCAGAGGTTATCCATCGGCAGATGATGCCCGATGATGCCGGTGGATGATGGCAAAAATAGTTCGGTATCCGCAAAGCAAAGCTGCCCGGCCAACGCGCACATGCGTTTGGCGTCGGCGATGCCCTGCTTGCCGGTGCAGGCGTTGGCGTTGCCGGAGTTGAGCACGATACCTTTTAGAACGCCGTCGCGCAGGTGCTTTTTACCCACCGCGATCGGGGCAGCGTAGACCTTGTTGGTGGTAAACGCCGCCGCCGCAGTGGCGAAATATTCCGCGACCAGCAATCCGACGTCATTTTTGCCTGACCGCTTTATCCCCGCCGCCACACCGTGTGCGACAAATCCTTTGGCCGATAGTAAGTGCATTCGCATCCTTCGTTGAATCTTCTAGGATAACGGGAGTGACGGGAATGATAAAATGGAGAGCGGGTTCAGAGGTTCGCTGATCGAAGTTGTCTTGCGTAGCCGCCGAGCTTGCTCGCGCACCAGTCTCCCGCACTAATCCACCAACGCGAACTGTATCGTGATGAGTGTGTGGTGAGAGACAACGTGGCGTGATCGTGATTCGTGATTCGTAAGTTGATCATTCGGCCATTAATTCATCATTCAGAATTGGCTTCGAGGTTCGGGTGTTGGACTACAGCAAAACGCTTGCATCCCGCCAATTTTTTCGTCAGACTCGGATGGCGGGGGGGGCTGCGGGCAAGCCCGCGGGCTAGAGGTGGGGGCGCGAAACGCGGTATTCTTTCACCTTGCGATGTGGGTTTGGTCGATTTCATTCGTCTTGAGGCAATATGAAAGTGGTTGTAACTGGTGGCAGCGGGCGGATCGGGTCGATGACGGCGCAGGCGTTGCGCGATGCGGGGCATGAGGTGTTGACGCTGGATCAGCTCCCCCCTGTCGATCTGACCAGCACACATCGCATCATCGACCTGCGTGATGCCAGCGCCGTGCGGCTGGCGATCCAAGGGTATGAGGCGATTTGCCACATCGGGGAAATGCCCAATATTCGCAATAATCAGCAGCAAGTGTGTTTCGCGACCAACACGCAGATCGGGTCTGCGGTCATGCAGTCCGCTGCCGATGTGGGAATGACTAAGATCATCTATACCAGCACCTGTCAGGTCTATGGGTGTTGGGGATCTGAAAACGGTCCGCTCACGCCGCCACGGTTTTTGCCGATGGATGAGACGCACCCGGTTCAGCCGAGTAATATGTATGCGTTATCCAAGGTTGCGAATGAAATGTACGCGCGAATCTTGTCCGATCGGACGGGTATTTCGGTGGCAGCCTATCGGTTGCCCGCGACGCATACGCCTGATTTTTTGAAGGCCTACGCGAGCAGAATCGGGCATACAATCGATCGCCCGCTGCGAAAAGACGGTTTTGGGACGCACTTGTTTGTTGAAGACGCCGCCAATGCCTATTTGCGGGGGATCGAATCAACTTGGGCTGGATTTGAGGCGTTTCACTTTGTGGCCGATGAAGTATTGACCAGCGTGCCGGTTCGCGAGGCGTTGCTCGAATACTATCCGCAGACGCCGTTGCCTGAAAACTGGGGAGATTTCGCATCCCCGGTCGTCAGCGACAAAGCCAAGCGAATGCTCGGCTGGCGGGCGCAATTTAACCTGCGTCAGGCATTTTTATCAGCGGCTTAATCAGTTTTTTGCAACAATCCGAATGTTTGTGCGTATAGGTATTGAGGCTGTATTATGCTAAAAAATAGACAAGTTGTGAAGAATAAAGGGTTTACGTTAATCGAACTGCTGGTTGTGATCGGCATCATCGCGGTTTTGATCGCGATTTTGCTCCCTTCACTTCGCAAAGCGCGTTTGCAGGCGCAATCGACGGTCTGCAAGTCGAATCTGCGTCAGCTGTTCGTTTATATGGTCGATTACGCCAACAGCAACCGCGGATATATGTACCCGGTGAGCGCCAATGGCAAGACGATCGGTACGAATGTCGCGCCGCATCAGCGTTGGGTGCCGATCCTGTTTAATATCCAACCCCCGAATCCGCTGCCCTATCCCTGGCCGGATGACATCTCCGGCGCGGCGGCGTACGCAGCATCCGAAGCCGGTGCCGGCGCGACCGCTGCCACGCAAGAAGCGCACATGACGCTTTATACCTCCGTCCCGTTCACCCCGAAAATCCTGCTTTGCCCCAGCGACATGATGCCGCTTGAAAATCACTCGTATGTTGTCAATCAGCACCTGGTTCAGCAGGACAACCCCGTCCGCTACGCCAATGGCGACACCGCGGGTCGTCCGCGATCCGATATCATCGTCGCTGGGGAAAAACGCTCTACGGTCCGCGATTATCACATGGAAGCGATCCGATCCACCGCGTCGGCAACGCCTGACCCGATCACCGGACAGGTCTACGCGACGGAGTTTGATCGCGTGGTCGAACCCTACCGCCACGGCATCAGCTATGGCAGTAACTATCTGTTCCTCGACGGGCACGTCGATCCGCGTCTGCCCGGGGTCGCAAAAGACGCTGCCGACCCGTGGGGCGTCACAACGCCGGTTGTTCCGTAATAATTATGTCCACCGTCGCATCCAACCCGTCTGAATCCCGTCGCGGATTCAAAATCCCCATGCCGGTTTTCATGGCGTTCATCGCGCTATTTGCAATCGCGGCGGGGTGGTACGTCTATAAAAAAGTGTTCGATGTCCCCCCTGTTGATCTGACTCAATACGATATCGGTGGCGGTGGGCAGCGCACGCGGATGTTTAATCGCCCGAATCAAAACAATCCCAATCAGAAGCCCGTCGCCAATGCTGGGATCGGCGTGCTGAAACGAAACGACGGGTTCGATGTGCAAATCCCCGGTGCGCGGGCACGCTTCTGGAACGAAGGTGACACGAATTTGCGCGTGACCGTGCGGTTGATGAATAACAACCTCTTTCCCCAAGCCGATCAACAAGCCGCCGCGGCTCGTTGGGCAGCGGTGAATGTTCGCGATGCGGCAAAGAAAGCGAATGTCACCGATGAGCAACTCGCCAAACTTAAAAACATCGGCGTGCCCCGCGAAGTGCCTTTGACCGAAGATCAACTGCGCAAATTCATGTCCGCGGGCGAGCGTTACAAAACGGCCGCCGACGACCAAAAACCAGCGGTTGAATCCGAGTTGACCGAGTTGCTGCGCAGCGTCGCGTCAACCGCAGAGGCGCCCACAATCGCCGCCTATCACAATAGCGCCCAAGCCATCCGTCAAGTCCTCGACGCGACGCAAATCAACACGCTCCGCAACACCCGCAACTAACGCCGTTTTCCGGCCATCCGGCTAAAAAGGGGGCACGGATCGCTGCGGATGAATGCAGGTGGCAACGGATGGCGGAGTTCCGATACAGTAAACCGCAGATGCCGCAGATTTAACAACCCCTGGGCTGGGCGCTCGTTCTATGAATTTCGGTTAAATATCCCTTGAGATGAATCCGGCACGAAATACGTGCTTGTGAACTCGACGCCCGCATCGCCAAATTTCGCCCGTGCAGATCACCGAAATCGCCCGCGACCCACAAGGTACATGCCTATTTTGGTTTTGCTTTGGCGGACTTACCAGCGGCTTGATTGTGTATTCTTACAACCGGTTTATAGTTTGGTTTTTTCATTGAAGGCGCGGTTTTGCTGGCTTTGGCGGTATTTTTTGCTGTCTTTCTCGGACTCGCAACCATGGCGACATCGGGTACTTGCAGGTCGATGCCGAATACGTCTGCCAGATCGGCATCGGCGATCGTGTTTTCCATTTCAGACGCCGGCGCAGAGAGATTTACAGAGGCGGCTTCGTCGATTAGTTCAAAGTGATCGACACCACGCAACGTAAACAGCAATTCTGGTTGTTCGTCCAGACGCACGCCCACGCCGTACAGAACCGCTGCCAGATGTTTGCACAACATCACATAATCAGGGCAGTTACAATCAAGTCGAAAATCGTTGGCGTGCGGGAACATGCCGTGTTTGGCGTCGGTCAGAATCGTCATCACCGAATCGGAAAACTTGCCCTGCAATAATTCCACCGCAGACGCGATCCTGCCTGCGCACTGCTTCTTAATCGCTGCCCAAGATTTTGCAGGCAGTGCATCGATCTGAACAGAGATATCGTACAGCTCACTGCCTCCGACGCACGCATCGACGCGGCCTTTACTGATCTGAAGATGACAGACCGACCCATTCCGCACATACGTTTTTCCCCGGTCGAGTCGCGATTCAAAATCGCTGAGACATTCGATGTGTTTGCACCACGCCTGCCCCCAGAAGGTCTTTGCAATCTTGTTGCCTTTGAACGGTTCGATCGGGATGACGATTTTTCCCGCTTTTGTGCGTTTCTGCATCAATGCCAACGCCTTTTTGCGACGATCGGCAACACTGACGTAAGGAGGGAATGGTCCGAACATAGCCCCTATCTTGCCATTAGTTGAATAAATATGCACGCGCTACGGCGTGCATTTCCGATCGGCGTTTCATCGACTATGATCGCTGACATGCAACCGATTGTCGGCATCATCATGGGCAGTAAATCGGACTGGGAAACGATGAAACATGCGGATCAGATCCTCAGCGATTTTGGCGTTCCGCATGAATGCAAAATCGTCAGTGCGCATCGCACGCCCGATTTGCTTTTTGAATATGCCCAGCAGGCCGCCGATCGCGGTGTGAAGGTGATTATCGCAGGTGCGGGTGGCGCAGCCCACTTGCCCGGGATGTGCGCCAGCAAAACGCATCTGCCCGTGCTTGGCGTGCCAGTGCAATCCAAAGCCCTTTCAGGCATGGACAGCCTGCTGTCGATTGTACAAATGCCCGCAGGCATTGCGGTCGGAACCCTCGCAATCGGAGAAGCCGGTGCAAAAAACGCCGCGTTGCTGGCAATCAGCATCCTGGCGATATCAGACAAATCACTGTCCGAAAAACTAATTGCCTATCGATCCAAACAAACCGCAACCGTGCAGGCGATGTCGCTGGACTGATCGGCTACACCGTAAACAGATTTGGAACCGCAGATGACGCAGATTGCGCAGATAAATAATTCGATTTCTTATATGCGCAATTTGCGACATCTGCGGTTTACGTCTTGTAATCTGCTGCGAGCGTTTACATTCGCGGACAACTTATGAGTTTTTTCAGCAAAACCCTCGACCGCCTCAAAACCGCGTTGAAAAAAACGTCCGATGTGCTCAACACCGACGTGCGGACGCTATTTGTCCCGGGTCGACAAATCGACGATGCGTTTTTGGAGGAGATGGAGGAGAAGTTCATCCGCGCCGACATGGGCGTTAAAAATGTGGAGATGATCGTCGGTGCGATCCGCGACCGTTGGCGATTAGGGCGGATCAAAAACGCCTCTGAAGCAAAGGATGTCGTCAAGGAATTGATGCTGCAGGATTGGCCGGCCGAGCAACGAGAGATTCGTTTCGCCGAAAAAGGCCCGACCGTCATCATGGTGGCCGGGGTGAACGGCGCGGGCAAGACCACGTCGATTGCGAAGCTGGCGAGCTTATTCAAAAACCGCGCCGGCAAGACGGTGCTGGTGGCAGCCGGGGATACGTTCCGCGCCGCTGCGGTCGAGCAACTGACAATCTGGAGCCAACGTCTTGGCGTGGAAATCGTCAAGCACAAGCAAGGCGCCGACCCCGCCGCCGTCGCGTTTGATGCGTGCGAAGCCGCTAAAGCGCGGGGGATTGACGTGGTAATCGTCGATACCGCAGGCCGATTACATACGCAGCAACATTTGATGCGGGAATTGCAGAAAATCCGCGATGTGATCGCCAAACGGATCGAAGGCGCGCCGCATGAGGTGATTCTCGTGCTCGACGCCACGACCGGCCAGAACGGTGTGAATCAGGCCAAGCATTTTACCAGCGCGGTCAATGTCACCGGCTTAATGCTCGCTAAGTTGGATGGCACCGCCAAGGGCGGCGTCATCATGGCGATCAAGGATGAACTGAATATCCCCGTCAAATTCATCGGCCTGGGCGAAACCCCCGACGATATTGAATCGTTTGAACCCAAACGATTTGTCGATGCACTGTTTGATGATCCCGCAACCAGCGCAGCGTCCACATAATATTTTGCGCCATTGTGCAAAGTGGATAACATTCACTTCATGCCCGAACGCCGCACACTCGATTTTTTTACCTACGATCAGATGCTGACGGAGATCGCGCGGCTGGAAACAGGCGGGTATCGCAGCACCGGATCGTGGACACTCGGGCAAGTCTGCGACCACCTCGCAACCGTTGCTCGACTTTCATTGGACGAAGGCGTCAAGCCAATGCCGTGGGTGGTACGGAAATTATTAGCGCGGTTTTTCCTGCGTGGGGTCTTAAAAAAACGCACAATGTCCGCGGGTATGCGAGCCCCCAAAAAACTGATGCCCCGCGACGACGCAACCGACGCCAACGGCTTGTCGCGCTGGCGCGATGTCTGCCGCGAGTTGGTTGAACGCCCACGCGAAACCTATTTCAATCCCGCCTTCGGTCCAATGGATCGCAAATCCTTCGACGACCTCCAGCCGCTACACGCTGCGCATCATCTGTCGTTTCTGGGACCTCTCCCCGTGTGAGCGATCGGTTAATCGACAATGATGATCAGGCAGATAACATGGTTTTGATCTTCGCGTAGCGAACCAGCAAACCTCGATATTTGTCCAGCGATTGCAAGCGTACGATCAAAAACGCCTCGCTGGTCTTTACAGAACCTTCGCCAATTCTGTGCGCAATGTTGTCTAATAATTTAGACAACGGACAAGCGACGCAAATGATTGCATCCTAACTTACCTCACGTCAGGGTCGGGCAAATGGATTGCCCGCCGTACAAGGGAAACGGTCATTAGACCGGAAGGAAGCATTATGTTTCGTCGTCAGTATCAAGGTTTCACACTGGTCGAATTACTTGTCGTTATCGGCATTATCGCAGTATTGATTGGAATTTTACTTCCAGCATTGAATAAAGCGCGCGATTCAGCGCGAACGATCAAGTGCTCGTCCAACCTACGATCAATCGGCCAGGGTTTTCAGCTTTATCTCGCTGCCAGCAAAGGCGTGTTTCCGCCGGCGTATACCTATGTGCGTCAAAAATACAGCCCCACGGATTCAGCCCCTAATGTTGATCCAGTAGAGGGTTACATCCATTACTCTTCCTATTTGTTTGGCAATCGCGGGTCGGAAGCCGACCGAACCGTTTTCCAATCAGAAGACACCGGCTGGAGCATTTTTCAGTGCCCGACAATCAACGGCAACGGTCTTCCCCCTACCAATACTTATGCGGGCAACCTCGATGCGGGCATGGCAGTCGATTATCCGGTGATCGATTTGCAGGCACCACGCTGCGCGTTTGCGGTCAACGAAGCAATCATGCCTCGAAATAAGTTCTACATCGGCTTTCAAGGCGCGAAGTTGAATTATCGGTTCGTAAAAGCCGCCCAGGTTAGCAACTCGTCAGGAACGATTCTGGCGACCGAGTTTAATCAGGATTGGCAGGTGGTGTCGGCACCGGCGAGATCCGATCCGACGTTGCAGGCCTGCAAAAGCCATCGACCCATTCACGCCTACGTATCCGATTCAGGTGCCGGTGGCGTGCTGGATATGGATCAGATTTTCGTCAATCCCTTTAACCCCACCGCATCTTCGCTGCGTCGTGTCAACGCGACCGATTTGCAGCCTGATCCGCGTGCGGGCAATGCGTCGGGCAGTCGTTTGGATTGGGTCGGACGCAATCACGGTTCGAAAAAAATCAACGCCGCAGGCCGCAACACAGGTAAGTCCAACTTCCTGTATGTGGACGGACACGTCGAGACCAAGAGCATCTACGAAACGATCCCTGCTGCTGCCGGTCAAGGCTCGCCGTTCGAATGGGGTGAGAAGTTCTACAGCCTTGCATCGAGTCTGAGCATCACAAATTAATCAACCCTTGCCCGCCTGAAGTCGGCTTAACGGTCGGCTTAAGGCTTTCAAATAAGACGCAGCCTAACCCTTCGTCGTCCATACGTCTTGGCAATGCCCGTATTGACGGCTTCGTATGGTTGAGCAACTGCCAACCCTTGTTGGGTCGGCATCCGATGCGTCGTTTTGTGTGTCATGAAACAGGAGAAATAGCATGTCTGGAAAACTTCATTCTCGATTTTTGATCATCGCCGCAGCGTCCGCTGCGTTGGTTTCGACGGGCTTGGCGGCAGATACGCCAGGCTTTACAACGATCTCACTTAGCGGTTCAACCGCGATGGCGAATTTCACGCGATCAAATGCGATCACAAATCTTGTCAACGGTGCATCAATCACCATCAATGGCACGACCTACACCAACACCAGCGGGTCAAACATTCAACTCGCGCCGTCTGGCGAAATCGTCCCGACAGTCGGTGCGGGCAATGCTGGTTACCGCATCGAATGGCACGAGCAGGGCTCGGTCGAAGGTATTTTTGAATTACTAGACAGCCAAGTGAATGACAACCTGCTGAACAACACCACCTACAACGCGACAAATACCTGGGTGAATCGCAATCAGGCGGCCGGCGGGTCGCGTAGCGCACCGTTTGCGCTGTCGCCGTTTGCGGATGGCTTTACAACGGGTCGCGGCGTGAGCGTTGCGCAGATGAATCGTGTCCAGATGGCGATTTCCGACGTCGCCGCCCCACAAGGCTTTTCCAAAGCGGGTACGTCCAGCTACACCGCCACCCCCGGCACCGGCGGGTACGGCAAAGGCAACAGCGCGTTAGGCTCTGCCACCACCGCGTTACCAGCGAATACGCTGCTCACGACGCAAAAACGTTTCGCATTGCAGGACGAATCCGCCGCCAATCTCGACGCCGGAACATTCGGCAGTGGCGCGTGGAACAACGCGGGCGTCAACAACCTCGAAAGCAAGAAAGTTGCGATCTCTGCAACCTTATTTGTCGCCAATCCCGGTACTGGTCTTGAACGCCTGAACCGAAGCGATGCACAGTTCATGCAGGCCACCGGTCGGCTTGGCAACGGCGCGGATTTCAACGTCGCGACCCGCGATGTCGGGTCGGGCACGCGCAACGTCGCGTCGCTTAACGTCGGCTTGGATACTACCTTCGCGGTCGGTGAAAACGACGACGGTAACAGCAACGGCAGCGGCGGTTTCGTGACCAATCAAACCACCATCGGTAGCGACATCCGTTTTTCCAACAAACTGTCCGGTGGTTCGCACTTGCGTCCGACCGTGCAGAACTCACGGATGGGCTTTGGTCATCTGGGTATCTCCGACTATAAAAATGCTGGCGGCGCTGCCGACGACGGCAGCCGTCCGCTGCGCGCCCTCGATTACAACAATGCGCTCACCGACGGTTCGGGCACTTTCTACGGTCCCAACGCGCGTAACATTATCGAAGGCAACTATGCCTTGTTTCAGAATCAGTCCTACGTCACCGTCAAAGCCAATGACGCCAACTACGCAACCGCAAATCCCAACATCCTCGGCGATGTTGGCGGAACGGTCTTAAGTTTTCGCAATTATGTCCTCGGACAGGCGGCTTCAACCCCGAACATTTCCGGTTCGCCCGCAGAAGGTTTACTTGCAAGCAGCTTCATCCTCCCTGCGATGATGATCAAGCAAAAATCAGTGGATGGCGGCGTTCTAACGAACAATCCTGATTTCGACGCCAAGCTCGCCTATGCCGGTGCATCAAACACGGGCACGATCAACGCGCCGGCTCCCGACAGCCTGCTCGGATCAACCCTCGCCGACGCCTTCAAGCCCCTCGCAGCAACCCCTGCGGGTGTCACCAAGGGCAGTGCCCTCAGCCGTTATGGAAACGACACCAATAACAGCATTGTCATCACCGACAACAACTATCTGTTCGGGGATTTCAACAACGACGGCAAACGCGATTTTCAAGATTTGAAAAACGCGCGCCTATCGCAACAAGCACTCGCCGCCGCGTCGCTTGGCGGTGTAGCGTGGAATCAAAACTCAGGTAGCGGAATCATTGTGACCAACGCCACCGCCGTCCCCGGTACGCCAACAGCGCTGTCTTCGATGCTGGGACAAAATGGATCGACCAACGCCCCCACCATCACCGGCGCGACCAAAGGCGATTTGATCGTCAAAGGCGATTTCGACGCCGACGGCGATTTCGACGGTAAAGACCTCTATTACTTGGCTCGCGGCACGTCGTTGGCCGATGCAGGACTGACACTCACCGGTGCAAGCGATCCTGATACTGCCCAGCTCACCAGCACTACCGCCAGCAATGTCGCTGACCGATATCGCGCCGGCAAGCTCTACAAAAACGCTGCACTCGATTACATGCAGGCTAACACCACCGACCAACAAAAGGACGACGCTCGCGTTGTCCCCACGCTGACCGGACGCGGCAACGCCTTCAACAAGTTCGACGTGAACCGCGATGGTGTGGTTAACAAATCTGATGCTTTGATTGTTCACGAGTTCATCGGCAGCAACTACACCAACCTGCAGAACCAGCTTGATGCTGTCATCAAACTCGACGGTACGCCGTTGAATGAAGCCGCGCATACATCGCTGCAAGGTCGCAAGTCGATCAGCCTCGTCGATGTCGAGCTCACTGACGACGGTTTGATCGATTTCAACAATGACTTCTTGCTGATCGGCATGACCGGCGGCAATAACGGCGGCAGCGTGTTGTTGCCCGCAGATGCGAATCTCGACGATTTCGTTGACGTCGGCGATTTTGCGATCTGGGCACAAAATGTCGGTTCGCCGGAACAGGCTTTTGACAAGCTTTCGCGCGGCGATTTCAACGGCGATCACTTCATCGACGTGGCAGACTTCGGCATCTGGGCACAGTACGTCGGGACGGCATTCAACGCCGCAACCCTCGCACCGTACGTGGGTGAAGCACGGGCACAGGAACTGGTCGCACTCGTACCGGAACCCGCAAGCCTGGCGTCGTTAGCGATCGCAGGATTGATGACGCTGCGTCGGCGTCGTCGCGGACTGTAAGCACGGCAAGTGCCGGCTTGGCGTCATCACGGTCGTGACGCCGGAGCACGGGATTGACCGGTCTATTTGTGAGAGGATTTTATGATGCGTGGTTCAATGTTTTGCTTGTCGCTACTCGCCTGCGGTTCCGCAGCGATGGCGCAGTCGGTGACGGTCACTCCGTCTTATATCGGATCGTTCGACAAGATTGATGGTACTAACCTGGGCGTGATGAATCTGTCTACCGCCGCAGCGCGGAACACGAACAATCTGCACCAGTTCGCACTCCGTTTCTCGGTCGACGGTCTGGCGTCGGATCAGGATTTCCGCAATATGACCTTCAGCGTGTCGCTGGGCGCAGGTCTTCATGCGGCCAATTTTGGATCGGATGGCTTTAATCCATATGTGCCAAATGGGCTGAACTTAGTGACCTTTGCCCCCAATAACCCGCCCACGTGGAAACTTGCTAGCCCAGCCCAGACTGCAATCTGGACGAACAACGAGGACCTGAGTACGCAGGACCTGATCAACCTGTTCGTCAACACAACGGCTGCTTCCGCCTACCGGGTCACCCCCGGAGAAGCCGGCGACAACGGCGTCGCGTCTTATCCCAATGGCGATCCTGGCACTCCCACCTTCATCGGTACGGCGCTGGTGGGTTTCGACAATGGTTATACCGGTGCCAGCAGCGTAGCAGCGGTTGGTATCATCGGTGCGGAGTTCTCCTACTGGACGAACAACGCCACCGGCACAGCGACCCAATCGACTAGCGTCGATAACGCCTTTACCGGCCAGTCGTTTGCTATCGGTGCAATTCCTGAACCGGCGAGCCTCGGCTTGCTCGGTCTGGCAGGTCTCGCTGCATTGCGCCGCCGTCGGTAATCCACAAGTCGCACAGTACTATTTACCCACCAAATAAACGGGCCGCCGATGAAACCATCGGCGGCCCTTTCATTTTACTGATCATTCATAACAAGCGGCCGCAGCATTCACCGGCCATAGTAGTATCGCACGTTGCCGCCGGAGTAGGTGTTGCAATTGCCGTTGTTGTAGTAGTACGTGGACGACGGATAGACGACGACCGGCGCGGGTTGATAGACCACCGGCGGCGCGACGTAGACCGGGCGTTCAATGTACACAGGCTGCGGCGACACATAGACCGGGCGCTCGATATAGACCGGACGCGGCGCGACGTAAACAGGTGCACAGACCGGCGGGCTGTAGACGCGCTGCGAGTAATAACCGCTGAATCCGCCTGATCGGTATCCGATGCTGATGGATGCGCGATCACCGCCGTAGTATCCGCCTGAGCTATAGCCAAAACCGACGCTCCAGCGGCTATTGGAATGTCCTGAATATCGGTCACCACGATCGTATGATCCGCCGCGATATCCGTTGTTCTGATACCGGTCGCCTCGGTCATATCGGTCGGCCATCGAAAGTCCGACGCAACCAAAAAGCACCAAACCGCCTGCAAATAATTGTTTCAACATGACAACTCCTTGATACATCATAAGACCCCTGATCAGGCAGCGGGTTAGAAAAAAGTCGTTGGGTTGACAAAAATTTATCGCGGGATCTCCTGTTTCCACTGCGGCTTCGATAGTTTTACCGCTAATGCGTCATCTTCGGTTTGCCACCACAACTGCTTGTGGTGGTGGATCGTGACGCGATGCGAAAAATGTGGAAAGAGGATCGCGAAATCGGTGAGGGTGAGTGATGTAAGCAGTGTTGTGACAAAGGCTTGCAGCAAATCGCGTTCGTCCGCGACGAATTCTATCGCGGCGGCGTTGGTGCGTGAAAGGAGTAGGCCGGGATCAACGCCAATCCGTTCGATCGCCCCGGGCAACCAATCGCGGCCATGATGATCCAACTCAAAATGCCAATGCGATTTGGGCAACACCCAGGCCGGGGAATCGATCACGCCCGGCCAGATCGTAAGCAGCTTGTCAGCCAGGTTTTGTGCGTAAGGTTCGACGACATTAACGATGCTTGCTGGCAGATCGTTGCGAATCGTCGGGTCGTCCGGTCCAACCCACCCCACAATTCGCGCCCCAGCCTCACGCCCGGCATCAAACGCGAACGATCCAGAATTATAATAAGCGCATCGCAAACCCATCCCCCGCATCTGCGACAACACATGTTGATAATCAATGATCCATGCCACGCTTGTTAGCGTAGTGATCGCAACGCGGATTGAAAGTCGCGCAGAATAATCGTCAAACTGTCACCACGAAGGCGCGAAGTACGCGAAGGATCACGAATCTTCCGCCGGTGGCATCCGTGACAGGGTTACGCTTCATCCGTTCGGATCATCGCTTTGAGCGTGCCGGCTTCTTCGTCTCGCTGAAGCGTGAAACCGAGGCGCTTGCAGACTTTTTGCATTTCAAAGTTCTCGTTCAATATCTCCGCCGTCACCGCAGCGATGTTTTCTTGGCGGGCGATGTCGATCATTCGTTTGAGAAGCTCGGTGCCTAATCCCTGATGCTGCGCCTGATCGCTGATGAGAATCGCGAACTCCGCCTCATCCGTGCCAGTGATGCGACTCAGGCGTCCGACACCCAGAATCTGATGTGTCCCATTCGCATTGCGATGATCGACCACCAACGCCATCTCACGGTCGTAATCGTTGAAGCAAACCCGCGTCAGACGTTCGTGCGCGGTCCGCTGGGATAGTTTCATCACATGGAAATAACGCAGGCGCACCGATCGTTCGGACAGTTGCCCATGAAAATCGACCAGTAGCGGTTCGTCTTCAGGCTTAATCGGGCGGATCATCACGGGTTCGCCGTTGCGCATCGTGAAAGGTTGGGCGTATTGCGTCGGATAAGGGCGGATTGCGGTGCGCGGTAACTGGGCATCTAAAACATCCCTGGGATGCAGAACGACTCGCGCATCGACCGCGATAATCCCTCGATGCGAAACCAGCAGCGGATTGATATCCAGTTCCGCGATGCGCGGCTGCTGCGTGATGAGCTGGCTGAAGCGCACCATGACCGACGCCAGATGATCGAGATTCACCGGCGGGCGGCCGCGCACGCCCAGCAGGGCTTTGTAGATCTTCGTTCTTTCCATGATGCGCCTCGCCAGCGTTGCGTTAAGAGGTGGCAACGCCAGTGCACGATCCTTAAATACTTCAACCAATTGCCCGCCCATGCCAAACAGCATCACCGGGCCAAATTGCGGATCGACCGACGAGCCGAGAATGATTTCATAGGCGTCGGCGAGTTTGATCATCGGCTGAACGGTGACGCCGAGAAACCTTTCCTCCGCTTGAGAGAGGGGTTGGGGGGAGGGGTGTTTTGACACTTGCAAGGCGTCCGCAAGATTCGCGACACCCCCCACCCTGCCCTCCCCCTCAAGGGGGGAGGAGATGGCTAGACGCGATTGCACGGATGCTCGAATTTCTTCAAACGCGCGCAGCACTTCCTCGGCGTTGCTCAGATTCAATTTTACACCGCCGACATCGGTCTTGTGCGTGATGATGTGAGAATGCACTTTCAACACGCATGGATACCCTACTTCCCCCGCACGGGTCAGGGCTTCATCAGGCGTGAGCGCGATGAAAGTTGGCGATACCTGGATGCCGTAGGCTGTGAGCACGCGCTTGGATTCGTATTCATCCAATAGCGTCCTGCCGCTATCCAGTGCGGCGTTCAAAATCGCGCTGGCGGCGGCGTGGTCGGGTTCAAAATCATCCTCCAACGTCGGGGTTTCATACAGCAACTTCAGGTTGGATGAGTACTGGTGCATGTAGGTAAACATGCGGGCAGCGGTATCGGGGTACGGAAATGTTGGGATACCCGCAGCATTCAGGATCGCTTCACCAGCAGCGACGTCCGTTCCGCCCATCCAGCTTGCCAAAACCGGTTTGTTGTCAATCTTGGCATACTGTTTCAATAACTCCGCGGTCTTGGTCGATTCGGTCATGTCCTGCGGTGTTAAAATGACCAGCAACCCGTCGGCATTTTCATCTTTGGCGGCAACTTCCAACGTCTTTGCGTAACGATCGGCGTTGGCGTCTCCTAACACGTCGATCGGATTGTTATGGCTCCACGCGGAGGGCAAAAAAGTGTTCAGTTGATGCGTGGTGGATTCAGATAGCTGTGTCAATTCGCCGCCGTTGGTCATCAATGCGTCGGTCGCTAATACGCCGGGACCGCCAGCGTTGGTGATGATCGTCAGACGATTGCCTTTAGGTCGCGGCTGGCGTGATAACACCTCTGCCATGTAAAATAGATCGGCGATGTTGTTGACGCGCAGGACGCCGACGCGTTTGAAAGCGGCATCAAGCACTTCGTCTGATCCGGTCATTGATCCGGTGTGGCTGGCCGCGGCCTTTGCGGCGGCATCGGATCGACCGGGCTTAATGACGATAATCGGCTTGTTTAGCGCTACTTCACGCGCAGCCGACAAAAATCGCCGGGCGTCGCCGATGCTTTCCATATAGATCAGGATCGACTGCGTGCGCGGATCGTTGCCGAGATAGTCGATCAAATCACCCCAGCCAACATCGAGCATCGAGCCGATGGACACAAACGCACTGAAACCGACCTGCTCGCGAAAACTCCAATCCAAAACCGCCGTGCAAAGTGCGCCCGATTGCGAGATAAACGCGACCTTCCCCGGTTTGGCCATGCCTTTGGCGAACGTGGCGTTGAGTCCGGTGAGGGGGTTCATCAATCCGAGGCAGTTCGGGCCGACGATTCGCATGCGCGAAGCTTGCGCTTGCTGCATGATCTGTTGCTCCAGTACTACGCCAGGGGCGCCAAGTTCCTTGAACCCTGCGGAGATGATGATGACCGATTTCACGCCCGCCGCGGCGCACTCACCGATCACACCCGGCACGGTGGCAGCGGGGGTGCAAACCACCGCCAGATCAACCGCTGCGGGAATATCCTTGATCGTCGGGTAAGCTTTGATTCCCAGCACCGATGGTCGTTTGGGATTGACGGGGAAAATCGTCCCGCCAAACGGATTACTCATCAGATTCCATAGCAGCGTGCGCCCGACCGACCCCGCTGTTTCGGTCGCGCCGATCACCGCAACGGTGCGCGGTGCAAAAAGCGTATCGAGAGGCTGGCGTTCTTGTCTTAATACGTCGTGTGCATGATCGGTGGTGGGCATGGGCGATTCCTCGTAAAGGGTATTGTCACCGATGACTGATCGAGGGCAACCGCTTTAAGACGATTGGGTATGTGGCAAATTGTCTAGGCGATGATTTGTGTTTGGTGTTTTGATATTTTGTGTTTTGGTTATTCGCGTCCTGATTCACGGATGCAGCACAGAGAAGGGGTTCTTTCACGTCACACTCATCACGCTACGGCCCACGTCCGACTCATCACGCCACAACCGGTCTGCGGATTATTTTTGTTGATTCGGCGATTTTTCTTGCATCACAATGTCACACCTACGATAATACTTCCCCTGCAAAAGCCACCTGGTCTGCAATGGCGGTCAACCGTGATGTTCACGCAAGACCGTAGCAGCCAACCGGTGGATCATTTGTACCCACCGATTATTTCAAACGCGCCCGCGCGTTGTTCGCACAGCCAAGGAGTTTGCCAATGTCCGAGTTCAATCACAAAACGTTCAAAGCCACCGCCGCACACGAGGGCAAGGATCAATACAAAAAGGATGTCATCCAGCACATCGATATCACCAAACAGCCCGGCATCGTGCCGCTGGTCGATTCGATGAAACACATGGCGTTCTCAGGTCGCGATCTGTACCGCGCGTCTGAAATCTTCGATCGCGCCGTCCGCGATAAAGAATGCGCGATCATCCTCACACTCGCAGGATCACTCATCAGTGCGGGTTTGAAAAAAGTGGTCGTCGATCTAGTGCGAAACAACATGGTCGATGCGATCGTCAGCACCGGCGCGAATATCGTCGATCAGGATTTCTTTGAAGCCCTCGGCTTTCGTCACTGGATCGCTGAGGACAAGTACAAATCCGGCATGTTCGATGGCGAGTTGCGCGAACACGCGATCGACCGCATCTACGATACCTTCATCGACGAAGACGAGCTGCGCATCTGCGACGACACGACCAAACAGATCCTCGACGAGCTTGAACCACGCCCGCATTCCAGCCGCGAGATTTTGCAGCAGTTCGGTGCTTATCTGGATAAAAACGGCGGCCCGAAATGTGATGATTCGATCATCTACGAATGCTTCAAACGCGATGTGCCGATCTTCTGCCCCGCGTTCAGCGACTGCTCGGCAGGGTTCGGTTTAGTCAGCCACGCGGTGTCACGACAAGGGCAAGGACAGGGATATGCGTCTTGGGATGGCGGCAAGGATTTCCATGAAGTGACGATGATCAAGATGAAGAACCCCGAAACCGGCATCTTCATGATCGGCGGCGGCGTTCCAAAAAACTTTACGCAAGACATCGTCGTCTGCGCCGAAGTGCTGGGCATGGATGCGCCGATGCACAAGTACGCCGTGCAGGTGACGGTGGCGGATGTACGTGACGGGGCGCTTAGTTCATCGACACTGAAAGAAGCATCAAGCTGGGGCAAAGTCGATCTGGTGTACGAACAGATGGTATTTTCCGAAGCGACGATCGCCGTGCCATTGATCGCCGGATATGCCTATCATAAGGGCGCGCATAAAGGCCGTGAAGGCAAGAAGTTTAACCAGATTTACGATATGGCGAACGTCTGATCGCTGGCTGTAACGTTAGTATGGTCAACTCCAAGCCCGCGCCGGACATCCGGCGCGGGCTTTCTCGTCGTTGGCAGCACAGGTGGTATGATCCAGCGCATTGCCCGCTCCTACGAAGCAGACGCTCGCGTACTTCAGCAACTCTTTGCCGCAAGCATCCTTTCCCATATGGACTAGCACGCCTTCACATCAGCGCATCGCGGGCGGCGATGACGCGCATTTTGGCTTCTTCCACCGTGGCGGCGGTCGCGGTGAGATGGCCCATCTTGCGACCCTTCTTCGGATCGGTCTTGCCATACAGATGCAATTTAATACTCGGATCATTTATCGCGCGATCCCACTTGGGCGCGCCATGAATCCAAACGTCGCCCAATAGATTCGCCATCGCGGCCGGGCGCATTAGTGTCGTATCGCCAAGTGGTAATCCGCACACGGCACGAAGTTGCTGTTCAAATTGGCTGGTCACGCACGCGTCAAAGGTGACATGCCCGCTGTTATGCGGACGCGGGGCCAGTTCGTTGACGATTACTTCATTGCCCGCGACGAACATCTCCACGCACAGCAATCCGACCAGATCAATCTTTTGGGCGATCTGTCTTGCCAGCACGATCGCCCGTTCCTGCAACGCCCACGGCAAGCCCGCCGACGGTTTGCCGCTGACGGTTGTGACATCCAGAATGTGATTGCGATGCACATTTTCAAACACATCAAACGCGCGCACGTCGTTTTGAATGTTGCGGGCGACGATCACCGAGATTTCGCGATCAAACTTGACGAACCCCTCCAATACGCCAAGCGGACAATTCAGTTTTGCCCAGGCACTGGCGGCCTGATCGGCAGAATCGATCCGCGACTGGCCTTTGCCGTCGTAGCCGAACTCGGCGGTTTTGAGGATGCAAGGCGTACCTAGATCGGCAATCGCGCGATTCAATTCTTCTGCATTCCGAACCGCGCGGTACGGCGCGACCGGAAAACCGCTGGCGGATAAAAACTCCTTCTCTTTGATCCGATGCCGCGTCGTATCGAGCACGAAAGGCGACGGATAAACAGGCCGGATTTTTTCGATCGCTGCCAGCGTTTGCGACGGGACATTCTCAAACTCAAAGGTCACCAGATCCACCGCGTTGGCAAATCGCACGGCGGCATCCACGTCATCATACGCTGCGTTAACTTCATGGTCGGCGACCTGTCCAGTCGGGCAATCATGGGTCGGATCAAATGCGTGCACGCGGTACCCCATGCGCCTGGCCGCGATTGCGAACATGCGCCCGAGCTGTCCGCCGCCAAGGATACCGATGGTTTGACCGGGTAGGATCACGGTCGATGTGATAGCAGATCGTCGCGCATCGCGGAAGTGCGCGCAATCGCAATCCCTTCTGCGCACGGCTAGGATGCGACCTGAGGTTCTCTGCCATGATTGACCGATCGCAATTTCTAACTGAGAAGCGTCTTGAAGAATCAATGTCGCTTGATTCAATGTCGGCGTTTCAGATCGTCGAATTGATGAATCAGCAGGATCGCGTTGCGATCGCAGCGGTGGATCGGATCGCTGAATCGGTGGCGAACGCGGTTGAAACGGTTGTCGAGAAGTTATCGACCGGCGGACGATTGATCTACGTCGGTGCCGGTTCAAGCGGGCGGCTATGCGTGTTGGATGCCAGCGAATGCCCGCCGACGTTTCGAACCGATCCGAAGCAGATCATGGGCATTATCGCAGGCGGCGAGCAGGCAATGTTTCGCGCTCAGGAAGGGGCTGAGGACAATGCCGCCGACGGGGCGCAGAAAATGGTCGATCTGGATGTTTGCGAATCAGATGTAGTATGCGGGATCGCAGCCGGTGGAACGACGCCGTTTGTCCACGGGGCATTGGGTGAGGCAAAATCACGCCACGCTGCGACGATTTTTGTGACGTGCGTCGAAACCTATCCAGGCGAACCGATCTACGATCACACCCTTCGCGCATTGGTCGGTCCTGAAGTGCTGACCGGTTCAACCCGTCTTAAAGCCGGGACCGCGACGAAGTTGATCTTCAACCAACTCACCACCGCTGCGATGGTTCGGCTGGGCAAATGCTATGAAAATCTGATGGTCGATCTGTGCGCATCCAACGATAAATTGCGCGATCGTGCCGCCCGAGTGATCAGCCAGATTTGCGGCACGGCGATCGACCAATCGCTAAGCCTACTCGATGATGCTGACGGGCACGTCAAACTGGCGGTGGTGATGCATTATCGGGATTGCGATCGGGATGAGGCTTACAGGCTGTTGAATGAGCAATCGGGATCGCTACGGCGGACCATCGCGGGTTACTCGAAGTAACCTGAGAAGATCAGCAACGCCAGTGCGGCCACCGCTAGAATCAGCAGCAGTCCGATGATTTGTTTCCACTGACGTAATAATGACACGTCGTTCCTCACTCTTACAATATCGGACATGGTCATGCTGCCGTTTAAAAGCAGTCCAAAACCAACGTCATACTTACTACCGTATCGTCTAATGGTAGAACGGGTACGGGTTAAATAAGATTCATAATGTCATCTGGCGTTCACCTTTATCCCACCTGTACTTTTTTACGCTGTCGTAAAGAAAAAGGCAGGCCCGACGTTTGATCGCCGGACCTGCCAGGGCATGGGGGGATGGCTTGGTCAACTTCCTTACTACGCTGATACAGTATGGCCCAGAAATGAGGCGCCGCTGAAACCTTTGTAAATGTTTGTTCACCCTGTCGGATTTCAGGTGGATTCGGGTAAGATTAGGGCATCTATGTCTGATCCGATCCGTCAAGAGATTCTTAATCACGTCCGTTCGACGCAATATCAACCCCAAAAGCCCCGGCAGATCGCCAAGTCGATCGCCAAGGCGGACGATATTTCATACCCCGCGTTTCGCGAAGCGCTGCGTGACCTGATGCACGACGGGCGCGTCGTATTAGGTCACGCGGGCACAATCGTCATGCCAACCGAACGCACCGGGGAAAAACGCGACGAAATACTCGGCACCTATCGTCAAAATCGCAAAGGCTTCGGATTTGTCATCCCCACGGATGTTGGCAGCCACGAAGATCTGTTCATCCCCGAAGGCAACAATCCCGCCGCCGCGATTACAGGCGATGTCGTCCGCGCTAAAGTGACCTCACGCTCCCAGCGTGACGGTAAAGCGATGGCATCGGGCAAAATCATCGAAGTCGTTGAACGAAAAAACAAACGTTTCGTCGGTACGTTGCAGAAAAAGGATCATAACTGGTTTGTCATGCCCGATGGCAATACCTACACCGAACCGATCTACACCCCCGACGCCGCAACCCGGTATATCGCTGCGGGAACAAAAGTGGTCGTGGAAATCACCGAGTTCCCCACCCGCGACGAAGCCGCGATGGGCGTCATCACCGATGTATTAGGCGAACAAGGCGAAAAGGATGTCGATCTTCGTACCGTCATCATCCAGCATAATCTGCCGACCGATTTCCCCGATGAAGTCAAAGATCAAGCCTCTGCGGCCCACGCTGATTTTGATCTGCAAAAGGTGCTTCCCGGTCGATACAACGCGATGACCGATCAGATCGTCTGCACCATCGACCCCGATGACGCCAAGGATTTTGACGATGCAATCTCGTTGACTCATCTCGACAACGGCGAATGGGAATTGGCGGTGCATATCGCCGACGTCAGCCATTATGTGAAGCAGGGTTCGCCGCTTGATCTTGAAGCCTTCGAACGCGGCAACAGCACTTATTTCCCCGGCAAGGTCATCCCGATGCTGCCCGAAGTGCTGAGCAACGGCATCTGTTCGCTACAGGAAGGCGTGCCGCGATTGTGCAAAAGCGCGTTTATCGTGTTCGATCGCGACGCCAAGCCCGTGCGCTCGCGATTTAGCAACACGGTCATCAAAAGTGTGAAGCGTCTACGCTATCGCGAAGCCCAAGCGATCATCGACGGCACCGAAACTATCCCCCATCCCGAAGGCGATCGCAAACTCTCCGACTATGACCCGCAGGTTGTCGATCTTCTGCACGATATGGACGATCTGGCCAAGCGTATTCAGAAGCGCCGGCATCTCGCTGGGCAACTGGTGCTCAATCTTCCGCAGGCGCAATTGGTGCTGAACGATCTTGGCAAGGTGATCGATGCCGTTCCCGAGGATGACAGCTTCACGCATACGCTGATCGAGATGTTCATGGTCGAAGCGAATGAAGCCGTCGCGCGGCTGCTCGATTCGCTTGGCGTGCCGTTTTTACGCCGCACACACCCTGATCCCGACCCCAAAGCCGCCGAGCGACTCAAACATTTCCTCTCCGCCTGCGGGCATAAGTTGCCTGTCGAGATGGATCGGCATTCGCTTCAGGGATTACTCGCGAATGTCAAGGGAAAACCAGAGGCTTTTGCAGTGAATCTGGCGATCCTGCGTTCGCTGACCCGCGCCGAATACTCCCCCAAAGAGATCGGCCACTTCGCACTCGCCAGCACGCACTACTGTCACTTCACCAGCCCGATTCGTCGTTACGCCGATCTGACGATCCACCGTTTGCTGGATGCCTTTTTTGAAGCGACCGATGCCGATCACACGAATGGACCGATCGGCAAACCAAAAGGCCGCGTGCAAGTGAACGGTGTTCCGACGCTGGCAGAATGCAACGAGGTCGGCAAGCACATCAGCTACACCGAACGTCGCAGCCAGGACGCCGAGCGAGAATTACGTCAAGTCAAAATCTTGGAATTGATGCAAAATCATGTCGGCGAGGAGTTTACCGGCGTCGTTACCGGCGTGACCAACTTCGGGCTGTTTATTCAGTTGCAAACCTATCTGATCGAAGGATTGATTCGTTACACGCAATTGCTGGATGACTGGTGGGACGTGGACGAAAAAGCCGGCGCGATTAAAGGCCAGCGCACCGGCCAGCGGATTCGGATCGGAGATGTCGCAAAAGTGAAAATCGCCCGCGTCGATCTGCCCCGCCGCGAGCTGGATTTAATGGTCGTCCAAATCCTCACCCGCGGTACAGGTCAAGGCACCGGAGAAACGAAAAAGAACCAAAAACAACAATCCGAACGTCCCGCCCCCACCGGTACGCCACGTCGCAATCAACCCGAAGGCACGACCAAGCGCAACCAACGGAGCAAAACCCGCGACCGCAAAAAACAACCGCCGCGGCGCTAATTGCATCAAAACGATTTGCGTGAAGTTAGTTGTGATAGGTTGAGTAGGTGGCATAATCACGCCGAACTACGCTGTCTTACTAATCAGCCGATCTTATAACGCGACGATCGCTATCCCGCATTAGCACTACGTAACCGTTGGTAGGCCACGCGATAATACGTGCGAGCATTGATGTCCTGCGGCATGGCCACAACAACATGGTAGCTTTTATTTAGTCCATCGCATGATCGCAATGTACGATAGCCATTTGCAAACGCACAACTTACGCACCTAGCTCATGTAATTGCAGAATATCCCAAGTACGAAACACCAACCTTTTCGCGGTACTACTGTAAGCGATTCACTACCCGTGATACACTGACAGACTTATGTCGATCGACGCAAAACTGGCGATTCTGGCGGGGATGACCTATTTTTTAGGATCGATCCCGTTCGGGCTGATCGTCGGCAAAATCAAAGGCCGCGATCCGAGGCAGTTTGGCAGTGGGAATATCGGCGCGACCAATGTCGGCCGCATGCTGGGCGGGAAGTTTTTCGCGATTGTTTTCACGCTCGACCTGCTCAAAGGCATGTTGCCGATGCTGGTAGCGGCGTATCTGACCCGGCATCTGCCGATCACTGACAAACCCTACCTGTTGTGGATGCTGGTCGGTGCGGCGGCATTACTGGGGCATTTATTTCCAATCTATCTGAAGTTCAAAGGCGGCAAGGGCGTCGCGACCGCCGCCGGGGTGCTGTTGGGGCTTTGGCCTTACTATACGGTCGCAGGGGTGATGGTTATCGGACTCTTTATCGTCATTTTTATGATCTGGCGGATGGTCAGCCTCGGTTCGGTGATCGGGGCGCTGGCGTTTGCCCCCACCTATGCCGCGATCGGCTATTGGCGAGGCTGGCCGATCCTGAATCAACAGTTGCCGTTGCTGATTTTCGCGATCGCGATGTCGCTTCTCATCACAATCAAGCACAAATCGAACATCCGCCGCATACTAAATGGCACGGAGCACACATTTTCTAAGAAAAATCGGGCGACATCAGCCTAGCAGTAGGGTGCATACGGCCATGCATTATACTCTGCATCTGCGTTGTTCATGTCCATCTGTGTCATCCCTGGCCTATTCTTCTGTCGAGTAAACCGACATCTACGATGGTCTTTCTTGACCATATGTATCGAACAGCGGTAGACTTGCGATTTCATGATCGGCGGTAGACGCGGTAGGACGCCCGGCCGATGTGGATCGGGCGCACGCCTGATCGAATCGGTATCCGCACGGACGCGCCCGACATTGCAACTTTAGACGTTCACCTTTGGAGGTTTCATCATGCCCCCCCCGATCCAACAACAAGGCGGCTCAAAAGCGGCGCTAATCACCTGGACTGTCATCACGTCGATCCTGTTCGTCGTCGCGACGGTGCTTGCGATCTTTGCCAATGTTGATCGCCAGAAGATCCAACAGGAAAAGGATCAGCTTTCCACGCGCTTTCAGGCGTATGTCAGCGAGACCGATCTGACCGGCGATCTGCAACAGCAGATCGAAGCAGTCAAAGCGACCGACGAATCGTACCGCGACATGAAGTACGTGAACGTACTGCTCGAACAGCGCAACGGTCTGATTCGTCAAATCAGCGGCGCAGGAACCGCCAGCGAAGCCGACGCCAAGGCGCAAGTCGCCAACGCAGTCGAGCGTGCAAAGGTAGCAACCGATACGCAGTTGCAGGCCGACAGCCTCGTCAAAGTGATCGACACTCTTTCGACCGATCTGGTCGCGAAGAAAAAGCAACTCGAATCAACCGAAGCCGCCCGCACCACGCTGAATAAAAAACTCGCCGGACTTGAAGAAAATCTTGCTGCGAAAATCAAGAAGCAGGAAGAGGACCTGATCCAGGCCCGCGCGAATGTCACTTCGACCGAATCCGGCGTCAGTGCCTACCGCGCTGAAAAAGACAAGCAACTTGAAGCCCTGCAAGCCCAAGCCGACACCGCAGCCAAGTTGGCGCAGGACGACATGAACAAACTGCAGGCTCAAGCCCAGGAATTGCAAACGCAGATCAAGCGCCAGGAAAGCGTCATCAACGGATTACAAATTCGTCTGGGCGGGCTTCGTCAGCCGGTCGATCAGGTTGTTACGCAGGCGGATGGCAAGATTCTTCGCACCGCCGGCGACGGCATCGTTTACATCGACCTTGGATCAGGCGATCAAGTCACAACGGGCATGAGCTTTGAAATCTTTGACCGCCTCGAGGGCATCCCCAAACCCGGCGACCCGTCCACCAACACCAACTTACCTAAAGGCAAAGCCAGTATCGAAATCATCAAAGTCACCCCCGGCAGCAGCGAGGCCCGCATCATCCGTCAAACCCCGGGCACGACCGTTGTTGAAAATGATTTGCTGGTCAATCTGGTGTACGACAAATACACCAAATATAACTTCATCGTCTACGGCAACTTCGATCTGGATCGTAACAACCAAGCCACCGCACAGGACGCCGATGTGCTTAAACGCCTGATCACAAGCTGGGGCGGGGCGGTCACCGACAAGCTCAACGTCGATACCGATTTCATCGTCATGGGCAAAGTGCCGGTCATCCCTGAATACACCGCTGAAGAATTGGACAGACCCGAAGTCCGGTTTGAATTGGAACGCAAACAGCAAGAGCTTAACGCCTACGATGAAACGCTCGCCAAAGCGCAGGCGTTAAATATCCCAATCCTGAATCAGAACAGGTTCTTGTATTTCGTCGGATACTACGAGCAGTCTGGCCGGTAACGGTGGGTTGACCGTCAAGATTTTGTTGGTGGAATGACGAATCAATATCCGACTGTCTGAATGTGCAAAGTGCCATTCAACATTCGGGGTTGATTCGTCATTTCGTTTGTATGATCCGTGACCACCGGAAAAATGGCCACAGAGAAGACCGCTACGAATCGCGAGAATGTGACCTTACAAATGTAGCACGGGCGTCCCGCCCGTGGTGATGAACTGAATATAGAACCGCATATTGCACAGATGACGCAGATTAAAAAATACAGTTCTCCCCTCTTTTCATCTGCAAAATCTGCGAAATCTGCGGTTAAAACTCTTCTCGCTTTCAACGTCTCTGCGGTGTAGTCACGTTTTTAAGCCCAACCCAGTCACCCGGATTTCTGTGTCCAGTATCATTCTTACAACCCTGAACGCCAAATACATTCACGCCGCATTCGGCCTGCGGTATCTGCACGCCAATCTTCCCGCAGATATGCAACCTGATTGCACGATCCTCGAATTTGATATCAACCAGCGGGCGATCGATATCGTCGAAGCACTGCTTTCACAAAATGCGTCGATCATCGGTTTCGGCGTCTATATCTGGAACACCGAACAGACACTCAAGATCATTCAAGACCTCAAACGATTGCGGCCTGGGATTGCGATCGTCGTCGGCGGGCCGGAAGTGAGCTATGAAACCGATCAACAACAGATTTGCGCGCTGGCGGATTATGTCATTCGCGGCGAAGCCGATATCGCGTTCGGCGAACTGTGCGAAAAACTGCTGGCTGGCAAACGCCCGCTGATGCGCGTGATCGACGCGGCGTTACCCGAGTTTGCATCAGAAAAATCACCTGCCCTCAAACTGCCTTACGATTTATATACCGATCATGATCTGCAGCATCGGGTGATGTATGTCGAAGCGTCGCGCGGGTGTCCGTTTAAGTGCGAGTTTTGTCTGTCATCGCTGGATGTGCCGGTGCGAAACGCCCCGTTGGATGAGTTTCTCGCTTCGATGAAGCAATTGTTCGATCGCGGTGCCAGGCGGTTTAAGTTTGTTGATCGCACGTTTAATCTGAATCTGAAAACCAGTGCCGCGATTCTTGAGTTTTTCCTCGCTCGCATGATGCCCGGCCTGTTCGTGCATTTTGAAATGATCCCCGACCGCCTGCCTGAGGCGCTGCGCGAAATCATCGCGCGATTTCCAGCTGGGGCGTTGCAGTTTGAAGTCGGCATTCAGACATTCGACCCTGACGTCGAAAAACGCATCTCGCGTCGGCAGGATCACGACCGGTTGAACGACAATCTGCGGTGGTTGGCCGATGAAACGGGCGTGCATGTCCATGCCGATTTGATTGTCGGGTTGCCCGGCGAAGATCTCGAATCGTTCGGGCGCGGTTTTGATCGGTTGTACGACTTAAGGCCACAGGAAATACAGGTCGGCATCCTCAAGCGTTTGCGCGGCACGCCGATCACCCGACACGATGATGAATGGGAAATGATCTACAGCCCCCACGCGCCGTACGAGATATTACAGACCAAAAATGTATCGTTCGATCAGATGCAGCAGATGCGGCGATTCAGCCGTTACTGGGATATGATCGCTAACAGTGGGAAGTTTTCGCGATCGATTGGGCTTTTGCTCGATCCGCCCGCCGGTGCGTATCAGCGATTCATGCACCTGGCGGAGTGGCTGTATGCGCGATCCGGGCATCGCACGCACGGAATTGCGTTGCATACGCTTACGGACTTGCTGCGCGAGTATCTGGTGTCGCATCGACAACTGAATGCCGATGAAGTGGATGAGGCGATTAAACAGGATCAAACGCCCCGGCGTGCTTCAGCGGCGTTGAAACGACAGGCTCAACACATAGGTAAACCATGACAAACCCAATCGTTCTGATCGCATTCGGTATTTTCGTCGGCGTATTTTCTGGCTTGATGGGCGTCGGCGGCGGCGCGGTCATGGTTCCGGTGATGGTGTTGGCGATGGGATTGTCGCAAGTCAAAGCCCACGGGTTAAGCCTGCTAGTCATGGTCCCGCTGGCAACGCTCCCTGCGGTGCTGGGATATTTCCGCGAAGGAAAACTGCAAACTGAGGATATTTGGACCGCAGGATATATCTGGATGGGCTTCATGCTCGGCGGATTCTTCGGGTCGCAACTGGCGGTGATGATCGACAAACACAAAGGCATGCTGGCGATGGTGTTCGGGCTGCTGCTAGTCTATGTCGCGATGTATACGGCACTTGGCAAGGGCAATCTCGCGCGATCGGTCTTGCTGTCTCTGGTCGTGACGGGTGTGGCGGCGGCGGCGGTGTTGGGCACGAAGTGGTACGATGCACGCCAAAAAAATGACGAGGCGTTGGCATCGAATCAAGGCACCGATCCGGCAGGTACCGACATCGGCAATACACTGTCTGACGCTGCCGATCGCACAAACGCCCACCAGTAGTTTTTGCGATCCTGCACCCTGGCTAGAAATTGATATCCAGCCGGCGCAGGTGGATCGGCTTCGCCGCGATCCTGACAGGTGACATATACCACCGTTTGCGAAGCGCTGGTCATCGTCGCAGGGTCAATCCGCAAAATCGTGCGGTTCAAATAAATCGCCAATTCCTCATCGACGCGCACGTTTTCATCGTAGTCAAAGACATCAACATCCGGCGCGGTTTGTCGGATGATCTCGGCTAACAGTTTTAGTGAGCTGCGTCCGCCGGGCGAATCTTTGTAGGCCCACATCGCAATCGCCTGCAGCGCCAACACGCAAATGAAAGTCGTCATCACGATGGATGCCTTGAAATAACGTTGCGACAATGCTCCCAAGCCGATCAATGCACAAAATCCTACGCCGCACCAGATCGCCATTGACAGCGGATACCATGGGGAACCATCGACGCGAAGCATATCAGGATGCATCGCACCTGCGATCGGAAAGCCGATACAAACCACCGCCAGCACAACCCAATGCGTGATCCCGATCCATCGCGCCGAACGGTCGGTCGGAGGTACGCCAATCCAGACCATCACCCCCCGTGCCGCGATCAACGCCAACGGCGCAACAAATGGCAACAAATACCGTTCCTTGCGATCCGGGATCAATGTCAGAACAATCAGCGGCAAAACAAGCAATCCAACCGCGTACACATCGCGCGCGCCTCGCGCCCGCAAAATCGTTACAATCCCTACAATCAGCATTACAATCCAAGGCCAATTCATTGGAATGCGAGCGATGTAAGCATAGATTGAATCCGGCGCAAGCCCGCTTGCACCTTGTCTTGAAACTTCAGTCGTCCACGTCCCAGCCACATCAGGAACAGTGAAATATACGTGTACAAACCACGGCAATGCAATCATCGCAAACAAGGCCGCGGACGAAATAAGGGGATAAATCCAGACTGCTTTTGATATTAACTCTTGTGGGTCGCGGGATAAGGGGACAGCATTTTTCTGCCACCGCCAATACAGAACCAATGCCATCGCCGGTAAAACCGTATCCAACAGCGCGACAGGGCCTTTGCATAAAAACGCCAGGCCCGTTGCGATCCCACCGACGAGCATCCCGCGCCATAAATGTTCACGAAATAATGCACATGCGAAGCCCGCGTTCGCGATCGTGACCCACATCGCAAGGTGAACGTCGCTGGTGCTTTGACGCATGTATTTTTGAAACAAAATAGTCGTTCCAGCGACCATGCAGGCGACCAATCCGAGTCGTGAATCGTAAATCGCTTTCCCCAGAAAGTAAGTCGCCAGCATCGTCACGCACCCTGCAAGCAATCCCGTCCAGCGCACCTGCCACGCCAGATCAACATAGGCTTGTTCGCGCGTCGCGGGATTTTTAAGTTGATCCAGCGTCGATTGCCGCATCGACAGCGCGGTGATCCATGCGACCAGCGGCGGTTTTTTGATGCGCGGTTCGCCGAGCATTGTCGGCACCAGCCACGGCCCGCCGCGACGAATCTCCAGCGCCGTCTGAACGATGATGTTCTCATTGCCCCCGGTCAGTTGCGGCCAGCGCAGCGTTGGCGCGACGAAGGCGAAAACAATCGCCGCCGCCAATATCGCAAGCAGAAAATGCCTACCGCTTTGCGGCGACGATTGATTCATAAATCTTCAACAACTTGTCCAGATGGGCGGCGTACGACAATTCCGCACGACGCTTCAAGCACGCCTGCCGCATCGATTCGTGATTCGCCAGCACCTGTTCAATCGCCTGTGCGTATCCGTCATCCGTATCGACACTACGGCCATCAATGCCGTCGCGCACGATCTCACTCGCACCCGAAATCTTCGATACGATTGGCGGCACGCCCATCAGCATCGCTTCGGGGACGACCATCCCAAACGGCTCGAATCGTGCCGGATGAATTAGCGCCGTCGCACCGGCCAACACTGTTTCCACCTCTCCCGTTGCGCCAAGGAATCGAACGCGCGATGCGACGCGAAATTCATTAACCAACGCCAAAAACCGCGACGGATCATCCTTGCCGACCACATCTAATACCACGTTGGGAACAGCAGCGACCGCGCGGATCGCCAGATCAACACCCTTGCGTGCAAAATCCTGTCCGACCAAAACCACTCGCGGCGGATCGTCGATGGGCCTTGCAGGATCAGGGTTGAATCGATCGCTTTCCACGCCGTTGTATAAGGTGATGAGTCGTGACGGATCGATCAGAAATACGCTGCGCGTTTCTTCGCGTGATCGGTTCGACATGCACAACACCGTGGGCGGCCGATTGCTCTCGATCAGCGATCGCTCGACCTGCGCAAACAACGCCCGGCGTCGGTTGGTCAGCTTCTGAAGCGCGTTGGTGCGCGGGAAGGTGATCGATTCAACGCCCGCCTGGGGATGATACACATCACACCGCCGCACTGGCAGCATCGCGTGAACAATGTCGTAGGCGTTTTCAGACAGATGCGATTCGAGTGAATCGAGGAACGATACGTATTTGCCGCTGCGTGTTAAGCCAGATAGTGAGAGTTCGATTCGGTCGGATTGGTCAATTCTGCTTTCAAAACTTGCCGATGCGATCCGCGCGTCGATCTCGCGTTGTTGCAATCCTTGGAGCAGGTGAACGCAGTAGCTTTCTGCGCCGCCACGCGTGGAATCGGCATGGAGGATGACGAGTAATACTTTCATCGATCGATCGCTACGTTTCGGTTCGGATTGCGGGCGCGAAGTTTCGCATCATGGTTGGCGATCCATTTTGCTTTGGAAAAAACACGGTGCTTGAACGTTTCGGTCACGGCATACCCGCAATGTTTTGCATATTCACTCAGCCACTGCTCAACCGTTTGACGCGGGATCGAAAACTTTTGCAGGCTGAACACAAACTGCGCCACATCTTTGACCAGCCATCGACGGGCGAAAAATCGCGGCAATGGTTTTACGCGGGCTGCATCGATCAAACGCAGTTCAATCGGATCGGCGTTTAGATTCGCCCAGAAATGTCCGATGTACAAATCCCGATGATGCAACCCCGCTGCGTGCAATCGCCCTGCAACGGTCGCGGTGGGTTGCAGCAAAGTATCGAAGGTTGTGCCTGATTCGAGCAACCGTTCGCAATCTTCAAAATCATTCAGATGTTCGGTGATGACAAACCCACGCCCATCATGCAATTTGCCGTACCCCGCCAGCGGCACGGTTGCGATACCCGCTTTTTGCAATGCGCGAATCCCGCCGACTTCATAGTCTACACCGGTGTATCCGCGTTGATTCCGTTTGATATGCAACCGCGTGCCGTCGTCCAGATCAAGCACGCAGTTTTCGCGTTCCTTGATCGACCGCCAAGGCTGGATGTTCGGATGATCGAAAACGCTCATCGCATCCACCAGTCCCGCGCGCTTGAGCAGATCGGCGTAAGCCGCCTCCACCTGATAAAAACCTTGACCGGCTGGGTATGACATATCGTTAAGTCACAAGGAAAATAAATGCGACACCACAGATGACATAGATTTCACAGATAAATCAAATTGCTGGATGCGTCATTTGTCAGTAGTCATTAGTCATTAGTCATTAGTCATTAGTCATTCGTGGTTCGTGGTTCGGGACGCGTCATGCGCGAGCAAGCTCGCGGCTTAACGAGCGATGACACGAACCACTAGTCACGAAGCACGTTCTCCACTTTATCCTTCATCCTTCTCATCTCATCACTTCTTTGCTTTACCCTGGAAAAACCGACTAATCCCCGGTTTGAAGATCACTTTGCCTTCAACCACGACCAGCTCTTCATTCAGATAAAGTTGTACCGCTTTGCTTAACACATCGGCTTCGAGTGACAGGCCTTTTTCCTTTACATCCTCCAGCGTGTCGTTGCCGACATCGACTTGGAAAACATCCTGCAAAATCACCGGTCCCTGATCGAGTTGCTCGGTCACAAAATGCGCCGTGCAGCCACTTACGCGTACGCCGCTTTCAAATGCCTGTTTATAAGGTGCCGCACCGGGGAAATAAGGCAACAGCGATGGGTGGATATTGATGATCCGGAACTGATATTGGTTGACAATGCTGGCAGGCAAAATCCGCATGTATCTCGCTAGCACAACCAGATCGATCTGGCGTTTGCTAAGCTCCGACTCCAGCCACGTGAAATGCTCGTCCTGATTTTCATGACCCTTCCACGCAAACCCAACGCCGGCCTCTTTCGCAAGCGGTTCCAGCATAGGGTGATTGGAAAGCACGCACGCAAACTTACCATCAATCAATCCCGATTTCTGGTCGTCGATCAGTTGCTTTAGACAATGATCTTCCTTGCTGACCAGCAGCGCGACATTCCGCGTTTTGCGCTGGCTATGAAGATGGACGCGCACCTCCATGTCGATTTTTTTGCCCGTGGTCAGCAGTCCAGTAATCAGTTCGGACAGATCGATCGTAATCTCCTTCAGATCCACCAGCATATCCATCACAAACAACCCATATACAACCCGCTGTTCGATATCCTCGATATTGATCCCCCGATCGGCCAGGTAGGTGGCGAACTGCGCGACCACGCCTTTTTGGTCTTTCCCGAGTACGGAAACAACTGCAAGCATCTTGGACATAGGCTTCGCATCCTACTCAACCCCGTGCGGAATGTCGCTTTGGCGAAATCAAAATGGTACGCAATAATGTGGATACCCGGTCGTTAGATGAGTGGATCCAATATGAAAGGAAATCCAATGATGAATGTGAAACGTTACTTGTCGGCAATAACCCTTGGCGCAGCCTTGGTTTGCATCCCTGTTCAGACGATGGCGGCGGACGGTAAACCCCGCGAAAAACCTCAGGACGGCGCGAATAAACAGCGCCCAGAACGTCCAGACCGCGGCCCGCGCGAAGGCGGTCCAGGTGAACGAATCGAGGAAATGCTCAAGGATCTGAATCTTACAGACGACCAAAAGGCTAAAATCGAAACGATACGCGAGGAAATACGGACAAAGATGCAGTCGCTTCGGGAGGAATTGAAAGATGCGACCCCCGAAGAACGCCGCGAAAAAATGCAGGCGTTCATGGCGGAGTGTCGCGAAAAGATCATCGCGGTACTGACCGACGAGCAAAAAGAGCAAGTAAAAGAAAAAATGAAAGAACGCCGTGGCGATGGTGAACGCCCACGTCGCGGACCCGCCGACGGTGATAAACCGCGTGGCGAAACCAATGATGGTGATAAGCCCCAAGCGGATCGCCCCGACGAAGATAAACCTGAAGCGAATCGCCCCGATGGCGACAAGCCCAAAGCCCAGGGCGATGGCGAACGCCCGCGTCGTCCCCGTGCCGAAGGCGATCGTCCGCGTGGCCCACGCCCCGAAGGTGATCGTCCCGCTGGGAAAAAACCCGAAAAACCTGATCAAAACTGATCAGTACACGTTAATATCATGCAAATGCTCAAACGTCTTCCGATCGTCCTGATTGCTGCTTCGATCCTCTGGATCGCGACCTCAACCCAGGCGGAAGACCAGCCGCGCACCCCGCCCGAACAAGGGCGGGGTGCGATGCTTGAGCGACTCGAAAAAAATCTCAACGAAGTTGGCCTCAACGAAACCCAACAGGAAAAAGTCGATCGCATCCTATCCAACGCCGCAGAAAAGCTGACGCAACTTCGCGAAAACTCCGCGGGTGACCTCAAAACGTTGCGCGATCAAGCTGGGGAGGTGTTTCGCACCACCCACGCTGAATTGAATCAGGTGCTCACCGCATCGCAACAGGAAAAGCTCCAGTCGCTGATGCCGCGTGCAGGACAAGATCAGCAGCGTTCAGAAGATAAAAAAACCGAACCCAAGGCCGACGACAAACCTGCAAAGGTTAAAAAGTCGGACAAGAAAAAGCAGGACTCGGAGAAGGTTGCAGACAAAGAATCTGCGGGTGATATGGAGATGTCGTCCAAGCCTCCCGCCGACATGATGGCCGACGAGAAGAAGCCCGATCCGAAACCGCAAACGCCTGAGACTGCAAAACCCAAACCCGCGCACCCAACCGATCTGGTCCCCTCACTCGCTGCCGTGCCCGAATCGCTTGCACCGGGCGCCAACGCGCCGAATTTTAATCTCAAAAATCTCAACGGCAAAAGCGTGTCCCTGCAAAGTCAGCGCGGCAAACCAACCGTTCTGATCTTCGGATCATTCACCAGCCCCACGTTTCGCGACAAAATCGCGTCGTTTGATGCCCTGAACAAAGACTATCGCAATAAAGTCAACGTCATTCTCATCTACACGCGTGAAGCCTATCCCAACAACGAATGGGACGTGCAACGTAACATCGACGATCAAATCCGCATCGCGCAGCACACCACGATCGAAGAGCGCACGAACATGGCCAAGGTCACCCGCGACGGGCTGAAGATCGGTTTGGATATTCTGGTTGATGAGATGGACGACGCCGCGACCGACGCCTACGCCGGCACACCCAACGGCTGCATCGTGATCGACTCCGCCGGGAAGGTCGTACTCCGTCAACGCTGGGCCGATGCCCACGGCGTCCGCGCCGCACTCGATGAGACGCTCCGCGCCCGATGAGGTATGATCGCCGCGTGTCCAAAACCAGCGTACAGATCAAATCCTTGTTCACAATATCGCGACTTTTCCGATGCGCACTGGTCGGTGTAATTGCCATCGCTTTGGCTGGATGCACTTCGTCGCCCACGTCGATTCCATCCCCTGTGGTGACGCCCGCTGCCGTCCCTTCCAACCAGATCGTGATCCAATTTGAAACCCTTAGCTGCGTTTGCAATCTCGGCGACATCGAATTCGCGTTACTCGCCTTGCCCGGCGTTGGGTCAGTTGATTGGGATCTTCATGTAAACCAAGCCACCCTCGTCTTCATCGACGCCCAACGTCCCAGCGACTCGCAAATCCGCGAGTCAATCCAACACGCCCAGATCAAGATCGAACAGATTCTGCGACCGTCATAAGTGTCAGCACTTTTGATTGTAGAAAAATAATGAGCCGTCGACGAACACGCATATGGAATCACTAAACAGCCTCAAGCTCATCACACTTGTCATGCTTGGGCACTCCGAAGGATAATTCGTTGTCGCAAAAACGAACATTCACGCATGATTGTGACCAAAACGATGATTATTAGGCTAATATCGGGATTCGTGCATGTGATTTAGTTGTTGAATGTTGCAATATTTTTCGCTATGATTTTTCTCAACCCCAGCCGATTTGGCGTATCGGCCGTCCTCTATGTTCCCCACTGATAAGGCACCCCATGAAGCAGTCCCGCACCCCGTCGCAGATGCGTTCGCTGATGCAATCTTTAGAGCCGCGCCTGCTGCTTTGTTCGGATCATGCGACGGCATTATCACCGAGTTTGGTTTATTCGACTGATTTGCACGGCTGGATTCGACAGCGGGATATCAACCGAAGCAATCCCAAGGTGGTCGATCGTCGTACGCCTGCGCCGATGGATGCGAGACTCACCGTCGAAGCCAATAAATTACCGACACGGGTGCTGGGTTCAACACTCGGTTCAACGCTGGGCACGGGCGGAAATCCTGTTGCCAATGCCGCCCCGACCGCCTATACGACCGGCGAAAAAGACATTTTGATGATCCGGGTTCGGTTCAACGATCAGGGATCGACGTATGAGCCGCAATCGCTGGGCAGCATGCAGACGGTGTTGTCCGAATTGGATACTTTCTTTCGTAAAAACTCGTTCGGTGCGACTTGGCTTGATCTGACACCTGATGTGGCAGATCCACAAGCGTCTACGGTCACGCCCGTTTACACACTCCCCGGCACGCAGGCGGAATACAACAGTTGGAACGAATTCCGTCTGCTCAACGATGCCATTGCGGTGGCGGCCAACCCCAGCGCCTATCCGGGCAACACCGGTTTGGCGGCGTACAGCACTTCGACCTTCAATCAGTACGCGGTTCGCTACAACGGCGGCCCGGGGGGATTTTCAGGACAAGCGTATGTCGGCAGCACAGGGACCTGGCTAAAAAACGGCAGCACCGGTGTGGCAGCGCACGAGTTCGGGCATAACTTCGGACTCTGGCACGCCAATTATTGGGATCCGACCAGCGATATCACCGCGATCGGTGCCGGAGCGAATAACGAATACGGCGACCCGTGGGACACCATGGGACCCGCAAGAGCCGGCAACAACGCTTTCAACGCCTATAACAAGGACCGACTAGGCTGGCTGAACAATCAAACCGTGACCGCGACCACCGACGGCGTGTATCGCGTCAGCGCGCATGATCTTGGCGGATCACTGACGACGGGCGCGAATTACGCCATTGTCGTCAATCGCGACACCACACACACCTATTGGGTCGGATTTCGTCAATCGTTGACCAACACCACGTCGCTGTTAAACGCGGTCGAGTTACATTGGTACAACACCGAAAACGGCAAGAGCGATGGGCAGTTTATCGACACGCTGCCGCTTACTTCCACACGCGAAGACGGGACGATCCAGATCGGTCGAACGTTCACCGATCCAGTTTCCAAAATCAGCTTCACCCCGATCGCCAAAGGCACTACGGGCAGCCTGCCTTGGATGGATGTGAAGATCACGCTG
>JBBQXB010000032.1:0-36524 GCA_038210015.1 Tepidisphaerales bacterium
TAGATACCTTTCCGGGTATTCACTTACTCGGGTTCACACTTCACCATTCCGGACGTGGCTCGGCTCTGGGTTGGGGGACCGTCGTGATCACCCCATATTGGGCAATCGCAGTTCTTGTGTTGATTTGTGTCGCGTTTATCAAACACCGACTTAAACGGCGAGTAGAGCGTGTCCGAGGCTTTCCGGCTACGGTATCAGTTCCTAACAGCGCCGCGGCGGATGCGGGCTACGCGTACGCAGCCGTGCACGATACTCCCGGATACGACCGACGTTTTCCCAGCACGGGGCGTATGATTCGCACAAAGTCAGCCTGCAATCGTGTATTTGCCTGTTTAGAAACGATTCTTTGTTGTGTAGGGCGCTGACTGCGATTGAAACTGATACCTAAACAGGTCATTCCACATTTTATGATTGACACGATCAATCACGCATGATTATGCTTCTCGCAACGCATCCATGGCGGTGGCGTTAAAACATTTCTTTTGGAAGGAGCATTCCGATGTTCCGTTCATTTCTCTCTCAATTGGGGTATGGTTTACAGGCACAGGCGCTTCCGGCAAATGCGATGGAATTGCTTGAGCAGCGTCGTATGTTCGCAACGACAATGATTTACAATCTTGATTTTCAAACTACTGAACCTCCTTACATCTTAAGCGGCCTGACAGACTCATACAGTTACACTGCAGGTACGGGCATCGCGGCCTATTTTGAAGAAAGTCCGCTTCCTGCCACCTTCGCAGATGCTTTCACCATTACACGCTCGATGACCTGCCAGCGCATACGATGATTAAGGCAGCATGGGGCGTTGGCCCATATGTAAATGTTGCAGATTCGGAGGATGTGGACGGGTTCACAATGGTTGCTGCGGGCAAGACCGGGATCGTGACAATCGATGAAAACGGTTACGGCGGATCGGGCAACGCCGGTGGCTGGACCGCCCATTCCGGCACAAGTGCCACCTTCTCACTTGCCGCTAATAATTTAGAGTGGGATGATGGCATTCAATGGGAAGGATTGCAGATTTATACATATAACCCAACTATCAGCCTCACCGGCGGTGGCACGCAATCCGAAGATGATGATACACCCATAGATTTTGTCTTCAGCCGCGACTTGCCGACGAATCGCAGTTCGTTGCACGATGACGCAATCCCAGACACCAACGTCAACGTAACGCGCGGGGGTTCGGCGACGCATGGTACTGATTACACCGATACGCTAAGCTCCTCAATCATTGCTCTTGCGGGAACGAGCAACTACGCATTTTCAGCAACCCCACTCATCGATGACGAAATTGATGAGGGTAGCGAAAGTTTAGTTTACGAAATTTCAGCGAACGCGAATCAGGGTCAGGTCAATCCCCTGTACTCGCAGGCGACCGTAGCGCTTGCGGACTCGAATAAGTTCAGGCTAGCTAAGAATCAGCTGAAGACATTTTATTCCGGTGATGGTACCACCAGTGCCACTGTCAAATTCATGTTTGAGGAGGGCGCTGGAGATGTTGAGATCATACGAAAAGATCAAAACGGGGTCCTGTTCACGGAGATAATCACCGTTACAGCATTACAACCCCTGACTGTATCCGGCAAGCTGGTGAGCATAAAAATCACGGCGGGAGCTGCAGGGTTGCAAGGTGCGTTGGTCGATTGATTTAGAAGAAAGGAGTATCAATCATGCGAAACTCAATGTTGTTTCTTTCCATATTCTCGCTCGTTTGCGTGTGGGCTGTTGATTTACGCGCGGATCAGCCGGTGAGCAAGATTAGGATAGAAGGGAAATTGCAGTTGTCCAAAGGCGACCGCATTGTCTTGATCAGCGTTTCAAATATCAGAAGTCTCGTGACCGGATCACATGCCACGGCGGGTACTGCACGACTTGAGGTTGATTCCGTAGATAAGGATAACAAAACCATCACCAAGATATTCACAAGTGATGAGCAAGGATTGATTCCAATAACTGCATATCGGTGCAAGGAAATCCGCGTTGTTGCGATTTCCGACTGCGAGGTGACATATGACATTAAGGAATCAACTGACTAATTCTTTTGAATAACTTTCGAGTTTTGCAGTTTTGTAGGGTGGGCTTCAGCCACTACTGTCCGGCATTTCTGGTCTCATGCAGTTGTTCTGCGGGAATCGGTGATTGGGAAGCGAAAAAAGGGACATCCAGGGGACATCCAGATTTAATCTGGGTAATTTGCACATGCGTATGTTGACACGGGTTGTGGGTCGAGTCAATCGGCAGTGTTCGCGGGCATGGCATCGGAGCAACGCGGAGCGGGGAAACGCAGACTGTTGTCGTTCGGTCATCCGCCTTAAGAAGGGGCATTCGTGGCACGGGTTTTTAACCCGTGTTCGGCTTGGCAGAAAGACCACGGGTTGAAACCCCGTGCCACGTGGGATGAGCGTAATTTGTAGCACGGGCGTCTCGCCCGTGAACACGGTCGGGACGACCGTGCTACGCCATCCATTCCGCCCGCGGCGCATGAAAAAGTTTTCGATGGGACGGTTGGCCAAGAGGGGGACTTCGCCGGGGATGCCATCGGACCAGACTCTATATATATAGAGTGACGAGGCGGGGGCAAATCGAGCGGGTTCGCGATGGGGCGGGGATCGTAGGCGGTATCGCGTAGATCGGTGAGCACCTTCCAGCGGCGCGCAAACGTCAACTAGCGCGGCGTAACAATCTTCTCGCGTGGCGCAACAATCTCGTGGCGCGGCGCAACAATCTTGTCGCGTGGCGCAACAATCTTGTCGCGCGGCGCAACAATCTTGTCGCGCGGCGCAACAATCTTGTGGCGCGGCGCAACAATCTTGTCGCGCTGCGTAACAATCTTCTCGCGTGGCGTAACAATCTTCTCGCGTGGCGCAACAATCTTGTGGCGCGGCGCAAACAGATTGTTTCGCGGCGCAAACAGATTGTTTTACGGCGCTGCTTTGCCGCTGGAGGGCGTTTCTATTGATTTGGTGCGGGAAATATCGGGCGTGGGGGTTTTATACTGGAATATCAAGTTTTGTACGGTGGGCTCCAGCCCATCATGATTGGCGTCGTCGGGGACGGTGAGCTGAAGCACCACCCTACGAAGAGCTAGCTTCGCAAGTTAATGGTGTGGCGGGTTGGGCACATGAAAAAGGTCCGACGGTTGGCGAAGAGGGACTTCAACGTTGATCACCACAGTTTCGTGTGTTTGGGGGGCGCGGGGATGGGAGAAGCGCGAGCAAGCTCGCGGCTAAACGGGTTGTGAGCGGTTGCACCAAACGCTGGGGGGGGGTGAGGTCGGGCTGCGAGACATTCGGTCATTCATTCGTCATTCTGGTTTCGTCATTCGGATTTGACGCGCCACTATCGGTGCTCATCGGTGAACATCCGTGGCGACCTTCTTTATTCGATTGCAAAAGTGGACGATCCACCCCTATCCGGTTACTTTCAACCGACTATGCCGACAGCCCGCAACGCGATTGTACCTTTGATTGATTCGCTTGAATCCCGCAGACATTTCTCGATCGATGCGGCGGCGCTGCCGTTGTCGTTCGGCGGGCCGGGGTTTGATAATGCGCAGAAGGTGGTGGCAACCGCCACGGGCGCGATCGTGACCGGGCTATTCTCAGGCACGGTTGATTTTGATCCCACCGCAGGCGTGACATCGCTGACCGCACGGGGCGACAGCGACATCTACATCGCAAGCTATAACACCAACGGCACGCTGAACTTTGCGATCCAGGCGGGTGGCGATTATGTAGACAACAATTTCGAGGATTTCAAGGATCGATCCGCGCCGGTGAATCCGCGCCGCTTGAGCGCGTTTATCGGCCAGCTCGGCGAGTTGCCGCGAGAAGCGGGGGAATACGTTCACGATCTGACCGTCGATGCAGCGGGGAACATTTATATCGCGGGATCATTCAAGGATAGTATCACGATCGGCAATCGCACGCTGACGGCCGACAACTTATTCAATGATGATTATCACGATGCGCTGATTGTAAAGGTTGATCCAACCGGCAACGTGCTGTGGACACGCAGCTACGGCGGCAGATTTGATGACGTGGCGCTGTCGCTGGGATTGGATGCGGCGGGCAATCTGTTTGTGGGCGGGTATTATACACGGCAAGCCGATTTTGATCCGTCGAGCCGCGTCCACATGCTGACAACCAATGGCAGAGACGCGGGGTATGTGATGCGGATGTCGCCCGAGGGTGCGCTGGCGTGGGTGTATCAATTTACATCCGAAGCCACCGACCCGAATCTGCGGAACGCCGTCAACGACATCGCGGTGACGCCTAGCGGGAATGTCTATTTCGTCGGCACGTTCGCGGACAAGGCAGACTTTGATCCATCTCGCAAAACCTATCTGATCGAAGCACAGGACGACACCGATGCCTATCTGGGTATGTTAAACCGCAAAGGCCAGCTCAACTGGGCGCTGGCAACCGGTGGCGACCAAGCCGACGGCAACACCGCCGTCGCGATCGGCATTGATGGCGGGATCTATACCGGCGGATATTTCAGCGACGAAGTGGATGTTGATCCGCGTCGAAACGTTACGCGAATCTTCACCGCAACGCCCGAAAAACCCGGGGACACTCCGAAGTATACCGATCTGCTGGTCAGCCGATTTGCCCCGACCGGCGAACCGGTTTGGCAGGCACAAATGGGCGGAGAGTTTCAAGAAGTCATCGCTGATCTGCAAATCGGAACCGACGGCAGCGTCTATACGCTCGGCTCGTTCTATGGCAACGCCGATTTTGCACCCGGAACAAGCCAAGTGATTCTGTCCAGCGCGTTGGTCGATGGCAAATCGATCAAAGACGGCAACGCAACGTCCGGACGCAATGAGACGTTCGATTGGTTTGTCTCACGCCTTAGCCCACGCGGGAAATACATCGACGCCACCCGCATCGGCGGACAAGATGATGATTTTGCGTCCGGTCTGTTTGTCGATGGCAACCGCCTGTATGTGGCGGGTAGGGCGGTATCGACGCGAAAACCGGATCGGGATGACCGTGATGAAACGTCGTTGATCCTGTTGTTGGACACAGATCTGAGGCGGCTGAGTTAAGGTCTGTTGCCGATCCGCGATCTACATCAGATTGACCGGGTGCACTTCGCGTTCGCCGGGTTCGATCTTGATGGGCAGGATGCACCAGAAGGTTGCGCCTTTGTCGGGCGTGGAAACGATGCCGATCGTTCCGCCGAGCAGGGTTGTCAATTCGCGGGCGATCGCCAGTCCAAGCCCCGTGCCGCCGTGCTCGCGGGTGTGGGATTGATCGGCTTGGCGGAACTTTTCGAAGATTACTTGCTGTTTGTCTTTGGGTACGCCGGGACCGTGATCGGTCACGCTAATTTTCACGCGGGTAACTGGGGCTGCTTCAGGTTCGGCGTCAGTGCTATCCCCCAGCGTGACAGGCTCGGCGATGAGTTCAATTTTTTCGCCGTTCGGGGAAAACTTAATCGCGTTCGACAGGAAATTATACAGCACTTGTTGTAGGCGCGATCCGTCGGTCTGCACGATCGGCACGCCGGGCAACACCTTTGCGACGATCGCCACTTTTTTTCCTTCGCAAAGCGGTTTGAGCAGATTGACGAGTCCTTCAAACAGGTCGCCTAGCACGATCGGCTGGACGCGAACTTCCATCTTGCCGGCTTCGATCTTTGCAAGGTCGAGCAAATCATTGATCAGATCGAGCAGGTTGTTTCCGCCTTTGACGATGTTCTGGATATACCGCGATTGCTTGGCATCGTTGGGCAAAGAATCTTTGAGCAGGTCGGCGAACCCAAGAATCGAGTTTAACGGCGTGCGCAATTCATGGCTGACCGACGCGATGAATTCGCTTTTGAGCTTGTTGGCTTCAAACAACGCGACATTCGCCTCTGCCAACTGTCCTAATCGCGTGTCGAGGCTTTTGTTCGCATCCCGCAATTTATCTTGCGAACTTTTCAGGTTTGCCAGCATGTGATTGAGCGTTTCGGACAGTTGCTGAAACTCATCACCAGAGTCGATATGAGAGCGGATATTCAGATCACCCGCCGATACTTTTTCAGCCGTTTCCTGGAGCACGCGAACGGGCTGGAGGATGATCCGCGTAATGATCAGGTACAGCGTGACGCCCGCCAAGGCCCCGGCGATCAATCCGGCGATTAGCAGAAGCACGCGATTGAGTAATTGTTGCTGGCCGGAGGTTTGCGAGGGGATATCAACGCTGACAATACCAAGCAGCACCGGCACGCCGGTCAACCCCGATGCCTGCATTGTTGCGGGCGTTCGGTCGGCGGCAACCGGGACAGGCAACGTTGCGGGGGGCGTATCGGCCTGGTGACACTGCAAACAGTTGCCCCGTGCAAAAAGCGGCTCGGCATAACGGTATCGGTCGGTCGATCGCAGCAAGCTGGAACGAGAACGCTTGTCTGGGTCACGCTTGAAGGCTTCGATCGCTTTGAGTTCAAACGCCGTCAGGCCGGACGGGTCTTTGCGGTTGAGTGCGAGCAGCCGTGGATAACCAATTTCATCATCAGTTGCCGGGCGGGTAGTGACATCTTTCAGCGACAACACGAACGGCCGGGTGGTGGCGGTGGTGTAGAGATCAACATGCTGTCGGATCGTCTGCTCGGCGAGGATGGATGCGGCACTTTCGTTGGGTCGCTCACTAAGCTGTTCCATACGCTGCCACGGCACGAATAACGCCGCGCAAATGACGAGTACAACCGCCACGCCGAAGAGCAATTGGCATTTGGTCGCCAGCGATATTTTGAGCTGCCTGAGCAGTCTTGCCATGCCCTTTCAATCATAACGGGTATGACGCCGATTGCCGAAACCTGCGACTACAACTAACTTGTGCGATATGGACCCCAAAACCCGCGCCGCAGAGGCCGCGCTGAAGCATATCGAAAGTGGAATGATCGTCGGACTCGGCAGCGGATCGACCGCGACCATTTTTATCGATCTACTCGGTCAAGCGATCAAATCCGGACAACTGACCAATATTCGCGGCGTTGCCACGAGCGTAAAATCCGAAGAGCAGGCCAGCCAACTCGCGATCCCGCTTCTCACGTTGGCCGAAGCCGGTCAGTGCGACGTGACGGTGGACGGCGCGGATGAGGTTGATCCGAATCTCGATCTCATCAAAGGACTTGGCGGGGCGTTGCTTCGCGAAAAAATCGTGGCGGAGAATACGCGGAAGATGGTGGTGATTGTCGATGAGAGCAAGATCGTCCCGCATCTTGGGCATCATTGCCCGCTGCCCGTGGAAGTGACGCAGTTTGCTTATGATGTGAGCGAGCAGTTTCTGCGAAGCCTCGGATCTGTCCCCCAGCAAAGGTTGGATGAAGCGGGCAATAAGTTTATTTCCGATAACGGCAATTATTATTTTCATTGCCAATTTGGTGCGATCTCCGATCCGGCGGCGCTCAATCTGAAACTTAAATCGCGGGCAGGGATTATTGAAACCGGACTTTTCATCGGCTGTGCGAAGGTGGTTGTGGTTGCGGGGAAAGACGACGTGCGGGAAATGCATCGCAAATGATTCTTCAACCGAAATGAATGTCTGTCTGGGGTAGTCTCAAGGGTCATGTCGAAATAGCAAATTCGACGGTATATACAAGCCAGGAAAATGCTTCTGGGTGCCTCAGCAAGACAATCCGAGCGAGGGGCAGGTTCATGAAGCGTTCTCAAATAAATGCGCCAGCATGAGGTCGCGGATTTCCGGTGCATGATAAATATCGCGATCAATTAGACGAGCGTGTGATGAAATAACCATCGGCCCATTCGCGAGTGCGGTTGGTTTCGCTCCATGACTGCCTTTGACGAGTGACGCATCCAGCGGGATCACATCCATCAAATAGCGAAATCCCAGTCTTTTTCGAAGCAACTTCCGCGCGATCTTCAATTTTGGCATTCGGATCGACGGATCGAGAAAAAGCTCAACCGGGTCGTAGCCGGGTTTGCGGTGAATATCGACGCATCGTGCAAAATCAGGCGCGCGGGCGTCATCCAGCCAGTAGTAATAGGTGAACCATGAATCAGGCTCGCTGATCACGACCAGATCGCCGGCACGGGGATGCTTCAGGTGAATCGCGGCACGTTCATCGCCAGCGTAAACCTTTGCGACTCCTTTTTGTGCTTCGACAATTTTTCGCACGGTGTCGAGCGATGATTTTTCGTTGACATAAATATGTGCGATTTGATGATCCGCAACAGCAAACGCGCCACTGGCCCCGCAATCGAGTAGTTCGCGGCCTAATTCCTCGCGAATTGCGATCAAACCGTTTTCGCGCAGCACGCGGTTGAGGTGAATCGGGCGATTGACTGCGGTGATGCCGTACTCGCTGACGATCATCACCTGGACATCTTGAAAATGATCGACCAACCGGCCCACTTCAGCGTCGATGTCGCGTAAGTCTTGTGCGATAGATGGATGATCTGGACCGACTTTTTGCAACGCATAATCCAAATGCGGCAAATAGACCAACGTCAACGCTGCGCGATGCAACCGATCGACTTCGATCGTTGCACTGGTGATCCAGCGCGTCGATGCGATGCTGCTGGCTGGTCCCCAGAAGTTAAAGAGTGGGAACTGGCCTAGCTTTTTCTGAAGGTGGGATCGCAGGTCGGCGGGGTGCGAATAGATATCGGGCAACTTGCGACCATCGGCGGGATACATCGGGCGCGGCGTGACCGAGAAATCGGCGGTGGAATACATGTTGTACCACCAGAACATATTGCTCACGGTGAAATTAGTATCGCGATTGCGTGCGATCTCCCATATTTTTGGCCGGTGAACGAGGTGATTGGATTGTCGCCAGAATCGCACTTCCGCCTCTTCGCGAAAGTACCAGCCGTTGCCGACAATCCCGTGTTCGTCAGGCCAGCACCCGGTCAGGTACGACGACTGAACGCTGCACGTCACTGCCGGCAAAACCGGATCGATATACGCCATTTTCCCGGCTTGCAGAATCGAATTGATTCGCGGCGTATGCTCGCCGAGCAGCGCAGGCGACAATCCGACGACATTGATAACGACCGTGCGATTCACGCTGAGCAGATTCATCGTTCGTGCGGCAATCGTCAAGTGTTGGTACAACAGGGGTATGATTCCAGTTCGAGTAGTGCTCATGCCGTCTCTGTTAAAACAGCAGGATGTCGTAGGCCGCACGGTGGTGGTGTTTGATGTGTTGCGCGCGACCACCACCATGGCAGCGGCATTCAATGCCGGTGCGACGGAAATCCGTTTTTTTGCGTCGCTCGATGCTGCCCGTCTGGCTCGCGCGAGTTACAAAGGACAAGCGCTACTGGTTGGCGAAACCCAATGCGAAAAGCCCCATGACTTTGATTTGGGGAATTCGCCTCGCGAGTTTACGTCTATGCAATGCAAAGGCATGACGCTTTTCATGTCCACCACCAACGGCACTCGCGCGATGGTCGCAGCAAGAAACGCGTCTCGGCTGTTCGCAGGGTCAACTGTGAATGCGTCCGCGACGGCGACCGCTATCCGAAAAGCGGGATTGCCCGTCACGTTACTCTGCGCCGGAACAGAGGGCGAAATGTCTCTGGAAGATTTGATTGGTTGCGGCACTGTGCTGTGCAGGATGGAGCATCTGCAACTGGATTTCGAAAACGACGCTGCTGTTCTTGCGGCTGATCTGGCGTTGCGTGATCCAGACAACGAATTATTCGAAATGACCCAAGCGGCAGAACGACTCAGCGGCGTCAATCTGGATGAAGATACCCAGTTTGCATCAATTACTGATCGATTCGAGGATCTGATCATCCATGTGACTGATCGCGACGGCACGCTGGTCGCAACATCTGAGCGAATAGACACATAAACATAAAATCGTAGTTTGTTTAATGAAGTCGCTTCGCGCCACCCACTTGCCTACACTCACGCGTCTGATTACTTTCAGCGCGCAGCGTACTGAAAATCGACTCGTCATATGCAGCGTCATCGAATTGTCATCACCGGTATAGGCGTCGTTTCTCCCAATGCAATCGGCGCAGCAGCGTATGAATTGGCGTGTCGGGACGGCGTGAGCGGACTTAAAGTCATCAATGAATTTGAGACGTCGGCGATCAAATCAAAAATAGCGGGCATCATCCGTGATTTTGATCCCCTCTCAGCGATGGACGCCGTAGACATTCGCCGGGTGCCACGCATGATCCCGTTTGCGGTGGCAGCGGCGAAAGAGGCGATGCAGCAAGCGAATCTGGTGATGGATGATGACAACCATCGCCTGTCGCGTCGCACGGGTGTGATGCTCGGAACAGGCGGCGGGGGGCTGGAATTTGTCGAAGAGCAATACCGGCGCATCTATCAAGGCGGAAAACGATCCCCATTTGCGATCACCGCAGGCACGCACGGCAATCTATCCAGCGAACTGTCGATCCAACTAAAACTGCGAGGCCCGTCCCACGTCATCAGCACCGGCTGCGCCAGCAGCACCGATGCGGTCGGACATGCGATGATGATTCTGCGGTCGGGGATGGCGGATGTGATGATCGTCGGCGGGGCGGATGCGACGATCGCACCGGGCATCCTGGGCGGGTTCGAGATGCTCGGCGTCATCTCCACACGTTCATTTGACGACCCCACCAAAGCGTCACGGCCTTTCAACCGCGACCGTGACGGGTTTATCCTAGGCGAAGGTGCGTGGATGTTTGTTTTGGAAACGCTCGAACACGCAGCGCAGCGTGGCGCACAAATCCTGGCGGAGATTGTCGGATACGCTTCGACCTGTGATGCGTATCATCGCGTGCAGATCGCGCCTGATCTGGCCGAATGTACGCGTGCGATGCACGAAGCGCTGGCCGACGCGAATATCACGCCGCAGCAGATCAATTATGTGAATTTGCACGGGACTGGGACTGATTTGAACGACCGACTTGAAACCGCCGCGATCAAACGCGTGTTCGGCCACGACGCCAAATCGATCCCGATGAGCGCCACGAAATCATTGATCGGCCATCCTCAGGGCGCCGGAGGCGCTGCGGGATTAGCTGCCACTGTGCTGGCGATGCAAAGCGGGTATATCCATCCGACGATCAATCTGACTGATACCGATCCTGAATGTGATCTGGATTATGTGCCGCAGGTTACGCGTCAACATGCGATTGACTACGCACTCTGCAACTGCATCGCATTTGGCAGTAAAAACAGCGCATTGGTCGTGCGTCATTCGCACGAATAAGGTTGGTAAAATTGGATATTAAAATAACTCGGTTGCGTCCGCCAGCAGCGGAGCGATTTTGTCTTTATCACTCAAAATGGCGGTTTCTAATTTGGTTTTCCAAGGCACACCGATCGCAGGATCATTCCAACGGATGCCGCGCTCGTGTGACGGGGTGTAGTAATTCGTCACCTTGTAGGCGACTTCGGTATTGGGTTCGAGCGTCTCAAAACCATGCGCAAATCCTGTCGGTACCCACATAATCCGGCAATTCTCTGCGCTCAACACCTCGGCGACATGTTTCCCAAACGTCGGCGAACCTTTGCGGATATCCACCGCGACATCCAATACCGATCCCTTGAGCACGCGGACCAGTTTCCCCTGCGCAAATGGCGGCAACTGATAGTGCAATGCACGCACCGTACCCGGCACCGCTGACATCGAATGATTGTCCTGAACGAACTCCGTGTCGATCCCGTGGGCTGCGAGTTTTTGACGGCTATAGGTTTCGATAAAAAAGCCGCGATGATCGCCAAACTTTTTAGGCGTAATTAATTTCACATCAGGGATAGCGAGGGCAACAACTTCCATGTCGGGTTTACTCCGGAGAAATTTTTACCGCGAAGGGAACGCGAAGAAAAAAAGATGCTTTATAGAGGCATTTTGTACTTCTTCGTGTCCTTTGCGTTTTTCTTGGTGCAATTTGTCGATTCGTGGTTCACTATCTATCGGCTGATTACAGGACGGTCTTGACCACTTCCTGCACCGCTGCGATCCGTGCCTCAGCCGCCTGCCTTGTGGGGGCTTCGGCGATGATCCGCATGATCGGTTCGGTATTGCTCGGGCGGGCGTGAACCCACGCATCAGGCCAGTCGATACGAATGCCGTCCTGTACGTCGATTTTCTCGGACGCAAACTTCAATTTGATCGCTTCGACCGCGCGGTCGGCGTCCTCGCGACGACATTCAAATTTCGTCTTGACGATCTCGTATTTCGGAATGTCCGCCACAATTTCGGACAGCTTTTTCCCCGTGGACGCCATCAGTTGCAGCACATACGCCATACCGACCAGGCTGTCGCGCCCGGGGACGACGCGCAGATCGATTACGCCGCCGTTGCCTTCGCCGCCGACTGCGGCGCCTCGTCCGCCGTCGGCGCGGATCATCGCATCGACCACATTCGCTTCACCGACCGGCGTGCGGATGACGCTCCCGCCGTGCGCTTTGGCGATGTCGTCGAGCATCCGGCTGGTCGATAGATTTGTCACGGCGATCCCCCCACTTCGTTTGCTCAACAGCCATTTGGCGCACAGCGCCAGCGAATACTCTTCGCCGATGTATTTGCCGTTTTCGTCGATCACCGCCAGCCGGTCGGCGTCGGGGTCTTGCGCAAAACCGACGGCGGCGTGCTGGCGCTTCACTTCGTCTGCCAATTGGGTGAGATTCGCTTCGGTCGGTTCGGGTTCGTGCGGAAATTGTCCGTTGGGGGTGTTGTTGATGTGGACGACATTGCAGCCCAGTTTGCTCAACAGTGTTGCTGTCGCGACGCAACCCGCACCGTTCACACTATCCAGCACCACCTTGAACCGCTTAGAGGAGATGCCGTTGATATCGACGTAATCGAGAATGCGTTTGGTGTGCAGTGCGTGGGTTTCGGTGTTGCGCGATGGCTGGACGATCTGTTCGATGCGTTCGTAGCTTGATGCCGATTCATCGTACAATTTGCGGATTTCCGCAACCGCCGCAGGGGGTGGTGCGACGCAATCGCGAGTCAGTAGCTTGATGCCGTTCCACTGAATCGGGTTGTGCGATGCGGTGATGACGATCCCGGCGTCTGCATTGGCGTGCTTGACCATCATCGCTACGCCAGGCGTGGTGACGATCTCCAGATCGAGCGTTTCAATGCCCGATGCGGTTAATGCAGAAAAAACCGCATCGCGGACGAACGGCCCGGAAGGTCGGCCGTCACGACCAACCACGATCCGGAAATGTTTACCGTTGGCAGGCTTTTGCGTGGTTTTTAACCACGTCGCAAAGGCGTTCGCCATCCGCATCGCGACCTGCGGCGTCAGCGATCCGCCGACCATCCCGCGCAAACCCGATACGCCGATCATCAAAGTATCCGTTGTTGAACTCATCGTTCGGGAAAGAATGGACGCATATCCCACTTTTGGCAAGCCGACGTGCCGAATTCCTACGATCTTTCATAAGGGCGGTTGCTGTGCGACGACTTGCCATATCGGATAGATTTGTCCTTTGATCCGCTTCGGGCATAATGCCGTCATCATGGCGACTTTTAATTACGAACCAACGATTCAGTACGGAGACGACACCACCACCTATCGCAAGCTCTGCGGCGATTACGTTTCAACCACCAATATCGACGGCAAAACCTATCTCCGCGTACAGCCTCAAGCGCTGCAAATGCTGGCCAAACAGGCCTTTACCGATATCAATTTTTATTTCCGGCCTGCACACCTAAAAAAATTATCTGAAGAATTAAACGATCCCGAAGCCTCAGACAATGATCGTTTCGTCATCTACACCCAGTTGCAAAACGCTGTTGTCAGCAGTGCCGGGCAATTGCCCAGTTGCCAAGATACCGGCACCGCAATCGTGCTGGGCAAGAAGGGCCAGTACGTGCTGACCGATTTCGATGATGCCGAAGCGCTTTCGAAGGGAATCTGGGATACCTATCAGGAGCGCAATCTGCGTTATTCACAACTGGCGCCGGTCGAGATGTTCAAAGAGAAAAACACCGCCTGTAACCTTCCCGCGCAAATCGACCTGCTGGCCGAACCCGGGGATGCGTATAAGTTCCTTTTTATCGCCAAAGGCGGCGGCAGCGCGAACAAGTCTTATCTGTATCAGCAAACGCCCGCCGTGCTGAATGACAAGGATTTTGAAGCCTTCATCAAGCTGAAACTGAAAGACCTCGGCACCAGCGCCTGCCCGCCTTATCATTTGGCGATCGTGGTTGGCGGCACGAGCGCTGAGGCGAATCTGAAGTACGTCAAGCTCGCTTCCTGCGGTTATCTGGATCACCTGCCGACGACCGGTTCAGAAGGTGGCAGGGCGTTTCGCGATCTGGAATGGGAAAAGCGCATTCTCGCGATCGCCCGCGACAGCAAAGTCGGCGCGCAATTCGGCGGAAAATACTTCGCGCATGATGTGCGGGTGATCCGGATGCCCCGTCACGCTGCCAGTTGCCCGATCGGGCTGGGCGTGTCGTGTAGTGCAGATCGGCAGATCAAGGGCAAGATCACCGCAGACGGCGTTTACCTGGAACAACTGGAGTTTGAGCCGCAGAAATATCTGCCCGCCAAAGCGCCGGAGCTTGCCCCGCCGATCAAAATCAACCTGTCGATCGGCATGGATAAGGTGCGGGCGATCTTGACGAAGTTTCCAGTCAAAACGCGATTGGAATTATCCGGCACGCTCATCGTCGCCCGCGACGCCGCGCACGCGCGACTCCGCCAGATGCTGGAAGCAGGCGAGCCGATGCCGCAGTATTTGAAGGATCACCCGGTCTACTACGCCGGTCCCGCCAAAACCCCCGCCGGCATGGCCAGCGGATCGTTCGGGCCGACCACCGCAGGACGCATGGACGCCTTCACAGACCTGTTCCAATCCCACGGCGGCAGCCTCGTGATGATCGCCAAAGGCAACCGATCCAAGACCGTCACTGACGCCTGCAAAAAGTACGGTGGTTTCTACCTCGGCAGCATCGGCGGCCCGGCGGCCATTCTTGCGCAGACGAATATCAAAAAAGTCGATCTCGTCGACTTTGAAGAACTCGGCATGGAAGCGATCCGCAAGATCGAAGTTGTCGATTTCCCAGCGTTTATTATTGTCGATGACAAAGGCAACGATTTTTTTGAAACTCTCTAAAGCGATGCGACGTCAATCCGCGCCTGATTCTTGGTTAATTTTGTACTCCGTTTCAAGCAAGAATGGCAGAGATTATTTTTCGCCCTTTAACACTTCATCAATGGTTGTCGTGATGGTGTTGAAGGCGCTGGCGCCGACTTTGGGTTCTTCGATCGAACCGCGAACGCGGATTTGAAGCAAATCCTGGCGGGCCGATCGGATCAGGTCGCCGAAGATCGGTACGGCGTCGGCTGCGCTTTGACCCATCATTAAAGTCATCTGCACTTTCTTTGTTCCAAAGTCCAACCAGCCGCTGCCTTGCATCGACGTGGTTTTACCTCGCAGATCAATCGCATCAAATGTCACACGATTCCCCTCAACCGCGTACCGCAACCCCGCTTGCTGAATCGGTCCGTCAAGCGGTAATGTGAGGTTGGCGATCTGCATCAAGCCAAACAACACGGGCACACGGTACATCTCCTTGCCCTCGACGATCACGTCGCCGCGACCGCGACGAGTTGCAACGTCGTCCCAGCGGCCTTCGAGTGACAGACTTGCTGTGAGTCGGCCGTCAATCGGTTTATCCAAGTCCCCGGTCAACGCGGGCACCTTGGCGTTCCGCAAAATCAGCGACAATCCGAAACGCGGGTCTTTGGCGGACAAGATCGAATCGATCTGCCCACCAATCTGCCCGTCTGCAATTCGGCCATCAATCTTGGCGACTTGCAACAAATCTTGATCGGCGGGTTTGATTAGTTTGGCGGTCAATTTGGTCACGTCACGACCGGCGAGTTTTAACGACTCCATCGCGACATCGCCTGACAATTCGCGGATTGATCCGCCAATCATCTGGCCTGTGGCGTTGACGACGCCGTTGATATCGGTCATCGGCACGCCCGCTTGCAAAGACGCGTCGGCCAGCCATAGCGATCCGGCAAAATCCACGCTTTGTACGCTGTCTTTGGACTTGTCCACTGTTGCGATGCGGAGCTTTGAAAAATCAAACGCCACAGTGCCCTGCAGATTGGTGGATTTAATCCCGCGCCGAATCGCCTCAGGGAGTGCGTCCAACAGCGTGTCGGTTATTTTTAAGTCGCGACCCACAACCGACAGTTCGACTGCACCTGTCCGGGTATCAATCATGCCGGCAGTGAAAAACGTCGCGTCTGCGGTTGTTGCGGTCAGATCGTTCAGCGTGACGCGATCGCGATCGATGACGATCTCGCCTTTAAGTTGCGTCATCGTCAGCGGAAACGCTGCGGGGGTAATTTGTAAAGATTTTGGTCGCATCGCGATGCGATACCCACCGTCGGCGTAATCGATATCGAGATCGACGGTGCCTTCGGGCTTTAATCCTTTCGCAGCGGCGCGGGGTTTTTCGGGAAGGCTGGCAAGCAGCGGGGCGTCGATCAACAGATCGCGCACAGATGCGTTGGCGGTGATGCGCGGGTCTGATTCATCGGTCCAATCGAGGGTGGCTTTAGCTTCTATTGTGGCATCGCCACGCTTTGCGTTGGCGTTGGTCAGGGTCGCTTTCGACCCGGCGATTTTCGCGGCGGCAGACAAATCCTTCAGTTCGATTTTCCCTTCACCTAATCGGATCGATCCATCCGACAATCGCACGTCCAGATCAACCGTCGATTCATCACTATCGGGGTTTTCAGGAATGATCTTCCCGTCAATGTCGATTATCCCGGCGAGATTCGCCTGGCGAAGCCACTTTTGCTTTGCAGCGGGTAGCGCGGCAATTAAATCGTCGTCGATGGGCATCTTTCTGGCCGTCAAACTCAGGTTCGTTTGAACCAACGGTTCATCCGTGCCAGGGATGCGACGTGACCAATCGATCTTGCCGGTCACTGACACAATGCCGTCACCGCGACGCATTTCAGACCGCTCGATGTCGATGAATTGATCGTGAACAATCATCCGCATCGATAAATCCTTCAGCGGATACGGAAATGTCGCGAGCTTGCCGGTCGCCGACGCGATATCCAGAGCGCTGACAATATCCCATTGACGACTTAACCCCGTGGGGCAGTGGATACTGCATTCAAAATCGCCTTTGAAGATCGGGAGTTTGCCTGTTTTGTCAGGATCAAATCGCAACACGGTTGCACGCGTTTGCGGCGGCATCGATTCGATCAATAACGGTTCGCTGACTAGATCCTTGCCGCGAATGAGAATGTCTGAACCGGCGTTTTCGTCAAGCGGGCTGACTTTCCCAGTGACGCTGACAACTGCGTTTTCGTTCGCGCCGCCGCGATAACCTTTGCCGGTGAGCGAGACGATTTCAAGCATTTCCATCCCGGTGGCTGGGTCGATTCCGAATCGTAGCGTGCCGTTGGCGCGATCGATCGGGTATGGAAAGCGCTCGAACGTGAAAGCGGCATCGTGAATTTGTACCTCGCCGGTGAGTAGTGGTCTCTCGGCAGACGCGTCGCGTGCCAGTTCGATCCAGAAACTTGCTTCGCCTTTGGGTTTGAACCGGTAATAGATTTCCTGCACCGGCCAGGGCATCGAGCGCATATATCGCGGCGCATCTGGGATCAGAATATTCTCACTTTTGAGCGATTCCACTCGCACCCGAAAAGGCGCATTTGGCGCATATCCGAGTAATGCACCAGACAGTTTAAAGCGATTATTTTCAACACGCGCCACCAGACCGTCGATATTGATCGCTTCATCGGTGAAGATGAAAGTGCCGTCCACCTCGTCGAGCTGCAGTGTGCCGGGCTGCATGGAATTGATCAGTAATTTTGCAACCGGCGATCTGCCAAGCGCGGCAGACGCCATGCGGGTGTAGGTGTTTCGCCAGCGGTCAATACGCTCCCGCTCTCGATCGCCTAGCCATTTGCCTGCAGGAACCGACATGCGAACGCCATCGAGATCGGTTTCGACCTTGAATCCCGCTTTGCCGTTCTCTTTTTTGAAATAGCTGACGCGCGTCTCGCCGATGCGTCCGGCGAGTTGGTGTTCGTCCCAAAACTGTCTGACAACGGCGGGCAGGATCGTTTTAATCTCATCGACAAACTCCACATCGCGAAGCACGACGCCGAGTTGTCGTCCTCCCGGTGCAAGCCAGCCTTCGGCGATCGGAAACACGCCGCTTGTTCCGCCGCGGCTTTGCAGGCGGAACCGGTAGTTGTCATTTTCATCGGGAACGAGTTGGCCTTCGATGATCAGCGTGCCAACATCCGTGCGATGTCCGCCAGCGATCTGCGCATAATCAAACCGCGCATTACGCAGCAAAATCTCAGGCAATTTCAATTTATCCAGATGGGTTGGTCGATCAACTGCCGACTCTGTACCGGTGCGTTTGTTGAGACGTTGAAAGTTCCAGATACCATCATCGGTGCTTTCAACCAAATGTACGCGCGGTTCAAGTGCCAGAATCCGCGTGGCTTCGATTCGTCCGAAAAGCAACGCGGCGGGGTTGTACCCAATGTGCAGCGATTTGGCTTCAAGGAGCAATGAATCGGGTTGACCGCGATCGTCCACTTCAATGCGGATGTCATCCAGCCGCAATCCTTCAAAGATCGAAAGCGACGCACGCTGCACCTTGACCGGTCCGCCGGTAAGTTCAGAAAGATATTTTTGCGATAAATCGCGAACGCGATCGGGATCGGTGATGTAGAGATACCCGCCGATCAGCGCCACGAGTAACACCAGCAATGCAAAAGTGATGATCGTGCGCAATCGACTTCGGCGCGTGTTGCTAATTGGCCGACTCGTGCGGTCAAAAAGCGACTCGATCTGGATTGCGGGCTGTTCGATCATTTGTGTGCCGATACGAACGGGCAGGATCAACTATGCGATTCAACCGCTTCGGGAGGCGATACAATTTGTTTTCGTCGCGACAACCAACCCGCAACACCGGTCGCTGCAACGATTGACATCGGTGCGTCTGCAGGCACACGATAGCGAAGCGATCCGACTGTTATCGCGTGGACGATGGTAAAATATACCGCAGGCAGCAGTAGAAACAGTTTTAACGACCGACTGATCGGCCCATACCACATACCCAGCACAGTCAATACAAACAGCGGAACCGCAAAAACCAGACCGGCTGACACATATAGTCTGTTCGATCCGTATTCAGCGCTCAGCGGGATCGGCGACCAGGTTCGCGCGATTTTTTGCCAGCCCAACCATAACGCCCGCTTCGGGTTTTCCATCGCATATTGTTTTGCCTGTGCGGCAAAATAGTTCGATCGCTCGACCTCTGATTTCGACTGCAACTCCGGCCAGCCACGAAAAGCCGCCTGATTGCTCGAACCATCCGCCAACGGGTTCATCCCATCATACAGAGTGATTCCGGTATTAGTGGTCGTAAAAATCCACGCCCCGACCCGCTGGTGATACCGATTGCGGATTGCCCACGGCAATAATGCCAGAAATAGCAGAATGATCGCGGTTGTGCCTGCTGGTACGCGCCAAAATGAGCGCGACGAATGCACAGTGGGCCTCACCAATTGTGCCGCGATTGCCGTTAGAATAGGCAAGCCGATTGCTCCCGGACGCACATACACCGACAAAATCAACAGCAGTAATCCGCAGAACGTGGCGTACCACCGCTGGCGGATCAGCAGCACCATGCCCCACGCCAGCAGTGCAGTAAATAATGTTTCGCTGAGAATTGTCGCTGAGAAATAAATGAGATACGGATTAAACGCCACCAACCCCGCAGCCACGAGCCGGATATGGTTTCTGCGCTCAAACGCCGCTGGCAGCAACAAATAGATCGCAAGAGCAGTTGATGTATCCAGCAACGCCTGCACGATGCGAACGGCCGTCACGTTCGCACCGCAAATCGCAACGAATACTGGATAGCCGGGCATCCGAAAGGCGTAGACCGCTTCGTTTACACTTGGATCAAAAAACGCCAGGCCTTTGCCCGCGATTAAGTTATTCGCGATTTCAAGATATTCAGTCTGATCGGGCAGGGCAGACAGGTCGGTCGATCGACTAAGCGACCATCCCACGCGCAGCACCAACGCCGTCAACAATACCAAGCACAAGATCGCACGCGGACGCATCTTCATCGCGCGTCCAACCTATCACGCTGCCGTTACCGCTACAAATCCGGTAAGATCGACCAGCGTGCCCGGACGCCTGCCCGACCTACAAGACCAACTGCAACGATTGCACCAGTCAATCTTGCGCATCGCTACCACCACCCCGACAGCGGAGCGTGTTGCAAGTGATCTGGCGGCGGCGATTTTCCATCTCTCCCGCACACCTGCCGACAAGCCCATCATCGCGATCATCGGCGGAACGGGCACCGGCAAATCGACACTGGTCAATCGCATTCTCGGTCTCGAACTCACCGCCACCAGTTTCAAGCGGACTTTTACCGCAGGACCGATCGCGATTCTGCATTCTGATTCTGCAAACGCCTTGCCGAATGGATTTGCGTCGTTGATTCATGTCGAGGCAGAAGAATCCCCGGCAAAGGGAAAGCCCGACCGTGTGGCGATGATCCGGGCGGATCAACCGTTGCTCGATCACCTCACGCTGATTGATACGCCGGATATTGATGGTGAACTTGTCGAACATCACGCCGCCGCCGATCGCGTGTTTCGATGGGCGGATTCAATCGTTTTTCTGGTCAGTCCCGAAAAGTATCAGATGCCCGAATTACAGCCTTACTATCGACTCGCGATGCGGTATGCGCTCCCGGCGTTGTATGTGATGAATAAAGCCGACGAAGCCGCAGTGGTGGAGGACTACGCGAAATTACTCGCACGATCCGGCGTCGCGAATCCAAACGTGTTCGCCTTGCCGCGTGATGATTCAACCTGGCAACCCGCCGCAGACCAGTCGCTGACGGCTGACAAGCTGCAAGCGATCCAGATCAACACATCTGAATCCGCACACCGCGCCCGGGCCGCCGATGTGTTGAGTCGAATTAACGACCAACTGCTGTCACCGATGCTTGACCAACGCACCCGAATTGATGCCGTGATCCGGGCGATTAAAGCGCTGGGAGGTGATGCGGTTGAAGTCAACGTCCATCCAGTCACGCAACAACTTCAGCGCCGGTTGCGCGAAAAAAGCGTGCTCTACCTCATTGGTCCGCAGCGAATGCTCGACCGCGTGCGATCCGTGCCTTCGATGCTCGTCCGGCTACCAAAATCACTGTGGGGATGGACTAAGAGCGGCGAGTTTAGTCTGCCGATGACACTAGAAGATCAGCCCGCAGAATCGCCTGATTTCCGCGCGATTGTTGTCGAGCAGTTTTTATCGTTGCAAACGCGAATCGACGACTTGATGCGGGATCACATCAAGACAGATTCTGAAGAATGGAAGTTGCCCGCTGAACAGGCCGGGCGGATTGTCGAGGATGAATTAGGGCAGCTCAAGCAGTGGCTGGAAACCAAATGGAACGCCACGCCACGCGATACGGCAATCTTGAATAAAATCCTGAAACTCATCCCTGGCGCGAGTAATCTGAATAAATACTCTGAGGCCGCGCCCTATCTGATGACAGGATACCTGGCGATGAGCGGGGCGTTGTTTGGGCATCTGGATTTGATCCTGCTATCCAGCTACGGAACGGTGGTTACGCTGTTTGAAAAAATCAGCGACGAAGTTGCCAGCCGTACGCGTAGCGCGAATCGCGCGATCGCCGATCGGTATGAAAAACTGGTTCGTCAGCAGATTGAGCAAACGATCGGGTGGCTTGATCGACGCGCGCCCAGCCGTGCGCAACTCGCAGCGCTCGAACGCCAACTCGATGCCGCGCGTACCGCGTCGTAAAAGATTCTGACAAGCTCGGGTAGCGGAATAAAAAGAGACCCGCGGGAGGGAAGGAGCTTCTCCCGCGAGTCAGGAAGCATGACGACTGAGCGCTTTGCGATCGGCAGGCAGGTGGGTCTCAATTGCGATCCGTGCAATCGACCTGCGATATCCGATCGGTTCACCACACCCAAACGACATACTTAGAATGATTGTTTTGTGTTTTGTGTTTTGCTGTTTTGATGTTTGGTTACAGGTTCGTCATTCGCCATTCGTGAGTCGTGAGTCGTGGGTCGGAATGTGGCACGTCATCGTTTATCCATCCCACTTCATCCATCACATTACGCTGCCATCGGTTGAGTGCTGAGGTACAGGCCGAGCATGCCGCGGTCGATTTCGTCCATATCCACCAGACGACCGGCGACATCAAAGTGCCCATCGTCGCGCTTCTGCACGCGCCCGACGACTAGCCAGCCAACCCACTCGGTCTTGGCGGCGTGTTCTTTTTCGTGGTCGATGAACGGGCTGATACCCGCAAATGTTGGTAATTTCAGGCGTAAACGGATGTGGCTGTCGGCTTTAATGTTCGGCTGGCGGGTCTTGAACCGCACGCCGCTTGCCGAGATATCGACAATCGTTCCCATCACTTCCCCGCGATTTCGCATCGCGTCCCAGCGTTCGACCGCCAGCCCTTGGTCCTCAAGGTCGTGACGACGATGCATCCGGCGTTCGGTGTCGGTCGCCAGCGTCATAAACGGTTCGTAATCCACCGAGTCTTCAATATGCTTCGCTACCATCATAACCATGCTCCTGTTAATTTAGGCTATTTAGGTAGCCTACACAGTTTGTATCGGCAAACAGAACATGATAATTTGTTAATTTGGGTAATATTTATTTTATCCCCAACGTCTGGTAATATAGTTCGCACTGAGGAATCGCGTGTTTTGCATCCGCTGGCGATCTTGACGCGATTAGGCATGTCGGAAGGTTCATATTATCTATGTCAGGCACGTCTTTGAGCAAAAAAGCAAAATCGAACGCACAGCGCGTGAAGGAAATGCCCTCGCGCCCGCGTGGGCGTCCTGATCCGATGGCGGACCTGTTCATCGACATCCAGCGCACTGCCGACCGACTGATGCGCGGCCTGGAAGAAACACTTCGTCCGACCAAAATCACTCCCGTCCAATACCTGGTCCTGCGATCCCTCCGCCGTGCCGGTGCTGAGGGCATGCCATCCAATCAGATCGTGCAGCAAATGACGACGCACGATCCGGACATGACGCGTCTGCTCGATAAACTTGAAAAGCGCGGGATCATCGAGCGCCGCCGCGACCCTGAAGACCGCCGCATTTATCGCGTCAGCATGACCCGCGAGGGGGCGCGCGTGTTAAAAAATCTCACCAAACTCACTCGCGAATTACACCGCAGACAGTTCAGCACGATCCCGAAAAAATACATCGCGATGATTTCGCGAATGCTGGATGTCGTGAATGAAGCACCGATACCGGATTTGGATGAATAGGGATTCGTGACTCGTGTTTCGTGAATCAGGTTACTGATTCGTCATTCGCCATCTATGGTGATGGGTTCTGGGAAAGCCGCGGGCGTAAGCCCGCGCGGGATGCTCTAAGCAGTTGGGTTTGCTCAGCGCGCGCTTACGCTCGCGGCTTCAATACAATTTCTCGCAACTCACAACTCGCAATTCATAATTCGCAACTCGGATCGCGCAACTACCAACTCACTTCGGCGGACGCGGTTCGCGACCGGGTTGGGTGCTGAAACTCTGCAAATAGCTGATCCACATCATGCTCAGCCCCTGTGCGTAACAGCCTTGAATCACCAGATCCATGTAAAACTTAGTCGGCGGGATGTGATATTTTTCGACATTCACACCCGTATAGGTGATCGCATCAACCGGCTTGGCTTTGCCCAAGGGGGCGACACGCACTTCAATCTGTTTGTAGATGCCGATCTCATTGCCTTGTTCGTCGAGTTTTCTTCCAACTTTGGCGTCCATGATCTTCATGTCTTGCTCGGACAATTCCAGCACGCCGCCAGCGACATATTTACCCGGATCGTAGACAATATCGCCTATTCCGCCGCCCCAGTATTCAGAATAGATCGGAAAACAAAGTCTGTAGTTATCCAGTACGGCGGCGCGGCCGTGCTTCATGGAAGGCGCGCGATGGCGATGATGCTTGCACCAGTCGGCGACCGCGCGGGCATTGAGGTTAGATCCGTAAGCGAAGTAATACACAAGTCACTTTTAATAGCCGATGACGCACATCATCACGTTTGCGCTCCACATCAGCGTTGGCGGCATTGTGCGGGAAATACCCATGTTTAGCAAAGCGCAACCGATTTCACACGCGTCATTTCACCGTAATTTTGTCTGAAAATGGCGTGTCATAATTTATGTTTCTGCGGCAAGTTTGGTATTGCAAGGGTGGGTCAACTTGCCGATAATTCAACGGTACAGGAGGTCTGCCATGCGTTTGAAAATGTTGCCCGTTATATTGGTCGGATTGATGTTCGTTCAAGCGATCCCGCAGACGCGGGCGGAGGAACCCGCTGTCCCGACCAAGGAGCAGGCGATTGAAGTGCTCAAAGGTCTGCTGGCCGCGTTGGAGGCAAAGGATTACGACGCCGCCGCCGGGTTTATGCACCTACCGGAAGGAATTAGCAACGCCGATAAGCAGGGCTGGAAAGATTCTCTTGCTAAACTGATTGAACGCAAAGAGATCAGTGCTGCGGGGATCGAAAAGCTTGCTAAGGATGCGAAGCTTACAACGCTTGCCGAAGCCGCCGGTGATCGTGCCGCACGGATGGCGGAGAAATTCAAAGTGCCGGTTGAAAAATGCTACGGCCTGTTCCTCGACCCCGCCGAAGCCGGATTCTACTTCGACGGCAAAACCCTCAAGATCGTCCGCTGCGATGACATCGGCAAACTCGTCGAAGAGTGATCGGCTTCTGATCCACGTATCCATCGCGGCGACACTTAGTGCACTGCAGTGCTCAAGGTTGGGCTGCAAGAACTCCGTATTCTGACGACGCGATTTCGCTCGTTCGCATCGTGGCACGGCTTTTCAATCCGCGTCCCCGTTTGCGAACTGAACACGGATTAAAAATCCGTTCCACGTTGGTTTATTTCACTGCCGATCTCTATTTCGTCACGCGTGCATGACCACTGCGTACGTGCGTGGGGTTCGTGGTTTTGGGAAAGCCCGAGCAAGCTCGCGGGTTAACGGGGTCTGAAGAGGAGATGTTGTTGTGCTTGATCTGACGGGTGATCGGGCGGATAGTAGGGGATATGCAGGCTGTGATTGTTCAACTGGAAACTGTGTGGCACGACCGGAATGCGAACCACCGCAAGGCGGCGGAGATGCTGCGCGCCGATCCGCCCGCTGAGGGGGATTTAGTGGTCTTGCCGGAGACATTTCCAGTCGGGTTTTCGATGGATGTGGCCGCGATTGCGGATCACGAGGATTCGACCGGGCAGTTTTTGTCGCAAATCGCGGCTGAATATAAGGTAACAGTCATCGGCGGGAATGTGACGCGTCCGGACGATCGCGCAAGGAACGTCGCGATCGTGGCGAACCCAAACGGGCAAATCGTCGCGCGGTATGAAAAGATTCACCCTTTCACATTCGCCAACGAACACAACCACTATCGCGGCGGGGACAAAATCGCGCACTTTGACTGGAACGGTGCGAGCGTCAGCCCGATGATCTGCTACGACCTGCGATTTCCTGAAGCATTTCGCATCGCGACCAAGGCCGGTACGGAGATATTCGCCGTCATCGCAAATTGGCCGACCGCGCGGGTGAATCATTGGCTAGCGTTACTGACTGCGCGGGCGATTGAGAACCAAGCTTATGTGATCGCCTGCAACCGCTGCGGGACTGATCCCAATGTGGCGTATCCGGGTCGATCGGTGGTGATCGATCCGCAAGGCAATACGATCGGCGACGCTGGGGATCGCGAGCGGATTCTGAAGGTGGAAATCGACATGAACGTTCTGCATGATTATCGCAAGGCGTTTCCGGCGATACAGGATATTCGGTTGCTGTGAGTTCTTGGCACATGCTGTTCGATGTCGCGGTGGCGCATGTTTTCGGCTTGAAAATGCACAATTGTTGCCGGTTCTTTCAAGTTGGCGGGGGTTTTGTATACTACGCAGTTCAATTTTTCTTGAAAGGTTTTATGCGATCAGTGATTTCAGCGCTCGTGATCAACGAGCCGGGTGTTTTGGCGAATGTCGCGGGGATGTTTGCCGCGCGGGGCTTTAACATCGATTCGCTGGTCGTAGGGCGTACCGAAAGCCCGGATCTATCACGACTTACGGTTGTGTGCGACGCCGACGAAAACACGCTGGAGCAGGTACGCAAGCAGCTCGCCAAACTGGTTCCAGTTGCCAAGGTGCGTGATTTTAAAGATACCGCCTGCGTCGAGCGAGATCTGGCGTTGATCACCGTGTCGGTATCGCCTGAAAAGCGCAGCGAAGTGATCGAGATCGTCAATCTGTATCGGGCGAAGGTGATCGATGTTTCGCGTGATTCGCTGATGGTTGAAATCACTGGCACGGAGCAGAAGATCGAATCGCTGGTCGAGTTGATGCGTCCTTACGGCATCAAAGAGATGGCGCGTACCGGCGTGATCGCGATGGCGCGAGGCCAGCAACCCGCCAAGGACGAAAACGCTAAGCCTGACATGGGCAAAAAGCGCGTTCGCAGTATGAACGCCGCAGCGGGTGTGGCGCTGCCGCCGTCGTAAGACAAACCTCGCCGTGATGGCTGCCCAACGCGTATGGCAAGTGTTGTCATTCTGGACGTACTCGTGAAGAATCTTCTCGCGTAATCCGAGGAGATTCTTCACTGCGTTCAGAATGACAATGCTCGTCGTGGCATTCGCGCGACGACTACCGATTATCACGATCGCAGCGATCGGAAGATTTGCATTAGCTTCGGCGCGAGATTCTCAAAATCATACTCACTTCGTTTTGCAGCCGCACTGTGATTCATCGCGGCGATCTGCTCGGACGTGATATCACGCAAAACCTGCGTCAATCCATCAACGCTGTTGTCGTGATAGATGGAGCAATCGGGTGCAATCTCGCGATAAAACGTCCAATCAGGCGCGATCAATCCGATCCCGGCCGCGAACGAATCGCCTACCACGCCGCTGGTCAGATAGGTGTCGCCTGTCTGCGCTGCAACCAGACAGTCCGCCATCGCAACGTGCTCGGCGATGCTGTCTCGCGTCAGCCAATCGGCACGAGGGATTTTTATGATGCGCGGATCATCGGGCAGTTGCGTGTCGGGTTTCCAGGCTGAGATCAGCAATTGCTGATCGTCACGGGCGGCCTCGCTGAAGGCCTTGGCGATTAATTCAATCTGCTTCTCGGGTTGATATCGTCCAAACACCCCGAACCGAATCGCTGCATCACCCACCTTGTATTTTTTCAATAGTTCATCGCGTGAAAGCGGCGTTCGCATCTGCTTGACCCACGCACCATGCGGCAAATATTCGTGGCGGCAATCGGCACGAAACGGGTATTGCTCACACATCACTTTTTCACCCCAGCGGCTGTGATGCAGGCAGCAATCAACCACTGGTGCCCAGAGGCGATACAACGCGATGCCGCGATCCCCGTCCCACCCGTGCGGGCGACGGTTGTGCATCGTCCAAACAATTTTGACCGGCAGGCGGTCGAGTTCGCCGACGAATCGTGCCATTTGATCGTCGATCTCTGCGTCGGTTTTATTGGCGCGGGACAATAGATGTTCAGGCCAGCCGATGTGGAAAATCTCCTGCTCGGCGATGTGCGCCAGAAGCGTTTCGATCTGATGCCCGGCAGAGGCATTGTTATGCCGGTACTCCAGCACGCCCGGCGCGGGCATCGCATCATACAACGCGCGGTTGTAATCGTGGTCGGCAGGGATATGCGCAACGCGAACGGCAGGGACGATGCGGGCTGAGAGTTGAATCGATGTTGCGTCTGGGGCGATTTCAATTTGGTGAATCTGGCGGATTTCATTCCAAAAACTGCGTTGCTGGGGCTGGCCTTGCACGGGGACGATGCTGGTGTCGAACGGCGCGCTACTTGCAAACTTGACGTTGAGGGGCACGGTTGCTTCTGAAAACTCAAGATGGATCGCTTGGGGTTGCCGATCAAATTGCAGATCAAATTGGATCGCAATCGCATCGCCCTCGACGGTCCACTTGGCGATGCCGGAACCGTTGAGCGGGGTTGCAGCGGGGTCTTTATTGGGCTGTGTGACAGTAACCAGTTTGTCGTATCGCGCGGTCGCGGAATTAGCGGAATGTGAAAGCGAGGAAGGACGATTTCCGAGCGTGTATTCGATGTTGTCGCACAACACGCGCGGCACGCCGACGAGCATTGGCGAATCGACAGGGTTTTCAAACAATTCCGGCGCTCGAAGCGACGGAACGTAATCGGTTCCGGCGCGGCCGCCGACGAAGGGGAGCTGAAACTCAATCCGGTTCTTGCGATACATCCAGACGCCGGCATTTTGATCATCGAAACGGATCAATTCATCGCGATCGGGATATAGTTCACCAGACGGACAGGGCGCAAGCGGCGTTGTGACGGCAGACAGGCTTTGGGCGGCATAGGCGAGTTTATACAAACAGTCGGCAGTCATTTGCAGCAGTCTGTGCGGGCCTCGGTAGCCGAACGTCATGCGGTTGCGGTGCGCGGAAATCAGATCATCCTGCATCCAATGATCACGAAATTGCTCGAACGCGCGTCTCGCCAACGCCAGCAATCGCGACGCATCAGTGCCGATTTTTTGATGAATCGCCATCGATGCCAGTTCGATTGTCAGGCAGATGGATAGCGCCCCGATGCTACGTCCCCAGTTGATGCAGGCACCGTTGGGCATTGCGAGTTGCTCGAGCAACCCGACGTGTTTGCCCGCGACACTGAGTATCTTGTCGCGGCCAAGTATGTCCCACAACGGTTCGACGAAAAGCAGGACATCTGCGGAGTAGATGTCATACGCGCCGCCGCCGTTGCGGTCGTCGTCAAAATAGCCTTGTGGATTGCGAAGCAGCAGTTGTCGCGAGCGTTCGGTGGCGATGTTGAGCAGTGTGGGATCGTCGATCAGCCCCAGCCGTTTCATCGCCGACAAACCGCGTAGCAATACACACCAGTAATTGTTGGGATGTCCGCCAATTGAATCATCGTGAGGTTGGTAGATGTAGGATGGGTCGAGTGCGGATCGCAGTGCGCGTATTTGTTCGTCGGGCAATGATCGTAGGATTGCGTTGTCGTCCCACGTGCCGTAATGGGCGATGGTTTCGCCGAGCCGATAACAGACGAAGGTGTTGACCGGCTGCGCGTCAATCTGTTTTATAACTGCGGCGATCACTTCCAACGCCGACCGGCCTGCGAAAGTTTCGTCGTCGAAATAGGTCAGCATGACCATCAAATCGACCGCAAACGCAGTGTCGATGCGATGGCCTGCAAAGTATCGTGGGATGCGCAAGGATGGCAGATATCGACTTAAAAGTCGATCCGTCTGCGCATGAACAAACTGCTTGATATCGCTCGCAAGTGACGCCGGAGAATTGGTGGTCTGCATAGTGGGTTCAGATCGGATGATCCGAAATAACATACGCAGACAATGCCTATATCTCAAACATTACGGCACACTACGCATTTTCGACGCTATCGAGTACGTCAAACGCGTCTGCAACCGCGACATCATAACGCTTCCGGACGGTGATCAGCTCGTTGCCGTCGCCGCCCGCGAATGAGATCGCTAACTTCAGACAGGTCGAACGTCACCGCACCATGCCCGCCATCAATGACTTGTCCCTGCCCGCGATTGAAGGGTGCATGCAGCACGAAACAGTTTGTTTCTCAACATTTCTCGCACGCGCGGGGGCCACGAGATTGGGTTAGGGTTTTCCACGGGGAGGGTGCGTTTCCAATCCGTTAAGCCGCGAGCTTGCTCGCGCCTCTTGAACGACTCTTGCGACCAATGGATGAAGGACGAATCCAAACACAAAACACAAAACACTCCCCAAGCGCGCCTACGATTCCCCATGAAGACTGTTTCAAGTGACACCTTACACATGCCGGTTGAAGGCGTGAATCTGGCGGAAGCGACATTGGGCGATCAAATCCAGCAACCGACATTACTGGTTTTTCTGCGTCACTTTGGGTGTATCTTTTGTCGTGAGATGGTCAGGGACTTACGGAAAGCGAAAGAGACGATTGAGCATTTTCCGAACGTCATATTTGTCTATCAGGGGTCTGTGCAGGACGGGCAGGTATTTTTCGATCGGTTCTGGCCTGGTGTCGCAGCGATCGCAGATACCTCAAAAAAACTCTATCAAGCCTTTGGAATCGGCAGCGGATCGGTCAACAAACTGTTTGGCCCGATGGTCTGGTCATGCGCGATTCGGGCGGGAATAAAAGGCAATGGCGTCGGCAAACCGGTTGGGGATGTCTGGACAATGCCGGGGATGTTCCTGATCCAACCAAGCGGCGTGATCACCTGGCAACACCAATTTGCGCATATCGGCGATCATCCCGATCTCAAATCCATTCCGACGATTCAGAATCACATGTTAAAGCCCGAAGCAACGGCCATACCCGCGTAAATGTTAGTCCAGCCATTCAACATCGGCTTTTGCACCGATCGTTTGCTTTCGCTTGCCGACGACGGCGCTGAGGCTGTCATTCATCGTGAACTGGCGATCAAGGTGCGTGACGCGCATCACATCCAGAACATGCTTGTTAAGTTTACACAGAACCAGCGTGCCATGCTTCCGTTTGATCTGATCACGAAGCCCCAGAAGCAGCCCGATGACCTGCGAACTGACGAAATCAACGCCTTGAAAGCTGACTGCAACCTGACAACGCATTGGCAGGGGTTCGATCAGTCGGGTCAGCTCTTCCCCGACATCATTGACGGTCATCGGGTCGGTCAGGCGGCTGGTTTTGAACTGAATGACGAGCCAGTGATTGATTGTTTCGTGTGTAAGTTGTCTCATAATATCGCGGGATCGCCGCAGGTGGAGTATCGACCATAAATGAGGGTAAGGCGCGGGATTTTCATGTGGCAATCTGTCGCAGGATGTGACAACTATGCGCGTAACTGATTACACCACTTGCAGTTACAGTCGCTTTTGGTGCGGTGCGAAGCTTGATGATCGGACGTGAGGGGGCAATGTTCGGACGGGTCTTTGGCTTTTTCACGACACGGACAGCCGCAACCATCGACGGTCGGATCGCGCGCGGTTTGTTGTTGAAACGGCTTGCCACAATACGAACGATTGCATTGGATCACGCGAAGAGGACATCGCTCGCAGATCGCCGCCCGGGCAGGCCATTGGGGATGCTCCGCGATTAACCCGCGTTTGCGCACGCCCGACATCGCAGCCTTATAAGCGGCGCGGAACAACAGATAGAGGTGTGCAGAAATCGCGTGCGACATCGTTCAGTATAATTATCGGACGCATCCGCCCATTTGCTTGAACGTGATATTGCCGCGTCTGCAAAGGTGGAATTGGCCACAGAGCACACAGAGATTACAGAGAAACACAATAGAGAAATTCAAAGACGATAAAGGTGGACTAATGGCATCTTCGCTTCGGCTTTTCGGGCAAAATTATCCAGTGCATCCGCGGATTATCTAGGAGGTGCCTTGTCGATCGACATTTCGATCATCCGTCCCAAGATAGGCCAGCGCAAGCGGCTTGGATACGCTACCTCGCAGAACGCGGTCGTGGATTTGCCATTCATAGTCGCGTCATACATCAGCCTCAGATAAAATGGCGCCGCGTCGATCACGCGCGGGTTGCTCAACACCAAGGACGCATCAAACGCGAGATTTTTCGGATATCGCAACCCCACCTTTGACCAACCTATCCAATCGCAGACCGCCTGCTGAACGGCTAATGCCGTCACGCCATCGGCTTTTGCGTGGATCAGATGCACTTCGGGTTCAAGCCGACGATTTTTAGGAATCGCGTAATGAAATGTCATCACCTCGTCATCGATGATCGCCCGGCCCCAGATCCAGCGTTTTAACCCCGGTCCTAGCGGGCCGGTACCGTAGTTGTGATCGTGATAACCCACGCCATTGAATTGAATCTCGTCTGTTTGCGCACCGCTTGTGGATAACTGAATCGTGCCGGATACATCGCACCGCGGGTGGGCGATCACCCAATGATGATCCGCGCCGGTCATTTCCCGCGATAAAAACATCCGCTCGACAGGTGGATGTGTATGAGTCGGCTTGAAAGTCAGGTCAGCGGTTAGCGATTGACCTGCATGTGTTTTTGGGCCTTGCCAGGTCAACTGCCATGGCCTGCCTTTTAAGCTTAACGCCAACGAATCTTCCGACTTCAGAAGTTGGTTCGCACCGATCGCAACCGACACCCGCTCGGCGTCGGCGCGGTACTCGCGGGCAGCGTATTGCGACATAAACTGATGCAGAATCTTTCCGCCGCGATAGACGCACAGATACACGCACGGATAGGCATCAGGCAGCACCGGTTCGCGTGTTGTGGGATTTCGCAAGAACTTTGCATGAGCACGCAAATATCCGGGATGAAAAACAAACCCGTGCAGAAAGATCGCCACGATCTGCGTATCGGTCGCACGATCTTCGGCATCAAAATACCACCACTCATACCCGCCAGGCGCACGCACGCGATGCGACGCGTCAGGCAGCGGATTGCGATCGTACAGTTCGATGGATGGCATGGGTGAAGAATAACCGCGAAGCCGCAGATTAACCGCCAAGACGCGAAGTACGCCAAGGAAAACGTGAAGAGGGGATTAGCCACGAATCACACTAATGAACATGAATTAGTTGAGAGTTTGGAGTTTGGAGTTTGAGGTAGAATGCATTGCTTTTTTCAGAGTCCAAACACATTCCACTCTCTTCGCGACCTTCGCGGTGAGAACTGCATTTAACTACACGACAGCCCGCTGCGTTAGCAGCATGTAGCCGATCACCGCGACCGCGACCAACGCGGCGATCGACAGAAAGATCGCAATTGAGAGCATGACGGTAAATCGCTGGCCTTGACGGGCGAGCAGGCCGTGCAGTTCATTATCGCGACTGGTGATGTTGTCGCGCATCGATTCGAGGATTTGCGCCCCGGTCGAGGTATGCCGCCCAAGCTCCTGCATCGTGCTGCCGACATTCACCAGGTTGTTGGCGATCTGCTCGTCAGTGCTTCGCATCCGTTCGACGCGTTCCTGCAAGCCTTCCAGCACATCGCGTTGCTGCGTGGACGATTTGCCGACGTGATCGAGGATTTCGGTCAGCCGCTGCTGCTGCGAGTGCTGGGCTGATAATTCCTGATGCAACGCTTTGAGCGTTTCGCCTTGCACGCGCGCCGATTCGGGGAGTTGTTCGAGCACGGCGGGCAATCGCGCCAAATGTTCCAGCAACTCGTCCTGACGTTTGCCTTGGCTTTCCAGATTTTCACGAATGCCGACCATCAGATCGGTTAGCGTGACAAATCCCGCCTGCAACGACGATAACGCAGCATCGCGCTTCGCGAACGGGCGAAACAGCGACGGCCTGCTGTCGGCTTCGGGATTGAGATTAGCGGGCAGATCGGTCAGCTCGGCGTCCTCGTTTGGCTTGTGCCCGAACCAGCCTTTGAAACGCGACATGATGGTTTGCTCTGCCATGGGGTCCCTTCCTGGGAAGTTTTGCTTCGCCACGTCATACTTTGACGGTTGTTCCTCTGAACTTTAGCATCGCTTCATCATGCGTCAACGTAAATACATCCTATTGCCAGTTTTGTTCTGCTTGCTCGCCATCGGTTGCGACAAGCCCGCACCACCGGTCGCGCTTACGCCAAAGGTCGAAACCGTCGTCTCGCTCTCACCGGCTGGGACGAATCTGCTGGCACACACCAACGCCAATCTCAAAATCATCGGCGTCAGTGCTTATGAAGCGAACGACACGCTCAAAGCCACGCTCCCCGTTGTTGGCGACTACGAACGGGTTGATTGGGAGAAGCTGGCCGAACTCAAACCCACCTATCTACTCGTACAGGGAAAACCCGATCGCCTCCCGTCAGGGTTAACCCAACGCTGCAACGATCTAGGCATCGCGCTGATCAACATTCAGATTGATCGCCTCAGTGATATCGATGTCGCCATCGACACAATCCGCGACGCGGCGGGCGCAGCGCGTGTCTTGCGCCCGTCAATCGAGATTTATATCACCAATCGGATCGGCAAACCCACCTCATCCCCCGTCCCCGCGATGATTCTCATCAGCGAAAACGGCAAGTACGTCATCGGCAAGGACAACTTCATTGACGACCTCCTCACCCTCGCCGGTGGGCAGAATGTCATCACCTCAGCCGGGTATCCGACGATCGACCAAGAGCTGTTTCTCACGCTCAAACCCGAAGTTATTTTTGTATTACTCCCCAGCGCGACCGATGAGGTGGTGAAGCGCACGATCGAAACACTTCACCAAGCCGTCGCCGTGCCTGCGATCAAAAACAAGCGGGTCATCGCCATCACCCGCAACGACGTTTTACTGCCCAGCTACGACAACGCCTTCTCGCTGGCGAAGGAAATATCCCAGCAACTCAACCCCGCCACCACTCAGCCATCCAAATAGCAGACTGCGAAACCCATCATCGTGAAACGCTTCGATCTACGACAAATCATCATCCTCCTCGCGATCTGGCTGATCGTCTGGGCGGTCGTCGCGATGCTTTGCACGATGATCGGCTCGACCGAGGTCGGCTGGCCCAGCCATTGGTCTACCGCCAAGTTACGCCTGTCAATCCACGTCCTGCCCGCATCGTTGATCGGCGCGGCACTCGCGGCGGCGGGGGTCTGCTATCAGGCGATTTTACGCAACCCGTTGGCTGACCCCTACTTACTCGGCACAAGCGGCGGGGCGATGCTCGCCGCCTACATCTGGCGATTGCCCGCAGTCGCAGGGGTCTGGTGGATCGTGATGATGTCGCCGCACAGTTTCGCACTCATCGGCGCGATGCTGACGACAACCATCGTGTTGTTGCTCGCGGGTTTACGCGGCAAGATCGAACCCGTCACCGCGATCCTCGTCGGGGCGATCATCAACTCCCTGTGCGGGGCTGCGTTCATCCTGCTCAATTCGATCTTCAAAGACCTCCAAGGCTCAGGCGGCGTGCTGACGTTCCTCGTCGGCGATATCCAAACCACCGCATCGCCTACGCATGTGATGATCTCCACCATCGCGATCGGTATCGGCTGGTTGATATTGATGGGCATGACCCCGGCGTTGAACGTAATCCGTCTCAGCGAGGATGAAGCCGCATCGCTTGGCGTGCGCGTCCAGCGGACGCGGTGGGGCGGGTTGCTCGTCGCATCGGTAATGACCGCAGCCGCCGTTGCGATCAGCGGACCGATCGGGTTTGTCGGGTTGATCTGCCCGCACGTCGCCCGGCGATTCTGCGGCAACGACAACCGCAGGCTGTTGATCGTCGCCACCGCACTGGGCGCTGCCGTATTGGCGTTGGCCGATGCGTTGTCGCGGTATCTGCTGTCGGTTGAGCATGTCAAAACCGTGTTGCCGGTCGGTGTGATCACCGCCATCCTCGGCGGGCCGTTCTTCCTCATGATTCTGCTGCGGAGCCGCCGATGACGCGACTGCTTGCCGCACAACATCTGTCCGTGCAATTCGCCGCCCGCAAGGTGCTCGACGATGTATCGCTATCATTAGAAGCCGGTCAGATCGTCACGCTGCTGGGTCCAAATGGTTCGGGCAAAACAACATTGCTTCGCGCGATACTGGGACAGGTAAAGTTTATCGGCAGCGTGGAGTGGGACGGCCGGGATCTATCCAGTTGGTACGCCCGCGATCTTGCCCGCCGGGTTGCCTATATGCCGCAATCACCAGTCTATGAGCCAGGCGATCGCGTGGTCGAGGTGCTGCGGCTAGGCCGTTCCCCGCACCAGGGTTGGCTGGGCGTGGAAAGCGCCGCCGATGAGCAGGTCATCGCTGATATCGCAGCCGATCTTGAATTGGGTGATCTGCTGGATCGTCCGATGGATACGCTCTCTGGCGGGCAGCGTCAGCGGGTGTTTCTGGGTCGTTGTCTGGCTCAATCCCCTAGCGCGATCCTGCTCGATGAACCCGCGACGTTCCTCGATCTGCGTCATCAGGTTGAATTGTATCGCTTGCTGCATCGGCTGACCCGCACGCAGCAGATCGGCGTTGTGATGGCCAGCCACGACCTCAACCTCGCCGCCACCCACGCCGACCGCGCGGTGGTATTAAAAGACGGCAAGGTCGTCGCATCCGGCCCGATCGACGACGTGATGACCGAGCCGATCATCTCCCATGCGTTTGATCTGCGAATGAAACGGATCGAAGTCGATGGCGTCGTGCAGCTTGTCGCGGTTGGCTAACAACAAGTAGGGGCAGCTTCAGCCCTTATCTTTGCCCACATCTTTTCCAAAGCCTGTGGCGCTCGAACAACGCGGTTAAGGGTTCCTACGAGTCATTGCCAACATGCGATTTTGATCAAAATCAGTGGTTCTGAAAATGTGGGGAAAGATAAGGTAGAAGCCGCCCCTACACGCTTCAGAGCCAGCGCTGTACTGCCTCAACTGTGTCAGTCGGCCCGGTGTTGAAGCACAGCTTGGCTTGGGGAGCGTGCGCGTGCAGGACATTTATCAACTTTTCAAACAATAGAAAGTTTCCTTTGATCGTTCGTATGCCCGCCCCGATGACGATGCAGTCGAACCGCTTG
>JBBQXB010000033.1:0-35330 GCA_038210015.1 Tepidisphaerales bacterium
ATATACCAACGCAACCGCAGATAGCACCAAGCTAGCCACCGCTATTAGCAATTCTTTTCTCATAATACTCCTTCTTTTACGGCCAAGTTATTGGCATTGTGACATAGATTTTTTTCCAGTCCGAAACTGCAGTGAGAGTAAGGGAAATGATACGGGGACGCACATAGTTGTTTGTAAATACGGGCATTTCTTACGTAATTTTAATCGTTGCTCGAAAATTAAAAGCGGGACAGGTCCACATTCTTGTACCTCGTCTTTTACGATAGTATTTCGTCGTGACATTTCGCTTGCTTTGTCGGGCGAGTGAATGCTGTGATCCATAACACCTCGTACGTCGGCGCATTTTAACACATGGCCATGCCAAATGGCATTTACGATGCACTGTGCACAAACGAAATCAGGATAGAGCGATTTCCGCGATACAAATGCAATCGACCCGGCTTGGGTAAGCCGGGTCGATGACGATCAAATCGGGGCGACAGGATTCGAACCTGCGACCTCAACACCCCCAGCGTTGCGCTCTAACCAAGCTGAGCTACGCCCCGGTTTGGAACGCGAAAGCGTATCATAGTCTTTGACCAATTGAAAGTGGACGGGCTATTTCCAGGGCAATCGCATGTTGAAGTTCTGACCCCCTCTCCGGTATTCCGGGGGAGGGCTGGGGCGGGGGGCTTCTAAATCGCGTGTAAAACAGAGTTGTATCGACGCACTGCCCTCACCCTACCCTCTCCCGGATTACCGGGAGAGGGAATTATTTTCCACATACGATTGCCCTGGGGTTATTTCGTCTTTTTCAGATGGAAATGCCCCTGCTCACAGAGGATGACGAAGTGTTCGACGTTGGCTTTGAGATCCTCCCATTTTTGGCGGATTTCGTCGGCTTCCTGGAGGTCTACGCTGTGATCGTCTTCGACGCTTTCGGTCACGCTGTCGAGAAGCGACGAAAAATCGCGAACCATGGACCGGGATTGCCGGTATAGGTTCAGGTCGGTGTCTTTGACGGCGTGCGGGGCGGGGTTGGTGACGTAGAAGCCCCCGGCCTCATTGCAAAGCCAGCGCACGAGTCGGATATCGTCGGTCAGCTTGTGAAGTTCTCGCACGCGATCCAAAGGATTACGGGCGCCGCTTTGTTCAAGTTCGGATTCACTAGCCGGGGGTTCGCACCATTTGTAAACCAGTGCGGCAGAGACTTTTAGCGCCGAGGCCACGGCCTTGACACCGATCTCGTCGATCGCTTCATGGATAACTTCGTAGGATTTCATAGTCGATGATTCTAACGCAAGTTGCTGCGGGATCGAAGTGGAAAGCGTCGCGATATCAAAGTGATTGCTGTGCGATCAGATGACGCCTGAAAGAATAATATGGCCGCTGAGATGCGGAGCATGCATTGAGATGAATCTGTAAATGCCGGTTTTGATCTGATCAATATGGATAAAGACTGGGATGGCATCAATGCACGGCGGGATACCAGCGTTGCAGGTGGTCGATTGAGTATGACCGATTCATCGCATGGTACGCAGTAGTAAACGGTTCGATCAGCGGCAGTGCGTCACCATCGGCATCGAGGAAAGCGTAGGCGTTGCGAAGATGCCAGAGCGCAGAGGCCGCATATCCACTGCGTAGTGCATGGGCGGCGTTTTCGAGCGTGGTGTCGAGATCGTGCCATTCAAAAGCTTCTATCTCCTCATCATATTCTTGTCCAGGCGCAAAAAAACGCGATTCGGCGACGACGCCCAAGCCGTCTGCGGTCATCGCCAATCGCCAACCCGGTGGGATACGCGGACGCACATCCAAAGGCGGTTCGACGGGCAACTCATCGGGATCAAAGTGCATCGATCCGATGATCTCTTTTACGACATCGCGTTGGGCTGGATCGTGCACATATTGGGCGTATTGCATGCCCATGAGCACGCCGAGGCTACGGCGGGTGTCGAGCGCGAGATAATCGGCACGGGATGCGGCTGGATCGAATAATGCCAGAGGCATATCGCCGATGAGTTTGGCGTCGTGGATAACATATCCGCAGAGCACGCCATCCATCCCAGTGCGACCGATGACGAAAAACTCTGGCGGGACGCGTCGGCACGCATCCGAAGCATCCATTAAAATCAAGCCGGTGACACGATGAAACAACGATCCCTCGCTGCCATCGATCGTGCCGTCGGGATGCTGAAGCAGTTCAAATAGTTTCACCAGCGGTCGCGGCAAATCAAAGCCGAATCGCCGACTGAGGGCATCGCAATCGAGGGTGGAAATAGGGCAGTCGTCCATGACCGTTGATCTGTACAAGCACCGTCGGAATAGAATCACAACATGCACAACTTCGGCGTAACAAATTACGCCGAGGCTGAACTGGATCCACCCGCACGCAGGCGTTTGATGCGTTCCTGCACGTCGCGGTATTTGAAATCCCACATCGTGACGCGGCTGTAACATTTAATCGCGTCGGGGTTATCGGTGCGCTGTTCCAACGCCCTGCCGTACCAGTACCAGATTTCCTTGGCTTTGGTGTCGCCGGTGAGTTGATAGGCTTCGGTAAGATTTTTCAGCGTATCGACCGCTTCGTCGAGATATTCGGCTTCTAAAAATGCGCGTCCGAGCATGATGGTCGCGTCGGTGCGCATCTTGGGGTCCTGCACCGCGTGCTGCAGAAGCGGGATCGCATCTGGATAGCGATGTAGATCAAACAGGCGCGTCGCGATTTCGTATTTGTAGGTGATGTCCGTCGGATAGGCTTCGGACGCGAGTGTGTATTCCTTAAGCTCTTCCTCGGTCTTTTCTTTGACGAATTCGATGTATGTTTTTTTCAGTTCCGCGTCGGCGGGGTTTTTGCGATACTGATCGAGCAACGACCGCTGCATGCGCTTGAGCTGCGCCATTTTTAGCTGGCCGAGACGCAGGCGAAAGCGGAAGGATTTGGTTTTCTTGAATGCCTCATCCAACACTTCGATCGCTTCATTTTCGTATTGCGTATCTTCCGTTTTGGCCAGTGCATCGACGAGCTTGGCGATTTTACCAGGTTCGTTCGGGTCTTTCGCCAATTCTCCACGTGCGATTAAAATCTGTTGCGTCAGCACATCCAGCGACCGCACGTCGGTGTCTTCGGTCATCAACTGACGCTGTTTATCCATGTCGCGAACCGAATCGCGGAAGTTGCCGCCTTTTTCATAACCGCCAGCGGTCATGGTTTGCTGGGCACCGAGATTCTTCACCTCTTGTTGCAGATTCATATCATCGGGACGAAGCTGGAGTGCTTTCTGGGCAGCCTCGGTTGCGGGTAGCCAACGTCGCAGACGGATATAGGCATCCTTAAGCGCGACATACTTGCTGAAATCCGGCTTCCCCGAATCAGCATTGGCACGAAGCAGAATTGGACCGACCCACATCACCGTATCGAAGCATCCGGTTTTCACCGCGTGCTGAAGCATTTCCAGCATCCTGCCTGTGTTGCCCGGATCATACGACAAAAACTTTTCCGCCAGCAGCATATTCGTCAGATCATCTTTACCGTAGCGAAGTTTCATCTTCTCGAACATGCCTAAGTCTTTACCACCTGTTACTTTACGCTTGAGTGCGATGTCGCGCAGCAACTGGTGGGTGGCGACGGCTTCGGGATCCAGCGCCAAACCCTGTAGATACATCTCGATGGCGAACTCATACTGTCCGGCCTCGCCTACCGTTTTGGCTTTATCAAAAAAGACCTGCGCCTTTTTTTGATCCGCTTCAGAGATTGCTCGATAACCCGTCTCGTCAGACATTCGATGTCCGTTCCTGAATGAAGATTTGTACCGCCCGGATACCATCGGGTGGGCGCTACGACATTGAACAACCGAATATTGCGGGTGTCAACATTTTGGCATAATCTTCTCTCACAAACAGACGATGTACAACGACTTAAAGATCATTTTCTACCCCGATCCGAGGCTGCGGAAGGTATCTGCGCCGGTTCGATCCTTCGATAAAGACCTCGCCGCATTGGCCGATAAGATGCTGGAACTGATGCGGGAGGAGCAAGGCGTGGGGCTTGCAGCCCCGCAGGTGGGCGTCAATCTTCGCCTGTTTGTGATGAATCACGATGGCGCGCCCGAAAACGACCGCGTGATCGTCAACCCGCAGCTATTCGATGCCCAAGGCAACGAATTGGACGAGGAAGGTTGTCTTAGCCTGCCAAAAATCCGAGCGAACGTCGATCGCGCGACAAAATTAACGCTCAAAGCAAAGGATTTGTCTGGCAAAGCGTTCGAGGAAACCGGCGAAGATTTCATTGCCCGCGTCTGGCAGCACGAAACCGATCACCTCAACGGCGTAATGCTGATCGACCGCATGGGCTTTACCGCGAAAATGGCAGTCAAGAAAAAATTAAAAGAACTAGAGGCCGATTACGCCGCAGCTTGCCGGAATAAGATCGGCAGGATTATTGATATCCGCGAGTAGCTACCGCGCGGGCGATCCGGTTTATCTTCGATTTTATTTGTCTCAATGAATCTCCATGGCATGAACATTCTCTTCGCCGGTTCCGGCGAGTTCGGCGTCCCGACGCTGAAGCGCCTGATTGAATCCGGCGCGAACATCCTGCGCGTCTATTCCCAACCCGACCGACCCGCTGGCCGGGGTAAAAAACTAACACCCACGCCGATCTCAATGCTCGCACTCGAACAAGGCTTGGATGTAGTCCGAACCCCCAACATCAATGCCGAAATACTCCCCCCCGCCGACGCGATGGTGGTGATCGCATTCGGGCAAAAAATCTCGCCGCAGGTTGTCGATCATCCGCGATTCGGTAGCATCAATCTGCACGCATCACTGTTGCCTAAATATCGCGGCGCAGCCCCGATCCATTGGGCGCGGCTGTCGGGAGAACGGATAACGGGCAATTCGGTGATTCGGCTGGCCGACAAGATGGACGCCGGGGCCATCCTCGATCAATCTCAAACCACCATCGGCGAGACCGAAACCACCGGCGAACTGCACGATCGACTCGCCGCCGACGGCGCTCCTGTTGTCGAACGTGTTTTGATAGCCTTACGCAATGGCACTCAAATCGAGCGCGACCAAGATCACAGCCTCGCCACGCTTGCACCAAAGCTGAACCGCGAACATGCGATCATCAACTGGAGCGATCCCGCCCAAAAAATCGTCGATCAAATCCACGGTCTCTATCCCTGGCCCGGCTGTCGGGTGCGACTCATCGACGACCACGAATGCGAAATCGCCCGGCTAACCCTCGTCCGCGCCCGCGTCATCGAACGCCCGCGCGACGGCTTTGTCGGTATCATCGACGATCAAGCCCACGTCGGCGCTGCCGACCACATGATCGACATCGTTGAGGTCCAACCCGAAGGCAAACGCCCAATGACCCTCAAACAATTCCGCAACGGCCATCGCTGGGACGCCGAAATGCGACTGGAATCCATCGCGTGAACCACCGCATTTGTGATATAAATGATACTAATTACTGTGACTGTAACGGCAAAACCGCAGTCGTGAAAAGATTAGCCACAGAGACACGCAGGCACAGAGAGAAAACAAAATATGTAGCCGTAGATTTCGCAGATGAAGAAGAAAGAGTTTTGTCTTTTCTGCTAAATCTGCGGCATCTGCGGTTCCTTCCTCTCTGTGCCTCTGTGTCCCTGTGGCCAATTCCGTCTTCAATCGCCACTGACTTACAGAGACCAAAAATCAATATGTTACGAACACTTTATCGAGCACTCATCTCAACCCCGAAAGCCCAATGAACGCACGCGATTACGCATTGACTCTTGTCCATTCCGCCCGCTTGCCTGGCTGGGCGAAACCGATCCCCAAACAGCATCAGCCCGCTAAATCCGCGCTCGATCCGCGAGACAGGGCGCTTGGCGATTCAATTGCCGCGGTCGTCACGAAAAATCTGCTATTGCTGCGCCACGCGATCGTCGTCTATTCCGGCAGAGAATTGAAAAAGATTGACCCGCTCGCGCAGATGATTCTCGCGATCGCGTTGGCGCAGCTCCGATTCTTCACCCGCGTCCCCGCATCGGCAGCCGTGGATGAAGCGGTCGAGCAGGCGAAACGCCTCAAACTCGGACGGGCTGGCGGCTTCATCAACGCCGTGCTTCGCAAAGCCACCCGCGAACCCGAATTGGAATTGCCCTCGCGTGAACGAGCCGAAGAATACGCCCGCATCGTGTTGTCGCATCCGCCGGAGTTGTTCCGCAAGCTCGTTGAATTGATGGGTGAGAAAAAGGCGTTGGCGTTATGTGAAAAGAACAACCTCGAACCCCCTACCCTCGTCCGCGCCGCTGACACGTTCAAGCTGAATCTTCGCGAAGACGTGACGGCCAAGCGTCATAAGCAGGACGGGCTGTGGGTGGTGGAGGGCGCACACGAAGCCGATTTCATCAAGTGGTCAAATGAAGGCGTCGCACAGGTACAGGACCCGACCTCCGCCAGCGTGGTCGCTAAGATGGAACTTGATGGCGGACTTCACGCTCTGGATCGTTGCTGCGGCCTCGGAACCAAAACACTGCAAATCGCTGAAATTGTGGGCGATCAAGGATTTGTCCTCGCTACCGATCCAGCCAAGTATCGCATCGATCGTTTGAATCAATCCCTCGCCAAGCGGCAGATGAATTGGGTCACTACTAAAAACGTCGGCATGTTGGATCAGATCAAGATCGACAAACCGTTCGACCGCATCCTGATTGATGCCCCCTGCTCCAACTCCGGCGTGATCATGCGCCGGCCTGAGGCGCGGTATCGGCAGGATGAAAAATCGCTCCACAGCGTGATCGACCTGCAACGCCGTATCCTGCTCGATTCGATCGGCCATCTACGCAAGGGCGGTGTGCTGGTCTACAGCACCTGCTCGATCTGGCCCGAAGAAAACGGCGAGCAGATCAAATGGCTATTACAACAGACCGACGATTACGAAATCATCGCGATCGAGCAAACCCTCCCCAGCCTAAACGCCGACCCCATCCACCACCACGACGGCGGATTCACCGCGTCGCTGGGAAAAAAATAATCGTTGGCAATTTGTGGCTGGCGGTTGGTGGTGGAATGCGAATTGACCACAGAGGCACGGAAAGCAACTTAGCGTCTTCAAAGCGCTCGCATGCGTAAGTCTTCATCATAAATAAAAGATGAAGCTCAACCGCAGATGAACGCCGATGCACGCAGATAATCAACTTGCTTATCCGCGTTGATCTGCGCACATCTTCGGCCAGAAGCATTACGCCGCGATCTTCATCCGGACAGACCCGCCACTCCCGATAATCCCCCATTCCCGCGCAGCCACACCGCGACTCACCCCCCCCACGTTGAGTAAAACCATTCTTAGTGGATCAGGGCAATCGCATGTGGCAAATAATTCCCTCTCCCGGTAATCCGGGAGAGGGGGTCAGAACTTCAGCATGAGATTGCCCTGCTTAGTGCGTAAACCCAACCCACTTTAACTTGACGAACCAAGCATCTACGGCACTATTCGCAACGGGGACACGGGTTAAAAACCCGTGCCACCAATGCGATTGACTGCGATCAGGTGATGCAATTCCCATTCGTGTCAGATTTGTGTGATTCGTGGCGGTGTCAGAACTCGCTGGTAAATCGCTGCCACCAAGCCCTAAGCTCAAGCCCTACGCCCTATCCATCTTCCAACTCCGCCAACACTTCATCAGTCGATTGCGGATCGATCGCACGGCAGAGCGTGGCGAGGGTGTTGGCGATGCCGGTTAGCTTTTCTTTCCAAGCGGCTTGCTCAACGTCAGGCGGCGTGAGTTGCCCGAACTCGCTGCATAATAGAATCATTCGTAGCAGGTGCTTGAAGACAATGCCTTCTTGTTTGAGCAAATCGCGCGAGCGGACGAACTTGTCGAAATCATATCCCGAATGCAGCAAATCGCCGATCGCCCAGACGGGCGTGATGAATAATCCGCCGGCGTGGTCGATCTCATTCTCAAACAGCATCCGCACCTTCTCGGCCAGCGGGATCGGGTAGCGGCGTTGTTCGGGCGGCAGATCGGATTGATCGGCCTGCGGGTACATGTCCTCTTGCGTCGCGATGCCGCGCATGAGGATCGCAGGATCGACCACCTCATTGCTCAGCCGACCCGGCGGCAAATCGGCAGGCCACGGCACGCGCAGCGACTTGGCGACCGAGCCGGGCATTTCCAGCAGGCTTTCGAGAATCTGAATCAACTCATGATCGTCAGCCTTGCCGAGATGATCGATCAAGAACAATCCGTACAGCGGATGCACACCCTTGAACACCATCAAATCTTGTAGCCGCGCGGTCGGGGTCGCGGTGATTGGTTCGTACGGTTCAAGCGATGGGGCTGCGGATTTATCCGCGGTTTGCGCAGGAACGATTTTGCCTGCGACGACGGATTGATCGCCGATCTTGAGATACGCCATCAACTCTCTGGCGGATTGCGAAATCTTCGGCTTTTGGGCTTCTACTTCGGGCGCATCGTCTTCGTCGGTCCTAGCCGTGGATGCCGGATCGACAACGCCATCGCCTGCGGGCATGGCGGCGCGACGCCAGCTTTCAGGTGGTGGCGGACTGAGTGTGACGATCTTCACCTGATCGAGCGTGACCAACATTTTGGTCAGCCGTTTTAGTTCGCCTTCGATGGTGGGCTGATCCATCAACCGGCTGCGCACGACATCGCGGATCGGCGCGAGAGCGGGGTTGGCATCAAGCAGATAGGCCAGCCACCGCCAGGTCAGACGGCCTTTGCTCGCGAGCTTAATCGGCGGCGCGATTTGCAGTTTGACGAACTGTTCGGGATTCCAATAGGTGAATCCGCTGCGACGGGTTGGCTTCTTTTTTAGCAGTGCTTTTTTCGCCGACATCAGGCCGGGGTCTTTGGTCTCTTCGGGGATCGAATCGTACTTTTCCTTCCACCGTGCGATTTTCACATCATCCTCATGCGCGATCGCAAAGACATGCCCTTCCGTATCAAATTGTGGCCTCCCCGCGCGGCCAAACATTTGCTGCGCGGAACTGACATCAATCAACTTCTTTCGATCGCGCGGGCCTTTCACCAGAGTGCTTAAAATGACTGATTTTGCAGGCAGATTAATCCCCGCTGCCAGCGTTTCAGTGCAGACACAAACCGATAGCAATTTTTCCTGAAACAACGTCTCCACCACGCGACGATAGCGCGGCAAAAGACCTGCGTGGTGGATGCCGATCCCGCGTGCCAGAAAGGTACGCAGGCGGTTGCCCGAACCGGCTGAGAAATCAAACGCTTCCAGCCGATCAAGCAACGCCTTGCGTTGACCTTCGGCGAACAAATCCTTGCCGCGCAATACATCGGCGGTGCTCCAGCAAATCTCGCGATCAAAACAAAACAGTAGCGCCGGGGTGCGACGTAAATCCTCACGTCCTTGCGAAATCCGCTCCATAAAATCGGGCAATAACTCGTCGCCGACCCAGTGAAAATGCAGCGGCACTTTGCGTTCGGTGCCTTCGACCAGCGTTACCCGCCTGTCGATGCTTCGCGCCATCCAATTGATAAACTCCGACGCCCCGCCGACTGTGGCTGACAAGAGCATTACGCGGATATGCTTCGGTAAAAGCGACAACGCCAATTCCCAGACGATCCCCCGCTGCGGCTCATTGAAATTGTGAAACTCATCCATCACCACCGCGCCGACATCCGCAAAATCAAACGCGTCACGATGCAACAGCCGATTCAACAACACCTCCGCTACAACCACTTTGATCGGCGCATCGGGATTCACCGTTCGATGCCCTGTGACGAGTCCAACCTGATCGCGAGAAAATCCCCACCGCTCAACCGTATCCTGCAACTCAATCAATTTCTGATCCGTCAATGCAATCAGCGGCGTGGAGTAATAAACCGATTTTCCAGTCCTCAGCCCCTCATACACCGCCGCCTCTGCGACCAACGTTTTGCCCGTGCCGGTCGGCGCAGAAAGCAACACGCCATCCTCACACGATGCCCAGGCGTACAACGCCTCTTCCTGCACCGGGTAAGGCGTATGCGCCAGGCGCTCGATGTATTCAAGTAGGATTTCGTCGCGTGATATCACGCCAGCATAATACCCGCTGCGCAACGCGATACCATTTTCATTCACGTCTAAAGTGTTGCAATCAGACTATTGATTCGCGTCGGGAAGATTAGAAAAAGCGGGTCCCATTACCACGCGCCCGGTGCAATCGAAACGGCTGCCGTGGCATGGACAATCCCAGCTTTTTTCAACGCCGTTCCAGTGCACGATGCACTTCAGATGCGGACACACCGCGCTCATGCGATGAATCTTTCCATCATGGTCACGGTACAACGCGAGCTTGGACAAGCCGCTACGCATAATGCCTCCTTGGCCGGGCTCAAGATCGGATTCAGACTTGATCTCACCGCTACTAATGTAATCCACATACTGCTTGGTTGTGTTGGCGATTTCAGACAAGAGCTCTGTGTTGACGGGTGTGCGGGAAGGATCGTAGATTTTTTGCCAGGGATTATCCCGACCGGCGATCAGATCAGCGATCAGCATTGCGCCGAGCGTGCCGTGTGTGAGACCCATCCCGCTGTCGCCGGTGATGACGTAGACCCGTTCACCGCTGGTTGGGGCGATTCCGATAAAGCCCAGACCGTCAACAGGCTCAACGACCTGTCCGCTCCAACGGCAGGTTTCTTTGCCAACTTCTGGAAACACCGCGCGTGTCCATTCGACCAATCGATCGAAGTGCGACGCATCTGCCCCCTGACCTGTCTTATGATCGGCACCGCCGACCAACAACGTGTCATAGCCATCGACAACTTCGCCCAGCAGGCGGGCATAGTGATAGGGGTCTGCGGTATCCCAGTACAGTGCATCAGGTACCGCGTTGACGGGCACTTGCAGCCCGACCATGTAGGTGCGATAAGCGGCTTGTTTCAGATAGATTGTCACCCAATCATTGATCGGCGTCGGCACGTTCGTTGCAACGACGACATGATCGGCGGTGAGTACCTGTTCATTGTCGTGAAAAGTGACGCGTGCGGGCGCATCATTTTTCGGATCGGCACCTTTAACATCCGAGACACGTCGGCCGGTGTAGATTTTCACCCCGGCTGACTCACAAGCTTTGGCCAGACCGCGCAGATATTTGCATGGATGAAAGCGTGCCTGATTGTCAAACCGCAGCCCCCGTCCGGCATGCGGCAGCGCAGGGATTGTCTTAACAATCTGCACCTGCGCACCGGCGCGTTTGGCGGGTTCGAATTCGTCATCTAATTCTTTCTCGTCGCCGTCGGGACCGGCAAAGAAGTATGCGGGCAGACGCGTAAAATCGCAGGCAATTTCCTCGTCATGAATGATCTGTTCAATTTTATTGATCGCTGTGGCGTGTGATTCATGGGCGAGGCGCGATGTTTCTTCATCATGCTGTTTTTCGATAAAAGCAAAGCGGTCGTCGATGATCGATGCCAGATGGGCACTGGTCCGCTCGGTTTGGCCAGACCCGATCCGCCCTTCATCCAAAACCATGACAGACATCCCTTGCTTGGCCAGCAGGTAAGCACTGGTCAACCCTGATATGCCCGCCCCGACTACAATCACTTCAGCATGCACACCACCATCAGGAGCGGGATACTCAGGCAGCTCAATCGATTTAGTCCAGATCGGTACAGTGATTCCGTCTTGTGCTTTCATACCCAAATGATAGACCTACCCGGCAGCGGCAAGCATGAAATTTGCTATATGCGGCAACTCATTGATTTCAGAGCACTTAAAATGTGATGTGCGATTTCAGCAACCATTCCAGATGAGCGAAAGTTCATGCCCTTCACTTTGAGTCGCATGAATGCAAGTTAGAATGTGGTTCAACCGCGAAACCGCGACTTCCCGCCTCGATGTTCCGCGTGATGGTCTGTGATAATATATAGAAGGCGTAACTACCGCTTTTTTATTCGATGCTAAACGATCCTCTTTTTAATCGTGAAATGATCCGTGTAAGGCTGCAACACCGCGCCACATGGCGACGGCATTCAACGCGCAATCGATTCCGTCTCAGTGCGATGCAGCACAATCTACAGTTGCGTCAATGCGACACTGAACGATCCACGTCGGCGTAGAGGGTGTAGCGGCCCGAGGCGTTGTCGGCGTAGTTGCCGGCGCGGGGCATGTCGGGGGAGTAGACTGCTTCGGCGTGGCCGTCGGCGAACGCGACATTCGCGGTGGGGTTGGACTTGCCGCCATGACGGTAGCCGATGCGCGAGTTGTTCATCCCGATACGCGTGGATGAACCTCTGCCTGCGTAAACGCCATCGACGATCACAACCATTCTTGAGGACTGTTTAATCCGGGACATTTTTGTGTATTTGCAGAAGCTGCCGTCCGCCGCAGGACCGTAGCCGACGGACGAGGTGTAGTAGGTGTCGGGTGTAATCGTCGCGACTGTATTGCCGATCGGATTATCGGCGTTGATCCAATAGGAGCTGCGGATAATCTTTTCAAAACCACGCGCGGGGATGGTTTGTGCGATGTTTTGCGTGCCGGTGGTGCTTCGCACGTTAGGCCAATCCATCCAGCCTTTGGGTTTGCCGGGATCAAGCCCCGTTTGCCCACCGGCCATGCCTTCGATGTCGAGCGTGCTGGGACAATAAAAGACAGTGTTCGTGTCCTGTTCTTTGGAAGTGACGTACTTATCGCGATCCAAAATGGACGGCCAGCCGTCTAACGGATAGGCAGCGCCGGGGTTCGTACCCTGCATGTTGTAGCTAGGGCAAATAACGCCTTTGTTGTCACTGCTGTAAAGATAAAAGCCCTGACTGATCTGCCGCACATTCGACAAGCACTTCGCCGCTTGCGCTGCCGCTCGGGCGCGGTTGAGTGCGGGAAGCAATATTGAAATCAACAACGCGATGATGCCAATTACAACCAGCAATTCAACCAACGTAAATCCATTCGCCTTTTGCCTGTATACGATCATCTGATGCTCCCTGAAAACTTTGGTTCCCTGTACTAATCTCGCGCGAAGATAACGAGCGATCGGCAGGACGCCAAAATTGTGCAGAGATTGCACCGCAAGCGCGACGATGCATCCGTGTGACAAAAAAAAATCCACAGAGATCACAGTGGCCACAGAGAATTATGTTTGTATTCCTCGACTGCAAGGCGTTCACGGGCGAGACGCCCGTGCTACGCAATGGATTGAAATATCAAGTGATTATCGCGCGGCAAGAAAGCGCATGGTAGTCCTGCGCGATGGATGCGTGAGATTTGGAGACAACTTTTATCTCTGTGCTCTCTGCGTGCTCTGTGGCTGATTCGTATTCTGGAATGCGATAAGTCAATACCGTAGGGACGGCTTCAGCCGCCGGGAGGTCACGGCGGCTGAAGCCGCCCCTACAGGATTGAAAAAAGATAAATGTAAGGGGACATCCGACTTGAATCTGAAAGACCCTGATGTTAGCCGGGTGATACTTCGGGCAGTTTTGGGGTGAGCGGTTCGTCGCCTTTGGGGAGGTCTTTGAGTGAATTAAGACCGAAGACTTCGAGGAAGCGTTTGGTGGTTCCGTAGAGGATGGGTCTGCCTGGCACTTCGGCGCGGCCAGCGATTTTGACAAGGTGCTTTTCCATCAGGCTGCGTACCGTTTCGCCGCATGCGACGCCGCGGATCGCCTCGATATCAGCGCGGAGGATAGGCTGCTTGTAGCCGATGATTGCCAACGTTTCGAGCGCGGCTTTGGTCAGCTTGGCGTCTGCTTCTTTCAACTGATGCTTTTTGATGACCGCTGCGTAAGCGGGGAGCGTGAGCATCTGATACCCGCCTGCGACTTGCTCGATGCGGAATGATCGCGCGGATGTTTCGTACTGCGTGTTCAAATCACGAATCGCGCCGCGGATAGGTTTGGTCGATTCCAACTCTAATAATTCCGCCAAACGTCCTGCGGTGAGCGGATGATGTGTCGAGAAAAGGAGTGCTTCCAACGACGCAGTATCAACCGCTGTGACTGAATCGGCTGAATCACTAACGTTTGATTCTGGGTCAGCGGTTTCGGCTTCTACCGGCCCGTCTACTTGTTCGTCGGCGGGTGGGTCGGGGGATTCTGTGACGTCCGTGTCTTGCATAGTTGCTCGGTGATTTATGATTTCGATCAGAGGGACACTAATAGATCCACTAACCAATCCCAATGCCGCAATGCACATTGCAGCCGTTGCAGTCCACTGGCGAAAATCTATGCAAAATCCGCATCATTCGCAAGCCACTCGACAAATCTCAAAAAGCTGGCATTCCAATTTCGCGAATGAAAAATGCTTCCCTATTCGTACCGCAAGGCTTCGATCGGATTTAAGCTGGCAGCGCGGATGGCGGGCAATACGGCACCGGCAACAGCGCTGAGAATCGCCACCACAACCACCACCCCGGCGGTAAGCGGGTCCATCGTGTTGGGGATGCTATCGAACGCGTAGACGCTGGGATCCCACATCTTAAAACCAGTGAGAGACGCGATCGCGTCGTGAACTTCGTTGATATAAAGCAGGAAGAAATAGCCCGCAACCAACCCACAGCCAGCGCCGACAACGCCGATTGCCAGCCCATACCCGATGAAGATCGCTGCCACACCTCGCGAGGTCGTACCGACGCTTTTGATGATGCCGATATCCCGCGTTTTTTCGACGACGATCATGTAGAGGATGCAGAAAATCAGGAACACCGCGACGATCGAGATCACGCCGAATAGGATCGTGACCAGAAGCTTCTCGTTCTCGACTGCACCAAGAAATTTTTCTCGTTGTTTCTCCCACGTCTCAACATGCAGTGGGCTGCGGAAACCGGTCTGGTAGCGCTCGTCGATCTGCACTAACGTTGGCATGATACGGGCGATCACCGCTGCACGGTCGGCGTTGGGCTTACATTTGATCTGGATTTCAGAACATCGGGCTGGCAGTTGCACCTCTTTGCCGCTTTCAGATACGGTGCGGGAGGTCATTTTCATGTCCGATTGAAGCACATCAAATGGCACATAAACGCTGGCTTCGTCGATCTGATAAAGCTGGGTGAGCGACGCATCAACGATCCAATAGATGTTCGCGACAGGTGTCGTATCTTGCAGCGACCGAAATCCCGGCTCGACGGGAACGACTTCAAGCCGCGTCCAGAAAGAATAGGCACCGGGCGGTTCAACCACTTTTCCGTTTTCATTTTTGCGAAATCCGATCAACGGCCCGCCGACGATCATGCCGGGGCGCTGCAAGGCACGTTTGTCGTCGGGGCGATAGGCTTCGTAGGGGATGGTGGGCAGCAGATCGAACGATGCCGTTGCATCGGGAACTTCTTTTTTGGCGATTTTGTCCTGATATTGCCGCCAGAGTGATTGACGGAAATTGTTGAACTTGCTGAACTTTTCGATGTCCAACCCCGTGACCTGCACGCCTTGGACATTCTGATTCAGAATATTCAAAAGCCCCATCGCGTGGATTAACGGCAATGCTTCTTCAACGTCTGGATCGGCTTTGATCACTTCCAGCATCTGCTCATATCCAGCAAACCCCGCGAGGCCTTGCCGGTAGACGACGATATCGCCGCTCATCCCACGAAACTTTTGCTTGAATGTATCCAGCCACCCGCCCATGACTGAAATCACCACTAACACCATCGCGGTACAAAGCATGATCGCGATCACACTCATCCATCCGATCCGGCGTTTGAAGATGTAAGTATTGACCAGCTTGCGAATCGCCGGCGGTCCGAACAGATATTGATATAAGCCGAACCCACTGATGAGCAGCATCAGCAGAAGTGCGAATCCGAGGATCGACCAGGCGAAGATGAGGGTGGAGTGGCTGAACAATGCGGGCGTTATCCTTACGCAGAAAGTGCGATCATTCCGCGTAGACCCTGCTCAATCAATTCCGAGCGGGTCAGATGTTTCTTTTTGGCGATCGAATCGATTGCATCCACGAGCTTCGGATCAATTGAAATCTCGACTGTTCTTTTTGAGCGAAGCATAATGGATTTTGCGGGGGCGGCCATAATTTTATCCCACGCTGCACGTTCCTTGGGTGACAGCGGCTTGAACCGTGATTCGTCGATCTCGCCGTCGAACTCTTTTGTCGCTTCGGCGAGTTCCGCGGTCGTCATCTCCCAATATTTTTTCTGGGTTGTTTTGCGTTTCATGAAGATTGACGTCCGAGGCGCAAGTTGTGAACTTCGCGGCTATTTAGATCGCGAGCGTGAATAACGTACATCACCTCGTCCAAATCTTCCAACATCATAGCTTGTTCGAGCGAAAGTGTCTTGAGTTCCACTTCCGCGACAGCTCTGTTGACGAAAATTACTTGCAAGAATCGACCCGCTGCGGATTGTCCCCGCACGAGAAACTTTCCATCTGCACGACGTTGCGGGTACGGGGATTTTGCATGTTGCACCACCCACGCAGCCTCTTGAGGCGAAACGTTCTGGGTTGCGATGTGTGCGATGTTTCACGCATTCCAATAGATCATGCCAGATCACCCCTCCGGCCTCATCAGTGGAAAGAGGATTACATCCCGAATGCTCTCGGCACCGGTCAGCATCATCACCAGCCGGTCGATGCCCAGCCCCATACCACCGGCGGGCGGCATGCCGTATTTGAGGGCGGTCAGGAAATCTTCATCAACGTGCTGCTGTTCTTCGCGGTCGCCGACCTGGTGCTCAAAGTGTTTCCGCTGCGTATCGGGATCGTTGAGTTCGGTGTACCCGGGGCTGATTTCCTGCCCGTTGATCGCCAATTCATACACATCGGCGAAGAACGGGTCGTCTTTGTTCTCTTTCGCCAGCGGAATGATGACGCTAGGAACGTGGGTGACGAAGCAGGGGTCGATAAGCGTATGTTCGATCAATTTTTCGTAGACTTCGGTCAATTGCTCTGCAGGCGAACCGTCAAGTTTCAGATCCTTCCCGGGATTTTTTGATCGCAAATCGGCCAGTTGTGATTCGTTCAGCGGTTCTTTGTTAAATTTCCACCCGGTTCGCTCTTGCACCAATTCCACCATACTCACCCGTCGCCACGGGCGCGTGAGATTGATCGTCTTTGTCTCTGTACCCTCTGCGTCTTTGTGGCTTATTATCAGCGTACCGAAGACTTTCTCAGCAACAGTGCAGACCATTTTCTCGACCATATCCGCCATCGTTTCCCATGATCCGAACGCTTCATAGGCCTCCAGCATCGTGAACTCAGGATTATGGCGTGGCGATATGCCTTCATTGCGGAAATTGCGGTTGATCTCAAATACTTTGTTAAACCCGCCCACCAGCAACCGCTTCAGGAACAATTCGGGCGCAATACGCAGGTACAACTTCATATCCAGCGCGTTGTGGTGCGTGACGAACGGACGCGCCGCTGCCCCGCCATGGATGGATTGCAGCATCGGCGTTTCGACTTCGGTATAGCCCGTGGATTTCAGATAATTGCGGATTTCCTCGACGATCTGAATCCTCAATTTCAACACCCGCATCACCTCAGGATTCGCCCAGAGATCGACATATCGTTGGCGATACCGCGCCTCAACATCAGTCAGGCCTTCGTGCTTGCTCGGCGGGGTCAGCAGGCTTTTTGATGCAATCTGGATATCGCTCACCCAGATCGTCGTCTCGCCTTTGTTGGTCACGCCCAGCGGGCCTTCGACGGTTAAAATATCGCCCAGATCGAGATTATTTCGCACTTCCCATGCGGTATCGCCGACTTTGCGCCGGTCGATACCGATCTGCAAATCTCCGGTTTCATCGCGTAAAGTGATGAAAGACAGCTTGCCCATATCGCGTTTAAGCATGATTCTACCCGCAGCTTTAACGACCGGGCCGCCGTCATGACCCATCTCGGGTTTGTATAATTCACGGATGGATTGCAGACTTTGCAGGCCCTCGGTGCGCTGGCCGAAAGGGTCGATTCCCAGATCGCGCAATTTCTGCAACTTGGCGCGGCGTTCTTGTTCGTAAATGCTTGTTTCGTTTGGTGTCATATTGGTCAATGATTAGAGGCTAAAAGTCCGACAATGATAAGGCTGTGATGGACGAATACAAACCGGCGGGGAAAGTTCTGGCAATATCATCCGGTCCCAAGCCCTTTTGGCTGATGGGAACAGGGGTTGTGCGCCTGATGCTGGTCGCTGTCGGACTGCAATTGCTCTGCACGACAGCGGCATCGGCACAAACGCAAACCTATGACACAAAACATTATCGCATTCAAAGCGATCTCGATCCGATCGTCGTCCGCGATTACGGCAGGCGTCTGGACGCGATGTATGACGAATACGCTAGACGATTAGCCGATTTTGAATCGCCGCCCGAGCAAAAATTCGCGGTGCATTTGTTCGCAAAAAAAAGCGATTATTCCAAATTCACCGGCAATCGTGTTCCTAACTCAGCCGGCATCTTCATCCCTGCTCAACGGGCATTGGCAGGGTTTGAAGAAGGGCAAGGCCGATCAGGATTGCGTCAGACCCTTCAGCACGAAGCGTTTCATCAATTCGCATGGGAAGTGATCTCTCCCAATTTACCCATCTGGCTGGATGAGGGGTTGGCGCAAATTTTCGAAGAAGGCGTCTGGACGGGCAATCAGTTCATCCTCGGCCAGGTTCCGCCGAGGCGCATCGCCGATCTGCACGATGACATCCGTAACGGCCGATTCACGTCGTTCCGCAATTTTTTGTCGATGTCGCGCGAGCAATTTCAATCGCGGATGAAAGACCCCAAGGTTGGCCGGGCACAATACAATCAGGCATGGGCGATGACGCAATTCCTGATTTTCGCTGAAGACGACGACAAAGCTCCCAAGTATCGCGCCCGCGTGCTGGCGTGGCTGCGTGATATCCACGCGGGCAAGGATGCGCAGGAAGCATTTACAGATAATTTTTCGAGTAATCTGGAAGGCTTTGAAGCGCGTTTCAAGGAGTGGGCGGCGCGGATCGCTCCCACACCGATGGCGGTTTATTCCGATCGGATGAACAAGCTCGCGGAACTGGTGCGTTTGTTTCACGAAGACGGTAAAGAGTTTGACAGCATCGACGCCCTTCGCAAGCACCTGACCAAAGGCCGCTTTCATCTGACCGAACAACGCGACGGCCAAACCTATACGCACGAAGAAAATGCGCTGACCTACCTCAGCGATTTATCCGACAACGCTTGGACAGACAGCGAACTACAATTCCAAACCCGCCGCGGTCCGCTGGCGGATATCCTTCTTAAACCGCCGGGGCAGTCACAGATTCGCGTGCGATTTTATCGATCGGGATCGCAGGTTAATTATGATCTGGCGTTTGAAATGCGGTGATTGAATCAAACCGCCACACGCGCCGCACTTATCTTTTGAATATCGCGACTGAGTTGCGATTTCAGCCCATCAACGTTCGGAAACTTCATCTGGTCGCGCACCCACTCCTGCACTTGGATAATGATTTCGCGGTCGTATAAATCGCCAGAAAAACCGATCAGATGCGCCTCAACCTGGTATTGGCTGCGATCGAATGTAGGGGTTGTACCGATACTGACGGCGGTGCGGAATGACTTTCCATCGATGTCGCACACGCCTGCGTAGACGCCATCGGCGGGCACGAGCAGGTCGCCGCAGTCGAGGTTGGCGGTCGGTACACCAATCGTTTTGCCTCTGCCAAACCCTTTCATCACTTTTCCGGTCAGTTCAAAGGTTCTGCCCAGACATCGCGCCGCATCGGCAACTCTGCCGTATCCGAGCAGCCAGCGAATCGTCGAACTGCTGACATCAACGATCGACTGATCGCACAAAACGCGGGATTGCGATGGTTCAAGATGCACTTGTATTGCTGAATCTGTCGCCCATTCCTGCAAACGTTCGATCGTCCCGCCCCGATCCTTGCCAAAATTAAACGTCCTGCCTTCGACGATGTACGCTGGGCGGGTGTGATCGCGTAAAATGTGCCAGAATTGTTCTGCGGTCAGGCCGAGCACATCCGAACTAGGCGGTAAAATCACCAGATGCGACACGCCGGCGTCCGCGATGAGCTGCTGCTTTCGCGCGATGGTCGCGAGTCGTGGCGGAACAAGCTGAGGCCGCAACACACTCAGCGGATGCGGCTCAAACGTCACCACCGCCGTCGGCGCACCATTGGCGAGTTCGCGCATCCGCGAAATGATCGCGGCGTGCCCGACATGCACGCCGTCATAATTGCCGATCGAAATTACAGACCCATCCGGTAGTAATTTCAATCCATCGATGCCCTGTGAAACTATCATTTTCGACAGTGTTTATACCCGCCAAAGGCGGTCTTCACGAACTCTCCCACAAATAACCGAAGTCGTCGCGATGAAAATGCGCGTAAAATCTTGATAACGCTGCTATATTAGTGGTATGAGCGAGATCCTCGTTCCAGACCATCGGCTGACATTAAACGATTACTACAGTCGCGAATCCATGGCGTCTGTACGGCATGAATTCCACAACGGCGAGATACTCGCGATGGCGGGTGGATCGGTGAAACATTCACAGATTTGCGTAAACTTGAATCGCGAGGTTAGCTTGAGATTGAAAGGTAAATCCTGCCAGGCTTTTGACTCTAATCTTCGTACTAGAATTGAAGCATCCAACCGCATCGTCTACCCCGATCTCTCCATCGTCTGCGGGCATGTCGAGTACGACCCCCGCGACCCCGCCAAAGGCACGATCACCAATCCGCGCGTTGTGATCGAAGTCATCTCCCCCAGCACCGAACGGTATGACCGCACTGAGAAGCGCGATCACTATTTGAAAATACCCTCGCTAGAAGCACATGTATTGATCGATCAGGACCGCCCGCGCGTCGAAGTGCTGAGTCGCACCGCTGACGGACGCTGGGAGTTGAATTACGCGACCGGCCTCGACAACGTGCTCAAGATCGATGTCGTGCAAATCGAAATTCCGCTGAGCGAAGTCTATGACCGCGTAGAGTTCCCCCCGCCGGAACCGCCGCTTTAACAATTTACAGAAAAATGCCGCAGGACGTTTGAAAGTCAGAAATAGTGCACGTTTGAGCGGAAAAGATTGCATTCGCGCACGCTAAATAACCCGACCGTTGCATCCGCGTCGCCAAGAAAACAGCTACAAAGATCGCAAGGGACACGGAGCATGAGAATTGCCGTAAGCGTCTGCAATGCGTCCACGGGCGAGACGCTCCGTGCTACCATATTCCCTGACATATTAAATGATGCGGCATTCAGAAAGAGGAGCTTCTGATCAACCTCGCACTCCTCCTGCTCGTCATGCTGACGTGCTCCGAAGCATCTACTTGAACCGCAAAATTGAGGCGGTTTTGACGCGTCAAGTGGAAACTTAGGAGTATCTCAGGGTGACAGTTATGGGTGGGTCGTGTTTTTCAGAGGACCCAAGAATGTGTACAGTCGCCAGCCTCGCTTAATGCGTTCGATTTGGGGACAACTCTTGTCTCTGTGATCTCTGCGTACTCCGTGTCTTATTCGTATTGTGGAAGGCGGTTATTCAGAGATCCAATTCATGCAAGGCGTATAGTTATCAAGCACTCAAATTGAGCAGTTTAGACGATTTGAGCGAGGGAATATTTGGGCCTCATATCGTTTCTTAGGCATAAAGTAGGGCCTGCGATTCATACAGTAGTGTCCGGCTGATCGTCAACTGCGGAGCGTGCCGTGGGTGGCGACCGCACATCCGTTAGGCTTGATGTACCGCTTGCTTCGCTTCGCCGAATGACGCTGAAAGAACCGTCGGTTTCTAGAACGACCGCTTCGACTGCATCAAGATCTGCCAGTCCGGCGGAGCGAACCGCGGCGCGTACTTCGTCTTCGGTCACGCGCGTTCGCATCAGTGCGGCTGTGATAAATATACCTCGTCTCAGCAACATCTGCGGCTCGCCGGTCGCCAACTTTCGCACCCACCGCACGCGAACGCTCAACCATGTGATGATAAACTGCAGCCCGATCAGCAACGCCAGCGCAAGCACCCCTTCGGCCAGTGCAATGTCTTTGCTCAGCAACACTGTCGCGAGAGTCGAACCCAATGCCACCGAAACAATCCAGTCGAAGGCATTCATCTTTGAAAGCGTGCGTTTTCCCGACAACCGTAGTGCGACAACCAGCATAATGTAGGCGCATACCCCCACAACAACTGTCCGAACCAATCCCGCCCAACCATTGTAAAAAATATGATCCATGCGCATCTCCGTTCACGCTGTGGGTAAATCCACTCACGAATCCGCGGCGAGTCACAACTGGTTTTTAAGGTACCGATCGCCAGACACGAATCAAGGCTCGTCGCACGGGTTGGGCTATGTGGGCGGCATTCTCTTGGTCTTGCAACGTGCCTTGACGAAATCGTCTGATCGACGTTGTCCAAATCAAAACCCAGTGTGCAAACCATGCATGAGCGATGAATGCCTCATCGATAACACCTGTGTGCGGGATGATTTTCTACAAAAAAGCTATCGCCTTATGCCTTCGGCGGTTCTTTTGCGTTCAACCAAGTCATCAGCTTACGAAGGCGACGGCCGGTGACTTCGACGGGATGGTTGTTGTCGGCTTCGTACAGGCGTTTGAAGTTCTTCATGCCGCCTTCGTATTCTGCACGCCAATTTTTGGCGAACGTACCGTCCTGAATCTCGGTCAGCACGCGTTTCATTTCCTTCTTGGTCTCATCAGTGATGATGCGCGGGCCGGTGATCAGATCGCCCCACTCGGCGGTATTGCTAATGGAGTAACGCATGTAATCCAAGCCGCCTTGGAAGATCAGATCGACGATCAGTTTCACTTCGTGGACGGTTTCAAAATAGGCCATTTCCTCCGGATATCCGGCTTCGGTGAGGGTTTCAAACCCGGCCTTGATGAGCGCTGCCAAGCCGCCGCAGAGGACGACCTGTTCGCCGAACAGATCGGTTTCGCATTCGTCCTTGAGTGTGGTTTCGATGATGCCGCTGCGTGCGCCGCCGACACCGTTGGCCCATGCCAGCGCGGTGGCTCGGGCGTTGCCTGATGCGTCCTGATGCACCGATGCCAGGCATGGCACGCCGCCGCCTTTGACGAATTCGCTGCGAACCAGATGCCCCGGACCTTTGGGGGCAACGAGGATTACGTCGATATCCTTCGGCGGAACGATCGTCTTGAAGTGGATGTTAAACCCGTGCGACACGCCGAGGGTTTTGCCCTTGGTCAGGTACGGCGCGATCGACTTCTCATAGACTTCCGGCTGCACTTCGTCAGGGAGTGTGATGATGATCAGATCGGCAGCTTTCACGGCGTCTTCGACGCTCATCGGATCAAACCCATGTTCGATCGCAAGTTTGCCGTTGGCCGAGTCGCGTCGGTTGGCGACGATCACTTTAACACCCGAATCGCGCAAATTCTGTGCGTGGGCGTGGCCTTGCGAGCCGTAGCCAAGAATCGCGACAGTTTTGCCGGACAGGGGTGCGATCGGTGCGTCATTGCCGTAAATAAGCTTCAAGTTTGCCATCTATTCTCCAGAAAAATCAAGCCGTGGAATGTAGAGGAAATCCGGCGTTGCGTCAAAAGGGTGATGGAAATCTCGGAACCGCTCGCGCGGCGCTACGCGATAAAATTATTTGTCACCCCCTATTTCAAGCACTCCAAGCGCTTCGCCAATTCGATTCACCGATTATACTACTGGTATGGCTTTGAGCTTTGTCCGACCCAACATCCGCGCGATGCACGGCTACACGCCCGGCGAACAACCGGCCGTGGGTGAGCGCGTCGTCAAGTTGAATACCAATGAAAATCCCTTCGCCCCCAGCCCCAAGGTGATGCAGGCGATCCGCGAGATTGAACCCGAACACCTGCGCCGGTACCCCAATCCCACCGCCGACGCGTTTCGGGAGGCGGCGTCTAAAATCCTCGGCGTATCAACGGATATGATCCTCGCCGGCAACGGCAGCGACGATATTCTGACCATCGCCACCCGCACCTTCATCCCGGCGGGCGGGACGATGGCGTTCCCGCATCCTTCTTATTCACTCTACAAAGTGCTGGCAGGCATCGAAGACGCCAAGACTGCCCCGGTCGCATGGGAAAAGGATTGGAAATTCCCTTTTGAAGCCCTGCTGGAAACCAAAGCCGACGCGATTTACATCGCCAATCCCAATGCCCCGTCCGGCACGCTGGTCTCGGCTGACGAAATCAGCCAACTGATCGAGCGATTTGACGGGTTGGTGTTGATTGATGAGGCCTATGTCGATTTCGCCGAAGAGAATTGTCTGGAATTGGCGTCGAAGTACGACAACGTCGTCATCAGCCGATCGTTCAGCAAGGCCTATTCGCTCGCCGGAATGCGGTTTGGGTACGCGGTCGCCAATCCTGCGGTGATCGAGCAGATGATGAAGGTGAAGGATAGCTATAACTGCGACGCGATCAGCATCGTCGCTGCGACCGCTGCCATGCTGGATCAGGATCACGCCAAGATGACCTGGGACCACGTCAAGCAGGAACGTCAGCGTCTCACCGATGATCTTACGCAACTCGGCTTTGGCGTCCTGCCCAGCCATGCCAATTTCGTCTTCGCCAAAGTCCCCGGCTGCGACGGGCTGGCAATGTACAAGGCGTTAAAAAATATGGGCATCCTGATCCGGCATTTCGATCAGCCTGGTTTGAAGGAATACATCCGCATCACCATCGGCACCAGCCAAGAGAACAACGCCCTTCTTGGGGGCGTGCGCGAACTGTTGACCAAAGGCCAAGCCGCCTGAACCCCCGACATCTAAAATCAACCGACCATGAACAACCGCCAAGCAAACATCAGCCGCAAAACCCGCGAAACCCAGATCGAACTGTCGCTGAACCTCGACGGCACGGGGAAAAACGCCGTCAGCACCGGCGTGGGCTTCTTCGATCACATGCTCGACCTGCTGGGCAAGCATTCACTGATTGATCTGAATATTGACGCCAAGGGCGATCTGAACGTCGATCAGCATCACACCGTTGAGGATGTCGGCATCTGCATCGGGCAGGCATTGGATAAAGCCGTCGGGAACAAGAAAGGCATTTACCGCTACGGCTGGTCGATCGTGCCGATGGATGAATCGCTTGCCCAGATCGCGTTGGATCTATCAGGCCGTCCTGCGTTGGTCTTCAACGTGCAGTTCACCTCGCCATTGGTCGGCGAGTTCGCGACCGAATTGGTGATGGAGTTTTTCCAAGCAATCGCCAACAATGCGAAGATGAATCTGCACATCAACGTCCCGTACGGCAGCAACAGCCACCACATCGCCGAGGCAATCTTCAAAGGCTTCGCCAAAGCGCTCCGCCAAGCCACAACGATCGACCCCCGCGCCGACGACGCCATCCCCAGCACCAAGGGTTCGTTGTCAATCTGATCCCTCAAATGACTTGCAGCTTTTCATACGAGTGTGGGATGGGCCTCAGATTTCACCGATTCTTTGCAGATAAATATAGATGAGAGTCGCGTGCGGGCTGTGACGGATTCAAGCGCCTGTTGGCAGGGAGTTGTATGTCGCGAAAAGATAGTAAGTCGCAGAGACGCAAGGGTGCAAAGGGTATGAAAAAAGTGCGAGTTGGCCTTCCTCGTTTTTTTGCAAAATCTATCGATCGTATTTTGTCTTTTTTAGTACCTCTTTTTCGCGACCTCGCGGAAATGCAGCCATGCTCTCTGCGGTATCGGCATCTGTGCGGCAGGTCAGGTTTTCAGTCTCTAGGCGAGCAAATGGCCGCCACGAAAATATTGCCAAACGCAAAAGCGGCGGCTGATGGTTTCAAACTTTTCACTTCAACCGGTAGCATGTATGCATGGCATCTGATCGCATAATTCTCCAGTCTTCGCTTCCCTACCCGCGCCGCCAGGGGAAGGTGCGTGATGTATACGATCTCGGCGAGCATCTGCTAATCATCGCGACCGACCGCATCAGTGCATTCGATTGCGTCATGCCAAACGGCATTCCAGAAAAAGGCGCGATTCTTAATCAACTCAGCCAATTCTGGTTTGAGCGCACCGCGTCGATCATCGCCAACCATCTGGTCGCAACTGATGTAACTGATTTCCCCAAAGCGGTCCGGAGTTTTGCCGATCAACTGGTTGGCCGATCCATCTTGGTGAAAAAAACCACGGTCGTGCCGATCGAGTGCGTCGCCCGCGGGTATCTGGCAGGGTCGGGATGGAAGGAATATCAAAAATCCCAAACCGTCTGCGGCGTCGCATTACCGAAAGGATTAAATCAGTGCGACCCACTCACCACCCCCATTTTCACCCCCGCAACAAAAGCTGAAACAGGTCACGATGAAAACATCAGCTTTGAGGAGATGAAACGCGCAATCGATCCAAAACTCGCTGACCTACTGCAACAAACCACACTTTCGATCTACACCCAATCATCGGCGTACGCACGCACGCGCGGCGTAATCATCGCCGACACCAAATTTGAGTTCGGCCAACTCCAAGACGGTTCTGTCATTCTGATCGACGAAATCCTCACGCCAGACAGTTCGCGCTTCTGGCCGCTGGCAAAATACGCACCCGGTCGCGATCAGGACAGCTATGACAAGCAGTTCGTCCGCAATTGGCTTGAAACGCAGACATGGGACAAAACGCCACCCGCTCCAACGTTGCCCGATGAAGTAATCGCAGCAACACACGCGAAGTACGTCGAAGCCTACGAGAAACTCACCGGCAAAGTCTGGCGATCAACGAGCAGCATTTAATTGATCCGCACTGTGGCCAGGGCAATCATTGGCTTTTCAGCCCTTTGGCATAGAGATCGCAATAGTGGAATAGTGGCGACGAGTTGCTGGCTATTTGACATTGATCCGCCAGATGCCCCACGTTCCACCGCGATTGGATCGGAAGTAGACCACCTTGCTGGATGGATCAAACGCGGGCATGTCATCGACGCTACCATTGCGCGTGATTTGCTGGGGCGGTGCACCGCCTGCGAGTTCAAGCATCCAGATATCGAAATTGTTGCGTTTGTCTTCCGTTTCTTTTCCGCGATCTGACGCGAAAACAATTCGCCCGCCATTGAAATTCCAACTCGGGTCGGTGTTATCTGACCCATCCGAAGTGAGATTTTCGGTCGCCCCGCCTTTGTCTGCGACGCGATAGATATCCCGCTTGCCGGTGCGTTCATTCGGCATCACATAGACCACCGACTCGCTTTTCGGACTGACGCGCGGCATCAACCCGCCAAGCCGCGCCAAATCGGTCTGCAAACTCGTGCCGATCTGCGTCATGTACAAACGCGGATCAGAACGGGTGTCAATGTGCGCCTGATAGAACAATCGGGGCTTGGCTTCGGCGTCCACGCTAGGCCAGAGGTCGTTGGTTTCGCCTGTGGTATAGCGAATCGGCCCGCCTGCGCCGTCGGACGCGATGGACCAAATGCTCATCTTTCGACCCGCAGCGTTGGAGGAATAAACGATCCGATCCCCGCTTGCGGTGTATGCGGGCGTCAGATCAAGCGATCGCCCGTCCGACAACGCCGTTGCCCCGCCGGCACCATCGGTGCGCGTGCGGAACATCTGCCCGGTCGGCTCGTCCGGTTTACCGCCGACGAGCGTATAGACAATGTATGCCCCGTCCGGCGACACCGAAAGCGAACCGATCGTCTCGCCCTTGTTCAACTTGACGATTTGCTGTGGCTGATCGCCATCCGGTTCGTGGACGAACTTCATCGCGATCGTTTTGTCGGTTTCGGACTTAATTTTCCAGTCATTGTTTTCGCGAACCATCTTCAGCACCGCGACATCAAGCGGCTGGCTGAGCACTTCGCGCAATTTGACTGGATAGTCGGTTTTGCCTTCGTCCCACCCGATGGGCATGGTCGTCGGGTAATACTCGACCTCGGACGTTTTCTTGGAAATAATGACTTTATATTGTCGCAAATCACCTTTGTCATTGACTGGCGCGAACACCAGATCGGCAACCACACCGGCATCGGTCTTGCGTGAATCAGCCCCTTCGACCAGCACCGTCGCGTCCGGCGGATCGACTGCAATCGTCACGGTTTTCTGCTTTGGAATCAGATCAATCTCGTATTCGGTTTGAGCATTATCCCAACTGATTTTACGTTCAATCGGATCAAACCCCGCCTTGACGACACGAACGGTTTTTTCGATCCACGTATTACTTGTCACGTCATATTCAAAAGGCCGTTGTCCCAGCGTTACAGGCGATTTACCGACTTCGACGCCATCGATTGAAACCAGCGCGCCGACAGGGTTGGTCGTGATCTTCAGATCTTTGCTCATCGGATCGAGTTTGAGATTGTAGATCGGATTGGTATCTGTCCAAGAGACGGATTGTTCCGCTTTGATAAACCCATTTCGCTCGGCGACGACCGTGTGGCTGATCCAATTGTCCTGCGTATCGACTGTGAATTCGACATCCGCACTGACAGCGGAGGTGGGCTCGGCGGTGAGCGGTTTGCCGTCTACGCTGATGATCGCTGGCACAGGCGACGTGGTGATACTGATCCGCCGTATTTGCGGCTTGAGATCCAGCGTCAATTTATCCTGTGCGTTTTCCCGCGTGACGGTGGCGGTTCGGTCCTGAAAGCCTTTTCGCGATGCGGTGACATAAAACACATCGCCGGGGTTTTTGAAGGTGAATTTTTCAACAATCGTTCCGCGCCCGCGCTCGGCGCCATTAATTTTAACCAACGCGTCAGGCGGCCGCGTGGTGATCGTTACCGATTTTTGAACCGCGCACCCCGCCAACAGCAGCAGTGCGCCCATGCAAATCATCGTCAGTCTCATGCGGGGGATCATATCAGAAAGCCTGCCGATGCACCCATTTTGCGACAATTTGCAAGCAGGCACGATCCCACATATTTTATTTATTCATCTGGATTTCATCGGACAATTTGATCGCACAACCACGTTCTTTGCCTAAAATCGCCAATGCCTCTGTTATCGGGCCAACGCGTCAGAAACAGTCGCCTTTCGGGTTTGCCGATGGCGATAAGGGGGTCTGCGCGATCGCCGATCCGAAATGGTGTCCGTGATTTGATTATGACGACATTCGTGGATTCATGTATCGACACGATGAACAGCACCGCCCAGCAGGTGCAGAAGCGTGCGCGTCCGCGCGCCAGACTTTTGCTAAAAGCATTGGCGGGCAAATCGAACATTCTGATCACCACCCACGCCCACCCCGACCCCGACGCGGCCGCAAGCTGCATGGGGATCAAGAAGTTGCTGGAGGTGTCGCTTCCCAACGCCAAGACTACCATTCGCTTCAAAGGCCAGTCAGATACGCCACGTCTGGTGGGATTTTCACGTACGTCACAGGTGCAGTTTGAAAAATGGGAGGACGACGCGATCGCAGGTTACGACGCGATTATCCTGCTCGATACCCAGCCAGGCTTTTCGGTGTCACCATTGCCGCCTGGCGTGACGCCAACCGCGTTGATCGACCACCACCGCGGGCGTGGCCGACGTGCGAAGTTCGCTTTTTCGGATGTCCGAACCGATGTCGGCGCGACCGCATCTATCGTGTTTAGTTATTTCATGGAATTGCAGATCACGATTGATCCAACGCTCGGTGCGGCCTTGCTTTACGCGATTGAATCCGACATCGCCGGAGCCGCCGGACAACAAAGCCAGCTCGATACAGTCGCGATTTCCGGACTGACCCTCGTGGCCGACATTCGTAAGTTGTGGCAGATGCGGTATGTCGATTTGCCAGCTTCTTATTACACCGCTTTCGCACGCACCATAAACAGTGCCGAACGCTTTGATCACGCCTTGATCGCCCATGCCGGCAAGGTTCAGCAAGTCGAAGAAGCTGCGGTATTAGCGGACGGAATGCTACGCTGTGAAGGCATCGCCTGCGTTCTGATCACCGCTGAGCTGGAAGGCAGGATGATTTTGTCGCTGCGCACCGAAATCCCGCGCATCAGCGCCGGTGAATTGATGCGGCGGCTGATTAACAAAATCGGAGACGGCGGCGGACACCGCACCAAAGCGGGCGGACAAATCGATCTCACCACCGATCCAAAACAATCCGTAGAACATTTTATCCCCCTCCTGCGGCGCCGATTACTCCGCTGTCTGCACATCAAGAAAACCCGCGGCGTGCGCCTCCCCGCCTAAGCATTTGTGATCCGCATCAGGTAGCCTTAATATCTGATTTGATACTCCGTACATGGATGCAGTGCGCCACGAATCACGCGAATGAAAAAATAGTTAAAAGTCTGAAGTTTGGAGTTTGAAGTGAGTTTCCTCTCTCTCTCCATACTTCAAACTCCCAACTTCAATGACTTTTGAGATTTAATATGACCGCAGAATTAGCCAAGGCCTATGACCCCGCATCAGTTCAGGACGAAGTGGCGAAGGTGTGGGACGATGAAAAATGTTTCCACGCCGAACCGACCGATCCCGGCGAACCTTATTCGATCGTCATCCCCCCGCCGAATGTGACCGCGGCGCTACATTTGGGACATGCGTTGAATAATACGTTGCAGGATATTTTAATCCGACGCGCACGCATGCAAGGCAAAAATACGGTTTGGCTACCGGGGACTGATCATGCCGGGATCGCGACGCAGACGGTCGTTGAAAAGCGCGTCCTAAAAGAGGAAGGCAAACGCCGCACGGAGTTTGAGCGGGATGATTTCGTCAAAAAAATCCAAGCCTGGAAAGATGAATACGAGCAGGTCATCCTCGGGCAGCTCAAGGCGATGGGTTGCTCCTGCGATTGGGATCGCACCGCTTTCACCATGGATGAACCCCGCGCCAAGGCGGTTCGCGAAGCATTTTTCCAACTCTTCAAAGCCGGACTCATCTATCGCGGCAAACGACTCGTCAACTGGGACCCGGCCACGCTCACCGCATTGGCTGATGATGAGGTCGAGAACGAGGAAGTGGATGGTTTTTTCTATTATCTAAAATATCCGGTTGTTAGTAGCACGGGCATCTCGCCCGTGAATCATGGCCGGGACGGCCATGCTACGGAATACATCACTGTTGCGACCACGCGCCACGAAACCATGCTCGGCGATACGGCCGTCGCGATCAATCCGAAAGACCCGCGCGCCGCAGCACTAAAAGGCAAGTTCGTGCGCCTGCCGATCGTCAACCGAATTATCCCGATTATCGAAGATGATTACGTCGTCCTGCCCGTGTCGCTCGGCGGCGACCCGGCCGACACCAAAGCGCAGATGGCGACCGGTTTCCTTAAAGTCACCCCCGCACACGATCCCAACGATTACGACATCGGCCAGCGCCACAATCTCGACATCATCAACGTCATGGCACCCGATGCGAGCATCTCCGACAAGCACGGCTGGTCCGACATCGGCGACGCCGGGTTTTTACTCGGCCAATCGCGCGAAGAAGCGCGCAAACTCGTTGTTAAGTGGTTTAAGGACAACGCTCTACTCGAGGACCAAAAACCCTACCGGCATTCGGTCGGACATAGCTATCGTTCGCACGTCGCGATCGAGCCGTATCTGAGCGATCAATGGTATTGCAAAGTGACCGACAAACGCCTCGCCGGTGCGGCGTTGGATGCGATGAATCCCTCGCAAATTTCACGTGGCACGGGTTTTCAACCCGTGGCTGAGGGTGAACAGGGGTTGAAAACCCATGCCACGAATACAGGAATCACTTTCTACCCCGAACGCTACGCCAAAACCTACCAGACCTGGCACGAAAACATCCGCGACTGGTGCATCAGCCGCCAGTTGTGGTGGGGGCATCGGATTCCGGTGTGGAGTTCATCAGCTACTCGAATCGACTTCGTAAACCTCCCGGCAAATGCGACGGTCGCGAGTATGGAAAGCGATGGCATGCAGTATATCTGCCTCCGCGAGAATGACACGGACTGTATTGCGAACCTCGAACGCGCTGGCTTCTCCCAAGACCCCGACGTCCTCGACACATGGTTTTCAAGTGGACTTTGGCCCCTCAGCACGTTGGGGTGGCCTCTTGCCGCTGAAGCGGCAAGCCCGGCGGACAGCGCTTCCGGGCTAGCCACTTCAGTGGCTGGCGATGCGTCGAGCGACCCGCCTCCGAACGCACTCAGCACCTGGAACCCCACCTCCGTCCTCTGCACCGCGCGGGAAATCATCACGCTATGGGTCTCCCGGATGGTGATGTTCAATCAATTTTTCCAAGGTCAGATCCCGTTCAAGGACGTTTTCATCCACGCGATGATTCAAGACGGCGACGGCAGAAAGATGAGCAAGTCGCTGGGCAATGGCGTTGATCCGCTGGACATCATCTCATCCCACGGCACTGACGCGATGCGGTTCACCCTCACGTCGATGGCCACCAACACGCAGGACGTGCGGATGCCGGTGGTGAGGGACGAAACAACCGGCAAAAACACATCGCCGAAGTTTGATCTAGGACGTAATTTTGCAAATAAAATGTGGAACGCCGCCCGGTTTGCGTTGATGCAGATTGAGTCAAATCAATCGCAAGTCGCAAACTCTGAATCCCAATTCACCACGCTGGATCGTTGGATCATGTCGCGATTCAACAAAACCGTGACCGAGTGTGATGAGGCGATCTCTAACTACCGCTTCGACCAATACGCCCGCGCCTGCTACGACTTTTTCTGGCGTGATTTCTGCGACTGGTATGTTGAAATCGCCAAGGTGCAGTTTAAGGACGAAACCAAAAAATCGACCACCGCCCAGGTGATTGCGACGGTACTCGATGGTTCACTCCGTTTGATGCACCCGATGATCCCGTTCGTGACCGAAAAATTGTGGTGGAAATTAAACGAAGTCTGTCCCGACCGTGGGATCGACGGATGGATCAACCGAGGTACTAATTCCCGCGTTAGAGCCCAGGTCGATGGCGATGGAAACTCCACACGCATCATCACCGCGCAGTGGCCCATCCCGGGACAAACCGACGACAGCGCCGAAGCGATCGTCTCTAATCTTCAAGAACTGATCGCGCAAATTCGCACCGCACGGAATGATTACAAAGTCAGTCCCAAACAATCGGTTACGGTTACCATCGTTGCACCGGACTGCGGCGCAGAGCAGATCAACCTCCACCGCGACATGCTCGAATCGCTGGCGACCTGCAAGATCGCGGGCGTTGAAACCGCGATCACCACCCCGCCAGTCAACAGTACGAAGATCACCGCCGGCGCGTGTGAGATTTATATCGAAGGTCTGGTCGATGAAGCCGCAGAGCAATTGCGGAATACCAAGCGACGCGATGAGCTAACCAAAGCAATCGCAGCGAAGAAAGGTCGGTTGGCGAATGCAGGATATATCGCCAAGGCGCCGCCTCATCTGGTAAAAGAAACGCAGGATCAGCTCGCCGCCGAGGAAGCGGAGTTGAAAGCACTATCCGTTTAGCGCTGATGCTTACATCGGTTTTTAAGGGTTGTCATGTTCTGGCAGATCACTGACGAAGACATCGCCGCCGCCCGCAACGGAAATACCGGTGCGATCGAGCGGGTGTACGCCCAGGCACTCGAACCCTGCTGCCGCATCGCGACATCGATTGCCGGGCGGCATGATGTTGCGCGATCGGTATTGAAAACACTCGTGCGGCGTTCGACCGGTCAACTCGAAAAATGGGACTACGCCGACGAAGCCTCAGCCTGGTTCATGCACCATACGGTCATTTTATTGCGTGAATATCGCAAACCCATTTCGCCCGATCATGATCCACTGCTGCATGAAATCGGCGGCCCGGATGTGGTGCAATATCGCGCGATGATTAACGCCATCCGCGCCCTGCCCGAACAGCAGCAGGAAGCCTTCATTCTGCATCACGCCCAGCGTTGGAACACGCGGCTGTGTGCTGTCGCGATGGATTGTTCCAACACCGCCGTCGAAGCGCATCTAAGCGAAGCGAATCGTCAGATTCAGCCGTTACTGGGTATTAATTTTGCCGCCTTGATTGGGTTTTTGCAGCAGGTGCATCGTTCGGTCCCGCTTGAACTCCCTGCCGCGCCCAAAACAATCGCCACCAAGATCAAAGCCCGACGCGGCCTGCAATTTCTCACCTACATCGCCGGCTGGTTACTCATCCTCGCAATTATCGTCGCCATCGTCGCAGCCGCCGTGCTAATCGGACCGCGAATCGAGATATAAGCGACTCGTGTCAGTGCCCGCCTCTCGCAAAGAGATTCCCCGCGAGGACGCTCGGAATGACACATTCACTGGAACCCTTTCACGCCCTTTCACGCCCCACTCATCACGCCACATATCCCCTAGCACACCGATCTACTATATAATGAGTGTATGTCACTTTCGTATCACTCAACCACCCTTTCTAACGGCCTGACCATCGCGGCGGAGATCAATCCCGACGCCCACTCATTCGCTGCCGGTTTTTTTGTAAAGACCGGATCGCGCGATGAGCCACAGGCGATCAACGGCGTGTCGCATTTTCTCGAACACATGATGTTCAAAGGTTCCGACCGCTACGGCTGGGAGGACGTGAACCGTATTTTCGATGAAATCGGCGCTCGCTACAACGCCTACACCAGCCAGGAAATGACCGCCTACTACGCCAATGTCATTCCTGAGTTTACCGAACGCGCGATCGAACATTTATCGCTGTTGCTGAGGCCTGCGATTCGTGAGAAAGATTTTGAGACTGAGAAAAACGTCATTCTAGAAGAAATCGCGATGTATCTGGATGATCCCGGGCATGTGGTCTATGAAAAAATGATGGAAATCCACTTCGGCCAACACCCGCTTGGGATGAGCATCCTCGGCCCTGCCGACACCATCAAACGCATGACGCATGTGGAAATGGCCGACTACTTCCGCGCCCACTATGGGCCGGGCAATACGGTGCTATCGGTGACGGGTTGTCTGGATTTCGATGCGATCGTGAAACTGGCTGAGAGGTATTGCGGGCACTGGGAACCGCGCACCGCGCCGCGCGTGATGACGATGCCAGACTGGTCGGCCTCACGTCACGATCTCACCGACGCAAAATTAAATCGCAAATACACGATGGCGTTAACTCCCGGCCCAAGTGCGCAGGATGATCGGCGTTTTGCTGCCCGCGTGCTGTCAGATGTGATCGGCGATTCTGAAGGTAGCCGCTTCTATTGGGCGATGGTCGACAACGCAATCGCTGAAGAAGCCGACTTTGGTTTCTATCCCCACGACGGCTGCGGCAGTTTTTATCTGTCGCTGGTCACCGATCCCGACAAAAGCGAACAGGCGTTGGAGATCGCATTGAAAGAACTCGAACGCGTCAAGCGCGATTTGAATGAGGATGAAGTGATCCGCGCCCGCAATAAAATCGCCTCCAGCCTCGTCCTCGGCGGAGAACTGCCCATTGGTCGGATGCGGGCATTGGGCAGCCAGTGGATTTATACCGGCGAATACCGATCGCTGGATGATGACATGAACGTACTGATGAGCGTGACGCCTGATTCGCTGCGTAAACTGATGGATGATTTTACGTTCGACCCAATGACGATTTG
>JBBQXB010000034.1:0-35109 GCA_038210015.1 Tepidisphaerales bacterium
CCCCTGACAGTAGTTTACATCCCGAAGGACTTCGTCCTACACGCGGCGTCGCTCCATCACACTTTCGTGCATTGTGGAAGATTCGTTACTGCAGCCCCCCGTAGGAGTCCGGACAGTGTCTCAGTTCCGATGTGGCCGGCCAACCTCTCAGCCCGGCTATGCGTCATTGCCTTGGTAGGCCATTACCCTACCAACTAGCTGATACAATATAGCCTCATCCCAAATCAGTTGCCCTTTGAGAACCATATCATGCGATACGGTTATATCATCTGGTATTACCTGACCTTTCGGTCAGCTATCCCGGAATTCAGGGTAGATTAGCTATATATTACTCACCCGTGCGCCACTGATGTATTGCTACACCCGTACGACTTGCATGTCTTAGCCACGCCGCCAGCGTTCAGGCTGAGCCAGGATCAAACTCTCCAATTTAATTTCTAGGCTGACCGCACGCCTCAAGCACAACGTAAACGTTGCGACTAACAGTTTTGTGGGTCAGTTTATCCACGAAATGAGTTTGTCCTATACCTGTTTGACTAAGACAATCAAACAGGCTGATTACTGCCCCAAGGGTGACTAGGCCCAAGGGGTCAGCCAGACCAACAACTTGCGTTGCCGATCTGGAGCAAGGCTTCAGCATCTGGCATTACTCAATAAATGAGGATTCACTTATAGGTGACGCGAAAATGCTGAAGATTGTAGGTGCGACAACGATCTTGCGATCGTTGCCGACTTTGATCTTCGCCAGAACATCCTGCTTGACACAGGTTTCTGGCACACATTCTCGCGGCATTCCGACTATTCACTTGTCAAAGAGCACCACAAACAACTTGCGTCGTTTGCTGATTCGTCGTTCGCAACTTTCGTTACTTCCGTCGAGTGGGTCGCACATCGTATCGCAACTCGCGTTGCTGTCAACCCTGTTACGAGATTTTTTATTTCTCGTTTGGATTCAGTGAACTGCCTAAGCAACTCCTAACCCATTGACCGACAAAGAGTTACCCTCGGCAGTCCTGATCGGCGGGCTGCGTTTGTCGCGTCCCGTTTCCCGATCAGTGAGGGGGGGATTATGCTGAGCAAAAACGTTCTGTCAAGCGATACTCACACAAAATTCTTATTTCCCTTTTCCATTCTGCTTTTCTGATCCTTTTGCACGCAATCCTTTGGATCGCGCGCCTTTCGTACGAATGCCCTTCGCGCCGACCTTCCCGGCCTTGCCTCCACCCTTCTTGGCGCTGCCGCTAGGCCGACGGCCGGGCTTTCCGCCGCCTAATGCGGGCGTCGGAGTGGATTTATCCTCACGCGAACGCCCTCGCACCTGCAAGCGGATCGGCACTTCCCCATATGGTAGCAAATCGCGGAATCGATTCGTCACAAATCGACGGTAATTCTCGTCAATGTATTCCGGTTTATTCACGAACAAGACCAGCGTCGGCGGCGCCACCGCAACTTGCGTTGCGTAATAGATTTTCGGCGTCGCCCGCACCTTCGCACTGGGTGCCCGTTCCTTCAATACCGACTCCAACGCAGTATTTAATTTTCCGGTGCTAACCCGCTCGTTCGCCTGCTTGTAAAGATGCCCGGACAGATCCAGAACCTGCTGCACGTTTCGCCCGTCTTTTGCGGTCGTAAACGCGATCGGGGCGTAGTCTAAAAACCGAAGCTCGGCCGTCAGATATTCGCCGAATTTTTCCATCGCTTCGCTGTCGCGAAACTTGTCGCCAGAGCGCGATTTGAGTTCCTCGCGAGCGATGTCCCATTTATTAATCACGATGATCACCGGCTTGTACTGCTCGGCAATGTACGCAGCCAGTTTTTTGTCCGGCTCGCTGACCGGCTGCGACGCATCGATCAGGAACAACACCACGTCCGCCCGGCGGATGGATCGCTCGGCGCGATGGAAGCTGTAAAACTCAATGTCATTGGTCACCATGTGCCGCTTTTTGCGCACGCCAGCGGTGTCGATCACGACCAATGCCTGATTATCTTTTTCAAACCGCACGTCGACGCTATCACGGGTCGTACCGGGCACTTCCGACACGATGACGCGCTCGCCATCATCTTCGTACAGCTTCGCGATCGAATTGACGAGGGTACTTTTGCCGGCATTTCGCTTGCCGACGATCGCGATATACATCGCAGGTGGCGGCACTTCGGTCGGGGCGTTGGTCATATCGACCTGGCTGACAATCGCGTGGGTGACTTGATCCAGATTGCGATCGTTTAACGCCGAGATCGGGATCGGGTTTCCAAACCCCAGCCGACTAAACTCCGCGACGGCGGGGTCGGCCTTTGGACCGTCCGCTTTATTCGCGACTACAAGCGTCTTAATCCCTTGATTACGCAGGAGTTGCGCGATGGTTTGGTCAACCGATGTCAATCCGGTGGTCGTATCGACGACAAACACGACCAGGTCGGCCCGCGCCATCGCGATTTCGATCTGGTGTTTGATATGTTCGGTGAGTCCTTGATCGTCCTGAAATCCGTACCCGCCGGTATCGACCATTTCGACGTACTTACCTTCGATCCACAGGTAATGGCTGATCCGATCCCGCGTCACGCCAGGCATATCCTGGACGATCGAGATTCTTCGACCCGCCAATGCGTTTAACAGAGACGATTTACCGACATTAGGCCGACCGACGATAGCAACAACTGGGCATTTCATATCTCACTATCCTACGCGCCACGGGTGAAAACAGGTAGATGAGCAATTAAATACGCCATTAACCACCTTGAGCAGTATCACCCATTGAAAAGATTTTGGTGGTAACGAACGGGTCTTACTTTATTTTCTAAGATATGAAATTAACCGTTGAACAAATCACCGCTGAAGCACTCTCATTACCGATGTCGGTCCGTGCGGCGTTAGCTGATCATCTCGTCGAAAGTCTGGATCCCTCAATTAGCGACAAAGTGAATGAGATTTGGTCTGAGGAATCTTTGCGTCGCCTACATGAAGTGCGACGCGGAAGCGTAACTGCGATAGCAGGGGATACAGCATTGCAACAGGTTAGGAGCACTATGGCGCGATGACATTCTCTTTTCATCGCGAAGCATTACGCGAATACCAACAAGCTACAGTTCTACGCAAGTCGCGATCCACGTATGGGCCTGCGATATGTTGAAAGCGTTGAGCGCGGCATCGCAGCGGTGATCGATAATCCAACAACTTGGAATTTCACCAATCCGCAAGTCCGCCAGAACCTCGTGCGAATCTTTCCCTACGCAATTTTATACACCGTTGATCCTGATATTATCCTCATCCTTGCTGTAATGCATTGCGGTCGCAAACCGGGTTACTGGTAATCTCGAATGTCCCCTTCAAACTAGACGATTGAAGGCGGCGTGATTGCGATACTCATTGCACTTTGCAACTCCCTCCGCTCGCATCGGCTTCTTTCATGCGTATCATAGAACATCTCTATGGCCTACAACCCAACCAGCATCGAAAAGAAATGGCAAGCCTATTGGCAGGCAAACAAAACCTTCCGCGCACTTGATCCCGCTGAAGCGGGCGACAAACCTAAAAAATATATTCTCGATATGTTCCCCTACCCGTCCGGCGCGGGTCTGCATGTGGGACATCCTGAGGGATATACCGCCACGGATATTGTGTCGCGGTATTACCGGCATCAAGGGTTTAATGTGCTGCATACGATGGGTTGGGACGCGTTCGGCCTGCCGGCGGAGCAGTACGCGGTTAAGACCAATACCCACCCGCGTGTGACCACCGAAGCCAACATCCAGAACTTCCGCAAGCAAATCCAGATGCTGGGTTTAAGCTATGACTGGGATCGCGAAATCGACACGACCGACCCGAAGTATTACCGCTGGACGCAGTGGATTTTCCTGCAACTGTACAACAGTTATTTTGACCCGTTCGATAACCAGGCCAAACCGATCGGGCATCTGGTGGCCGAGCTGGAAAACGAAAATCTCGTCGTCGCGCCGGATGGATCGGTGCACATCAATCCGGTTCACGAAGGCATGGAAGCGATCAGCGGCGACGTAAACACATTCCGCAAATGGGCCAGCTTCGACGCCGCTGAACAGCGCGGCATTCTGGACGGCCAGCGGCTGGCGTATACCGACGAGGTGGCGGTCAACTGGTGTTCAGGGCTGGGCACGGTTCTTGCCAACGAAGAAGTCATCGACGGCAAAAGTGAAGTCGGTGGGTATCCCATTGAACGTCGCCCGATGCGGCAATGGATGCTGCGGATCACCGCCTATTCCGACCGATTGCTGGCCGATCTGGATACGCTGGATTGGCCTGACAGCTTGAAAGAAATGCAGAGGAACTGGATCGGGCGATCCGTCGGGGCGGAAGTTGATTTTGAAATCGAAGGATCTGAAGACGAAATCCGCGTCTTCACCACCCGTCCCGACACACTTTTTGGCGCCACCTACATGGTACTGGCACCCGAACACGAATTGGTCACGCAGATCACTACATTCGATCAAAAGGTTGCGGTCGAAACCTATCGGGCTGCGTCCAAAAACAAATCCGAGCGCGACCGTATGCAGGATGCGAAGGATAAAACCGGAGTCTTCACCGGCGCGTATGCGATCAATCCGGTCAACGACGAAAAATTGCCGATCTGGATCGCAGACTATGTGCTGATGGGCTACGGCACCGGTGCGATCATGGCAGTCCCGGCCCATGACGAACGCGACTGGGCGTTTGCTCAGAAATTCAACCTCTCGATCAAGCAGGTCGTCCAGCCAGTGCAGGGACACGTTTCAAGCCACACAGCCTTCACCGAAACAGGCATCGCGATCAATTCCAACTTTCTCGATGGCATGCCCACCGAAAAAGCCAAGTCCGAGATGATCGACTATCTCGAAGCCGAAAATGCCGGTCACAAAAGCATCAATTACAAGCTGCGGGATTGGCTTTTTTCGCGTCAACGCTACTGGGGCGAGCCCTTCCCCATCGTGCTGGATAACGTCGGCAACCACTTCGCGGTGGGTGAAGATGAATTGCCAGTGACCTTGCCCCAGATTGAGGATTTCAAACCAACCGGCACGCCCGAACCGCCATTGAGCAAAGCAACGGATTGGCTGAAATATCAGACTAATAATTCACAATTGGCGTCGCGAAATCTGACGCGCGAGACCAACACCATGCCGCAATGGGCGGGCAGTTGCTGGTACTATCTTCGCTATATTGATCCCAATAACGCCAATGCGATGGTGGATCAAACGAAGGAAAAGTACTGGATGCCGGTCGATCTGTATGTCGGCGGGGTCGAACACGCCGTGCTGCATCTGCTGTACGCGCGATTCTGGCATAAAGTGCTGTTTGATTTGAGATATGTTTCAACGATCGAACCGTTCCAACGTTTGGTGAATCAGGGATTGATTCTCGGCGAAACCGAGTTCCATTTCTTTGAAATCCCTGGCGGCAAAGCGATCAGCGCAACGGAGTTTACAAATATCTCCGAAGAAGCGACCGATCAAGGTCTGAAATTGGCGGGTATTCACAAACAGACCGGGCAGAAGCATTTTGCTACGCGCGTGATCGAACAACTGGTTGAGAAAAAAGGCGACCGGTATGTCTTGAAAGCGAATGCCGAAATCGCCGTCGATGCGCGCAGCTTTAAGATGAGCAAATCGCGAGGCAACGTCGTCAACCCCGACGACATCGTGAAAGATTACGGTGCCGATTGCTTCCGGCTGTACGAAATGTACATGGGTCCGCTCGAAGCCCAGAAACCGTGGAATACACGCGATATCGTCGGCATGTGGCGATTTCTCAACGGCGTGTGGCGAAACATCGTCGGCGACGAAGACAAAACCGTGACATTGTCCGACGATCCGATCCCCGAAGCAATCGATCGCCAGTTGCACCGCACGATCAAAAAAGTCGGCGAAGACATCGAATCGCTGCGATTCAACACTGCCATCGCAGAGCTGATCAAACTAAACAATGAATTGGGAAAACTCACGACGATACCCCGGTATTTGGCCGAAACATTTGTGATTCTGCTCTCCCCGCTCGCTCCCCACATGGCCGAGGAATTGTGGGCGCACTTGGGTAAACCCCCGTCGATCCAGCACGTTGCCTGGCCGAAATACGACGCATCGAAACTTGTCGATGCACAGATCGAATTGCCGGTACAAATCAACGGCAAGTTACGCGACAAGCTCATCATCGACGCCGACGCCGATGAGGCAACGATTTTTCAGCAGGTCGAATCGGCTGAGAAAATCAAGCCGTGGATCGAAGGCAAAACCATCCGCAAACGCGTTTATGTTTCCAAAAAAATGGTCAACTATGTCGTGAGCTAACACACGATAACCGCAGATTTCGTAAATTACGCAGAGCAAAATAGATGCGTGATTTTTTGGAATAACGTGCCCGGGCATGTCACCCTGCGGTATTCCGAAAGGTCTGGTTGGAGCGTAAAACCACAATCAGTTTGCGCGCCAAGTAGATGCTTCGGCGTACCTCAGCATGACACTGCAAATTGCGAAAAGGCGATTTAGGTATCAGGCGTATTTATCTGCGAAATCTGCGTCATCTGCGGTTACTACTCCGCTCTCCAACCAGTAAGATGCGAATATGTCTATTGAAATCGAAGCGAAGATGAAAGTCGCGAACCTGGATACGGTTCGCATGAAATTGGATGAAGTCGGCGCAACCAAGGCCGGTGAAATCTTTGAGATCAACACCTTTTTTGATACTGAAGATCGCAGCCTTCTCGCAGCGGATCAAGGGTTGAGGCTTCGCGTGAATCGCGATGTCGCCGACGGCAAGGAAACCTACATCTACACCTTCAAAGGCCCGCGACTGCACGGCAAGCTCAAAAGCCGTGAGGAGTTGGAACTTGAAGTCAGCAATCCCCGCGACGCCGAGCGTTTCTTGCTGGCGTTGGGTTACAAGCGAATCCTTAGCTTTGAGAAGCGTCGGCATAAGTGGAAGTATGATGGCTGCAGCATCGAACTGGATGAATTGCCGCACTTGGGCGTTTATGTCGAGATCGAAGGCCCGGATGAACCGACCGTCCTGCGCGTTCGTGATGCGATCGATTTATCCAAAGCCCCAATCATCAAAAGCAGCTACATCGCGATGCTGATGGCGCATTTGCAGGAAAAGGGCAATCACGAGCGATCGGTGACATTCGCGACATAGTCGCCTGCTGTGGCGTGATGAGTGTGTTGTGAAAGGGTTGAAAGCCTTTCACGACACACTCATCACGATACAGCCATCGCTTTCTCTACCCGTCCTCGCCAGACTTCGCTGACGTGCAGGCGTTTGAAGGTCAGTTGTTGCGCCAGGCTTTCTGTGAACGGTGATATTTCCGCCAGTGTCGTGACCGACGCATCGGCTTCGACGATTACGATCTCGCTGGCGGCGGTAGGTTGATTGGGATTGGTCTTGTAAGGCGTGTCGGCGGGTTCATCGTAGAACATCGCATAATCGCTTTCACCGCCTGCCGCATTGATGATCGTGGCGGCATCATTGACGATTTTTTGGATTCGCGCAGCATCGTTGATCCGCGTCAGATCGATCGTCTTAAACAGCCTGCGATACAGCAGCCCGTGACAAAGTGATGCCAGCGTGTGATCGTCGCTTCGCATCCATTGTTTGAAGCATTGCATGACTGCGATGTCGTCGAGTTCAATAAACTCGTCGCTGCTCAGTTGCTGGCCGAGCAGCATTTTGTGTACCGGGTCATCACGTCTGGGCCAATCCAGGCGATCTTGCACCGCCATGCGTCGGGCGCGTTGTAACGCCAGCTTGACCATCCCCTCCCCCGCCCGCACGACCTTGTGAAAGTAGACATTGCGATACATGTGATATCGCGCCTGCAAGTAGGCCTCGACCGCGCTGACGCCCTTCCAGGTGATCGCCAGCCTGTTTGATTGCGGTTCGATCGTCATCGCCTGCAATAGCCAACGCAAGTCGTAATTTCCGTACTGGCTGCCGGTCATCAAATTATCGCGTAGCAGATAATCGAGTCGGTCGGCATCGAGCTGGCTGGACAAAATATCTGATAAATAGGTGCGTCCCGGCTCTGCTTTTAGCAGCCCGACGACACGGTTGGGCATTTCTGGGTCGTAATCGCAAAGCTGCGCGTGGATACCGCCAGTGGGATCAAGAATCGCGCGGTAGGTCAGTTCTTCATGCTTGACGCCACTGACGCGCTCAAACACATGGCTGAACGGCCCGTGTCCCAGATCGTGCAAAAGAGCGGCCGATAGACAGGCGGCGCGGTCGTAATCGTCGATTTTAATGCTTCGCGACAGTTGGTCGATGATCTGTCTAGCGGTTTCCATAACCCCGAGGCTGTGGCTATACCGCGAATGGTCCGCCCCCGGATAGGCAAGGTTCGCCATCCCAAGCTGTCGGATACGCCTAAGTCGCTGAAACTCCGGCGTTGCGATGAGCTGAAATAACAGTCGCTCGACCGGCAATTCGGTTCGCAGCGCGATGACATCGTGGACCGGATCTCGAATCACTTTCTGTGCCATATCTATAGTGTGCAGTGAACAACAGCGGGTGTCACGCGGGATGGGGCATGGAGGTCAGGCATGTCGAGCGTGGCGTGAAAGACGGATCGTGCCCTCTGTTAAGCCGCGAGCTTGCTCGCGCAATAGCGCGCCACCTGGCGCCATTGACGACAGGACACCAGCGAACGCCACTCGTTACACATCATCCTGCGACAAAACATCCCCTGAACTGCGAATCACCAACCACCTGTCACGCGCAATACTCCTCAGACCTTTACGACAAAACCCGTTGCCATAGCTTATCGCACGCGGTATCATCCCTGATGAATAGTGGGACAATGACAAGGGGGACATTTGTCGCGCGTCCGATCGCGCAGCAAGGACGTTTATGACTGGGGCTTCCGAATCGCGGCGGCGCGTGGATTTTAATGGAATCGCGTGCCCGCTGGAACAAGTTCTTCAAATGGTGGACGGGTTATTCGATCCCGGCACACCCATTCCGGCTGCTAAGTTCATGGATGGCGTATCCAAACTGCTTCACGCCGATCAGTCGGCTTTGGTGCTGGTTAAACTGGACGCTCGATACAATATTCTTCGGGTGATTGACCACTCGCTTCACAATGTACCGCACATCAGTCTCAGCCGCTTTGATGAGGACGTGATGAAGCATAAGGTTTGGACGAATGATCCGGTTGCACGCATGCTGCATCAACGCTGCGTCAAACGGCCAGACGCAGACTTTGTCTTCAGCACTCGAAAGATGGCAAGAGGATTGGACGGCGATTCCAGTTTCAGCATTCAATTTCTCGACAAAATGGGCGCGAAACATGAAATCACGTCGTTGCAGAAGGTTGAAGGCCGCACTTATTCGCTGCTGACCTTTTACCGAATGTCAGACAATGCAACCGTCTTCACCCGCGGGGATCGTCGCCTGTTGAAACTAATGCACCGTTCGTTCGCATCGCGCATCATTGATCTGCGCGATCGGACAATCCGCGAACAATTGCCGGTCGCACTTCGGCATACTTTTTCAATGATGCTGGCAGGTAGCAGCGAAAAGCAAATTGCCATACAAGTGCATCGAAGCAAAAACACGGTTCATAGTCAGATCAAACGCATTTACACGCATTTCCACGTCAGCAGCCGCAACGAATTGATGTCGCGATTTGTCGATATGCAAAAAATCCGCGACGCGATGGGCATCGTTCCCGGGGCTGAATCGGATGCGGACGTGAAATTACCCGATGTCGGCATCACCGCAAGCAAAATCAACCCGGCCTGAGCGTGAAAAGCCACGTCGCACCAGCGCGTTTCACGAGTATCGCCACGCCGATCGGTACCAAAATCCCGACCATCAACCCCAGTGTCAGGTGCGTCGTAAAATCACTGACGCCCACTTTTAACAGCAGCGTTCGCGTCCCGGCGGCAAAGATGACGTGCATGACAAAGATATAAAGCGAGAACTGACCCATCGTGCGGACAAATCCGAATCCCCGGGCGCGACTCATCAACACCGCAGCACACAACGCCCCGGCCACGCTGATCAGCGCGAAGATGATCCCCACCGGCAAACGCAAACTCCCGGCATGGCGTACCGCATCGCGCGACACCAACGACGGCGAACCTTTCCACACCGCCAGCGTTATCGACACAATCGCTACAACCGCGATAAACGTCATCAACCATCCGGATTGACGATCCAATTTTTTCAGCAGCACCGGCGCCAGCACGGCCCCCAACGCCATGTAAATGAAAAAGTTCATCAACTGATAAAACGGTCCCCACTTCGCCAGACTGATCGTATACCGCGACGTTTCAAAACCCACAGGCGAAAGATTCACGTTTAATTTCACCAGCAGCAGACCGATCCCCGCCAGCAAAATCCCCCAAACCGGCAGACGCAGTTTGCTCATCGCGAAATAAAGCATCAACGACATGAATAGCACATAGAGAAACCAAAATTGCGCCACCGGATCAATCGCAAGGTGATATCCCAACCCGGCGAAGTCAAACTCAGATGTTGTTTTTGCAACCTTCGCCAACAGCATTGTCACGCCGACATGCACGCACGACCAGATCAGGTAAGGCCACGCGATCGCGCCAATCTTGTCAGAAATGAACGTGCCTGCGGGTTTCTGCACGCTTTTGCCGATGAACAACCCCGACACGAAGAAGAACAGCGGCATCCGCATCATCTCGAACGCGCGATTGATCGGCTCGTACCATTCCACCGGCGTCGCGATCTGATGCGATCGTGTCATAATGCCGTTCCAAACGTGATAGACCACGACGAACAGGATGCTCAATCCTTTCGCGTAATCGACCCACACCACCCGTGGCTTGGCGGCGCGGGGCGGATCAACAATGATTGGCTGAGTCATGCGCGCAGAACTCCCTCACAGCTCTTTTCGGCAATTTCTGCTTGATCGCTGCACAATGCGACGTGTCAGATGATGTTGGCGTCAGTCAGCCGCAAGCGAATCACTTACTTTTCGACCCGATCGCCACCCCGCTGAAAATCTGCCCCTACACCAGAGACAGGTCAATCAGACGTGGGACAATTTTTTACTATTACGCACGCGAACGTCACCGGTGTATACAAAAAACCACCCACGATGATTCATCGTGGGTGGCGGTTTGGGTTGTCGTATTCACCCGGCCTCAAGGCTAGTGTGGGACTCACACCGCGTTCAGCCAGCCTTGGCCGGGTAGTGAGGGTGCCGGGGTTGGGCAGCAGGATGCGGGATTGGTCCGTCGCCGGCGCGGGGGTGTGCCGAGTCGTAGACTTCCTTCATCCGCTTGGTCGTCAGATGCGTGTAGACCTGCGTCGTGCTCAGCGATTGATGGCCAAGTAGTTCCTGTACGCTTCGCAGATCGGCACCGTTGTTGAGTAGGTGCGTTGCGAAGCTGTGACGCAGCGTGTGCGGGCTGATCCCCGGATCGAGTCCGGCGATCGACAGATATTTATCCAACTTGCGGCGCACCGATCGCGTGCTAAGCGGTTCGCCGTGCTTATTGAGAAATACCTTGTGCGTGTACTGCGTGTTCATCTTCGGGTCGGCCTGGCGGACGCCGAAGTATCGCTTGAGCGCCAAGATCGCCTGGCTGCCGATTGGGGTGAGGCGCTCTTTACGGCCTTTACCGGTGACGCGAAGCACGCCTTCGGTCAGATCGATGTCTTGTGTTTCCAGATCGACCAGCTCGCTGACGCGGATGCCGGATGAGTAGAGCACTTCGAGCATCGCTTTGTCGCGTACGCAGAGGATATCGCCTTCGCCGGGGGCTTCGAGCAGTTTCTGGATCTGTTCTAGATCCAGACACTTGGGCAAGCGACGTTCCTGCTTAGGCGTGCGGATGGTGCTGAGCGGGTTGACGCTAAGCTGTCCGCGGCGGATCAGAAACTTGTAGAACGACCGCAAGGTCGCAAGTTTGCGGGCGGTGGTGCTCTTGGTGTAGTTCTGAGCAGTCAGATAAGCGAGAAACTCGCGGATCGTCATCGTTTCGCAGCGGATGAACTTGGCGTCCAGTGCTTCGTCGGTAGTGCCGATGCGCTCGGCATTTGAGTACGACGTTCCGATCTGTCCGGCGATGAAATGCCCGAACTGGTAGAGATCGGCACCATACGAGCGAACCGTGTAGTCGCTGAAGTGGCGCTCGAACTTCAAATAGTCGAGGAATGACTTAACGAGGGGGCAGAACTCTTTTTGGTTCTGCGGGTCAGCAGAGATTGCTGCTGGAATAGAGCTGTTCATAGGAGGATCGCCAAGCAGTGGCAGGTATCCTGAAGCGTGCGCCCGCAACCGTTGCGGGGCAGATGCACGAGCCGATCCTCAGCTCATGTTTGTCTGATGTGAAGCGATATGCGTCCGGCAAAGGATTAAAACTTCCCTGGCTGAACTGACGAGTCTTCCGTGACCCATCATCTGGATGCCTTTTTTACCAGCATCGCATGGAGCGATAACTCCTCACGCAACTTTCTTCGGCAAAAGGGTCTTTAATTCTTTTGCCAAATGTTGACCAAGTTGATGCGACAGCACTGCCGCATCAAACCAGTCGAACGGAAGATCGCGCCGGTGAACCATTTCAACCAGCGTATCCAGTACATGACTTTCCTGGCCTGCATCGTACTTAAAGCAGAAGTGATGCTTGCCTTTGGAAAGCGAAAGTGTTTTCGTGTCGTTCGCCATAAATGTCCGTTTATCAGTCAGAATCCGTCGATCAGGAGACACTGCAACAAGGCGTGATCTCCTAAACTTGGGCGATACTCAACTAATCTAAATACTTATCGACCAATTCGCATCCGAACTAAAAGGTCTTCGATCAAACTGTGATAGGCAAAGCCCGCAAAGCGATCCATTGATGCAAAATATTCCTTCACACCCATCGGTCCCAGCGGCTCGTGGCGGCCTAGTGCGTAAGTCAGCAACGCATCCCGCACCGTGCCGTTGGTGGCATCAAACATGCCCACCGCCTGCACCATTTCAGGCACCTGAGGCAGATTCGCCTCAGCCGGCGGAGCGCCGGCACGGAGCAATTCACGCGGATCAGGTGGCGGCGTGCGGTTCACCGACGTCGCCCGTTGAAATAGTTGCAAACTCCCACCCCACTTCGGCGGATTATACGGATCAAACTGCGTCACCGTCGCAACCACCAATCCTTCGCAACCCAACGCATCCATCACAATCGTTGCCTGCTCCGGCGTTTGAATCTGCTCGATATGCGCCGCTGCATAGACCTGCGCAACGCGATCCACCGGGATCACCGTCAACCCGCCAACCGTTTGCAATTGCTGGTAAAGAATGTCCGCCTGCAGCAACGGATCAACCCCCGGCTGGCCTGACAGATTCAACACCGGCGCGACCGCCCAGATACGGGTTTGTGTGCCGGGAATCGAAAGTTGGTTTTCGCGCCCGTATACAGGCGGTTTATCCGCGCAGCCCGACATCAGGCAGGCGGCTACGATTAGAATGAGGATCGCGATCCATCGCATGTTAGTCATCGTTCCCTCCATGGAACGGTTTGTTACAACAACTATATAGTTGCCTGTTTCATCAATCCTTGGGCACGGCCACGGTCGAAAAGTTCTTTCCACCGGCTGACACACTCCAGATACAGTCGGTGCCCGACCGATTGCTGACAAAGAAAATCCGCCCATCGCTCGCCCAGAACGGCGCGGTATTGATCCCTTTACCGTCGGTCAATCGATGCCTGCCAGTCCCATCAGCGCGAACCGTCCAGACATCCTGTTGTCCCGATGGTTTGCCGCGACTATCCACTGAATTAGGCTCGACAATCGTTGAAAATGCGATCTCTTTGCCGTCCGGACTCCACGCCGGCGATACGACCGCTGCGTTGGTGCTGACGGTGACTTCGGTGATTGATCGGGCTTCGCCGTCGATGATGTCGCACGTCCAGATGCTAAACCATCTTCCGCCGCGATTGCGGGCACGTTGAAATGCAATCACGTCTTTATCTTTGGTCGGTGCCCACTTCGGGAATAGGCCGTAACCGATCTGCCGACGTTCATTTGTTACCAGATCGACAATCCACAGTTCCCACTGTCCGCGTGCGTTAAGCGAGCAATAGGTCAGGCGCTTTCCATCCGGCGAATAAGACGGGTGCATGTCATGCGCTGGTCCTGACGTGACTTGCACAATGTTTTTCCCGGTAGAGTCCATCATATAGATGTCCCACGACCCGGAACGATTGCTGGCAAAGGCTACTTTTTTTCCATCGGGAGAAAAGGCGGGGAAGGCATCATCCGCGGCGTCGCTGGTGAGTTGCGTCACTGCCAGACCATCGGTTTTTTGCAGGTAGATGTCGGTGGTGGCAGAGTGACGCGTGCTGGAAAATGCGATGGACTTGCCGTCGGGACTAATGGCAGGTTCGGCGTCGTAGCCTTCATCGACGAATGTATGCTGTTGAAAGCCAAACTCACTCGCACCGGCGCGGGGATCAGTAACGATGTTCGGCAATTCGCCAAACACGTTCGCTGCCGGTAGGGCGGGTTCTGCCATCGCGATCACCATCGCATCGCCAGAGGGTGGCGGCGCGGCGTTTGCGGGCGATTCGTCGGTCGCACCCGGGCGCATCGTGACAGTATCAGACTGGCATCCTGCCGTCAGAACCACCGCTGCGAAGGCTCCGCCGGTGAGCAGCATCCGAATCCAGTTCACGTCTTTGCGCATGCAAATACATCCCACAGGTACAAGTGAAGTCCTCTCATGGGTTATCGGCACACGCTGGGCAGAACCTGAGCGATTGACGCGAAATGAGTGATTATCGGACCTGTCACCCCTGATTCGGGGCGTTTGCAGGCGGTACAGTCAGGGTTTGGGAACGTGATCCCCACCTCCACACCGGCTGAGGACGGTTCGGACGATTCATGCGGAAACTTCGTTCCCCGGACTGCCCGATATATCCGGGCGCCCACATCAGCATCAGCAACAAACTAACGATTCCGATCAGAACCGTGTTGACGCAAATGCGCGGCAACCACCGAACAACCCACAGACTCGCTCGTCCGATCGTGCGAAGCAGCGGTGTTTTAGCTTCCTCGTTGCGAATGATCATTGTCGGCTCAGCCGACACCGGTACGGCCGACTCCGGGTCAGCCGATTCCGGTGCGGAGGTGGCATGGGTTTGCTGTGACACCAACGACATCATCAAGACTTTATACCCCCCTGCCATCGAATCGTTGCGTTATTTCGACGCCGCGTGCGCTATCGCCTCGACGCTACGCGGTTCTTTCATCGGTACTTCTTCATAATGGGCGATTTTCCCTGATGGATCGATCACAACCGTCCCGCGTTTTGAGCAGTTATACGGCTCAAGCCCCGCGAACATGCCGTACGCCTGCACCATTTTGCGGGTCGGATCGCTGAGCAAATCGTAAGGGATGTTGAATTGTTTTTTATAGGCATCATGCGAAAACGGCGAATCACAGCTAACGCCGTAGATCACAGTGTTCACGTCCTTGGCGATCGTCTCCATCGCCGGGCCAAAGCTGCAATGCTCAGCCGTGCAGACTGGCGAAAAATCCATCGGATAAAACAATAAAACGACCTTCTTGCCTCGCAACGCAGACAATTTAACAACATTCTTGCTCTGATCCATCAATTCGAATGCCGGTGCGGGATCGCCAATTTTCAATGACATGAGTTCCTTTTGGTTTAACTCCCCCCACAGTAGCCGACCCCCACCCCCGCGCCAACGCCCCACCTTCCGTGCAAGGCTCCCGCGGCGGGGATTTTCAATCCGTGTCGATTCGCAACGTCAACGCAAATAACGAAGTCCACTCATCCCGCCCCCGTGCACGCGCGTCCCCGTCCGTGACCAGCCCTATCCAATAAAACCAATGCACAAAACACCCCACATACGCAACAATTATGTACGTCCCCCATTTCGATTGCTCCGCGCGGCCGGACGACCATCGACACCAAAAGCTCTTCTTTGCGTCAACTTTTGAGGACGCGCGGCATCACAGCTTGCAGAGCGTCATCAACGGACTCTGAACGGTTTGGATGTTATTGGCAGCGCGACCCCGCCCCGGGATTCCAGCTCTTCAGCAATTAGCACGTAGGTTCCGGGGGTGTTGATTTGAAATCCCGTGATAAGGTCATCGGGGTGATGTTGGTTAAACGTCCCCAGTAGCGTCGTCGCACTGTTGGCCCCGCCCGAAACAGGACGGTAAGAAATGCGCAATGCGACAAAGTATAAGCCGTCTTTCAGATCAGGTATCGGATCACCGCGAAAATCAATCTGTCCGAGGCGGAAAGAGGGGAGCGGCGATCCGGCCGTGGCATTGGAGGGCTGATGCAGGAACGTCAATCGTCGAGGAAACACCTTGAAGGAGCGCGACGTGACCGGTAACACCTGTGAAGTGACGATTGAATCGTAGGTCGCCGTGATTGTAAACGTGCCCGGCCCGCCGCGTATGACGGCGCGGCCTGGACCCGAACTTGTATATTTGTCCAGTGAACTCAGCCTTCCATTCACGAATACAGGGGAATCCCAGCCGATCGATTCACCGTTCGAGCTATTCACGCTGAGTTTGATTTTGTCCGCGGGCAATTTCTGGAGTTTGCCGGTTGCGGTCAATAAGCCGACTTCAAATTTCAACGGTCCGCCGTCGGTCGCGGTCTGGGGTTGTTGCAGGAAGACCAGCTTACGAGGCAGCACTTGGATCACGCGCGACACCGCGCCTGCGATATGGGCTGAATCAGAACCGAGAACGGAAACGCCGTCCTCCAAGCTGATAGTGAGTTGAGTGGTGCCCAACTTATCGATGACGATTGGCCGAGTCCCCTCAAAATCAGCATAAAATTCGATCACACCGTTTTTGAAAGTGTAGACGCTACCGAAAGGAATCAGTGGTGACTCGACAGTCACCTTCAAGTCGCTGACCTTTGTAAGGATGTGACCGTCTTTGTCCTCGAGCGCGATCTTAAAAGGAATAGGCAGGTTCGCTGATTGAATGGATTTGGGTTGCGTCAGAAAGACAACGCGATAGCCCGTTATTTTAAACACGGCTGAAGTAACGGGTGCGGTATTGAGATTGGGCACGCCATTGGCATCGACTTCAGTGGCGGTGATCGTGTAGAAGCCGGGTACATTGATAGAGGGTGCGGTGCTCTCTTTAAAATTTTGCACGCCGGCGACAAAACCGAGTTCAGTGAAGTCGCTTAGTATGCCGCCGTCGCCTTCCTTTACCTTGGTCAGCGTGAGTTGAACGTGATGGCCGTTGATCTTGGTGTTGGTTCGGCTTTTACTGTCTTGAATAGCAACGGCGAAGTCGAGTCGTTTGCCGACATCCGTCGATTTGATTGTACGGGTAAACGCCAAGTGGTAATTGTTGACGTTAATTTCTTTACTGATGATCGGGTCGGTGGTTTCTGTGGGCGTAAGCACGCCGGTAGAATTTTCCACTTCGGTGATCGTGAGGGTATATCGACCCGGGGTGTCGATTGAAGGCCCCTTCGGCAGGACAAAAGAAGCGATACCATTGACGAAGGAGGCGGTAATCGTTCCTTCCAACTTTGCGCCCGTGCCGGGAATGACTGGGTTAAGCGAAAGCTGAACCTGCGAGGTCGCATTCTTGTCGATGTTTCCTTTGGAATCGACAATGGCGACAGTCAACGGAAAAGCGGTGTTCACGTCGACGCTGGTCGGCTGCGTGCGAAGGACGAGCACGTCGCCGCCAATTTTGAACTTACCCGTGGTGTCGCTGGCGTGAACGCCATCCGACGCTCGTAACTGATAAAATCCGGCCTGCCCAAATTTTAGATTGGTAAAGGTGGCCACGCCGTTCACCAACGTTGCTTGGTTGCCGGTGACGGGTTTGTTCCCGCTGAAACCAACAGGATTTAAGGTGATGACCGTGCTGCTGTCGTTGGTTAGCGTATTGCCGTCGCCATCCTGAAGCGCAACTTTAATCGCCGGATTGATCGCTTTATCCACTTCGCCGCCACTCGGAACGTTTAGGAAAGCCAGCTTAGCTTCGGTAATCGTGAACCGAGAGGAATAAATGGACGTGAACTTGTTGCTGCTGGCGATGACCTGATAGTTACCGGGTTTGTCAATCGAAAGATTGCGAAAAGTTGCCACCCCGCCAACGGCGGACACCGATGTCGTGCCCAGCAGCTTGGCGGTAGGGTCGCCGCCTGTGAGCGCAAGACTGACGGTGTCGTTCGCGGACGTTACCGGCACGCCGTCCTTATCTAAGATCTGCACCGTCACAGGTGGATTCATGACGCCGTTGACGGCAGCGTTGTCAGGTGAATGAATAAACGCCAGCTTATTGTCTGCCGGAACCAGCCCGACGAAGAATGCGTGAATTGGCAGAGAGCCGAACGTAAACCCCGGCGCGGAGACCGCACTGAAGTCTGTTGCGCTGAAAACATGGGTTGGTCCATAATGCCCGTCACCCAAAAAATCGAAATCTAGGACGTAGGCACCTTTATACGGACCGCTCGGGATGGGATCGCCAGCATCAGCAACGTTTAGCGGAATGGTTGCGGTGAAGCCGCCGAAATTATTAAGCACGTAATTTGCAATGAATTTTCCCCCGTACCAACGAGCATCAACGGACCCTCTCGGATATGGTTGGATCCATCCGTTACTCGGGTCGCCTTGCACGGCGCCGTTGACGTTGATCGACAGCCGTGGGGGAACAACGGGTTTGCGCAATGTGTCAAACTGGAAGGCGGAGTCCCCGACAAAGAGGTTTGCTATAAATCCAGCAAATAACGTTCTGTTCTCAAGGCTCTCAATGTAACAGACCCCGTGTTTGCCCCCGGTGACGATACTCATTTGATTGTCTCCTATGCTCTGAAATGCAGCTTTCCTCGCCTTGAGTCTAACAAAGCCAAATTATTTGTCAATAAAAATGCGTATGGAATTTGACTTGTTACCGGGATGCGGTCGCGCGGGTCGGTTTTGATAAGCCAACTTTTGGCTTGACTTTTACATAACACCTACCTAACATGTTAATGATGTATTGATGGCGGGAGGCGGTGGTGGAAACCTTGGCGTGACGGCTGTGTTACGCGGGGAGAACGCGAGCCAGAATGCGACAAATGTGACAGCTTACAAAGTACGCCGAACATGCAGGCAAAGATTTTAATGTGGCGGAAATCATTCATCGGAACATGCGTAAGCACCGGGCAATAAGGAAGTTAGAGCGATCGGCGTGAGGATCGACCCGACGACTCATCCAGCATAGGCACATGTACCAGGTGTGCGCGGTGTTACACAGGTTGCGCGGACGAAATTTCACCTATCGTTTCCTGCGAGCGAGGCTTTGTGCGAGCCAATCAGCGACGAAAGCTTTTCGGCGGGCGTCGCGTTCGTCGGATCGCTGGGGTATGGTTAAACGGATGAAGTTCGGGAAGATCAAGCGGCAGTACGGGCGAGTTGGGGGGCTGGATGCGATTTTGAATCGCATCATCGACCGCTGTCCGCATGTCGCTAGGATCGTGCCCGGGCGGATCAAGGTTCGGCGTGGCAAGACCCCGCCGAGCTTTAAGGTGCAGTACCCGACCGACGCCGGGATCAAATGCCAGTACAACGGAACCGGCACGGTTCAGGAGGTTTTTTTAATCTGCAACGATCAAGAAAAAGCGATGGCATGGCTGATCGAGCAGTTTCCGCCTGCGGATGAAAAGTGACTAAGTGAGGGAGAATTGGCCACAGAGACACCGAGACACGGAGACACGGAGAAAACCAAGTGCGTAACCACAGATGACATAGACAAGCAATGTGTAATGGGTCGTGTGAATATCTACTATGTCGTGCCGAGGTACTCTGAAGCATCCACCTCGCTTATCAAAAATCGCTTTCTTTTTAACGTCTGAAGTAGACCCATCGGAGTATGTTGGGATGACATTTTGGGGACATGGATTACTGTATGGCACCTAATGCGAATTGATGGTTCTTCTGTCTGTGCCTCTGTGTCGCTGTGGCCCATTTTTTTTATGTAACTGTACGAGCCTGATTCAGAGCAACCATGATCGAACAAGCGGCTGATCTTTTACGGCGTGGCGAATTGGTCGCGTTTCCGACTGAGACGGTTTATGGGCTAGGCGCGGACGCGACCAATGCGGATGCGGTGCGAAAAATCTTTGCAGTCAAAGGCCGCCCTGCCACCAATCCGTTGATCGTGCATGTCGCGGATGAATCGATCGCCCGGCGGTACTGCGTCGATTGGCCGGGTGTGGCGTCGAAGCTCGCCAATGCGTTTTGGCCGGGGCCGTTGACGTTGGTGGTTGAAAAATCGGGTCAGATCCCCGATATCGTCACTGCGGGCAAACAGACTGTCGGCCTGCGTGCGCCGGATCATCCGATCGCGATGCAGTTGCTGCGTGCGTTTGATGGCGTACTGGCAGCACCGAGCGCGAATCGATCCAATCGCGTGTCGCCGACGACCGCAGCCCATGTCCGAGATGAGTTCGGGCAATCCATCCCGATGATTCTCGATGGCGGCGCTTGCCGTGTGGGGATCGAATCAACCGTGCTCGATCTCACGACAGGTATGCCGACAATTCTGCGCCCCGGTGCGATCACGCAACAAATGATCGAATCGGCAATTCAACAATCCGTCGCAATCCTGCCCGGTTTTGTGCAGCCCGCCGACTCCCCCGCTGCATCGCCGGGCCAGCATGTTATCCATTACGCCCCGGTCACACCTGCGTTTCGGTTTGATCCGCGCGACCGCGACAAGATCGATCCGACCGACGCCGCAATTCTGCCGATCACGCTCGACGCCGACCGCTACGCGCAGCAATTCTACGCCCGGCTGCGAATGCTCGATCAACAGCACCTGCGAGCGATCTATATTGAACTCCCCCCCGACCACCCTGATTGGCAAGCGATCCGCGACCGCATCCTCCGCGCTACCCAACCGCTGACGTGACTCAAAATCGCAAAGTAGTTCGCAAAATCGTGCAAAGAATTAACAACGGGGACGCCAATCAATGAGGTGTAAATCAAGAATATCACGAAGCACACGAAGAATATCATCCGTCTCCGCCTTCGTGTGCAACGTGATCTCCGTGTTTATTTTTCTCTTGATTTCAGCGCAAACACGGACGAGACGTCCGCGCTACGAAATGCGGGAAAAAAGCCACGCAAGTTGCTTTTCGTGAATGATACGTGGCTAACTCTTCCTGACGATCTCGATATAGATGAAGGGCAATAGAAAACAGGATTGACTATTTACAACTCGCAAAACCTCTATATCTCGTAAGTGATTTCGCCTTCCTCATCCAGCTTGATGGCGGACACGTCGATCGACGATCCGACGAGCTCGCGGGCGCGGTGGAGGGCTTTTTTAGCGCTGGTGAAAACGCCGTCCCCTGCGGGGAAAATATTTTCCAATCCAATGATGGAATCGAGTCCGTAGGCGCGCAGCACGCGGGATGCTTCGGGGCGTACGCCGCAAAGCAGCACGTGGCCGTTGATTTTTTTCATGTCGGTGACGAACTCTTCCAGCACCCCCAGCACAGTGGCATCAATCGAATGGCAGCGCTTCAGCCGGATAATCACCACGCGAACGCCGCTGCGGCGGATGGTCGCGAGCTGGTCCTGCAACTGATCGGCGATCGCAAAATAGAGTTCGCCTTCGAGCTGGATGAACATGATCTTTTTCTCACCCGCGCGGTTGTAGATCGGCCGCTCGATGAACACCCCGCTGTCGGTCTGCACCATTTCAGCGATGTGCAGGCGGCTGCTGGTGCGCAGATAAAATGCGATATTGAGAAAGATGCCGATAAACACCGCATACTGCAGCGGTAAGAGGATCGTGGATAAAAACGTGAATGCGAAAACGATCGCGTCCGACCGGTCGGCTTTATAAACGCGCAGAAAATACTGCGTTTCGAGCAACCCCCACGCGACGACAAACAGCACGCCCGCCAACGCTGCGTAGGGGATGTATCGTGCGTAATCCTGCAATAAAAAGAACATCGCGCCGACGAATACCGCATTCATCATCGCAGCGAACCGCGTTTTGGCACCGGCATCAAAATCAAGTTTTGATCGCGTGAAACTGGCAGTGCCGGGGATCGTCTGGAAGAAACCGCTGACAAAATTTGTAATGCCCTGTGCGAACAGTTCCTGATTCGCCGAAACGCGTTCCCCGGCCCGATTGGAGATTGATTTTGCGATCGCGATTGATTCGATCCCGCCCAACAACGCCAGTGCAACCGCACCGGACAATAGACTTGTCCAAACATTCCAATCCCATAATGGCAAGGTGAAATGGGGGAAACCGGCACCTAATACGCCGACGGTTTTGATCGACATGCCACTAAACCCTGCGATTGCCGCAGCGGCTACGACGGCGATCAGCGCGCCGGGGATAAACTTGCTGATGAGTTTTGCGCCCAGCGTGATGAAGATGGTCATCAAACCGATCGCGATCGGTTGCCAGGTGATTTCGTGCAGGTGCGGCCACATGCGGTGGACGTCGGCGACAATCCCAAAAAACGGGCTGGTCGATTCGCGACTGATCCCGAGGAACGCCGCCAACTGTCCGAACACGATCAGCACCGCCGCCCCGCTGGCGATGCCGAGGATGACCGATCGCGAGATAAACTGCACGAGGTCGCCAAATCGCATCGCCCAGAAAGCCGTTTGGATTAATCCTTTGAGGATGGTGAGCGTGAAAACGATCTGAAGATAAAGTTCGCCGGGCGCGTCCGGGGCGGCGAGCCTGGTCGCGGCAGCGGCGATCAAAAGCGACTGCGTATTGGTCGGCCCGGTCGTCAGGTGCTGGCTGGATGAAAACAGCGCCCCCAGGATGCCTTGAATAATCGACGAATAAATGCCGTACTGTGGCGGTACCCCTGCGATGATCGCGTACGCCATCGCCTGCGGGACTTCTACCACCGATACCGTCAGCCCGGCGACGATATCATGCCTGAACTTTTTCAGGTTGTAATGCCTGGCCGTTTCGATCAAAGGCGTTAGCGGTGAGATGAGCCGGGTTAGTCCGATTCCCATAGGTGCGAACGACGCTAGTGGAATGCAGGTTTAGATGCAACGGACGGTAATTCCCGATTCTCCCCTCCCCTTGAGGGAGCAGTGGTTTACTTCTGGTCCGCTCGTGAGAACTAAAGGTCGACACATACTAATATGCAAGTAAGATCGTGAATTAACGCCCCACGAATTGACGACACCCGCCTGTCAGCCTTATCTTTCGCGGTTTGGTTTTTCAAAGGCCAGCGCAAACGATGAATGAAGCCATCACCAAAGCCACTGCACTCGTTGAAGCGCTCGGATATATCCAGCGTTTTCACGATAAAACCGTCGTCGTCAAGATCGGCGGTTCGATCATGGACGACGAACAGGTTCTCACCACGATCCTCAACGACATCGTATTCATGAACTATGTCGGCATGCAGCCCGTTCTCGTCCACGGAGGCGGCAAGGCGATCAACGAAGCGATGGAAAAAGCCGGTCTCACCCCGCAAATGGTGATGGGCCGCCGCTACACCGATGAACGTACGCTGGCGATCGCCGAGCAGGTGCTGTGCAATCAGATCAATCGCACGATCGTTAATTTCATCAATTCGCAAGGCTGCGAGGCGATGGGATTGCATTCGCTGTCCTCGGTGGTGTTGTTCGCCGAGCGCACCTATTTCAGTGCCCCCGATGGCAGGCGGATCGATCTGGGACACGTCGGCGAAGTGAACTGGGTTAACGCACGTTTGTTGGAACTATTAGTCAAAGCCGATGCGATCCCGTGCATCGCGACGATCGCGCGTGACACCTCGGGTGGCAAATTAAACGTCAACGCCGACACCGCCGCCGGCGCCGTGGCCGCGGGGATGAAGGCCGACAAACTGGTCGTCGTCTCCGACACCGACGGCATCCGTGCCGACATGAACGATCCCGCGTCTCGCATCAGCCATCTGACGGTCTCGCAAATTGATGAGATGATAAAATCCGGCGCAATCGGCACGGGAATGTTGCCCAAGGTCGAAGCCTGCATCAACGCACTCAAAGCCGGGGTCCAAAAAGCCCACATCATCGACGGCAGAATGCCCCACTCGCTATTGCTTGAAATCTACACCGAAGCGGGCATCGGGACAGAGATTGTTTTGTAAGTGCATGTGGCACGGGTTTTTAACCCGTGTCCTTTCCCAAAATCTAGAACACGGGTTGAAAACCCCTGCCACATAAGAAACCAAAGGCCGCCATGAAGCATTTTATTTCCATTGCCGAGCATTCGGTCGATTTTTTGAAGCAGACGCTCGATACCGCCCAGCGGCTGAAGAAGCAATTGAAATCGAATGGACGGAATGATCCGATCCTTGCGGGCAAAACCGCGGCGATGATCTTTGAAAAACCTTCGCTGCGCACGCGCGTTTCATTCACACAGGCGATGAACCAGTGCGGCGGGCACGCGATCGCACTGACCGGCGACGAAATCGGACTCGGCACGCGCGAACCGGCTAAGGATGTCGCACGCGTCTTATCGGGTATGTGCGATCTGATTGTGGCTCGCGTGTTTGAACATCAAAAACTCACCGAGCTCAAAGAATACGCAGCCGTGCCGGTGATCAATGCGTTAAGCGACTATTCGCATCCGTGTCAGGCGATGAGCGACATGCTCACACTGCAGGAGCATTTCGGAAAAATTGATGGCCGAACGCTGGTGTATGTCGGTGATGGCAATAACGTCGCGCGGTCGCTGGCGGTGGCGTGCGGAAAGCTCAGCGTGCGATTCGTCTGCTGCACACCCAGCGGTTACGAGCTGCCTTCCGATGACCTCGATCGGATTATGACCCAAGTGCCCGGTATGGATTTTGTCGTGTCAAGCGATCCCACCGAGGCCGTCCGCAACGCTGATGCGGTTTACACCGACACTTGGACCAGCATGGGACAGGAAGCCGAAAAACAATTGCGGATCAATGAGTTTCAAGGCTTTCAGATCAATGACGAATTGATGAAAATCGCCCCGGCTCACTGTGTGATCATGCATTGCTTGCCAGCCTATCGCGGGTTGGAAATTTCGGATGAAGCGATGGAAGGCAAGCAGTCGTTGATCTTCCAGCAGGCGGAGAATCGCCTGCATTATCAGAAGGCGTTAATCGTGACGTTGCTTGGCGCGGGCTGATTACAATTTACGCAACAATAACTTGTCGAGCAGCATCTGCGCCGCGATCGTGATGGTTTCCAATGCGATCCCTGACTTGCGACTAATTTCCAGCAGATCATTTTCGCCATCTGAATAATTCAAAATCCACAATAGCGCCATTTCATACCCCGGCGGGGTCGCGTTGCCGCCGGTATTGGAATACAAACCGCGCCGGCCTAACTGCGGCTCGCAATGGGGTTGGGTGTTTTGATAACGATCGTTGCATTCAATCGCGCGCGTGATCTTCATCACCGTCTGCAATGAATCGGCCAGCGATTCAGGCTTGATCAGATCCAGATTGTCGGCGGAGGTGTGATATTCGGGATACTTGCCGTTCGGTGTTCGCATCAACACGCCGACGGGCAGATTAAATCCCGGCGAACAAAACTGTCGCTCGTCGTAGCCATACGGCACAAACGGATTGATCGTGTGCGGCGTGCCTGCTTCACGCAATACATGCGCAACTGTGCGGTCGATGATCGCATCACTTTGTCGCGAACGTTTATAGGTGATCGATCCGCCGTCGCCGAGGCAGGACAAAACCAGTCCGTGTTTGATCCGATCCACCTGCGACTGATTTATCGCCAGCCAGCAGATCGAACCGATCGTGCCGGGTGCAAACAAGAAACGATATGAATATCGGTTCGTCTGCGTTGAAAGGATTTTCGCTGCCGCGACCGCGACCGCGATGCCGGAGAGATTGTCATTCGCCAAGGACGGATGACAGGCGTGCGCGCTGAACAGCACCTCATCCTCGGTCTGGCCGGGTATGAATAGTTCGCCGTACGTCAGCGATCCGTCTGTGAGGGTTGTATCGATTGTAACGGCGTATTCGCCATCACGCAGTTGCTCGACCACGCGATGCGGCAAACAAAAGCCCCAGTTCGGCGCGTAATAACTCGTTCGATACGGAATCCAATCCGGCTTGTCCGGCATCGAATATAAATGCGGCTTCAGCTCGTGCAAAGACATCTTTTTCTGCATTGGAATCGAATAATTCAACACATGCAGATTGTGAACATCAGTGTCAGCAATGGCGCTGCCATCGGGTGCGGTTAATGTGGCACGGCGAAGATTCCATTCCTGTGGAACCGTCCAATCAAACACCTGCGTGCCGGTCGGCACTTCGTTTATTTCCAGCGGAATCTGCTCGCCGATGATTCGCAAAGTCTGTCGAAGCCCGTCACCGGTGATCGAACGACAGATCGGATAAAGCCTCGCGATCAAACCGCGCATCATCTCGGTTAAATCATATGTCGGCGATGGCGTGACGTCTGATCTCATGGGTGATAATCCCCATACTGAGCATCCCGCGGCGCGATGACTTTGATTTCGCCAGGCCAGTTGATCGCAAACGCTGGATCGTTGTATCGAACCCCGCGCGCGTGTTCCGGTGAATAGGCTGCCGAGAGGAAATAGGTTAATTCTGTATCCGCTTCGAGCGTCAGATAGCCGTGGGCAAATCCTTTGGGGATATAAAGTTGCCGGTGATTGCGGGCGGACAACACTTCGCCATGCCATTGCAGATAGGTCGGCGAATCTTTCCGCAGATCGACCGCGACGTCAAAAATTGAACCTCGCGTCACGCGCACGAACTTCGTTTCTGCAAACGGCGGCGTCTGATAGTGCATGCCGCGTAACGTGCCGGCATGAACATTTTGCGTCAGCGCTGAAAGTTGCAGATCCGTATCCATCCCCACAGACACCAGCGCATCGCGATCCCACACCCGCGCAAAAAACCCGCGATCGTCCGCATGCGGCGTGATGTCGATCACTTTCAGCCCCTGAAGTTTTGTCTCAGTGATTTGCATGGAAGAGTTTTAACCGCAGATTTCGCAGATAACGCAGATTACATACTTGTATTTCTTCATCAGCGCAATCTGAGTCATCTGCGGTTTAGTATTTTGCTTTCTCTGTGTCTCTGTATCTCTGTGGCCCATATTTTAATAACTCAAGCGATTTGCGTAAAAGGTAGGAAGTAATCATCAATCTGCCGACGCGTATAGGCGATCGCGCCTTCGGGATGGTTCGGCGCGTGACGATACCATTCGATGGTTTTGGTGATCGCGTCGCGGGCACTCCACTGCGGACGCCAGCCAAGACGTTCGATCGACTTGCCGCTGTTGAGTCGCAGCAATGCTGCTTCGTGCGGGGCATTCGGATCGACTTCGACGAAATAACTTCCCTCACCCCATGCCGCCAACGCCAGTGTGACGACTTGCTCCACTTCCAGCGTATCGTCCGCCCCGGGCCCGAAATTAAAACCCTCTGCAAAATGACGCGGATCGCGCGCCTGATGCGCCGCCAAGCGCAGATAACCGGTCAACGGTTCCAGCACATGCTGCCACGGCCGCACGGCACGGGGGTTGCGGACGCGCACCGGCTGATTCGAGGCCATCGCCCGCACGACATCGGGGATCAGCCGATCCTCACACCAGTCCCCCCCGCCGATCACATTACCAGCCCGCGCGGTGGCGATGCTTTTATGATGCGTGTCGTAATGCGACGGATGAAAATAAGATAGCCGATACGATTCAGTCACTAGTTCGCAGCAGGCTTTGGAGGTGCTGTAGGGATCGTATCCCCCCAATTTGTCGCTTTCGGCATAGGGCAGTCCCGTGCCGCTTTCAGCATATACTTTGTCGGTGGTGACAATCACAACACTGCACACGCCGTCGTAGTGGCGAAGCGCATCGAGCAGATTGATCGTGCCGGTGATGTTGCTTTCAAAGGTATCGACCGGGTCCCGATATGACCGCCGAACCAGCGATTGGGCAGCCATGTGGATGACGTAATCGGGACGGGTTTCTCGTACGACACGTGCAAGATGTTCACGATCGCGTAAATCTGCGATGATCGGGGTGCAGAGTTTGTCACCGCCGATCAATTCGTACCCTGAAGGCGACGTTTCAGGCGCTAATCCATAGCCAGTCGTCACTGCGCCCAGACGATCCAGTATCGCAAGCAACCACGGTCCTTTGAAACCGGTATGCCCCGTCACCAGCACGCGTTTTTTGTTGAAGCTGTTTCGTAAAAATGTATCCATCAATCAGCGTCCTTAACCCAATGACAGGTCACGGGCGAGACGCCCGCGTTACGAACTGCTCGCCAAGCGCATCGCACACTTATAATATCAGCTTTTTCGCGATGAATGCTTCAGCGTAACGGGTGTTGCTTTCCAACCCTCTCAATCGGGCAAGGGCGCGGAATGTTTCATCATCGAACCAGTGTTTTGAGCGTTGCGATCCGAAATGTTCCAGCAACAATTCGATCTTCCGATCCATCAATTCCTTCTCCACCGGCACATAAATATTTGGCCGTTGCAGGTCGCCGTCCCATTTGGGAATTTCGTATTCCAGAATCTGATGCGATCGAAACGCGTTCCAAGTCAATTCATTCACGACACGATGATCCTGATGCCGGTCGTCGCTGGAATGGGTCAGGATTAGGTCGGGATTATAATTCTTGAACGTCTCAAAGGCTTCCTTGATCTGTACCTGCTGCGCCGGGAAGTATCGGTCGGTAAAGGCACGGCATTCAAAAGTGGCGCGAGGTGCAAAGGCTAGAGACGAATCTTCGGCCTCGGCTTCGCGATCCGTGCCGCCGCCGCTAAGGCAGACCCACATGATCTGCGTTTCGGGCTGATCGCGCAGGATGCGCAGAATGGTCGCACCAGCACCGATTTCGATGTCATCAGAATGCGCACCGATGCACAGCAACTTTCGCACGGATTTGAATGCGTTCAATGGCGTCATCGTTAGGCCGTCTGTTTGACTGTCTTGAGCTTGGTTGGCCGCCACACCTGCCACGGGGCTTTGTCGCGGGCGTGCAGGTCATCGAGCGTCATTTTCTCTTTGAACGTATCCATGCAGGCCCAGAAACCGTTGTGGCGATGGGTCATCAGCTTATTTTGGGCTGCGAGTTTGCGGAAGACCGTAGGCACGATGTCGTCGCCATCTTCAAAATGATCGAGTGCCTCGCGTCGGAACATCAGATATCCGCCGTTGATCCAGACATTGGTCTTGTCGGCGTCGATCAGATCGACCACCTGCCCGGCGTCATCCACGTGGACCGCGTGCCAGCTATAGCCCGGACGCACGGATAAGAATGAGGCGAGATTTTTGGATTTGGTGAAATCGTCGATCATCGTCGGCAGATGCGCGTCAGTCAGGCAGTCGGCGTAGTTGGCCATGAACATCTCGTCGCCCTCGAGGTGGTCGCGAACCTGGATCAGCCGTTCGCCGATTTTTGCATCCATACCGGTATCGACGAACGTGATTTTCCAATCGCTGATATCGCTGCTCATCAACCGCATGTCCCGTCCGCCGCCGGAGAGCACGAAATCGTTGCTCGTGCATTCGTTGTAATGCAGAAAATAGTCTTTGATCGCGTCGGCGCGATATCCCAGGCACAGGATAAACTCCTTATGCCCGTAATGCGCGTAGTATTTCATCTGATGCCACACGATCGGGCGATAGCCGACAGGCACCATTGGTTTGGGGACATTTTCAGAGTATTCCCGGAGTCGAAGCCCCTGGCCGCCGCAGAAGATAACCACTTTCATATCAGTCTCCGTTTCGATCGCTATCTCGTGTTCATTCAATCACTTGTAATTCCGGGAGCGGCACGACGAATTGCCCGCCCCATTCTCGGATGTAATTGGTCTGCTTCATCACTTCGTCCTTCAGATTCCAGACCAAGATGAACAGGTAATCGGGTTTACGCTGGCGGATCACATCCGGCGACAAAATTGGGATGCGCGTGCCGGGCAGGTAATTGTTTTGTTTATGCGGATTGCGATCGACGGTGTAGTCGATGAAATCTGTGCGAATGCCACAATAATTCAGCAGCGTATTGCCTTTGCCAGGCGCGCCGTACGCTGCCACCGTTTTGCCGGCGCGCTTGGCTTCGATCAGGAACGACAAAATCTTCCGCTTCGATTCTCGCACTTTTTCGCCAAACTTTGCGTAGTAATTCAGATCAAAGTGTCCTGCTGATTCTTCGCGTTTTTTGATCGCAAACACGTTTTCGCTAATTGGTTTGGTCGCGTCTTCGGCGTGTCGGGCATAGATACGGATTGATCCGCCATGCGTTGCGAGTTGATCGACATCAAACAACGTCATGCCATGATGCGCGAAAATCTTTTCCACGGTCGTGAACGACAGATAGCTAAAATGTTCGTGATAGATCGTGTCGAAATAGTTGTTTTCGATCAGTTTTGACAGCACCGGGAACTCAATCGTTACCACCCCACGCTCGGCCAGTAGGATTTTGATGCCGCCAACAAAATCGTTGATATCCGGCACATGCGCCAGCACGTTGTTGCCGAGTAACAGATCGGCGGGGCCGAAATCGCGACGCACTTCCACGGCGGTCTGGCGTCCGAAAAACTTGACCAGCGATTTCACGCCCTTTTGTTCGGCAGCGGCGGCGGTGTTGGCGGTCGGTTCAATCCCCAACGCCGGGATGCCACGCTGGACGAAATACTGAAGCAAATATCCGTCGTTGCTGGCGATCTCCACCACGCGGCTTTTTTCGTTGAATCCGAACCGCGACACCATCTTTTCGGTGTAGTCCTGCGCGTGCTTTAACCACGAATCGGAATAGCTGCTGAAATAGGCGTAGTCGCCATCAAATATTTCCTCGCGTTGCACATATTGAGGCACCTGCACTAGATAACAGGCGTGGCAGACATAAGCGTGCAACGGATAAAATGATTCGGCGTGATTAAATTTTTGCGGCGTGACATGCCGCTGGCAAAGCGGGCTTGTTCCCAGGTCGACAAAAGTATGCGTCAACGGCTTGGCGCAGAAGCGACAGGTTGGCGTGTAGGCATTTGTCTCGCAGTCGTTGGCCATCGCTTTTATTCCCTTGCGCAGAGTGTCGCCGGATGAGATCGACCCATCGCTGCATGTCGCCTGTTTGATATGCTCAGTATTTCGATCCATGCAATAATCCAAATCGCCGACATAAACGTTTACGGTACATCTTTGAAATCGGTCGATTGCGACATCGACTCAATCAGGTTCAAATAAGAAACATGCAAAGAAGTGCAGATCAGGTTGTTGAAGCGTTCGATTCCGCCAAGGAAGAAAATGGTTTGGACCGTTATCGGACCGGGCAAATTGTGCATTTACCCCCCGATCACGAAGTCTGGATGACCGGGGACATTCACGATCATCGCACAAACTTCCGTAAGCTATTGGCGGCTGCGAAGTTAGACGAAAACCCGAATCGGCATCTGATCCTGCATGAACTCATCCACGGCGAACATTTCGGGCCCGACGGCGCCGAAGACAGTTGGCGGATGCTGTTAGAGGCCGCCGAGTTGAAATGCGATTTTCCCGATCAAGTCCACTTCTTATTCGCCAATCACGATCTGGCGCAAATCCATGGCGAGGGCATTATGAAAGCGGGATTGAGCGTTTGCGAAGCCTTTAACAAAGGCATCAAGCGCGATTTCCCAAATGAATCGATGGGTGTGCAACTTGCAATCACTGAGTTCCTGCTCTCGTTGCCGCTGGCGATCCAGTGTCCGAACGGGCTTTGGTTTAGCCACAGCCTGCCGACCGATGAGCAGATTCCAACTTTCGACTACTCAGTGTTCACGCGCACGCCATTGACCAGCGAAGACTATAAAAAACGCGTCAGCCCGGTGTATCAATTGATCTGGGGTCGAAAATATACCGAGGCGGGGATTGCGATGTTCGCGGAGAAAGTGAACGCGAAACTGCTTGTCACCGGGCATCAGCCTCAAGAAGCAGGTCATTTATCGATCGGCGAACAGTTGCTGATCATCGACAGTTCACATAACCAAGGTGTGTTTCTGCCTTTATCGACGAGTGCCACCTACACAGTCGACGACCTGACCGCCCGGCTGCGCAAGTTCGTGGCGGTCGATTTATCGGACGAAGAATAAACCCATCCCAGTCGCCCGTCCCTACTGTAGTTTGCCAATGCCTATTTTCGCGTCCGATTGCTGAGGTGCGCTACACAACCCACAATCCGACAATCCGCTGCACATAAAACGCGCAACGCATTTCTAACGAATACTTCCGTCGTCATAACCCAAATATTGTGAAATACGCCCGATAGAAGCGGTCGAATCAAAGTTGATGCAGCTTTTAGATCTATTGGCATGAGATTTGTGAAGAGTATTTCAACAGCGAGTGGTCGCTGGAAAGGAAACGATTTAACTTTTCTGCGCACATTTCAGGCAGAAATATCCCGCGGCCGAACCGTTTCGTCCGGGTCCATAATTTTCTCTCTCACAGGTGGATGCTTATGTTTAGCGTATCGTCTCAACTCAGGCGGCGGTGGTTATTCGGTCTTATGGCCGGTCTCATTTGTTTATTAGGTATGCAGAATCTTGCGGTAGCTGCGGATGAACCCGAAGCACCCAAGCCCGCTGCAACGGCCAAAGGCGAAATGACCGTCGAATGGTTTTACGACGCCGAGGCGCTTAAAAAAGCGATCGGCGATTCTGACGCCAAAGACGACGGAAGCAAGTCAGCGGTTGTCGAAGGCACAATCGTCAAAAACTTTCCAGGCGGACTTGTCGAAACCAATCCGACATTGTTCACCGCTTCAATCGACAAAGAAGGCAAGATGAGCGATGTCTCCATCGTTGCCTCCGGCAAGCCCGGCGATCTCAAAGCAAATGACGAAGGTTTTGTTGACGCGGGCGTTTTCCGATCAAACAACACTTGGGTTCTGATCGCAGCGGCGCTGGTGTTCATCATGCACTTGGGCTTCTCTGCGGTCGAATCGGGACTTTGCCGATCGAAAAACTGCGTCAATATCCTCACCAAAAACGTCATGATCGTCTGCATCGGCGTGCTGGCGTACTGGGCATGGGGCTTTGCTTCGATGTACCCCGGTTCCAATTGGACGATTCCGGGCGTGTTCGCAATGGGCAGTCCGCTGCCTGCTGACGTGGATGTGTCGGCGAGCTATTACAATGGTTCGTACACCGGTTACACCGACTTTATTTTCCAAGCCATGTTCGCCGCCACCGCCGCCACGATCGTGTCTGGTGCGGTTGCCGAACGTATTAAACTCCTGCCCTTCCTCATCTTCAGCGTCGTATTCGTGATGATCGGATATCCGTTGACCGGTTCCTGGAAATGGGGCGGCGGCTGGTTGCAAGACATGGGATTCCATGACTTTGCCGGTTCAACCCTCGTTCACGCTTTCGGTGGATTCGGCGCACTTGCGGGTGTATTGCTCCTTGGCCCGCGCGTTGGAAAGTACAAAGCCGATGGATCGGTCAGCCCGATCCCCGGCCATTCGATGCCTTTGGCGACGATCGGTGTATTCATGCTGTTCCTCGGCTGGTTCGGCTTCAACGGTGGCTCGGTTCTTTCAGCCGACGAAGCGGGCGTGTCGTCCGTGTTCGTCACCACTACTCTCGCAGGCTGTGCAGGCGGTCTGATCGGCTTGATTACCAGCTGGTTGGTCTTCGGCAAGCCAGATCTGTCGATGGCATTGAACGGCATTCTTGCAGGCCTGGTGGGCATCACCGCCGGTGCGGATGTGGTTTCGCCGACCTCTGCGATTGTCATCGGTGCACTCGCTGGCAGTATCGTGGTCTTTGCGGTGCTGTTCTTTGATAAGATTCGCATGGACGATCCGGTCGGTGCGATCAGCGTTCACGGAATCTGCGGCGTATTCGGTACGGTTGCTGTCGCGATCTTCGCCAAAGAAGGGGCGCTTGAAGCCCTGTACGCAGGCAAGAGCTACGGCCTGGCAACACAGATCATCGGTACTGGCGTAATCAGTATCACCGCCTTCCTGATCTCACTGGTCACTTTCGGCATCCTTAAGGTCGCCGGTGGTATCAGAGTCAGCGAAAAGGAAGAAATCGAAGGTCTCGATATCGGCGAACACGGTCAAGAAGCCTACCACGGCTTCAACACCAACAGCGCTTTCGAGAACAAATAATCGATCGCCGAATTTGGATTTTCCAGATTCGATCGAAAATCTAGTATGAGAAATGCAGCGGGTCGCGTGGGAAACCATGCGACCCGCTTTTTTTGTTCGACCAACACAGTTTTAGCGCTGTCTCGTCCGATAATTTGGTTAGAATATCCAACCATGCGAAATGGCAACGGAAACCAGACGGTATATATCGCGATCGGATCAAACCTCGGCGACCGCGGACGCTATTGCTATCAAGCAATCGCGTTGCTCTCGCAACACGAACAGATCCAAATCACCCGCATTTCTCAACTCATCGAAACCGCCCCCGTCGGCGGGCCGGTCGGGGCGGCACCGTTTCTCAATGGGGCGATTCAGCTCGAAACATCGCTGGGTTCACACGCACTGCTAAAAGAATTGATGCGAATCGAAGATTTGATCGGCCGCACCAGACGCGAAAAATGGGAACCCCGCGTCATCGACCTCGACCTCCTCATCTTCGGCGACAAAATCATCTCCTCCGATGAACTCATGGTCCCCCACCCGATGATGCACCAGCGGGCGTTTGTGCTGGCACCGTTGAGCACCATCGCCCCGGACTTGGTACATCCGACGCTGCAAATGACGGTCAGCGGGTTGCTGGAAAGCCTCAACTCCCAAACCGTCACCGTCTGATCACCCATCCCGCGCCACGCGTCCGCCTTACGTTTGCCCGACATCCGCCGGGTCAAACTGCCTACGGGCTAACGTGACACTGTGCGCACCTGCAACACACCGATCGTCGAATCTGTCGCCTCGTCTGCCATCAAACCAATCGCACATAACTCCTTACCTCTCATACGTTTTCAGCGTGCGTTACGCGCCGGCGAATACCGTGTAGCTGCGACGCCTGCGTCGCCCATTTCTGCATTCATACCCAACGAATTGGCGACGCAGGCGTCGCAGCTACAGGCGCGAGCATCACCCACGATCCGCATTATATCCTTACGCACGACCTGGCGAAGGTTTATAGCCTCCAAACAACGCGATCATCCCAAACGTCGCGCACTTTGCGGCTGTCACATTTGCCACATTCCACATTCGCACGA
>JBBQXB010000035.1:0-34901 GCA_038210015.1 Tepidisphaerales bacterium
CTTGCTTGGCTTCCGCTTGCGCGGATTCGCTTTGTACTTCCATTGCCGTAGTTGAGAGGTTCGGAACACCGTCGGTGATCGCCAAAGGCAATCTGGCCGTCGAGGCCGCCGTCACCCGCGCGGTTGCCTCCTCCGAAAGCCTCGGGTAATACGCCATCGCCCACAAAATCACGCTCAAACAGAAGATGATGGTCCCGGCCTTGCGGACGAAGGCCCAGGTGTTGGTCAGCATCACGCGGAGGATTTGCGTGATCTGGGGGATTTTGTAGCTCGGCAGTTCGAGAACGAAACTGCTGGGGGCGCTTTTGAGGAATGTTTTGCGGAAAACCAACGCGGTCAGCACGGCCGCCAGCACGCCTAGGGCGTAGCAGGCAAACATGATCCCGCCACGCGAGGCGGCGCTAAAGGTTGCGAAAAAGGCACCGATTAAGAGTCCATAGACGGGCAATCGCGCGCTGCAGCTCATGAAGGGTGCGACGAAGATGGTCGCGAGTCGATCCCTGCGGTTTTCGATCGTGCGGGTCGCCATGATGCCGGGGATGGCGCAGGCGAAACTGCTCAGCAGCGGGATAAAACTTTTCCCGTTCAGCCCCAGTTTGCCCAGCACGCGGTCCATGAGGAACGCCGCCCGCGCGAGATAGCCTGAATCCTCCAGAATCGCGAGGAATAAAAACATCACCGCGATCTGCGGGACAAAGACCAACACCCCGCCGACGCCGGCGACGATGCCGTCCGCCCAGAGGTCGCGGATCGCGCCTTCAGGCAGCAGGCCGGTAATCAATCCGCCGATCCACTTCACGGCGTCTTCGGTCGCGCCCATCAACGGATCAGCGACGATAAAAATCCCGATGAACAGCGTCGCCATGATCGATGCGAAAACAACTAATCCCCATATTTTATGCAGAAAAACGCGGTCTACGCTATCGGTCAGTGATACGGGGTGGGCGTATTCAAGTGGATTCGTGGCATGGGTTTTTAACCCATGTTCGGTTGCAGACACGGGTTGAAAACCCGTGCCACGTGTCGTATCCAAAACCGCACACGCCGGTTCGATGGATTGTGCCGCCACCTCGTCGATCCACCGATAATGGGCTTCAACATCCGCCTGCACCGGATCGATATTCTCGGCCAGCAATTTCGCCTGCAACGCTTCCACGCGCAACTTCAATGCCACGTCAGCGAGATAGTGTTCGACATCTGTCGCAGGATCATGCGTCAGCAATCGTTCTGCTGTCGCGTGGGCATTCGGCGTGGCGAGCATCGCTGCGATTTCGTGGATCGCCTGCTTCATCGATGCGGGCAACGCAAACTCCGGCAACGGCGCGATTTTCGCCTCGGCGATCGCGCGTTTTAGATCGTCGATGCCCTGTTTTTTGTGTGCGACCACCGGCACGACCGGCACGCCAAGCGTCTGGCTGAGTCGCGCCGCTGAGACGTTGAGCCCGCGGCGGGTCGCGATATCCATCATGTTCAGCGCGATCACCAATGGCCGACCCAGTTCCATCAACTGGCTGACCAGATATAGATTGCGTTGCAGGTTGCTGGCATCGACGACGCAGACGACGACATCAGGCGGCGGGGTATCGATTCGCAGGCCGCGCAAAACCTGCATCGCGATCACTTCATCGGGGCTGCGACTAATGAGTGAATAAGCGCCGGGCAGATCGATCACATCAGCGACGGATCCATCTGAAAGGGTTGTTTTTCCGACTTTTCGCTCGACGGTCACGCCGGGATAATTCGCGACTTTTTGACGCAAGCCAGTCAGCGCATTGAATAACGTCGTCTTGCCGCTATTGGGATTACCCGCCAACGCGAGAGTGAGAGGCCGAACAACCGGAAGCGCAAACGACTGGGGCATGGGGGTTTGCCAATTTCAATCAGCGTGAAGTGGGGATCATGATCTGGATGTATTTTGCCTGATCGCCACGCAGAGACAGGTTATAGCCGCGGATTTTGTATTCAATCGGGTCGCCCATCGGGGCTTTGCGAACGCATTCGACTGGCGCGCCGTTGCAAAAACCCATTTCCAGCAGGCGACGTTTCATGTCACGGTCGGTGCATTGGTCAACCGACACAACAAACCCGCAACAGCCGACGCCGAGTACGTTAAGCGTACATTTGTTGGTGTCGCCGGTGAGGTTGGTGCAAGCGGGAAGATCGCAGGTTTTTTTCATGTCAGGCAATCCGCAACGAGTAGGCGATCTATCCTAACCAATTGAGACTGAGTTTCAACAAGATTTTCCCAATATGGGGAATGTAACCGCAGATTTTCGCAGATGACGCAGATTAAATGACCAGGGGGCGGGACGCACGCAATATGAAAATGCGATTAAAATAACGATTGATTAGCGGGATATTGCGGATTAGGGCGGGTGTACGCACTCCGTAGCTGCAACGCCTGCGTCGCCAATTCGTTTCTCGCGCAGTCAGAAATTCGCGACGCGATACAAGTGAATTGTGCAGTAGCCGTTTCTACCATTTGCAGTAACAAGACATTTATCGGTGTGCAACCGTGGCTCATCGGTGGCTGATACGTTTCGCGCAGATTTTTACTCCTCCACGACAGTGATCCCAAGCTTTAACAGCAACGATCTGGCCCGTTCGCGTTTTTCAAGCGGGCCGGCTTTGGCGGCAGCTTTCAGGGGGTCGGCGGCGATTTTACCGGCGCGGGCGAGCAGGTCGTGGGCGCCTTGGCGCGTTGCGAAATCCGAATCGGCAAGCAATTTTGTCAACTCGGTCATATCGGCAATCACCTGCTCGCGGGTTTTATTGACGAAGGCTTCTTTCCATGCTTTTTCGACGTCCGCAGCCTCGGCATTGGGCGCTGGGCGTTCGACGCGATAGTCCGCGATTTCAGCCGAGGTCGAATAGACGTAGACCAATGGCTGACGCGATTTCGTGAAATCGTATTTTTCGGTCGCTTTGCCGCGAACGATCGCCTGTCCATCGACGTATCCGATCATTTCTTTTTTGGTTACTTCCAGCCTGACACGATACCACTGGTTCTGCACGATATGGGGTTCGTCAGTGCTTTCGATCATCTGGGATCGAGCGTTTTCACCCTCACCAACCGCAAGACGATTGCGCGAATTGCCATACCCGCCAAATTGGAACGCAGGGGATTGACCGACCCCATCACAGATAAAACTGAGATCGCACAATTGGCCTGCAATCGCGCGGATTTTCATCTCCACCGCAAACTCACCCGACACCACAGGACCGATCTTCAACAATCCCTGCTCGTATCCGGCAGCATTAAATCGCAACACCCCGCCTTCATCTTTGACCTTTTCAATCAGTGGCGGAACGACTTGGCCTTGCATTTGTGGCGTCTGCACGGCGACATCATCAAGCTTGTCATCCTTTTTGAAAGTCTTGTGATATTCCACCTTCCACCCCGTACTGCCCAGCAACGACTCGAACCGCTGACAGCGATCAACCGAATCGACAAACGGCGCACATTTTTCGGGGATTTCATCCTGCGCGTGCAAAACAGGCGTCAGCAACAGCATCGCAAGCGTTGCGACAGATTTGATGGTGGATCTGATCATGCCGCGACTATAACGTGCAAGTCGACGCAATGCAGCACTTAAAGTGTAATCAAGCGATTACCAGCCAGAACAAACCCCCATCGATACACTTGCAATAGGTTCAAAAGAACTCCCCACCTACATCCCACAAACCGTCTTCACGTTGGCGACAACTCGCGACGCGCACCCGAGTGCTCAGCCGAAGTGATTGGTCGGCGATCACCATCCAATGCGTATCCTGACGATTCAAAGCCCGATCGGCGATCAGGCCGACGCCATGCAATGACAAATCCTTGATCGTGACGTTAAACCCGTTGCCTTTGTTCGATCCGCTGGCGGCGCTCATCCACGCAGGCGTCGCACGCTCGGCGCGACTGCTGCGGCGACGATCCGACGCCACTTCTGCGATTTCGATCTCACCGTTGGGTTGTGTATCTAATAACGTCATACGTACCTCATCATCGGATACGAATTGATCAGACTGAGGTTCGTTCAACGTCCGGTATGTGATTTTTTTAGCAGGGCCGGATGAATCGCATCCTGGCGGAGGGGTATCTGCTGTATCGCCATTTCGACTAATGAATCAGCCGCGGTTTGGCATTATTCCAATCCTAAGCACCCCACCGTCGTATTTTACGTCGCATAGGCTTCGATAATCTTACGAATCACGTTGCTTGTCGATCGCCCATCAATTAACGGTGCCAGCGCCACACACCCGCCGCGCGCTTCGACGATTTCCCATCCGACAACCTGCTCCTTGGAATAATCCGCACCTTTCACCAACACATCTGGCTGAACGGCGTGGATCAATTCCAACGGCGTATCCGTATCAAACTTGATCAGATAGTCGATGCTTTCCAATTCCTCCAGCACGCCGATGCGATCGTCTTCCCCAACGACAGGCCGTTTGTCGCCTTTGAGTCGTCGGATCGACGCATCGGTGTTGATGCCGACGATCAACAGATCGCCTTGAGCTTTGGCGAATTGAAAGTATTTGACGTGGCCGAGGTGGATCAGATCAAAACAGCCATTGGTGAAAACGATTTTACGCCCGGCGCGCCGATGGATGTCGATCTCCGCCAATAGCGAATCAAGCGTGCGCTCTTTTCCGGATGTTTGACGTTGTTCGTGCAACAGATCGGCGATGATTTCGTCGCGCGTGATTGGCACGCAGCCGAGTTTTTCGACTTCCAACCCGCCGACCACATTTGCTAATTCAACCGCTTCATGCCAACTCGCTCCCGATGCCCGCGCCATCGCTAATGCCGTCAACACCATGTCACCAGCGCCGGTGGCATCCGCGACCTGCCGCGATCGCGATGCGAGCAATTCGTATTTTTGATCACGCTCGGCAAGGTAGCTGCCTTTGTCATTCATCGTGATGACACAGGCTTGCAGATCCAGTTTTTTGATCAAAACGTCGGCTGCCTGCTGGCAGGAGGCTTCATCGGTGATTTTCAGACCCGTCGCTTTTTCGGTTTCGGGTCGATTGAGCTTGATGATCGTCGCCCCGCGGTATTTGGTGTAATCGTTTAGCCGCGCCGGATCGATCAGCACGGGAATGTTTTTGGATTTGCCCAGCACGATCAGCCGCTGGGTGAGCGACTCGGTCAGCACACCTTTGTTGTAGTCTTCCAAACAAAGCACTGCAGCGCCGTCGATGGCGATCTCGGCGGCGTTGAAAAGTTGATCTTCGATCGCGCGATTGACTGGCTGGGTGTCTTCGATATCTAGGCGGATCATCTGCTGGGCGGATCGGTCTTCTGATGAACCGAGCAGCCGCACTTTTTCAACGGTCGGACGATCGCAGCGGATCAATCCAGAGGTATCGGCGTTGTAACCTGCGATTGTTTCACACAGCGTAACGCCTGCGCGATCGTTGCCGCATACACCGACAACCGACACCTTTGCACCCAATGACGCCAGCCCCGCCAGCACAAAGCCTGCCCCGCCGAGACGGGTTTCTTCACGTCGAAATCGCAATACCGGTATCGGCGCTTCGGGCGATACGCGGTCGGTCGATCCGAAGATGTAACGGTCGATCATCAAATCGCCGACAAGAACCACCTTCGGCGACCCAAAACTCTCCACTAATTCCACAAGTCTAGCTGCCATAAGCCGTGTAATATACCCACAATACGGCTGCACGACGAACGTGTGTTGGGTATACTATAAAAAATGAGCGAACCAGCCACAAGCATCGATCTGGATCGAAAATACACCTTTGCGGAGTATTACCAGATCATTCAGACCAGCGAGACCAAGTATGAGTTTGTCGATGGCAAACTAATCGACATCCGCGCAATGGCGGGTGGAACACTGGAGCACTCGGGCATTGCCGTCAATGTTATCGCAGAACTTCGCATGCGGCTTGAAGGTAAGCCTTGTCGTCCCTACAACAGCGACCTCGCGATTCGGGCAATTCAGATGGCGCGATACCGGTATCCCGACATCACCGTGTTTTGCGAAAAACCTGAGTTCGAGGAAGACGATCGGAAAAAAATCGTCGCGTTAAACCCGCGCGTCGTCATTGAAATTTTATCCCCTTCCACCGCAGGCACTGACCGTGGCGAAAAATTTGGCGATTACCGGGCGATCGAATCCTTACAGCAATATGTCTTGATCGCACAGGACCAACCGATGGTCGAAACCTACACCCGCCGCGACGACGGGACGTGGCTGATCGCCTACGCATCGGGTCTGGACGCGATTGCGAAGCTGCATGTGATTGATGTCGAACTGCCGCTTCGCGATGTTTACGCCGGCGTCAGCTTTGAAGATGACGCCCGCGGAAAACCCGGAAAACCCGCCGCACCCGTCGCCAAAACATAGTATCGACTCTACGCGACTTTCACCTTGCGAACCGACCCGACCTTTTGCGGCCTGCCCGTTTCCGCCGATTTGATCGCCGCGAAGCAGACCTCAAGCCCGCGCACGTTGTCGCTGGCGTTGGTAATCGGGTCGCGATTTTGTTCGATCGCGCAGAGCAATTCGCCCATTGAACCGCGGAACCCATCATTGAACCACGCGCCGGTCAATTTCGGACGCGCGATGCCCTTCTTCGTGGTCAGCGTCACCTCCCCGGTGGCCATATTCGCGCCCTCGGCGTGCAGCGTTCCATTGGTGCCGGTGATGTGCGCGTGATGCCACGGGCCGAACTTTGAGAAGCCGTCAAACGCCAGCGTCGCCTGACCGCCTTCAAAACCGATCATCGCCTCAGCCAGCAACGGCTGCTTCGATTTCTGTCCCGATGCGAAACTCTCCAGCGCATACACCGAGTTGGCATTTTTCCCACCGGTCAACTGCATCAGCATATCGAACCAGTGGATCGCAAAGTCATAAAGCATGATGTGCTTCACATCATTGAACGGCGTCGGGGTGATCCAATCATGATCCCAATGCACGCTCATGTGTACCGACAAAACATCGCCAATCAGTCCTTTGGCAACCGCCTGCCGCATATAACTAAAATGCGGTGCCCAGCGACCGTTCTGGTTGATCGCCAGCTTCACGCCCATCTTTTTAGCCAGTTGCCCGAACCGCAATCCCAAATCCAAATCAATCACAAATGGTTTCTGGCTCAGCACATTCTTTTTGGCTTTCAACGACGCCTCAATCAGCTCCACGCGCTCTTTCGGATGCGTCGCCAGATCGACAACCTGGATGTCCTTCCGCGCCAGTACGTCGCGGTAATCGGTATAGATTTCGGCCTTGGGGAAAAACTCATCCCGGCGCGTACGGGCGCGATTTTCAATTAAATCGCAGCAAGCCACGACATTAAAACCCGCATCTCGATAAGCGCTCAAATGCGTCTGAGAAATCCCGCCACAGCCGATGATGCCGATCGCGGGTTTATATTTTTTCGGCGTCTGCGGCTGATAGGGAATGTTCGGTGCCCCCACCGTCGCAGCGGTTTGATCCGATTTCAAGTCGTAGTTCACTTCGTGCTTCTTTGCCATAACCAGCTCCTTCTATCACGAAAAATATCAATGGGATTGTAACTTATTGCACCAGCGCAACCGTGCGCTTTTCTTTGGCAGACAACACCGCGGAATCGACGATCTGCTGCCCGATGCGGCAAATCACAGGCGAAAGCGGCCCTTCGATCGGCTTGTGATTCAACAGCCGATCAATCACATAATTCAACGCCGAATCTTCCGTGGATTTTAATTGATCCACTGGCATCTCGACCGCCGGTTTATCGTGATCGGTTTGCACACGGATGACGTCTTCATAATCGTAACTGCTGATCGTCCCGCGACGGCCAACAATCACAAACCCACACCTGGGTTGCGGCTGGGCGATCCACGGATCGCTGAACGCGCCCCACCGCGTTTCAAACTTGCTCAAGCCGCTGTTGGGAATGTCATATCTACAAATAGTGATCGAGTGTTCGTCTACTTCAAGCCCGATCGGCGTATCGACCATCGACGTCACTTCCACCGGTGCCTTGCCATTCATGTACCAAGTGCCGAGTGTCGTGCCGTAGCCCATGTAATCGAGCTGACTTCCACCCCCTGAGGCTTTTTTGTACCACCAGCTCGATGCTTTTTTCTCGTTCGCGATGTTCTCGGGGATTTCGATCTTGTCGGCCAGATGCCGCAAGGGCCCGCGATTGCCGTCGTAATAATGCACCTGCGTCACGTCGCCGATCACTCCCTCATCTACCAAACGCTTGGCGGTAACGTGCGACGGATACCACCGCAACGGCCAATTGATGATCAGCTCTTTGCCGGTTTTTTTAAGGGCTGCGATCATGCGATCCGCATCTTTAAGGCACGAAGCGAATGGTTTTTCCATCAGCACATGTGATCCAAACGGCGCGACTTTTTCAGTCCAGCCCGCATGTTCTGCGGTGGCAGGACATAGAAGCGCCAGATCGGGTTTCGATTGGTCCATCAGTTCGCGATAGTCCGCAACAAAAAGCGATTCCGGCAGTCCGATCTGCTTCAGCACGCCCTTGGCGCGCTCGGGTTGCAGATCGCTAACGCCAACAATTTCCGCCTGCGGGTTACTCATCGCCTGGCGCAACAAATCGCCCATGTGCATGTGATCGAAGTTGATCCCGACAATTTTAAGTTTGCTCATCTGATTCCTTCCGTCTTGTTTGTAAAACAAATCTGCCACAGAGACACCGCGAAAAACCAGCCTTATTGTCACCACGCCCAATCTGGTGTCCTATTGCAAGCACATGATCGCCCAACACAAAACATATGTTCTGAATTATATTTCTCTTTGCTTCTGTGTCTCTATGGCCAATTATCTTCTTCTACACTGGCGGTTGCAATGTAAATCGCTCGCCGAGTTTCAGCACGTAATAGGGTTGTCCCAATTTTTTGCATTCCGGTACGAACAATGCATTCGGATCCGCAGTATTAAACTTAAATAGGTCATAATGACACGGCATAACAAGCTTCGCACCGATCTGCTTGGCGAGCCTGGCGGCATCGGTGCCGTTCATGTTGCCGACCTTGCCATTGATCGGCAGGATCGCGATGTCGATCGGAAACTGCTTTACTTGGTCGACAATACTTTCGTGATACACCGTGTCGCCGCTGTGGTAGATAGTGAATCCGTCGATCTCAATCACATATCCCAAATATCGCGAATCTCCGGCATCGTCACGCGCGAGGGTATCGTGTGCTGCGACGACTGCATGGATCGTCACGTCATTCAAGACATGGGACTCACCATCCGACATCACAACGGCGTGTGCCGCATCACCCGGCCAGCGCTCGGCAACCAGTTTTCGTTCGGCGCGCGGCGCGATCAAAATTGGCTGACCACTGCGCCACATCGCCGCCAATGTTTCTGCGTCGAGATGATCGGTATGGGCGTGAGTGGACGTGACAAATAATAGGTTAGCCAGTTTCGACGGATCGATCACCCGCCGAGACATGCGCACGTGCGGCCTATCAGTTTTTCCGTATTTTTGCGTCAATGAATCCGACAAATAGGGATCGAAAACAAACCGCTTGTTGCGTGATTGGACGAGAAACCCACTTTGTCCCAGCCACCATAGATTCAGACTTTCTGCGGGCGCAGAATCTATATCCGCCAGCAACGCATCGTCACTTTGTAACGGTTCGATCATAATCCCGCCCTGACCCGTTGCGCGCCTTCACACATCGACTTGAGCTTCTTCTGTGCCGCCCACCGCGCAGTCTGCGACAATCCGCAATCCGGCGCCACGCTCAACCGGTCGGCGGGGCAATGCTTCAGGCATAGCTTGATCCGTTCAACGATATCGTCAGCGGTTTCGATATAATAACTTTTGACGTCGATGATCCCGACCGCAACATCCTTCTTTCTGGCGATCTCGCCGATCACATCAATCTCGGCAAACTCACGGTTGGCCATCTCGACGTGGATTTCATCGACTTTCATGTCGAGAAACGCCGGAAACATCGGGGCGTATTTTCGTAAGCCAACGGGGTGGCCTTTGTAATTTCCGAAGCACAGGTGCGTGCTGAGATGACATTTTCCGACAACACTTTCGACCGTACGATTAAAAATCTCCACATACCGCTTCGGGTCTTCCTTGTGGGCGTAGCACGACATCGACGGCTCATCGACGGTGATCTCCTTACAACCCACATCCACCAGTTTTGCCAACTCTTCGCGAACAAATGGCAACAGCGCCTCGGTAATCGCGTACCGGTCTTTGTATTGCTTGTTGGGTAGCAGACGCCCGGACAAGGTGTACGGACCGGGGACGGACGCTTTCAACATCGGGCCCGCAGGTGCAAGTCGTTTCAGGCGTTGATATTCTTCCACCGCGCCAAGCCCGCGTGGGGTGCGTAATTCGCCGACGATCTCATGCTTGCCGCGTTGATCGTGTGCAGGCGGACCGAATCGGCGTGGCGGCGATCCTTCCAGATGAATGCCCTCCAGATACCCGTAAAACGATAGATTAAAATCCAGCCGCGATTGTTCCCCGTCAGTGATGACATCCAATCCCGACGAGACCTGATCGTGAATCGCGCAGGTCACCGCGTCGTCCTGCATTTCCGCAAGATCCGCCGGCCCGAACTGATCCAGATGCGTCGAGGCGTATTCCAGCCATGCCGGGAACGGGTAGCTGCCGATGACGGTCGTTCGGATCGGTTGGTCTTTCACTGTCTATCTCCTTGATCGTTAAAACTGAGTGCGTATGCGAGGTTCATTGCGCACCTGTACCCGCGACTTGCTCGCCAAATATTTTGCGCACAAAGGCTTGATCCTCACGCAACACTTGTGGCTTGGCGCTCGGTGTTTCCAGAACAAGCCAACCGTCATAGCCCACGGATTGAACGGCGTCGCGAATCGCGACCCAATCCACCCTGCCCGCTCCTGGACGCACATCGCCGGTAAACGTTAACGCGTCTTTGATGTGCATCTGTCTGATTCGATTGCCCAGCAGGCGGATTTCATCGGCTGGATTCGCATCGCACCAAGTCATGTTGGCAACATCGTAGTAGATGCCCAGATGCGTAGAACCAACTGCGTCGATCATTTCAGCGAGTTGATGCGCCGGCATGACACCTTCATACGCGACAATGACATTTCGATCCGCAGCATACGCCGCCAGCGGCTTCAATCGTTCGACGACCGCGGCACGGTGCGTCTTGCCCTTGGGTTCGTTGAAAAAAAAGAATGGCAGCAACAGTAACGGCGCACCGAAGTCAGCCGTGCGGTCGACCGCGATGCGGACTTCATCGTCTGCTTCCGCACCCCGCCACCACGTTGCTAATCCGCCGCTGTTATGCTCGCCGAGCACGGTTGAACAAATCGGTATCGCACGTTTTGTAGACAATTCGCGCAATTCCGCGAATCGTGGATGACCGGGTGTGCGACATTCCGCGATGCGCAGATTCACTTCGATCCCCGCCAAACCGATCGACGCCGCTGCGGCAAACCGTTCGGCATCGGAAGATGCTTCGATCACATTATCCATCACACCCAATTTCATACCTGATCCTTCCCCACTGTTGCGTACAGTTTAGCCAGCCGATGCGCGTGTTCGTCGTAGGCACTTTCAAATAATGTTGTAGCGCGTTCCGCGCCGCAGACCGCACCAGCGGTCAACACCTTTGGCGGCATTCCCAAAGCGACCAGACGTTTGGCGACCTCGGCTTTGATCGTGTTGACCAGCAGACATCCGCCGACCGTCGATCCCGGTGCGACAGGTGTATCCAAGCCTTCGATTTTTACCATCGCATCACCAACCGGCGCGCCGGTATCGAGCACCAGATCGCTGAAATCTTGCAATTTCTTGCCGCTCATGTGGTTGGATTTGGATTTATCCGAATGCAACGTGGATATGATCGAGACAACCTTCACCCCGCGTTTTTTGAACTGTTCTGCCATTTCAATCGGGACGACATTGCAGCCGCTGCTGCTGATGACCAGCGCAGAATCCTCATCGGTCATCGCAAAGTTGCGACAAATCCGTTCGGCCAGTCCCGAAACATTCTCCAGAAACATCGCCTGACGCTGGCCGTTCGCGCCGACAACGAGATTATGAAACGTGAGCGACAATTCGACGATCGGATTAAACCCCGGAAAGGACCCATAGCGTGGCCACATCTCCTCGACCATGATCCGGCTATGCCCGGACGCAAACACATGCACCATACGCCCTGCAGCGATTGATTTTGCAAACCAGTCCGCGGCCTGCGCAATCTGTGGCAGTTGGTTTTGAACCTTATCGATAAGCGTGCGACATTGAGTGAGATAATCGAGTGCGGGTGAAATCATGTTTGCAAATACTCCATTGCGTTGCGGACGGCACCGTAAGCGCCAGCGAGATCGCCGAGCGCCGCAAAAACGATCGGCACGCGCTGGTTGGTGGGTCGCCATTCAAATCGGTCGAGCTCTTGATTCAGCGGATTGAGAAGATCGTCACCGGCCTTTGAAATGCCGCCGCCGAGGAGAATCATTTCTGGATCAGTTGTGTTGATGATCGATGCGATTCCCGCTGCCAGACCGTTAATCGAAGCCAGCCAGCATTGTTTTGCAAAAACATCCCCGGCATTGGCGGCGCGAACGAGATCAGCGGTGGATTGAAATCGCCCATTCGTGCGTTTGGAAATGTTGTGATCGCCGATCGCGTCTTCGAGACTGCCGGGCGTGTTGATGATATCCGGGTCGCCATTGGCATCGAGGGTGATGTGCCCGAGATGCCCGGCGCGTCCGAGATGCCCTTTCAAAATCCTTCCCTCGCACAGAATTGCCCCGCCAACGCCGGTGCCGAGCGTCAGCAACACTGCGTTGTCACACCCTTTTGCGGCGCCGATCCACGCTTCGCCGAGTAACGCGGCGTGCGCATCATTCATTACCGGCACACGCGAATCGCGTTGCAAATGTGCTGTGAAATCAAACCCCTGCACGCCGCTCATCCTGCCTTGCATCCACGAAATCGTGCTGCCATCGCGTGCCGCCAGTCCCGGCGATGATACACCGATGCAATCCGCGAGGCCATGCGATGTTTCCAGCACACTGACCGCCTGCGCAATACCGTCACGCCAGGCGTTGTTCGCATCGCCGGTGGGAAAGGCGCGCGATTCGATCAACGTACCATCGTCGCGAACGACGACGCATTTCACGTTGGTTCCGCCGATGTCGATGCCGATCGCCGTTCTCACGCCCCCTCCGGGATCTGGCCTTCACTGACAGTCCATCCGCCATCGACGGCAAGCACCTGACCGGTGACGTATCGGGATGATTGCGACAGGAAAAACACGACCGCAGAATCCAAGTCCTCGGCCAATCCCATGCGCCCGCCAGCCAGCGGTTGCTTGGTCTTAACGAATTGTTGGATCAGTTCATCCGATTGCGCGCGAGCACTCATGGGCGTTTCAACCAACGCCGGGGCGATGACGTTAAAACGAATATCATGTGGTGCGTAATAAGATGCGGCGGCTTTAGTCATCCCGATGATCGCGCTCTTGCAGGCGGCGTAGGTGTGCGATGCGAAGAATCGTGATGAAGGCGAATAACCCAGCACCGAACCCATGTTCAATACGCATCCGGGCTGCTTGTGCTGCATGAAGTAGCTGGCCGCGGCGCGGTTACTGTTGAACAGACTGGTCAGATTAAGTTGCAGCGTATAGTCCCACCCCTGATCGGTGATTTCGTGAAGCGGGCCATCGCCCATACGCCTGCCCGATCCGCCGGCGACGTGATACAGCGAATGAAAGCCGTCAAACTTTTCGACTGCTAATTGAATCGCCCGGACACTGGTTTGCGGATCGGTCGCGTCGCCGCTGAAGGCGTAGGCGGATGATCCAAGTACTTGCTGCGCGTCGGACGCATTTTCGGGATTTCGACCGACGACAACCACCTTCGCGCCAGCGCGTAGGCAGGCGGCGGCACCCGAAAAGCCCAGGCCGGTCGTTCCGCCAATGATTACGATCACCTGTCCATCCAACGCATCCGCCATATCCGCTTAAACTACCGCAGGAAACTTTGCTGTCCAGAATTATCATGTCATTGTGACGATAAACTGATATGATAATTATATGGCGCGTCCAATCAGCGATCGCATCCAGGCCGTGCGGCGAACCTTGATTGCTCGCATCCAGAACAACGCACATCAGCCGGGCGATCGATTTTTATCCAACCGCGCGATCGCCGATCAATTTGCAATCAGCTATCAAACTGCCGACCGGATCGTGCGGGAATTGGTGAATGACGGATTGCTGATCCGTCGTTCGGCAGCGGGGACATTCATCCCCGGCGAGGCATCGCCGCTGATCGGCGCGATATTGCTGTTCGACAAACGTGCCAAACGCAAGGCCAGCTTCGGCGCACGATTGTTACTCAACTTGTCGGATGCCCTCGACCGCTTGCGGGTTGATTGGCGGGTGCGATGGATCGATCCTGAGGCCTCACTAGCCAACTTACGTCTGCCATCCGATCGGCTGCCTGTGTTGTGGAATCTGCCCGCGTTGCTTACGCCGATTCTTGATCAAAAGCGTCGCGCGCTATTGCTGAACGATCGCGCACCTTCAGGTGTTGGAGCAACGCTGGTAGATAGCGTGGAAGTCGATGATTTTTCAGGTGGCGCATGCGCCGCGCAAGTGTTGAGTGACCGTGCAACCACTATAGCGTTGAATCGCGCACCCTCCACCCTTGAGGAGGAGGGCATGGTGGGAGGTGGCTTGCATCGCGCGGGGATGATCGAAGATCCTATCAACCTCGCGCACATGGTTTCGTCTGCAGGCCTTAAAACGCTGAATTTTCAAAGCAATCTTGCTCGGCATCACACCCCTCCCTCAAGGGGAGGGGAGATCCTCCCTCCCCCCGTGAGGGGGAGGGCTGGGGTGGGGGGTGGCTTGGTGAACGCGGGGATGATCGAAGATCCTATCAACCTCGCGCAGACGGTTTCGTCTGCAGGCCTTCAAACGCTACATTTTCATAGCGATCTTGCTCGGCATCACACCCCTCCCTCAAGGGGAGAGGAGGAAGACAAACGCTTTGCGATCGTTACCGGCCCGAGAGACGATCCGCGCAGTCGCTTGCGCGTCGAGGGATTTTTATCGCGATCAAACGCCGTGCTGATCGAGTCTGGCGGATGGTATTACGAGCACGCCCAGCCAATTGCGCAGCGTGCGATTGATGCTGGCAGGGACGGGATATTTTGCTGCAATGATCGTCTAGCGCATGCCCTGATCGATCACTGTAAAAAAGTGAACCATATCCCACCACCTATTGTTGGCTTTGATAACGCGCCAATCGCAGAGGAAATGGGCTTAACGACGATTGCGATTCCGTGGGCTGAGTTAACCGCCGCTACTGCCGCGTTGATCCACGCGAGGCTGCGCGATCATCGCTCTACTGCAAGCCATCGCGTGTTTGCACCACAGCCGATTTTAAGATGGTCACGTCCAACGTGAATCAGACATGCGCTTCAAGCGACACGGTGTGGATATCGAACATTGACCCGTCTTCCACTACGATTTGATCGGACATCAGCAGCGCGCGGGTCGCTTCATCCAAACCTAGTGCGTGGAACTCAACTTCGTAGGCGATTTCGGGCGCGCACCATTGGCTGCGCACGACGCCGATTTCGCCCCGAAATAATGCCAATTCAGGGATATCGTGGATCAATCTTACATAGTCATTAACTGAAGGCGCTTTCATCGTAAACCTCCTGTCTATAAAATGCTCTTCCCTACACGCGGTAATATAGGACGTTTATAGGACTTAACCTACTATAATCCAGACCGCTTTTAATACCTGCGACAATTAAGCACTTACACACCCATCTTCTGCCTTGGTTTGCCACGCATCAGCGCGATTTACCGTGGCGCGCGAAACACGGACAGCGACCTGATCCTTATCATGTGTTGATTTCTGAAGCGATGCTTCAGCAAACGCAGGTCGCGACGGTAATTCCATACTTTAGACGATTTATCGAAGCGCATCCCACGATTAAATCGCTTTCATCCGCCGACGAGCAGCAGATCCTGCGCCTGTGGCAAGGGTTGGGCTATTACAGCCGGGCGCGAAACCTGCTCAAAGCCGCGAAAATGATCGTCGAACAGTTCGACGGCGTGATCCCAATGCAAGTCGATGAACTGCTGAGGCTTCCAGGCGTCGGTCGGTACACCGCCGGTGCGATCGCTTCAATTGCTTATGACACGCCCGCGCCGATCGTGGACGGGAATGTCAGCCGGGTGATTTGTCGGATCGATGCGATTACTAAAGACCCGCGCGATCGCAACACATTGCAGCGACTCTGGTTACGCGCCGCCGAGTTAATCCCCAGCCAACGCGTGGGGGATTTTAATCAGTCGATGATGGAGTTGGGCGCGACGATCTGCACGCCGAAAAATCCATCGTGTGAGGCTTGTCCGATCCGCCGTTTTTGCAAAGCGCGGAAGTTGGGCATTCAGGATGCGATTCCGGTATCCAAAAAGAGTAAACCATCGCCAATCGAAAGGCGGCTGGTGATTTGCATTCGCGATCGGGAGGGCCGGTACTTGATCGAACAACGCCCGCTGAAAGGACGATGGGCGGGGATGTGGCAATTCATCACGATCCCGGCCGAGGATACGCCGCCTACGACACGGACAGTGAAATCGCAAATCGGTGTGTCGCTGCAAAATCTGAAGCCCTTGACGGTGATCCATCACACCTTAACACACCGCCAGTATCATTTTCAGGTCTATGTCGCCAATGCGAATACCGCGAAGCAATCGCTGCCCCCGCGTCACTTGGCAACGCTGGCAGAGATGGAACACTTGCCGTTCTCCAAGCCGCAGGTGGCGATTCGGGCGCTTCTGCAAGCGCAGCAGTAGTATCCCGCGATCAACTTGCCTATGCTTTTGCGAACACGACCACACTCTTGAAAGGCACGACTGATGATTCTGATTCTCTCTGGTACCAATCGCCCGGGCGCCAATGCGCTCAAGATTTCCAATATCCTTAAAGCTCACTACGCCGCAGCGGGCGTGGAATGCGATCTTTATTCTCTGGCGGAGATGCCGCAGGAGATTTTTGATCCATCGAGCTACGCGAAAAAGCCTGAATCGTGGCTTGCGGTGCAGCAGCGTATTGTCGATGCCGCCGGGCTGCATGTCGTCACGCCGGAATACAACGGCGGGTTTCCCGGGGTGCTCAAATACTTCATTGACATGCTGAAGTTTCCCGAATCATTTGAATCCAAACCCGTCGCTTTCACCGGCGAAGCCGCCGGCGCGTGGGGCGCGATCCGGCCAGTCGAGCAACTGCAACATATTTTCGGCTACCGCAACGCCCACATCTACCCCGACCGCGTTTTCATTCCCGGCATCACCGGCAAACTGAACGACGCCGATCAACTCACCGATCCCGCGATCGACGACCGTCTGAAAAAACAGGCGCTCGGATTCGCGAAGTTTGTTTCGACGTTGAATCTGTGATTCGTGAGTCACGCACGTGCCAACTCCAGCTTTGCTAACTGGCGCAATACTCACGCGAGTTAAAATCCAGCAACCATATGCCCGATCCCAGACGGATTTAGACGGAACTCGCCGAAAATGTGATCTTGAGCACTGTGCTGACTACGCCACCCACTGCCATCGTTTTGCATCACACGCATGATATGCAATTTTATTTTTGCAAATCTGCACTCACACCGATTATAGTTACTCGAGCAGTTGTGTCGCGGTGCGCCCTCATATCGTCTGCGACAAGACTCTTTAGTGCTGCGTAGATGCCAGTTGGTCTAACATTTTGTCCTGCGGAGGTACCGTATGGCGTTTGCAGCTAATGGTCGTTCTCTCTCGTCACGTCGCAGTGGCTTCACACTTGTTGAGTTGCTCGTGGTGATCGGCATTATTGCGGTGCTGATTTCGATTCTGCTTCCTGCACTAAATAAAGCCAGACGTGCCGCACAGCTGACGGCGTGTAAAGCCAACCTGAGAAGCATCGTGCAGATGCAGTTAATTTACGCAGGCGTTTATAACAACTATATTCCCTTGGGATATCTTGGCTCAAGTGGTTTGAGCGCTAATCAGTTCAACTATGTGGTGGGTCGCAACGACGCAACTGTCGTGGCGAATAACGCACCTCGCGGGCCGTTTGGAGAGTTGCTACGCGCTAATCTGATGAAGTCTCCCAAAGTCTTCTATTGCCCGGTTCAGCGATCACTTCTGCTAAGCTATGATGTGCCAGGCAACCTCTGGTGTACGCCCGACCAGTTGAGCACGGAGACCGGCAATGTCCGCGTTGGTTACGGGACGCGACCCCTGGCGCGGTGGAGCGGCGGCACATACATCAAACCTACGAATGCGAATAAAGCATACACCTATCCATACCCACGGGTACATAAACTCAAGCGCGGCACGGCGATTATCTCGGATCTTAACAGCGAGCCCACTCAGGTCCTCGCCAACCATTGGCCTGTGGTGAATGTCGGGTATATCGATGGCTCGGTCATCCCGTTGGACGCCCGACAGTTTCCTGCCAGTTGGCAGTCGCTGCCCGTCGCGTTCAATCTCTCTTACAACCCGATCATCATCAACGATCCAGGCCAGCCCAGTAGCGGGCTTTGGCCAGCGATGGATCAGCCGTAAAAATGTACGATTGCAGTTTCGTATCCGTCACGATTGCGGGTAGCTTAATCCATCATGCGAATTCAATTCCTGGGCGCGTGTCGGACGGTGACGGGATCATCCCATTTGCTGGAAATCAACGGCAAGAAGATTCTGCTCGATTGCGGGATGTATCAAGGCCGTCGCGATGAGGCTCGGGGGTTTAACGAATGGGTACCCGATTCCCTCCGTGATTTATCCGCCATCGTGTTGTCGCACGGACATCTGGATCATTGCGGTAAACTGCCGGTACTGGCGCGGGCGGGGTTTGACGTGCCGATCTACTGCACCGACGCCACCGCCGATGTCGCCAGGATCGTGATGACCGACTCCGGCGAAATCCAGCAGGAAGACGCTGAGTATATGAATCGTCGCCAGCGCAAGCCCGGCGATCCGGAATTCAAACCGCTATACACCGTCAGCGATGTCTTGAAGACAACCCGGCATTTCACGCCGATGCGGTACGGAAAATCAGTCGAGATCGCCGGCGCAAAGGTGACGCTGTTTGACGCCGGACATATCCTCGGTAGTGCCTACGTCGCGGTCGAGTGGATCGAATCGGGAAAGCCGCGATCGTTGCTCTTTACCGGTGATATCGGGCGATGCAACACGCCGATCATCAAAGACCCTGCGGCCATCCCCGGCGTGTTTGATTATGTCATCACCGAATCCACCTACGGCGGGCGGGCGCACGCGCCGATTGACCAGATCGAACCCCAACTGCTAGAGGCCATCCAAACCGTGGTCGCTAGACGTGGCAGGCTGATCGTTCCCAGCTTTGCCGTCGGACGGACGCAGACCATCTTGTGGTACATGCACAAGTTCATGCGCGAAGGCAGCATCAAACCGATTAATGTCTATGTCGATTCGCCGATGGGAATCGAAGTGACCGATGTCACCGAGAAACGCCGTGACTATTTTGACGCTGAAACACAAGCGATGATCGGCACGGAGGATTTGTTCGCCAGCAAGCGAATCACCTTCACCAAATCCGCCCAGCAATCACGGCAGATCAATGCCGATCGCGGGCCTTGTGTGATTATCGCATCCAGCCCGACCTGCGAATTCGGGCGTGTGCTGCACCATCTGAAACAATCGATCGAGCGGCCGAGCGATATGCTGCTGTTCGTCGGGTTCACCCCTTACAACACGCTGGGCAGACGCGTACAGGACGGACAAAAGCGAGTGCGGATATACGATCGTTACTACGACGTGCAATGCGAAGTCCGCACGATCCACGGATTAAGTGCGCATGCCGACGGACAGGAATTGGCAACATTTCTCGCGCCGACCTGCAAGGATAAAACGACCGCATTTATCGTGCACGGCGAGACCGACCAACAGGCGATGTTCGCCAAGACGCTATCGGATCGCGGGATGGGCCGATGCGTGGTTCCGGCGTTGGAAACGGAAGTGTTTTCCAACTTGGGTTGATTCTAAGTAAGAGATGCAAGCATCGGCGCGCAATACGCGAGATGCCTGAATAACGACCTTCCAAAATACGAATAAGCCACAGAGAGCACAGAGATGAGGGTGTCCCCAAATCTCGTGAATCCATCGTGAAGGATTACCATGCGTTTTCTTGCCGCGCGATGAATCGCCTGATATTTCAGGGCATTTTGTAGCACGGGCGTCCCGCCCGTGAGATCGCTTAACACGCATCATGCAATTCGATTTCTCTGTGTCCTGTGTTATCTCTGTGGTTGGTTTGTTTTCGCGACACGGATGCAACGGTCGGGTTATTCAGGTGTCTCATGCAAGATCATGCGGCTAGGGATTCTTCCTGTGCCGCCTGCAGCGCTTCAAGCGCATCTTGATGCCGTCGATAAAGCACCCAGACCGAACTGCAACCGACATACAGATATCCGCCTGCGAAGATCATCAGGAACGGGATGGTCGTCAAGGCTGCACCGTATTTCACGCTGATGACGATGAAGCTGACCATGTAAAGCCCGAACGCGATTTCGATAATCGGGAGGCAGAGCTTGGATAGTTCAAACTTCGGTGCGCCGCGCATCACCACGCCGCGATGTTTGCCGGTGACGCCGTATTTATGAGTGCGGACAAACTCTGCGGGTTTTTTGCGGATCATACTGACGATCGCTTCGATCACCGCTTTGGTGTTATTCACGCAAATGCCCACGCCCAACGCCATGATGAACGGCAGATGCAGCAATGTTTTCCATCCGGCGATTCTGCCAAACAGTTCTTTTTGTGCGTAGATGAAAAACGTGCTCGCAGAGCAGGTCGCCAGCACAAACAGGCTGACGCCAAACAACCAGTTGTTCATCATCGGCCCGCTCCACTCGGCCTGCGGCTGGAGGGCGGGGATCATCGGTGTGGGGTTAATTTTTACCGGCGACATGTTGAAGATGAAGGTCGGATACATCAACAACGTCATTGCGACCATCAAAGGATAAACGATCGTGCATGTGAGGTGAAAGAAAGCTTCGGACTTGATCGACCACGGCAATTTGCTGCCGAGGATTCGGGGCAGCAGTTTGATCGCGGTCTGCATCGATCCCTTGGTCCACCGATGCGCCTGCTGCTTAAACGACACCATTTCAGGCGGTAATTCTGCAGGGGCGACGTACTGGGGCAGATAGACGAACTGCCAGCCTTTCATCTGAGCGCGATAGCTCAGATCGAGGTCTTCAGTCAGCGTGTCATGCTGCCAGCCTCCTGCTTCGATGATCGTTTGGCGGCGCCAGACGCCAGCGGTTCCGTTGAAGTGCATGAAACGCCCGCTGCGATTGCGTGCGGTGTGTTCGATGACAAAATGCCCATCGAGGAAGATCGCCTGACTTTTGGTCAGCAAACTGGCATCGCGATTCAGATGATCCCAACGCACCTGCACCATGCCGATCTTGTCATCGGAAAAGTGGTTCATCACGTTGTGGAGGATGTCTTTTGGGGGGACGAAATCGGCATCGAAGATCGCGATAAATTGGCCTTTGGCGACTTTCATCCCCTCTTGCAACGCACCGGCTTTGAAACCCTCGCGATTCTTACGGTGGATGTAAACAATGTTGACGCCCTTGGCGGCCCACTCGAGGCAGGCTTGTTCGGCGATCTCGGCGGAGTGGTCAGTGCTGTCGTCCAACACCTGAATCTCAAACCGGTCGGCGGGGTAATCAATCTTGCATGTCGCTGCGATCACGCGCTCGGCGACCATATCCTCATTAAACATCGGCAACTGCAGCGTCACATAAGGCAACTCGGCATCAGAGTAGGTGCGTGGCGGAACGTGGACGTTGTGACGATGCTTAATATAGAGATAAACCAATACATACCGATGAAATCCATACAACGCCACCAGACAAAGGATGACAAAGTAAATCGATGTAATGGCGATTGTAATCGCGTGATCCATGACTCGTGCGTCTTTCGTGACCGTCGAAGCATCAAACGGTGATCCAAACGATCAGTCCATCCGACATGCTCAATAGCGTCACATTAAAAATATCCCCACCTGCCTAACCAAATCGAAATGCTGGACAGAGACTCGCCCCAGCCTACGCCCTTACTGGCGTTAGCGAGATATTAAAGGTTTTTCCCGATTCGTGTCAAACATAAAGCCCCCTCGTTAAGCGGCGAGCTTGCCCGCCACCTCTTCGCGTATCTCCGAACCCTCTCAATCCAATCCACTCCTCCAATCCGTATAATCCATACATTTTAACCATATTAACGCGCAGTTACTTCGTCAACGACATAAACGCATCTTCCAGATCCGCCTGTACTTCCGCGAAATTACTCACCGGAACGCCTTTTTTCAGCAATTCAAGCAGACTTTGCGCCAACTGCGTGTCGTCTGCGCTGACTTCATATCGCAGTTTCCCATCCGCATGATCCGATTGGATTTCCGTCCAGTCCCCCGGCGCCGATGCCAGTACTTGCCGGGCGGCGGTCGCGTGTTTGAGGACGACAATCTCAATCAATTTCTTCGTCCGAACCTGCCGCAGCACATCCTGCACCGAACCATTCACAACCAGATTGCCCTTGGAAATGATCCCCACCGTATCCGCGACATCCGCCAATTCAGGCAGGATATGTGAGCTGACCAGCACCGCCTTGCCGAGCTTCGCCAGATCGCGAAGTAACGCCCGCATCTGCACGCGCGCCCGCGGATCGAGCGTGGCAGCGGGTTCATCCAGGATAATCACCTTTGGATCGTGCAACAGCGTCTTTGCGATGCCCGCCCGCTGCTTCATCCCGCGCGAAAGCGCGCCCATAAACTTATCCTTAAACTCATGAGCGTTGGCGATTTGCAGGCAGGTTTCGATCCGTTCAGGCCTTTGCTTCTTGGGGATTTTGTACGCGGCTGCGAAAAAATCGAGGTATTCCCACACGCGAAGCGTCGGATAAACCCCGAAATTGTCCGGTAGATAACCCACGAGTTGCTTGATCAAATCCTTGTTGCCGGTCACATCCTTGCCATCAATGAATGCAGCACCGGAGGTCGGGTCGAGTAGCCCGCATAGGATCCGGAAAGTAGTGGTTTTGCCCGATCCGTTCGGGCCGATATAGGCAAAGACCTCGCCTGGACGGATACTGAGATTGAGATTATTCAGTGCGAGATGATCGCCATACTTGCGGGAGAGGTTTTCGGTTCGCAGGATCGCGGGGGCGTCGGTGAGCATATCGGTCTCTTGGTCGGATGTTGTGGTTGAAGTTCATCAGCAAGATACATTCGCAAGGCGGTTACTTTGGTTTCGCTGCCGGTTTGCTGGGCGGCTTTTTAACGGGTTTTTCCGGCGTTTTCGTAGCTGGCGGCACGCGGCGGGTTTCGGATTCGTTGGTCCATGTCTTCACGGCTGACTGAGGCGCACCAGCGATTGTGCCTTGGAGCGTCGCGTTGAATTGCAAAATTCGCCACGTCGCGACTGATGTTACCTGCCCGCCGGATAACGATCCGAGCAACGATTCACTCGCCGGCAACTGCACCGCGCTGATGCGAATCCACACCCATCCATTAGCGTCAATATCATTGGGTGTCAGATCGACCGTCGCACGTTTCTGGCCATCCTGATTTTCCCATTTAAGGATGGTTTCGCCATTGGGCATCTCGCGTGCCTTGCCACCGGACACCTGCCCACGCTGCACTACAAAATCGTAACCCGCCGCCTGAAGATTTAGATCGAGCGTAAGTTGCTTGGGATTAAGCCTGCCGATTTCCAGCGGCGCGGCGATCGCAAGCAACCACGGTCCGCCGGGCGTGGAGTCACTCCAATAATCGCCGAGTTCGCGATAAGGCAACGATGGAGACGCCTCCTTGCGAATTTGCGTAAACCCTGGATCAATCCGAACTTCGCTGCCCACCGGTGACGCTTGAATCGATACCGTGCTCCGCACCAACGTCTGCCCCCGTTGATCGACCGGTTCGTCCACTTTGATTTGCGATTCAATCTGCGACGCAAAACCGACGAGCTTTGGCTCGCCGGATCGGCGTAAAAGACCGGCGGTTGGATCGCGGCGGGTTTCGGCGCGGATTAATATCTCGGTCTGCAACTTCGACTGCTCATCGGCGATCATTTTTCCGCTGTCCGACCACTCGCCCACATTGTTGCGCGAAGGAATCGAAATCACCTGTGTGCCGCTCTGCAAGTCACCAAGCGGAAACACACTCGCGCCATAAAGCAATCTCGCAGCCGCGAAGGTCGACGCGGTGTTCGGATCGACATTCAACTTCGCACCGTCGGGGCCAAAACTAAGCGTGACTTGGTTTGGCTGATCCACCTGCGATTGCGACTGGATATTCCAAACGCTGGAATAGGTTCCGGTGCTGGATGAAACGCCTTTGATGGAAAACGGATACATCCGCAGCGTCGGCGGGGTCGATCCTGCGGTGACCAGCGCGGTGGGCAAGGCATTTGCAGGGACTGAAAAATCAATGTCCGCATCACGTTGCTGACCAAAGAAAGTGGCGATTTCATTTCGACGGACCGCATGCTTATCAATATCAACCACCGTCAACCGTGCCAGCATCAGGGGTTGATCAATGCTTTTGATCGAGTTCATCCCCAGCACAGCGCCCGCCAGCAACACCCCACCGCCCACGCACCCGACAATCGCCAGTGGACGATATTTCGCGCCAATCACCAGCAACACCACCGCAACCGCGCCGGTGTAGATCAGTGAGATCAACGCAGCGGTTTTCCAAGGCGGGGCGGTCGCACCGACCACCGAAGGCAACATCCCGATCAATGGCTGATCCTGCTGCCCGTCCTGTGAAATATCGTTCGTGCGGTTCGCAGACGGATCGTGAAAGGCTGGCCGATTCACACCGATCAAATCGGACCAGATCGTCGTGGCGATTTGATCCGTTTGCTGGATCGAATTGACGGGCAAACCCATCATCGCGACGCGACCAAAACCCACATTGCGATATGCCGCCAGCGTGTTTTCAGTTGTCGATAGCGTGACCGTCGCATCGGCGCGAGCCTGCGACACACGATGCAACACCGCCTGACGTAACGCTACCACGCCGTATTGTTGCGATTCAATGACGGCTGATTCGCGCTCTCCAACGATATCCATTGGCAAATATCCGCCGATCCACGTCCCGGCGATCGACGCATCGGTCGCGATCACCAGCAATGTCGCCCCGCCACGAATGTGTTGCAATATCGCTTCACGCTGGGCGGGGTCAAGCAGATTCACCGCAGATTGCTCGAGGACGATAATCCGCGACGCATCCAACGCGATGCTGCGGCGACTCATCCGTGAAGGCTGCATCGATGTCTGCGAATATCGAAAAGCCGAGTTTTCACCCAATATCGTAGGCAAATCCGATGGGTCGGCCATTTCGTCATCGACGTAATTCGCGGTCAGATGCACGACCTGCACGCCGGAGATTCCCGTCGCATCGGTCTGGTTGCCCACCCCTTGCGAATCGGCTGCGGCGTAGACCGGTTCGCGCGCCACTTCGGCGTTATCCGCAGACCGCCAGAAAAATGTCGCGACGGGTTGCTGCTTATCGGTTGGTTTAAGTAGCCGGGCAGGCTCGCGGAGATTGACCATCATCTCGGCTTCAACGATCGACCGCGCCGGCACTTTCAACGGATAAGCCAGTTCGTACGCGCCCGTAGCGGTTTGCAGCTCGGTGGTGATGCGTCCGTCCACATCCGCAGACGAAGCATTTTTTGCAACAAGCGAGGCGGGAATCCAACGTCCGGGCGGGAAAATCGCACCGTTTTTTAGGATCACCGACAATTGCCGGTCACTTTGCGCCAATGCGACGTGACAGCACATAACCGAAAGAATGAGAAAATAACAAATGCGACTCACCGACATCGGCCTCCTTCACACGCGGCGCTGGGCGAAGTGAGACTAGTCTGTAAAGTCAATCCAAGCAACCTTTTGCGTAGGTCTCGCCAACACAAATTGGGCGCAATAAAGAAGACACCGGGAATTACCCACGGTGTCTTCCGGAGGGGAGAAAATGCGCCATTGCGCTAAACTTCAAAGTTGCCTATCTTATCCTAACCCTAGACTCGTTAAAGTCAAACTAAAGTCTCATTTCAGACAGTTATAATCTATATCTATCATCGTCAGTCAGTTTCTCGAAACTTCAACCAAATTGTCTGCAAAACACAATTTATTGACTTTTATATCCACGACCTGATCGCTTCCGCCTGCGATTTCAAACCCGCCATCGCCTCTTCAAGTGCGCGCGTGGGGGCATCCATGTCACGGGTTTTCCCGTACAGCTTTTGCAGATGAATCGCCGGACCGAACCTCACGGTCACGCTTTGGGGTAGGAAAAACGCGCCGAGCATCGACTTACCGAAGGTTGTCCCCCGCTGATAGACCGGCACGACTGGCGCGCCGCTGCGCGACGCGATCAGCGCCACGCCTGTCTGGAATGCCAGTAGACCCGGTTCGGTCCCTATTTTGCCTTCAGGAAAGATCCCCAGTACTCGCCCCGCATCCAGCGCGCGAAACGCAGACCGTAACGCCGATGAATCCTTCCCATCGCGCGACACCGGTATCGCGTGGATCGATTCAAATATCCACCGCAATCCCGGCAACTCACAGTACTCTTTAGCGACCATCCATATGATCGGACGGTTGACCACCGACTGGATCAATAAGGGGTCAAGGCTTGAAATGTGATTGCTGATAATGATCGCAGGCCCCGCGCGCGGTACGCGAAACTCACCTGTCACTTCGACCCGGTGATAAACCCGCGACGCCACGCGGTTCAACCCGTGCAAAAAACGAATCCGAAGATCACTTTCAAACTCATCCCGCTTTCGCATGACACCGGATGATAGTCGATCCCGAACGATATATCCCACCGTTTAACTCCAAGGGTCTCATGGGATCGTCAAAACCGCCTCAATGTCAACGGAAAGTAGATGCTTCGGAGTAAATCAGCGTGACACGGATAATCGCGGCGAAGTTGCTCAGCGTTCGCCTTTGATTGTCCAGTAGTTGACGCGTTCCTGCGTTGTTAATTCGTAGGATTGCTGGCCATCAGCACTTTTGTAACTGGTCATCACATGTTGACGATCCTTGGCGAACAGAAATGTGCCGGTCACTTTGCCGTCTACCACGAGATCGAGTTGATAGGAGTTCGTTAACCTACCTGAAATTGTATTAGGTTTGATTTCCGCAATCACCGGATCGGCCGACGTCGCTTTGTTGTTTTTCTGATCCGGTAATAATGCGATCTTCAACGTCGGCATTTTCTCAAAATCATAATCCCTCAGCCATACCGGCAGGCTGTTAAATGCCACCACAGGAATCTTGTTATCCTGCGAGGCAACCTTCTTCTCTACCCTGCCCGATTCAGGCATATAACTGAACCCAAAATAGCTGTACTGATGTCCCGCTCGCGGCGTGGTCTGAAGCAAAAACTGCTTGAAACTCGTCCCGCAAAACTCCTGACTCCCCATATCCAGCCGCGTTAATGTCATGTCCGCCACGGTCAGATGCGACGTGGTCGTATATTTGTAGTCGTAATTCGGCGTCGGGATCACTTCAATCTGATTGTGCTTAAAAACCTCGGTCGTTTCGGTGCTTTTATCCGATTTTGTCCATGTCTTGGTGTCGTGCTGTTCTTTATTGGTGAAGAAAATCGCTTCGTACTGGCGTGGTTTGCCATAGACAACGCGGGTGGCGGTGTAAGTGGCTTTTTCAACCAGCCCGTCATGCCAGCTCGGATCGGATTTCCAATTGTCGGCGAACACAAACGAAGAAATCGAAAGAAACGAAGCGACAAAAAGTGTTTTGAACATCATCATTGGTATAACCTCAGACCGAATCATAGGCGACAGAAAGGCACATTGTGAAGGCACTTTTTATTGGCGGAACCGGACTCATCAGCCAGGCCTGCACGCAACTGGCGGCGGAGCGCGGGATCGATTTGTACCTGCTCAACCGCGGCCAGCGCGATCGTCCGCTTCCTGCGGGCATTAAAACCATCCAAGCCGACATCCGCGACCCCGATCAATGCCGCCAAGCGATTGGCGATCAGACCTTTGACGTCGTGGCCAGCTTCATCGCTTTCAACGAAGCCGACGTTCAGCGCGACCTCGAACTATTTGCAGGACGCTGCGGACAATATATTTTCGTCTCCAGCGCGTCGGCGTATCAAAAGCCTGTACAAAATTACCGCATCACCGAAGCCACCCCGTTGGAAAACCCGTTCTGGCAATATAGCCGCGACAAAATCGCCGCTGAAAATCGGCTGATGCGGGCGTTTGAAGACCAAAAATTCCCCGTCACGATCGTCCGCCCATCCCTAACGATTGGCGACGGCATGTTGCCGCACGTTTTATGGTATTGGAACAGCCCGTGGACGATCGCCCGGCGGATTTTGCAGGATAAACCGATCATCGTCCCCGGCGACGGAACCAGCCTGTGGGTCATCACCCACAACACCGATTTCGCAAAAGGGTTCGTCGGCCTCATGGGCAACGCAGCCGCCATCGGGCAGGCGTTTCATATCACCAGCGACGAAGTGCGCAACTGGGATTATATCTACCAGCAACTCGGTAGAGCGCTCGGCAAAACGCCGCGCCTCATCCATATCGCAAGCGAATGGCTGATTCAATTCGACCCGTCGCAGGAAGGCACACTGCTAGGCGACAAAGCATGCAGCGTGTCGTTCGATAATTCCAAGATCAAAAAATATGTTGCCGACTTTCAAGCCACCGTCAGCCTCGCCGAAACCACTGACCGCTGTGTGAAATGGTTTCTGGATGATCCGTCGCGACAAAAGGTGGATATCCTCGCCGATGCGAAAACGGATGAAGCGGTGCTTCGCTACGAAGCGCGCTTGTGAGGAAGCTCTACAGGGAGCAGTTTATACAGCTTTCCGAAGGTCGCTGCTTCAGCCAAATCGCCTTGACGCAGTGCGCGCCGAGCGAGCACCAATTTCTGAACGTCGGTCGGTGCATAAGTGGGACCCCAATGATTCTGGTCGTCATGCGTTAATTCTACGACGACCGACACTACCATGTCGCCTTCTTGCAGCAACTGCGTTTCTTGCGTTACATACGTCATGTCAACCTCTTGGTCAGATCGCTACTCCATTGGCTGGGATCAGGTCGATAGACCGTGATGACCGTTGCCGGAGTCAGTTTATCAAGTGGAACGCCCAAACCACATGAATTGTGCCACAAGAAGGCGCTGACTGCATCAACAGCACACTGGGTCCTCTTTTGGCCTCGACATAATCTTCAACTACAACGGCTGTTTTGAGGCTTGCTGTAAGCTCCGAAGGCAGAAGATCTAATTCTCTTATCCGTGTTGCGGCATGCTGTGAGATAACCCACTCGCCTTTTGCCACTAAATCGCATATCCGTTCAACTGTATTCATCCCGCACCCACCAACTGCCGCTCATAAAGTTGCTTGTACGTAGGACAGCTTTCCAGCAATTCCTCGTGTTTACCCTGACCGACGATTTTTCCGGCGTCCATCACCACAATCGTGTCGGCGGCGAGGATCGTGCTGAAGCGGTGTGCGATGACAAAGGTCGTTCGCTCGTGCATCAATCGTTCGATCGCCTGTTGGATCAGGTGTTCTGATTCGGCATCAACCTGGCTTGTCGCTTCATCGAGAATCAGGATTGGTGAATGGCGAAGAATCGCGCGGGCGATGTTCAGGCGTTGCTTTTGCCCGCCGGACAGTTGCCCGCCAAGCCCGTCGAGTGAGGTATCATAACCATCCGGCTTTTGCATGATAAAATCGTGCGCGAAGGCTTCTTTGGCGGCCGACTCAATCTGATCGCGGGTGATATTGGGCTGGCCGTAAGCGATGTTTTCAGCGATCGTGCCGGGGAAGATAATCGGGTCCTGCGTGACGATCGCGATGTTCCGCCGCAGGCTGGGCAAAGTCAGATCAGTAACGGGCACGCCGTCGATTAGAATCTGCCCCGATGTCGGTTCAAAAAATCTCGGCAATAACGACAAAAGTGTGGTTTTGCCTGACCCATTCCTGCCAACGATCGCGGTTGATTGTCCGCGTTTAACTTCCAGCGAAACCTCATCGACCGCAGCGTGATTCGTGCCGGGATAGTTGAACGTCACGCGATCAAACACTACGTTCTGACTCAGCGTTCGCAACACCTTTTGCGTACCCGCGTGGGATGGCGGGCGTTCGATCGACACATCCAGCAATTCAAAAATACGCGCCGCCGCGGAATTGGATCGCTGCAGCACGTTGTTCAGCTTGCTGACGCGCCGCAGCGATTCGCCAATCGTGACCAGACAAAAAAGCAGCAACAGGAAGCCGGTTTTGCTGAGGGTGTGCTGTTCAAAAATCATGTACGAAGCGACGATCAGCACCATGCCCACCGCGACCGCGCCGAGCATCTCCAATGTCGGCGTGCTGAAAGCTTCGTACCGCGCCATCTGCACCTGATCGTGCTGCAACGCACGCATGATTTTGGCATAGCGCCGGCGTTCAAATCGCTCTGCGGTGGCGCTTTTGACGACGCGTATGCCGACCAGCGTCCCTTCGATCTGCCCTAGCATTTTCGCGCTGCCCTGCAACGCCGCCCGTGAAGAGCGACGCACTTTCTTCCCAAATTTTTTGATCACCGCCATCATCAGCGGCGCGAAAAGCAGGATGAAAAGCGTCAGCCGCCAGTCGATGATCGCCGCCACCGCCAGTGCCATCCCGGCCTTGATCGGTTCGGCGATCGCCTGTCCGAGCACGGTTTTGAATCCATCCTGCAACGCCTGAGCATCGCCGACCAACCGGCTGGTCACGTCGCTGGTGCCGTGTTTGCCAAAATATCCAAGAGGTAAGCGCAGGGTGTGGTCGTACAGGCGTCTGCGGATGTCGTTGATCGCGCTGATCGCGCTGCGGTCGGATAAAAATTCCTGAAAAAATCGAAAAACGTTGCCGATCATCGACAACAGCATGATGACGCCGAACATGAATGCGATCGTCAGCACCGGCCGGGTCGGGACGATCGAAGCGACGGATTTTAACCACTGAAGGTAAAAGGTCGCGTCGCCCTTCGCCACTGCGACGTCGATCTTGGATTGAACGAGTTGCTGGACGGTTTGAGGGTTGTCGCTGGTGAGGGTTTGGACGATCGGATACATCGCGCCGATCCCGGTGGTCAGCACCAATCCTGAAACCAACGCCGAGAAGATTGAGACGACGACGTAGACGCGGTAAGGCTTCAAAAACCCGCACGCCCGCCAAAATTCGCCATGGCGACGCTTGCGAACCACAACAGGCAGCGTATAGGTCGACTCATCGCCCACAATTAGCCACCTTTGAACTGCTTTTATATAAATTTCTCATCATCCCGCATCTTCTAAAATATTTCTCGCAATTTTACAAAGCTCCTGAGGTTTGTAAAATCTCTTTCAAAGCATGGACCCGAAACAGTTCAAGTCCGATCTCGCCGGGCGCACCACGCGGACCTTAAGCGGGCATTGGGCATTTATACCAAAACCGTTGCCGCCTACGATTCACTACGACGGAAATCTGACACTGCTTTTGTCCCAAGCGGACGCAGCACTGAGTGAACTATCAGGGTTAGGCAGGTATTTGCCAAACCCTGATCTGCTTATAGCGCCTTATGTGAAACGCGAAGCACTTGCTTCAAGCCGGATTGAAGGCACGCAAGCAGACCTCTCCGATCTGTTGCTCGACGAAATCGAACCCAAACGCACCCCGCCCGGCAGCGACGTTTACGAAGTCCGCAACTACGTCGCGGCACTTCATCGCGGGATCGGGCAACTCGACAAACTCCCACTCGCCGGGCGACTGATTCGTGATTTGCACTGCATTTTAATGACCAACGTTCGCGGTCAGGAGCGCACACCGGGCGAATTCCGGCGTACCCAAAACTGGATCGGACCACCCGGATCAAATCTCAACGACGCAACCTATGTCCCGCCACCACCCGATCCCGAAATGCACGAATGCCTCAAACATTTTGACAACTTCATGAATGAACGCGACAAGATGCCCGAACTGATCCAATGTGCGCTCATCCACGAACACTTTGAAGCGATTCATCCGTTCCTTGATGGCAACGGACGCATCGGACGATTGCTTATCACGCTGTTCCTGATCGAGCGTGGCCGACTCAGTAAGCCGCTGCTCTATCTGTCGAGCTATATCGAGCAGCATCGACAGGAATACTATCAACTGCTTCAACGCATCCGCACACACGCAGATTGGGCGAGTTGGATCCGATTCTTCCTAACCGCGGTCCGGCAAACAGCACGCAGCGCGATCGCACAGAGCAATTCGATCCTCGCACTTCGCGAAACTTTCCGCAGCCAACTCCAAAAACAACATCGTGCCTTGGCATTACTTGATGATCTGTTCATCAACCCCTATACCAATGTCGCGCGTGCCGCAACGAAACTTGGCGTGACCGCACCAACGGCAACCCGGACGATTGCCCAATTAGAGCAAATTGGAATGTTAGAAGAAGCCACAGGACGAGACTGGGGACGAATCTGGCTCGCCAAACCGATCCTGCAAACGGTAGAATCCCCAGCACTTTTGAACAGTTAGTCGATCATGAAAGACATCCATGCAAATCCCCCTCTCCCAACCCGATATCACCCAACGCGAAATTGACGCGGTGGTGGATGTGATGCAATCCAATACGCTCTCGATCGGCCCGCGAATCGTCGAGTTTGAAAACAAGGTCGCCCACATCGCGAATCGTCGCCATGCGATCGGCGTCTCCTCCGGCACCGCCGGGTTGCACGCCGCGATGCTCGCGGCAGGGATCGGGCCGGGGGATGAGGTCATCACTACCCCATTCTCGTTCGTCGCCTCGGCCAACTGCATCCTCTATGTCGGCGCGAAACCAGTCTTTGTCGATATCGATACCAAGACGCTGAACATCGATACCTCAAAAATTGAATCCGCCATCACCCCCAAAACCAAAGGGATCGTCGCGGTCGAAACTTTCGGGCATCCGGCGGGGATGATCGAACTCGAACAAATCGCCCGCCGAAATGAACTGATCCTGATCGAAGATTGCTGCGAAGGCTTCGGCGGCGTCGTCACCACCGCTGCCGGGGATCGTCCGATCGGTAATTTTGGCCGGGCGGGGGTGTTCGCGTTTTACCCGAACAAACAAATCACCACTGGAGAAGGTGGGATGATCGTCACCGACGACGACCGCTTCGCCGACACCTGCCGCGCCCTGCGCAACCAAGGCCGCGAAGGCATGGCGTGGCTGGCGCACCAACGGCTCGGCTACAACTATCGTCTGTCCGAAATCCAAGCCGCCATCGGATCGGTGCAATGCGATCGCCTGCCCGAAATCCTCGAAAACCGTCGCCGGGTCGCGCAGATGTATATGGAACGCCTGCTCGATAACCGCTATCTGATCCTCCCGACCATCACCGACAATGACCACATGAGCTGGTTCGTCTTCGTCGTGCGGCTAAACGATCTGTTCGGTCCGACCGATCGCGATGAGATCATCAAAGGCTTGCGGGCTGCGGGCATCGGATCAAACAACTATTTCCCGCCGATCCACCTTCAGCCGTACATGGTCGAGCAATTCGGCTTCCAGCCCGGCGATTTCCCCCGCACCGAATACGTCTCCGCCCGCACGATCGCGTTACCCTTCTACGCCCGAATGACCGAATTGCAGATTGATCGCGTGATCGAAACATTGAACGACCAGATCGAAAAAACCTTGATGGTTCGCAAACCGCGGCTGTGATCGCCGAGCAGGTAACATGTAAACACGTTCACCAAACACCCTTCGGTATGGACGCGGGCAAATTAGGATAAGCGCATAATACTCGTTCGGAAAACACTCATTACGGAAGCGTGAACCGTCCCGCATTTCATTCCACCCAGTTTAGCCGCGAGCTTGCTCGCGTTCGCATTCTTTGAAGCACCCCGCGCCACAATACGCCTGTCGTAAAAATGCTGCTGCTACATTTGTCACATCGTCTTCGATTCCATAACCCTCGGATGGGACAGGATTTGGGGATTCCACGCATCGCAACCCCGCGCAACATGTCACATGTTCTCCCATGTAGCGCGCGATACGACCGAGTAATACGCATCCCACTTGATTTGGTGGCGTGAGACAGTCGCAGCCGCATACGGTTCGGATGCGTTCTTTTTCGATTGATGCCACGGTTCGACTTCGTTCACCGCCGACAGAAGCCCCGGCTTGCCTCAAGTTTCGGACGTGCTCGATCTGATCCGCGGCCGGTGCGGCAACGTCTACGGCGACCTGTTCGCCCTGATGACGATCCTCAAGGGCCTGCCCATCGGCTTGCTGCCGCGACCTGCGGGAAGACAAACGCATCGTCTTCCGCGCGTACGACACGGCGAATCGATCTGACCCTCCCCAAATATGGCTGGCGCGCCACGGTTCCTCTTGGAGGGTAAACTCCCGCGGAAAAGGAATCTCGCATGCAACAACAATCTTCCTCGTCTTCTACTTCTAAAGACTCTGCGCTTTTGGCCCGTAATCCAGCTGCGCCGGCGGCCATCGTCCCGCCGGATGGGATCGCGGCGCGTGATGCCAAAGGCCACTTCACCCAGGCCTTTCGCGTCGCGGCTTTGCGTTACGCCCTCACCTGCGGCAAGACCCGCAAGCTGGCCGCGGCCGATATGGGCATCTCCACCAAGTCCCTCGCCGAGTGGTGCAAAGACGCCCAGCCGTCCGACACCGGCGAAATCGACGTCGAACGATTCGATGAACTCGCCCAGCTCCGCGCCGAAAAACGCGATCTCCTGGCCCGCAATCTGCGACTCACCCAGGAACGTGACTTTTTAAAAAAAGTTTCCGCCTACTTTGCGGCCCCGACTCGCCCGAACGGAGGTTCCAAGTGATTCACC
>JBBQXB010000036.1:0-34645 GCA_038210015.1 Tepidisphaerales bacterium
ACGGAAATCGACGTGCGTTTATACACGAGTGAAACAATCAGAATAACCGGACGGGCACGCCGTGTTCGTGGAGGTATTGTTTGACCGATCCGACGGTGTATTCGTTGAAGTGAAAGATGCTGGCCGCCAGCGCCGCGTCGGCGTGACCTTCGGTGAGCACCTTGACCATATCCGCAGGCGACCCCGCCCCGCCGGATGCCACCACCGGCACATTGACCGCGTCACTGACCGCAGCCGTCATTTCCAGATCATAACCCGCCTTGGTTCCGTCGGCGTTCATCACATTCAGCACAATCTCCCCCGCCCCCAAATCCTGCGCCTGTTTAATCCAATCCATCACGCGAATGCCGGTCCCCGTCCGCCCGCCGTTGATGAAAACCTCCCAGATTTCCATACCGTCTTGGGTGACGCGGTTGGCATCGAGTCCCAGTACGGTGGCGCACCTGCCGAACTTCCGCGCCACTTCCGCCAGCAGTTTCGGGTTCTTGACCGCCGATGAGTTGATCGACACTTTTTCCGCCCCTGCCTGGATCAATCGGGTGGCGTCTTCGAGTGCGCGAATCCCCCCGCCGACGGTCAGCGGCATGAAACATTCTTCGACGACGTGCCGCACGACCTCTTCCATGATCCCGCGTCCCTCATGGCTGGCGGTGATGTCATAAAACACCAGCTCATCCGCCCCCTGCGCCTGATACCGCTTCGCCTGCTCGACCGGATCGCCCGCATCGACATGATCAAAAAACTTCACGCCCTTAACGACGCGCCCACGATCGACATCCAGACAGGGAATAATGCGTTTGGTGAGCATAAATACAAGCAATCCTTCGACGTCATGCGAACGATTCACTGTATCGCAGGCGGTTGGGTTTGCAACTTCGTGCGCGGCGACGTTATTGGTGGATGTCGCCTTTTCGGCTCTCGGCCTTACGGCACCTGATACGGCGCTGTGGCGGCCGGAGCGGTAGTCGCTGCGGGCTTGGGTTCTGGTACGCCCACATGGCAGACGAACTGGTCGATGTCGACGGGCGTCATCCCGTACTTCTGCTGCAAGTGATCGGTCACCTGCATGCGGGCGTGCACGGAGTATAGACCCGCGTGGAGGTCGTCGTAGATCGCAGGGCCGACATAAACACTGAATTCGATCTGCTCGCCCGGTTTCAACTCCTTTACGTCCTCACGGCGAGGCTCCGCCCAACAGGCAGATCGTCCACCATAAACCGCCTCTCCGTTCGCACGAACCAGCCACGTATGTATATAGCGGCTGCCGGGAACAAAGTGAAAAGGCTTTTTAGACACGTTCTGCATGACTAACCACACATAGTTGTCATCTTTGGCAGCCGCACCCACCGGCACGATTGCCGAGAATCGCACCGGTGCCGCAGCCGACGCGGGCTGCGTTGTAGCGTCCGCAACATCAACACCATGAATGCTTTGCAGAGACGGGACACTGGCACACCCGGTTATCACTGCCAACTGTGCGATACAGAGAATCAATAAGTGGTATGGCCGCATAACAGGTGAGTATTTGCCCGGCGACGCCGCATCGCGTGCCGGGAACTCCTAGCATAATCGTTGCCGGGGGCGGTGAGGGTGTCAAGCGCATACCAATACGCGCTCGGCGGTGAAATGTCTGGATGGAACCGGAAAACGGACGAATCGGCGGGAAAAGGGTAACCGACGGGATTTGAACCCGCGACGTCCAGGACCACAACCTGGCGCTCTACCAACTGAGCTACGGCTACCGTCGAGTCGGGCAATCATGCGGATTTTTCACCAAATTGTCAATCCACATCATCGCAAAACGTCCGAAAAGCTCTGCCAATTTTTCAGTCGTGGGGATAGGACACCGATGGCCACAGATGTAATTGGATGCACACGGACAGGTGCGCAATCAGGCTTCAAACATCGCCCTGCCGCAGCAGAGGGCGACTGCGAGTGCGTCGGCGACATCGGGGGGATCGGGGGGTGCGTCAAGATTCCAGAGGGATTGGATCGCCCGCTGCATCTGGGCTTTACCGGCGTGGCCGTTGCCGGTGAGGTTTTTCTTGACGCGGTTGGCGGGGTATTCGGCGATCTGGATCGCGCGGCGTTGTGCAACCAATAGCAGCACGCCACGCGCGTGACCCATGATGATGGCGGTGCGCGGGTGGGCGTAGTGGGAATACAACTGCTCGATCGCCATGATTTCGGGACGGTGCTCGATCAGAATTGCGTCAAGTTCGCGTTCGAGTTCGACAAGCCGTTGGGCGACCGAGGCTTTGGGATCAAGGCGAATCACCCCGCCGTCCAGCAGTTTGGGTTTACGGAGATCAAAATCGACGACCCCGTAGCCGGTGAGTTGCAAGCCTGGATCAATGCCGAGGATTCTCATCGTTTAGACCGCTGAAATACGATTGAACCGCAGATTACGCACATTGCGCAGATAAGAAATTAAATGCATTGGTTTGTAGTCGCAAACATGCTCTTCAGGTTTTCATTGCATGTATTCATCTGCGTCATTTGCGTAATCTGCGGTTAAGTTTTGACTTCCCAACCCGTGCCTTCAGGACGATCGACCAAGCCGATATTGAGTTGCGCTAATCCATCACGGATCGCGTCGGCGGTGGAAAAATCTTTTTTCTTACGCGCTTCGGCACGCAGTCGGATGATGAGCTGCATTAAACCGTCAGCCAGCGAATCATCGGCGGATTTTTGGCGTTCGACGGTGAACAATCCGAGCACCTGCGCGAGCGATTTCAACCGCCCCGCCGCTGCTGCGATATTCACTAACACGTCGGTGTCTTTTGATTTTTCGACGCCGGTTTTTTCGATCTCAGCATTGATCGCACCGGCACATTCGTGCAGCGACGCGATCGCACCGGCGGTATTAAAATCGTCATCCATCGACGCCAGGAATTTCGCCTCATATGGCTTGACGATATCCGAGTTTGGATTGCCAGGTTTTGCGCCCATGCGGTCGATCCGATCGAATAGCCGGGTGAAAACCGCGATTGCTTTTGTCACATTCGCCAGCACTTCTTCGGAGAACTCGATCGGGCTGCGATAGTGCGTGGAGAGCAATAGATAGCGGATGACATCGGGGCCATGGGTGTCGATCAGGTCGCGGGCATCCATCGTATTGCCGATGGATTTGCTCATCTTCTCGCTTTTCCATTCGCCGGACGCGGCTTTGGTTTTGATACGGGTGAGGCCGTTGTGAAGCCAGTATTTGACGAAGGTTTTGCCGGTGCAGCATTCGGATTGGGCGAGTTCGTTTTCGTGGTGGGGGAATTTCAGATCATCGCCGCCGCCGTGGATATCGAAGGTTTCGCCGAGGTATTTGATGCTCATCGCGGAGCATTCGATATGCCAGCCGGGTCGGCCTCGTCCCCATGGGCTGTCCCACGCGGGTTCGCCGGGCTTGGCGGATTTCCAGAGGGCGAAATCGGCGGGATGTTTCTTTCCCGACCCGGCCAGATCACGGCCACCGGCTTCCTGATCGTCCAAACGACGGTTGGAGAGTTTGCCGTAATCGGCATCGGATGCGGTATCGAACCAGACATCGCCATGCCCGGTGGAATAGGCATGAGATTTGTCGATCAACGTGCTGATCATCTGAATAATCTCGCCCATATGGGCGGCGGCGCGGGGGAAACGATCGATCTGATCCTTCACGCCAATGTCCGCTAGCACGTTCAGATACAACTGCGTTTGTTCCTCGGCCAATGCTTCAAAAGTCATCTGGCGCTTTTCAGCCTCGGCGATGATCTTGTCGTCGACATCGGTGATATTGACCACCCACGTCACCTTGTACCCGACGTGCACCAGATATCGCTTGATCGCATCAAAAATAACCGGCCCGACCAGATGCCCCAAATGCGGCGGCTTGTATACGGTAGGCCCGCATAAATAGATGCCTACCTCGCCGGGGGTAACGGGCGCGAACGGTTCTTTTTCACGGGTCAGGGTGTTATATACGCGTAGAGACATGGACGGATGCCAATGGGTCAGAGGCCGAGGATCAGGTCAACACAGTGCGACACTCTATCTATTGTATGCGATGGAGCAATACGACGGCGTGGCAGGCGATGGCTTCGCCGCGACCGATGGCATCGCAGCCTTCGTTTGTCCCGGCTTTGATGTTGGCAGGGGCGTTGAGCAGCGATTCAAGCTGCTGTTTGATTGGCGCCTTAAATGGTTTGAGTTTTGGTTGTTCAGCCAATACCGAAACATCGGCATTCACCACCGCATATCCCTGTTGTTTGGCGAGGTCGAGTGCGTGTTTAAGAAAGATGGCCGAGTCGGCGTTTTTCCAGCGGTTGTCCTGATCCGAAAAATGATCGCCGATATCTCCAAGCCCGATCGCACCTAGAATCGCATCGACCAGCGCGTGTAAGACGACATCGCCATCCGAATGTGCATCGGGAGAGATTTCTGTCGAAACTACAACCCCGCCCAGCACCATCCGCCCACCGGTTTTGATCCGATGCACGTCATACCCGTGGCCGATGCGAAAGTCAGTCATTTTACGTGTCCATGTGGCACGGGTTTTCAACCCGTAATGAATGCCCGACACGGGTGAAAACCCGTGCCACGATGATCCGCTACGACAAATCGTACTCCTTGATCTTGCGGTACAGCGTGCGCTCGCCGATGCCGAGGATTTGGGCGGCCTGTTCGCGGTTGCCTTGCGTGACTTTCAACGTGTTGCGGATCAATTCACGCTCCGCCTGCTCGATCGAATAACCCACAAACTGATCCATCGACGGCGATACACCCGTATCCACGCGGGGGTTGATATCCGCGGGGATATCGGCTTTGGTCAATGTCGTCCCCGCACACAAAACGACCATATTTTCAACCACATTGCGTAACTGCCTCACATTGCCCGGCCAGCTAAACGCCATCAGAAAGTTTTGCGCATCCGACGCAATACCTTCGATCGGCTTGTTATATTTTTCTGATATTTGCTGCATGAAAAAGTGCGTCAACAACGGAATATCCTGCCTGCGATCCCGTAAAGGGGGCAAACTGATGGTCATGCCCTTGATGCGGAAATAAAGGTCTTCCCTGAATCGCTTGTCGGCCACCATTTCATCAAGCTGCCGGTTGGTTGCGCTGATAAGACGCACATCAACCAACGACGAATCATTACTGCCTAAGCGCACCACTTCGCCACTTTCAAGCACGCGCAATAATTTCGCTTGCATCGCTGCGGGCATGTCGCCGATTTCGTCCAGAAACAATGTCCCCCGATCGGCGTATTCAAATCGGCCTTGCCGATCGGATTGCGCACCGGTGAATGCGCCTTTGACGTGTCCGAAGAGTTCATCTTCCAGGATCGATTCGCTCAAACCAGCGCAATTCAGCGGCACGAGACGATTTTTGCGACGGCGCGAATTATTGTGGATCGCGCGGGCGAACAATTCCTTGCCGGTGCCGCTTTCGCCGAGAATCAGTACAGGAATGTCGCTGGCAGCGACCTGACGCGCAGTGGCGATGACTTTTTGCATCGCAGGCGATTGACCGATGATGCCTTCAAAACCGCTGGTCTCAACCAGTTGAGACTGCAACACTTCGTTTTCGCGTCGCAGCGAAGCTTTTTCGACCGCCTGCTGCACTTTGAGTCGGAAATATTCCAAGTCCAGCGGCTTTTCGATGTAATCAAACGCTCCGGCGTTGAGGGCGGTTTTGCAGGTCGGAATATCGGCGTGGGCGGTGACCATCAACATCACAGGCGTGGGAACCAAAGCATTGGCATGACGCAGCAGATCAAGCCCCTGAGGCTGGCCGTCCATCATCAGGTCGGTGACGATCACGTCGTACTGTTTTTTCGATAATTTCGCGAGTGCTTCGCTCAAATTGTGAGTGACATCGCGTGCATACCCAAAACGGTCTAATGCATCAGACATCACTTCAGCGTGATCGGTTTCGTCATCGACGATCAATACGCGGATGGTGGGTGGTTTGGTGTCGGCCATAGGTCGGAGGCATTCTATGCGTGACAATCGATCTGACAAAAAACCGTCGCACCGATTTTCTTACAACAAAGTAACCAGCGATTCTCAATAGCCACGTTCTCGATGGTTGAATTGGCACAGAGGCACGGAGGCACGGAGAAAAGGCCGTATCAGACTTTGACGCACCGAAGGCCGGTCGCTTCCGTTGTTGCCTCAAAAATTCCTTGCACGACAAGCAATATCTTATTTCTGTGCCTCTGTATCGCTTTGACCCATATTTTGTTTGGCATGTGTGTCGGGAAGAACCATCGAAAAACTGGATCCTTTCCCGACTTCGCTGCTTAGTTCCACGCGCCCGCCATGCTCGTGGGCGATGCGTTGGGTCATCGCCAAACCGAGTCCTGTACCGCCTTTGCGTTTGCTGTAGTAGGCTTGAAAAATTCGGGCTTGATCGTCAACGCTGATGCCCGGGCCGGTGTCGGTGAAGGTCAGAAAAATCTGATTGTTCTGGCGTTTGGCAGAAACGATCAGTTCCCCGCCATTGGTCATCACCTGCATCGCGTTAAGCATCAGATTCAGCGACGCCTGTTTAAGCAGCCGGGGATCGACCGATACAACAATTTTTTCATCGCTGGGCATTTGTCGAATCTGCACTTTGGAAAGCTGCGCCTGGGGCGCGAGAAAATCGACTAGTTCGCCGAGCATTTCGTTCAGATCGACCGCCTGCAATTGCAGCTCAATACGTCCGGCGTACTTGAGGAAGTCGTCAAGAATGTCGCGGAGGCGCGAGGCCTCGCGAGTAATGGTGGATAAGCGCGTTACAACGCGCGGCGCGGTTGTGCGATCGGCGATCAAATCTTCCTGCAACAACTGCAAGTTAAGCTGCACAGTCGAAAGCGGATTTTTGATTTCATGCGCCAACCCGCCGGTGAGTGTTCCCAACTCCGCGAGTCGTTCCCCCTGTCGCACCTGCTCGCGCGCCGTGAGCAAACGACGGTTCAACAACCATCCGCCAATCCCAGCGACGGTCAACCCGATACACAAGCCGATAACTAATCCGATGACGCCGTCGATCATAAGTAAAATCAGTCCACACAAGTTGACAAAATTAGTTCATTCGTCCGGGGCTTTCCCGACATCGTCTGTTTAACCGCCTAACCTCGTGGTATACATTAGAGTCTAACGACAAAGCAGGAAAGGGCTTGAGCTTGGCGGAGCAAATCTACATCATCGACGACGACGCCGTTGCATCGACTTATATCGATGGGATTATGAAATCCGGCGGGTATCAGTGCGTCGCATTTGATAGCGCAGACTCATTTCTCTTTCACGCCAAGCCTGAATTACGTGGCTGCATCGTACTTGACCTGCAAATGGAAGGCATGAATGGGCTTGAGTTGCAAGCCGAATTGTTGAAACGGTGCATTCTGATGCCGGTCATCATCGTCAGTGGGCAGGCAGTCGTGGCGTCGGCGGTGCAGGCGATGAAACAGCAGGCGTTTGATCTATTTGAAAAACCCGTCAACCCGCAGGCGTTGCTCGCAGCGATCGCGAGGGCTTTGGCGTATGACGCGCAACACGCTGTGGCGCGTCATGAAAGTCATCTCGTCAAAGACCTTTACAGCACGCTTTCACCCCGCGAACGCCAAGTCATGGGACTGGTCGTTCAAGGATTGGCGAACAAACAAGTCGCGTCAAAACTCGCGCTGAGTGAAAAAACCATCGAAGTACACAGGGGCAATGTGATGCGAAAAATGAAGGTGGACAGTCTTGCGGCACTGGTACGTGCCGCGATGCACTGCGAACCTCCCGCATCGTTGGTCGAATCGGCATGACACATCAACGGTTTGCGTTGATTTTTTTGCCGTAGCATGAGGATCGTAAATGAAAAAGCGAGTGGTTTATCGCATTCAGTTGACACCCGATGCCAAGAAAAGGCTGCTAAATCTATCCGAACAATTCGGCGTAACGCAGGTTGCCATGACCTCGCGCATGGTCGAATGGTTCACCAGCCAACCCGATATGATTCAGGCGGCGATACTCGGTCTGTACCCTGAACTGCTTAAAAAAGAGGTCGCCACGCTTATCCTTGAACGCATGGCCAGCGACCCAACCACCCAAGACAAGAAATAACCGTCGATTTATGCTATCCTGCACGGTCGTTGCAAACGCAGCGATTCAAGGAGTTACGCAATGTCCGTGCCGATGGAACTGGCTCGCATCATCATCAGTGAGATGCAGGATCAGCAAATCATCGTTTTGAAAGAAGTCGATGGCGAGCGGAGTTTTCCGATCGTGATCGGCTCAACCGAAGCCTACGCCATCGACCGACGGCTGAAGGGCATCCCCATGCCGCGCCCTCTCACCCACGATCTGCTTTCAACCGTAATCACTGAAATGGGGGGCAAACTTGAGGCGATTGAAATCACCAACCTGCAATCCAGCACCTTTTTTGCCCGCATTCACATTCGGCAAAAAACCAAGTTGATCCAGATCGATTCCCGTCCAAGCGATGCGATCGCACTAGGCGTGGCGAGCAACGTGCCGATTCTGGTCGCAGACCATGTTCTTGAAATCGCAAGCCAACGCCCGTGATATCTGTCTGATTTTCCATATAAATGCCGATAGAATAGGCAATGATGATGCGACCAAACCCCGCTAATTCCCCATTCCCAAAGATTACCGGACGTGTTCTGGTCTTTATTGTCGCCTACGAAGCCCAGAAGCATATCGCTAGCGTGCTTGATCGCGTACCTGCAGCACTTTGGAATAACCCAGAACTCCATTTTTTGGTAATTGACGACGCCAGCACGGATCAAGGCGTGAATGTCGCTTCAGAATGGGCACGGAATCACTCGGCTAACAACCTCACCGTCTTGCGCAATCCGATCAATCAAGGCTACGGCGGCAACCAAAAGCTCGGCTATCGTATCGCGATCGAAGCTGGGTTTGAATTTGTCATTCTCCTTCACGGCGATGGGCAATACGCGCCAGAACTGCTTCCGCGATTCATCGAAACATGGCAAAATCAATCGGCCGACGTCATCCTCGGTTCGCGGATGCAAAGCATCCAAAGCGCGCGCAGTGGAAAGATGCCGTGGCATAAAGTGGTCGGGAATCGCGTCCTTACAACAATCCAAAACAAGCTCACTGGCCGCAACTTATCCGAATACCACACCGGCTATCGCGGCTACTCAACTCGGTTTCTCAAATCCGTTCCGTTTGAAGTTAACACCAACGCCTTCCACTTCGATACGCAGATTTTATTGCAGGCGTTTCACGTTGATGCCAAGGTGGTGGAGTTCCCAATCCCCACTCACTATGGCGATGAGGTTTGCCGCGTGTCGGGCATGGCGTACGCCAAAGATGTTGTCGTCTCAACCGTCGGCTATCGCATGCACCGTATGGGCATGATGTGCTCATTGAAATACCGCCATCTTCAGCCGCTACGTTATCGCGATAAAACTACCGCACTTTATACGTCGCATCGTTTGGCATTGAATGAAATCGAACGCGCCAAGCCGCAATCGATTCTTGATCTTGGCTGCGGCCCGGGTTTTGTGGCCGAGGAATGCCAGAAACTCGGCGCGCGCGTCACAGGCGTCGATGCCTACGACCCGCTGCCGGGCAAGATGAGCGATTTTCGTAAGATCGATCTGGATCGCGACGCCGTGCCTGAGGATATGTTTGATTACGATGCGGTGCTGCTGCTGGACGTGATCGAACACCTTGCCGACCCCGAGCGATTTCTGCTGGACCTTCGCAACCGATCCGCAGCCACACACGGTGTGCGGAAAAGCCCGATGATGGTTTTATCCACACCCAACGTCGCGTTTGCGGGCATTCGCTTTAACCTGCTGATTGGCCGATTCAGCTATGCCGAGCGCGGGATTTTGGATATTACGCACAAGCGGCTGTTCACCAAACGGACGTTGTTACGCACGCTGCGTGATTGCGGGTATCGGGTTGACAAGTTCATCCCGGTTCCGGTTCCGTTTGAGGTGGTGATGCCAAATTCAACCGGCAAATTGCTGGGAAAAATCACGAACGTGCTGGCGAATATCTGGCCGAGCATGTTCGCGTTCCAATCGCTGGTCATTTGCCGCCCGCTGCCGGGGATTCATCAACTGGTGAGCCAGACCGAGCGGCATCTGGCCAATCACGCGGCGTGATTCGGTTTGCTCAGCATCCGATCGACATCTCGCATCGCTTCCATACACGCAACCGCAAGCAAAAACGCACCGGCTGCGAAGGTGTGGTAATTCAAAAAAGCTTGTCGATTAGAAAATAGAAATACAATTGATGTCAGCCCGATCCCCATGACAAACCCCGCGATATTGCGTGGCATACGCCAGAGCAAAACGATCCACGTAGGAATCAGCAACGCGAAGGCGATCATCGACCACCATTTAGGCGGATCAAACTCCACCTTCGTGCCATCGGCAAGTATGTGGGCAGGGACTGAATTGGCGAACATCGCTAGAAAGCTAAATGCGTCGAATCGAAATGGCTGATTCATCTGAATCGTCACATTGCTGTTCCAGAACGCAGCCCAATCCCACATCGCCAGCGGCAACGAAACTGCGGCACCGGTCAAAATGATAACCGACATAAATTTGAAAGATGTTTTCCATGCCAGCGGACGGGGTAGGATCAACCAGACGAGAGGCACGAAAATGATGTTGTACTGCTTCATCGCAAAAAACAGTCCTAGCGCAACTGGCAACAATTTAGGCGCCCGGACTGCCGCCAGCGCGACGCCGACCAATGAAACGAGAATGAATGGTTCGGTCCATGCGTTTTCGATCACGACCCACTGCGCCGGCGCGGTCATCAGAAGCAAAGCCGCTGCGGTCGCGAGTCTGCTCCGGCTTACACATGCGATGCCCACTCCCGCTAAAACGAACGCCAATGCGTGCGCGTATCGCGATTCACCTGTCAGCCAATAGCTCGGTAGATACATCCACATGCTCATCGGCGGGTACGGAAATCCGAACATCACCCTGCCGTTCTTCTGCACCTCAAGCGAATAAAAACGGCTTGGCGAACCATCGGGTTCCAGATACGGATTGGCAAACGTGATCGTGTAAGGATTGATACCATCCAGCATCGCCTGGGCAGATTCCTGATGAAACATGTAAACATCAATCTTGGGATTGATCGAATGACGCACGACAAAAACCGCCACCAACAATTGAACCACACCCGCAGCGATCAAAAGCCGCTTGGAATATTTCTGAATGAATACTGCGCATGCACCCAACCCAAGCACGATGCACAGCCCTGCAAATGGGATGGTGATTCCGCTCGGTTCGACATAGTAATAGGTGGATTTAGACCACCCAAGAACGATCATCTGAGCGGCAGCCAATATGATGGCCAATAAACTTAGCCCGAACGTGCGATCTGACAAACTTCGCCGCGACGGCAATAGCCCCGCCGCGAAAACCAAAACGATTACGTTCACTGCAATCAGAAGGCATTCGTACTGAAATAAGCCCTCCGAAACCGCCAGAATCGACTGGTAGATCGCGACAGCCAGGAAAAGAAACACGACATTGCGAAAATCCGGGGCTAAAGTTCTTAGATTGGTGGCAGGAAGATCCATACCTCATTTATCGGGATCAGCATGGAGAATTCATTAGAGGAGCGCAACACGATTGCATCTGCGTGTATTTGCTTCGTCCTGACCGGAGAGTATAGTTTCGACGTTTCCACTGAACTAGTAACGCCCGGAGACAACAGATGAACATCGCAGTTATCGGATGCGGTTATTGGGGAATAAATTACGTTCGAGTTTTCAGCGAACTGCCAAGCTGCAAATTGGTATTGGTCTGCGATCCCTCCGATGCTCGCCTGAGAACCGTGCGCGAACGTTATCCATTAACTGCAACCACAACCAGTCTAGACGAAACACTTGATAATCGATGGATTGATGCTGTTGTGATTGCCACCCCGGCAAAAACACATTTCGAAGTAGCCAGTCAATGCCTGAGCAAAGGCAAACATGTTCTAATTGAAAAGCCTTTTACAACGAACAGCGCAGATGCGAAAGCACTCATCGCAATAGCTGAAAAAGCACAACGTCTGCTCATGGTGGGTCATACCTTTCTATTCAACTCGGGTATTCGCAAGATGAAGGAGTTTCTTCAGGGTGAAGACTTCGGCCCGATTTATTATCTGCATGCCACACGCACCAATATGGGCCCGATCCGAGACGATATAAACGCATTATGGGATTTGGGATCGCATGATGTGGCGGTATTCAACTACCTTTTGGATGGGATGCCGACGCACGTAAGCGCTGTCGGAGCACGGTCGCTTGGAAAGCCGCAAGATGACGTCGCATTCGCGACACTTAGTTATCCTGAAAATATTCTGGCTAATCTGCACGTAAGTTGGCTTGACCCAAATAAAGTGCGGGAGGTTGTTGCGGTGGGTGGACGCAAGCGTATCGTATTTGATGATCTTAATAATTCAGAGCGTGTGCGAATCTTCGAGAAAGGTGTTACGCCCGGTCAACAGCAAGCCGAGAGTTTTGGTGAATTCCGACTGCTGGTGCGGGACGGCGACATTACTAGTCCGAGAATTGAACCGAACGAACCCCTCAAGGCTCTCGGTGCCCATTTTGTCGAATGTGTCACTAAAGACAGACAACCCGAGTCTGATGGTCAGACCGGCTTTAATGTCGTCCGCATACTGGAAGCTATCGATAAATCACTACAACTTGGCGGCGCATCGGTGGCGGTTTAGGGATGTCAACTAACAATGCCACAGCTTCGCAGATGGATGAAGACGTACGTCTGGACTACCCGACGAGTCGCATGATCGAGCGCAAACCGCTTGTACTGGGCAAACACGCGCGCATCCGCTCTGGCAGCGTGCTTTACGAAGCCAGCATAATTGGTGAATATTTGGAAACTGGCCACAACGTCATTATCCGGGAACAGAACCGGATCGGTGATCATTTAAGCATCTGGAACAATTCCTGCATCGACTATGGGTGCGAGATAGGCAACAATGTTCGGATTCATAATAACGTGTATGTGGCTCAGTTTACGATCATCGAGGACGACGTATTTGTTGCTCCGGGCGTGATGATGGCGAATGACCCGCATCCAATTGGAGTAAATTGCATGAAAGGCCCGTTGCTCCGTCGAGGCTGTAGGATAGGCGTAAATGTAACATTGCTTGACCATATCGAGATTGGGCAAGGAGCATTAATCGGTGCCGGTAGTGTTGTAACTAACAATATCCCCGCAGGCATGCTCGCGTACGGTTCGCCTGCCCGCGTCATCAAGCCTGTTGATGCGATTGACTGCAAGTGGTGTGACGAACGCCCCTATGTCAAAGGTTTGGATATCAAGGCGCGTGCATGAGAACCCCTTCAGTAAATCCTTCACTATCGCTGTCTGGCAAATCACCTATGCCCGTTCTGGTCTGCACTTTTGCATTTAACGAAGGTACCAAGATCAATACAACCGTTGATAGGATTGTCAGCGCCGTCGACTACGACGTGCTGGTGATGGATGATGGATCGTCAGATGGCTCATTGCAATCTACCGACGCAGACAGAGTGACAATTGTCAGAAATGATGCCCAGCGGGGCATCGGATTTTCAATGAAGCGCGCATTTCAGTATTCCCTTGATCATGGTTACGAAATCATCGTGATCATGGCGGGTAATAATAAAGATGATCCCCAGGAAATCTGCAAACTGGTGGAGCCGATCGTCACTAATGCACAGGATTTCGTTCAAGGATCTCGCTTCTTGAGTGGCGGCAGGCATGCGAACATGCCACGCTATCGACGCTTTGCAACCCGACTGCACCCTTGGTTATTCTCCATCGCGGTCCGGAAGTCCGTTACAGAGAGCACGAACGGCTTCCGGGCCTTTCGGACTGCTATGCTCAAGGACCCCCGAATCGATTGGCAGCAGCCATGGCTAGATATGTATGAACTCGAGCCATATCTGCTTTTCAAGGTCATTCGACTTGGGTATCGTCACCACGAAGTTCCTGTGACCAAGATTTACCCTCCAAAATCACTTGGTTATACGAAGATGAAACCCCTCACGGGATGGTGGAGTATTCTCAAACCGGTTCTGTATCTGGGACTCGGTGTTAAACGCTAAGTGGAGTGTCCCATGCAAGTACCATTTGTTGATTTGCGGCTACAGCACCAATCGCTTGCAAAGCCGATCGAAACCGCAATGTGCGATGTGGCGCGGAATGCGGATTTTATTCTCGGTCGAAGTGTTCAGGCGTTTGAGGAATCTTTTGCGGCTTATTGTGGGTCACGATTTGCGGTCGGGGTTGATTCTGGGATATCCGCACTCGAACTTGCGCTGCGTGCGCACGGCATCGGCGAGGGGGATGAAGTCATTACCGTCTCCCATACCTTTATTGCAACCGCGTCAAGCATCTCATTCACAGGCGCTAAGCCGGTATTCGTGGATGTTCACCCGGAAACGTTCCTCATCGATCCGTCTAGGATTGAGTCAGCGGTAACCGAACGCACGAAAGCGATCATGGTTGTGCATTTATACGGGCAGCCAGCCGACATGGATGCGGTATCCAAGGTTGCTGAAAAATTCGGGCTCGCTGTATTCGAAGATGCAGCTCAGGCACACGGTGCGCGCTATAAAAACCGCAGAGTTGGAACATTCGGGCTTGCTGGAGCATTCAGTTGCTATCCCGCGAAAAATCTCGGTGCTTACGGAGACGCCGGCATACTCGTCACCGATTCCGAGACTATCGCCGAGCGTGTCAAGATGCTACGCAATTACGGTCAACGAACGAAATACGATCATGTATTTCTTGCCTTCAACCGTCGTCTCGACACACTTCAGGCAGCAATTTTGAACGTAAAGCTCCCGCATCTTGACGGATGGAACGCCGCTCGTCATGAAATTGCTGGCTTGTATCGCGAGCGGTTGGCTAAGCACAAACGCTTAACACTGCCCATGCACTTAGACGATCGTGACCATGTCTATCACCTGTTCGTCATCAAGCATCCCTATCGCGATCTTCTGATGCAGCACTTGATAGAACGAGGCGTTGGTTGTGGATTGCACTATCCGATACCGGTTCATAAGCAGGAATGTTATAAAACACTGAACGACATATCTACGATCCTTCCAGTGACCGAATCGCTTAGTTCACAAATCCTGTCACTTCCGATGTTCCCCGAATTGACACTGAATCAGGTTAACTACATTTGCGGGTGCATTGATGAATTTGAGTCCCGCCAGTAGCCGCAGAATGCACCTAATCTGCTATGCAGGCGCTAGTTTGTGTCTCATTGCCGGTGTCACACTGGCATGGATTGCACTTCGCGTGACCAGCATTCAATGGAGTCCTGCCGTTTGTATAGTAGTCGCGATCGCGTGTGCAATGTTTCTTCCGGGAGTGACGAGGCTTAAGAAAGTAATACACTATATCCAATACCCGAGTCGCGAAATTCGTGGTAAAATCTTCGTGATTTTGTGCATTCTTGCACCGAGCATCATCTACGCTGAGCGAGTCATTTATGATCGACCGTTCTATGTGAAGTTCCATGATGAGCACAGCTATATCATCCAAGCGCGCATGCTGGCTGAAGGAAGGCTCTGGTTTCCCGCCCACGCAGTCCCGGATTCTTTCGAATCCATGCACCTGCTAGTGCGACCCGTTTACTCCTCCATCTACTTTCCTGGCACTGCGTTGGTACACATGCCAGCAACTGCAATGGGGGTGCCGTATTGGATTGTGCCGCTACTCATCACAGGATTAACCGTCGGTTTATTATATCGGGTCGTTACGGAATTGGTTGATGGTTTCGCAGGCATGATCGCCGCACTATTTCCACTGGGATTGCCATTTTTTCGCGGTATTAGCACCATGGTAATCTCACAGCCATTGATGCTGCTATTGGTCCTGCTGATGCTGTATCTCTGGCTTAAATGGAAATCGCGCCGCTCCATGTCATGGGCACTATTGATTGGTATTGTGGGCGGACTTGCTCTTATTACCCGCCCTATCGAGGCTATGGCGTACGCCCTACCCATAGGCATCGCCATGCTCAACACAATGCGACGAGATGGACTAAGGAGGATCGTGGGTACAGTATTGAGCCTACTCCTACCAACACTGCCATTTCTGGCGCTACAGGCGGTTCACAATATTGGTACCACCGGACACTTATCTAAATTCGCGTCAGATCTATTTGTCGAGCGAAACTATCCCGCACCCATGCTCGGATTCCACCCGATTCCGAAGGGTTTCATTCCGGCGGCCAAAGCACTGTCAATTGTGGACAGCGTTCAGGCTTGGGTGATATCCGAGTACCGCCACCATAATGGGAGTGTTGCATCGGATTGGTTTTGGCGACGCTGGCCCACTGTGGCTTATGGTTCGCTCCCCAACGGCATCTTACTGATATTTGCATCGGTGGGGGTGTTTCAGCTAGGACGCAAACAGCGATGGGTTCTGTTCCTTCCCTTACCGCTCACACTATCGTTTTATTATTTCTACACCTTCTATATCGTACATTATGCAGTCATGGTCATCCCTGCCATGGCAATCGCTGTCGGTTTGTCACCTCATGTTATCGCATACCATTCGTCGATCCGGCGAACGCGAATCTTCGCTGGCGCTTTACTGGCGATTTCAGTAGCAACTATTTCAACTTTCCAAGGCTTAGGTGGACCATCAGACACCTACGATTTTCGAGAACTGCATAGTATTGATCAGGCAATGTCCGATTTACCTCATGTACCCGCGGTTGTTTTCTTCACTTATGGTCTTGGTCTAAATATTCACTCTGAACCGGTCTATAATATTGCAACCGCTCAAATCGATGATGCGCTGGTCGTAAGAGCTCACGATCTCGGAGATGACGAGAACTACAAACTCATTGCCTACTATGCGGTCAAACAACCAGCGCGTCATGTATACTATTACAATCGCGTTACGCACATTCTAACGTATCGTGGGTTGGTCACTGACATTATGAAGTCGTCGGTGCCATCAAACGATGTTTTAAGAGATCGCAATTGAACCAATGGAGATTGAATCGTGGCAGACCTAAAAGCACGCATCGAGCAGTTCAAACTAATGTCTGAGGCCAATCCGAGTGACGAATTGGCGTTTTTCTCGCTAGGCAGGGGGCTGGCGGAATACGGGGATTTACCCGGCGCGATCACGGCGTTTTCAAAAGTGATCGAAATCAGTCCAAAAATGAGCAAAGCTTACCAATTGCTCGCACAAGCCCAACTCGATCACGGCGACCAGGACGCTGCGATCGCTTCTTTGAAATCCGGCGCGACCATCGCCCACGAGCGCGGCGATCTGATGCCCAAGAACGATATGCTCAAGCGCCTAAAGGACTTAGGCATCGATATGCCCGAACTCGCCGCCGCCACTAAAGATATCGAAGTTGGCGAAGGACAGGTGCTGGATCGTCGTACAGGCATGGTCGGTCCGAAGCTGCCGCGCCCGCCATTTAGCAACAAGATGGGGCAATTCATCTGGGAAAACACCTCGGCTGCGAGTTGGAAAGAGTGGATCGGCATGGGCACGAAGGTGATTAACGAATTACGTTTGCCATTATCCGATCCGTCAGCGCAAAAAGTGTTCGATCAACACATGCTTGAATTTTTAAATCTGAACGAACTGTGGGAAGCAGAAAAGAACAAAGCGCAGTAATGCCCGTGCATTTTGCGACATCATTCATGCGATCATTTTGTCACGCAAAAAGATTATCCTTGACGTGATCGACCCATATCGCGAAGAATGGTCGTTGTGAAACAAAGCTACCACACCATCATTAAGCCGACGCACGACGGATGGTACGTGGGCTGGGTCGAAGAAGTTCCTGGAACGATCACCAACGGGCGATCGCTTGGCGAGTGTCGCAGGAACCTTCGCAACTCGCTGTCGATCATGCTTGAGTCTATTCGCTCCGAAGCCCGCATCGGTCTGGATACCAACTGTCTCCAAGAGATGCTCGAAATCGAAGTCGAAGACGACGAAATGGCGATGGCGTAAGCACCCACCTCTCGTACCGCAGTAAGCGTATTCGGCAAATTTCGTTCTACGCAACACCGGGGAGAGTCCCCGCGCAGATGCGACAGACTCTTGTGCAGCATCTCACGCGACGGATTGGGGCATTGCGGCGTGATGAGTGTGTCGCGAGAGATGGATCAAGAAACTTCGTGGCACACAGTCTTTCGTTAAGCCGCGAGCTTGCTCGCGCCCGTCACACTCAAGAAGCAACATCTCAGATCATCCAATACAATCATACCTGCCGCCGAAGAGTCCCACATAAAAATATCAAAACACAAACACGAAACACAAAATACAAAATACAAAATACAAAATACAAAATATCTATCCCCCTACATCGGCTGATCTCCCGATGGACCGATGCGGATGATCGGCTGCGGTGGCGGAGGTTGGTTGGGCTGCGTGGTAGGCGGTGGTGGCGATTTCGCACGCACTTCGTTCAGATCAACACCTTCCGGAACGACGATCGGCACGCCATCCTCACCGATCGCTGCGATCACGCCGGTGAATTTCGGCACTGGTAAATCCGCCTGCGCGCGTTTGGCAGAATCACGCAGCGCGTCCAGCCGCTGCACCATTTCGGATCGCTCGGCACGCAGGCGATTGTTATCCCGCTGAATATCGTAATAGGCCGACGGATATGGCACGCGAATGTATGTCCCGTCACCCGTGCGGATGTACGAGCGCGATTCAATTTCGCGAATCGTGCGATCGTTTTGCGAAATCTCCGTATCAATCCGATCGATCCTATTCTGAGTTAAATCAAAATCCTCGCGCAATGCGTCCAGCTTCTTTTTGACCGCTTTCTCTGCTTCAACCAACTGCGTGTTGGTCGCTTCATCCACCCATTTTGATCCCCACCGATACAACTGCTTAGCCGCCATGGCTTTTTGCATCGCGGCGTCCTGTTCGCTGAATCGTTTAGTGAGTTTTTGAACCGCAGACGCCTTCTTTTGATCGTCGGGCATCGCATTGATGACCTCCGCAGCGGCATCGATCAACGTCTGCACATTCGGCGCCGCCGCCAACGCCTGATCGATCATCAACGACGCTGCCGACCACTGTTTTTGTTTCAGATTGATGATTGCCAGGTTATGCAGCGTCGGCGCATGATCGGGAATCGCCTCGCGCACGCGATCAAATTGTTTGCGTGCTTCTGGCCATTTTTCCTGTTGTTGCAGGATTACGCCGCTGAGATAAATCGCGGATAGATTTTCAGGATCGTCTTCGAGAATCGCATCAATGGTTGTCTGCGCTTCGCGGGTTTGCCCGGCTTTAATATGCAAACGAGCGGTATCGGCGCGTCGCAAGAGATCAATTAACAGTTCGCGTTTTTGCTCGGCAGTGATCCAGTGCTTGCCAAACTTGATCAGATTGCGATCCAGCCGATCCTGCCAGACGCTTAAATCCGCCAACGCTTCGTCGATAACCGCTTTTTCCTTTACCTGCTCGATGAATCGCCGATAGCGTTCGATGATTTTAGGGATGTCGTCGAAGGCCTCGACACTTCGCCTGAGTGAACCGAGGCGTTCCATCTGATTGCCCGACGCCCCGGAAGTTAATTCGATCGCGCGCACGTCCGCAGCCGCGATCTCCCGCACCTTTCCATCCGCTTGTGTTACCCGCCAGCCATCGGGCGTTTTTTTCAGCTCGCCTTCGACGCGTTTGCCATCGTTGGTAATCACCACCCCGCCCAGCGCAGCGGCACCGGTTAGTAACAATCCGAGAATGGCGTTGGACCGTTTGAACTTCATGGCGTCGGTTTCAGTGTGTCAGTGCTATTCCACGTTTCACAGAGTATAGCATTATCATCGGCCGCAATCTTTGGCGAATCATTCCCAATACTCGCCACATCGCAATTCTTTGCATACTATTGCCCGATCTATGGCCAAACGCGACTACTATGAGGTGCTGGGCATCGGCCGCAGCGCTTCCGACGATGAAATCAAAAAGGCGTACCGCAAACTCGCCCGTCAGTTTCACCCCGATGTGAACAAGGAAGCCAACGCTTCAGAAAAATTCGCCGAAGTGCAGGAAGCGTATGATGTCTTGTCCGAATCGGGCAAACGCAAAAAGTATGACCAGTACGGACACGCCGCTGCATCGGCTTCACCTGAAGCGTATGAAGAAATGCGCCGTGCCCACCGCGCACGGTCACAAGGTGTTTCGCCAGAAGACTTTGGCGCCCAAGGCGACGGACAGTTCGGGGATATCTTCGATCAGCTATTTGGTGGCCAAGGCCCGTTCGGACGTCAAGGCGGTCGCCGCCGTCACCCCGCTGCACCGGCGCGAGGCTCGGATGTTGAATATCCCGTCGTCCTCAGCTTCGAACAGGCCGCCCGCGGATCAAATCTGCCCTTGCGGATCAACCTTGGCGGACAAATCGAAACAATTGATGTGAAAGTCCCCGCCGGCGTCAAAGACGGTAGCCGCGTGCGAGTGCGAGGAAAAGGCGATCGCAGCGGGAATCAACCCGGCGATTTGATCATCGTCGTATCCGTCACGCCACATCCCTATTTCCGGCGCGATGGGCTTGATATCACGCTCGATCTGCCGATCAGTCTCTACGAATCCCTCCTGGGCACGCGCGTCGAAGTCCCGACGCTCGATGGCAAAGTCACACTCACCCTGCCCCCCGGCACGAGCAGCGGAAGCAAGATGCGCATCAAAGGACGCGGCGTAAAACGATCCGGCGAGCAAGGCGACCAGTTCTGCGTCATCAAAATTGTCGTTCCGAAAAATCTCTCCGACGACGAACAGGCCTTCATTCACGAACTATCTCGTAAGTATCCGCTGACGCCGCGTGAAAATCTGGAGTGGTAGACGTGCGAACCCACATTGCAAAAAACGAATAAACCATCGAGACATAGAGACATAGAGAATGCAGTACCGTGACAGCATTATTTCACTTGCTTACGCATTGTAGTGGTTTGAACAATTGTCGGCGATCTTAAGCGATTCGCTGCTTTTCTCTGTGTCTCTGCTGTCTCTGTGACTCACCCTCTGCCCAACAGATTCACACACCGCAATACCCTAGGCGAGCGCAATTGTTCGATCGTTAGATTTGCCTTGGATTGAATGACAAGTTGTTTCGATTCACCCGGCAATAGCGTGAAAAACTGGTCGCTGCAGAGCGCTTGCGGATCGATGCGATCGGCAAAAACGCAGATATCGCGCAATAGCGTCAACGCAGTGATCGTCAAACGATATCCACCGAGTGCCGGTTTCAGCGTTGTTTCGATGCGCGGGTTGGGGTATCGCATCTGCTTGTCCGGCTCGAACCACCAGTACCCGCGCGAGTCATCCAAATCTGCGACTACAAAAGTCCCCGCAGCCGCATCGTGCCAGGCATCTGGGATGTCGATCTTCGCGCTTCCGCGGGCTTCGATATCGACTTCCATCGAGGCGCGATTCAATTCTTTGCCGCTTAAATCCATATGCCGCACGTGCAACATCCCTTTCCACATTTCCGCATGATCGTTGTGTAGATAAACCGCCAGCAGGCCGATCGGCTGATCGACTGGAACGACTTTTCGCGGCTTGATCGTCACCAATCGTGGCGAAAAGAAATGTCGCGACGCGTAATAAAGTGGTTTGGGACGGCCATCCCCGTCGATCGCGCTCCAGCTACTCACCGGCCAGCAATCGTTCAACTGCCAGAACAACGCCCCGCTGCACCACGGCGACAACGCCCGGAACCATTCCACCCCCATCGTCAGCGCCCGCGCCTGCATCACTTGCGCCAGATACAGCCAATCATCAAAATCGTCAGGCGGATCAAAATCATCCGCCATCCGCGTGTTGGTCTGCAATTGCCCGTCGCCGCCGTTCTTATTGTGCAGCTTCATCATCGGCGAACTCCACACCCGGTCTTTTTCCGGAATCGTCCGATCCAGTGTCGGATAGCAAGGCGGACCATGAAAACCAAACTCGCTGCAAAATCGCGGGAAATGCTCGAGATAATTCCGATACTGCCCCCGCCCATGCCACACATCCCACACATGCCGATTGCCAAACTCGTTCAAATTCGGATGCCTTGCATCGATATCGTCCGTCCCGTTGCTCGGACTGCCCGGCCAATAAGAAAGCGTCGGGGCGATTTCACTGACCAGTTTTGGAAACAACTCAAAGTAATACTTCGAGCCCCACCCTTTCCCCCCGATCGCTTCAGGCCAACGCTTGCCCTCAAAATCCCAGTCACGCCAGCCCCACAAGTTTTCATTGCACCCGTTCATTACGCACAGTGACGGATGCCGCGCCAGCCGCGAAAGATTGTCCCGCGTCTCGGCCTCAAAAAGCGAATAGATCGGCTCTTGTTCTGAATATCCCGCGCAGGCGGTTAATGCATCCTGCCACACCAGAATGCCCAGCTCATCGCACAAATCGTAAAAAATATCGTCTTCAAAAATACCGCCGCCCCACACGCGCAGCATGTTCATGTTCGCATCGCGGGCTTGCAGAAGTCGATGACGATATCGCGAGCGATTAACGCGCGGGAGGAAACAATCATCCGGAATCCAGTTGGCGCCTTTGGCGTAGATCCGCTGGCCATTCACGCGGAAATACATCCCACTGCCTTGTCCGTGTGGCTGGGGTGCGGTGTCAATTTCGGTCACGATTTGGATCGTTCGTAATCCGATCCGATGCGTCTTGACTTGATCGCCTAGCGACACCCGCAACGTATACAAAATCTGGTCGCCGTACCCGACCGGCCACCAAAGCTGCGGGTTTGCGATCTCGATCATCGCGCGCGCTTCGTCGCCAGATTGCGTGCAAGTTCCACTGGCAATTTTTTTCTCCGCCGTGTCGCATAAGTCGTAATGAACCTCGCCAACTCCTTGCAGATCAACCCGCAGATCGATGATCGCGAGATCGGCGTCTGCTTTGGTAATCAGCGGCCGGATGTCGCCGAGGCGTGCGTCGTCCCAGACTTCGATTCGGATATCGCGCCAGATGCCGGAGGTGATGACTTCGGGACCCCAATCCCACCCAAAATTACACGCCATCTTGCGGATGAAATTGTACGGATGTCGCAGGCGATTCGCCCCGGCATTGATCGGCTGCGCACCCAGACGCTTTCGCATCGCCTGGGCATAGGGAAGCGGCGCATCAAACACGATCGCGATGGTATTCTTGCCGGCCTGCAGCGCCGATTTGATGTCAAACCGATAGCGCAAGTGCTGATCTTCGCCGCGCCCAATTTCCGTGCCATTGATATAGATCGTCGCGACCGTATCCAGCCCATCGCAAGCCAAGTCGATCTGCTCTTGACCGAGCAACGCAGCATCTACTTCGAATGCTTTTTCGTAGCGCCAACCCGCTGACCCGATCCAGAATTGCTTGAGTTCGTTGTCGGCAATATAGGGATCGTCAATCAGTCGTGCAGTAAGCAGGTCCGTATGCACGCAACCGGGAACATTCGCGGCGATCGTCGCCCCGGCGATCCGCGTGGGAACAACCGCAGTGCTGTGCGGGGTGGAAATCGATTGCAGTGACCAATCTGAACCCGCCAACTCGATAATTTTCATCCCCTATTGATACCGTTGAAAGGCATCACTTTCCAATCCATCAGGGGAGGCAATACGCCGCCGGGACAGGGCAATCGCATGTGGCAAATAGTTCCCTCTCCCGGTAATCCGCGAGAGGGGGTCAGAACATCAACATGCGATTGTCCTGGCCGCCGGGAGCATATATGCACCAGAGACGCAATCTCTATTTATTTCACAGCACGAATCCAGCGTCCGCTGTGGGACTCCAATGAAACAGACGCGACCGACTTCAGTTTTTCGCCCGTCACGGGGTCGCTAAAAGATTCGTATTTCAACCCGTTGAATGTCAGTTTTGCTTTTGTCGCAGGTCCGTCGTTGATGAAAAAGTAGTGATCTGATTTCGGCCCGGCGATCCGGTAGACGATCGAATCACTCTTATAAGGCGGCTGATGTTTACCCAGCGTGTGCGTCACCAGCAATTTTTGCAACGGTAGATTCCCGGCCTGTAGGCAGCCGCCTGATGCTTCGTAGCCGATCACAACTGCAGTGCCTTTCCCGTATTTGTTTTCGGTCACGGCGGGCAGATCGGTTTCGCGATAGCGCGCGATCGTTTTGGCTTTGAAGGGTGTCAGTCGTGCGACGAAACCTTCCAGCCGCGTCTTGCCGATCGAACGCGGCGTGTTGATCGCCTTGCCATAATGAAATTCATCCAGCGTCGTGCCGAACAATCGCCCGAACCAGCTGTTCTTATCCGTCGGCAACATTCGGCCGTACTCATCGAAATAAGCACCCGGCATGTCCAACACCAGCCGGCCGCCCTCGCGTACGTAATCTTCCAGCATCGTTTGCAATTCGCCGGTGATCGAAATAAACGCCGGGAGATACAGAATCGGATAACGCAAACCCAATCCATCTCTCAAGTTACGCGGCGTGACATATTCCCACGGCACGTTTGCATCGATTAACGCACGGCTCACACCGATGCGCGCACGAACGGGCACGTTTTTATAGTGATCGCGCCCCGTCACACTCATCGCGGCCCAGATCGCTTCATTGTCCCAATCCCACATCACGCCGACCAGCGGTTCTTTTTCGCTATCCCACAGTTCGCGTCGATATTTCACCATCGCCTGTCCAATTCTTCCGGCGCGGATCGCACGATCGGTGGGCTGGTGATTGCGATCTAGTAACGCATATTCGCCCGCCTCCCAACCGGCGGTGCGGTGATTCCAACTCCACATCCCGACCCCGCGAAATCCACCGGCCAGGTAGCTGAGCATCAACTGAGTGATCGTTCCTGCATCGACGGTAAATCCCGGCGTTACGGTCGCCATCTCCGCCACGAATGGGCTTTTGCCGCCCGAAAAATATTGTGGCCCGCCTGTGCTTTCCCATGTCGCGGTCCAGATACCCTTGGCCCAGTCGGCGGTGATGGAGGTTTGCATGTAAATCGCGCGCGCGACTTCAAAGCCCACTTCTTCAAAATGCCACGCCAGATGAAGGGATGGATAAAACGATCCACCCTCGGCCATCGACAATGCGATCTGTTCCATATCAGTCCCGCGTGAGCTGAAAGGCAGGAACAACCCCATCTCGCCGCCGGCGCGCACTGGCTCGTGCGGGTCGGTCGCATCGCGTTTTTTCACGGCTGAACCGATGTAATCCCGCGTGAACATGTCGGCACGGAACCGCATGATATCCCGCAGATGACGGTACTCACGCGGCGGCATGTCCCGACGCCAACGCGATGCGACATCGTCCCAAGTCGTCCACTTTGCAGCCCGATCCGATATACCAACGTGATAGACATTCCACGCCTGCTTCAGCGTCTCAACATCCTTGTACTGCGTCTGTAACCACGTAAGGAAATGAGCATCGGCTTCGGGGTGCAGTTCGTGTCCCTTGATATCGCCGACCACGCCCGGCACGACCTGATTGTTTGGTTCCCCGCCATCGCCGGCCACATGCACGGCGGCGTGCTTGCTGTCGATCCGCTTTTGGAAAACGGTCTTCTGATAGGCGATCATCGCAGGATGCGAAATCGCTTTGTCAATCGCCATCTTTGGATCAAGGCCGATCCTAGTCAGTAATTCTGGCGTAATTGCCTCATACCCCGCCTCGGCGTACCAGAAAGGCCAAATGCCTTCATCCAACGCGATCGTCAGCGTCCGCTCCGTTGGCCAATCCGGGGTCGGCATTGTCTGCTTGAGACAAGTGAAGCCGAGCTTTTTCATCAGCCGAAAATGCCGCCGCGCCTCATCCTCGGTTAGTCCCGGCCAAGGCAAAAACACGCACCCGATCGGCATCGGTGCCATTTGACGAAACTTTCTTTGCATTGGCGTGTCGTGTAAACGCACAAGAGAGACCTTATTTTTCTTTTTCATCACATGCGAATCATATCTCGTGATGCAAGCCAAACGCAAACCGTAACGTATGTCTTATTTTGCGACATCTAAAGCGCAATATTGCCCGCATTCTCGCATCGCCGCGCCTCAGCCCGTATCATCCGACGCATGAGACACGACGGACGAACCAACGACCAACTCCGACCCATTACCATCCAACGCCAATTCACCGAACAGGCGGCCGGGTCAGTCTTATGGACTCAGGGCAAAACGATGGTCTGGTGTACCGCGTCAATCTCACCCGACCTGCCGCCTTGGATGCCGGATAACAAGCCCGGCGGATGGGTGACTGCAGAATACGTGATGCTCCCCGCCTCCACGCCGCAGCGTAAACAATGGCCTCGTACCGGTCATACCGATTCGCGCGGGACTGAGATCCAAAGGCTGATTGGCAGAACACTCCGCGCGATCATCGACCTATCTAAAATCGGCCCCCACACGCTGGCGGTCGATTGCCAAGTCCTCCAAGCCGATGGCGGTACACGCACCGCATCCATCTGCGGCGCGTATGTCGCACTCGTCGATGCGATCCGCAAATTGCCCAAAGAACTCCCCCCGCCCAAACGCCCATTCACCGGTGCGCCGCCTGCCCGATATGACCCCCAATTTTACGATCCTAGCAAAGCATTGATCGACCAGCTCGCGGCCGTCAGTGTCGGCATTATCGACGGGGAAGTCCGACTCGACCTAGCGTACGAAGACGACAGCCGCGCCAATGTCGATATGAACATCGCCTACACCAAAGGCGGCAAATTCGTCGAAATCCAAGGATCGGCTGAGAACGGCGAAGGATTTGACCGTAAAATCAATGATCAGATGCTCGATCTGGCGACTCGCGGGTGTGAGGAACTGTTTGACATTCAAATCCGCGCGTTAGCCGTCGCGTGAAGCGCTTTGTCCTGACGCGCTGCGTGCGCGAAATTGCGTGCCTATAATCGCACGTATGAAGGAGATTTAATGATTCCCCGTTCCGGAATGTCTTGTGCAGACGATGATGCCGAAACCCCCAGTGCGAATCTCGCCCCTGCGAAGATCGATATCCCACGCATCGAACGCGCGGTGCGCGAAATCTTGATCGCCATCGGCGAAGACCCGGACCGCGAAGGATTGCTCAAAACCCCCAATCGTGTCGCCCGCGCTTACGGCGAACTGATGGCAGGGCTGCAGGATGATCCGAAACGACACCTTAAAACTGTTTTCACCGAAGAATACGATGAAGTCGTGCTGTTGCGTGATATCGAATTTCACAGTCTGTGCGAACACCACCTGCTTCCCTTCACAGGCCGGGCGCATGTCGCTTATCTGCCGGACGGCAAGGTGGTGGGTTTGTCAAAATTGGCGCGCTTGGTCGAAGGTTTTGCCCGTCGGCCACAGGTGCAGGAACGCCTGACCACGCAGATCGCCGACGCGTTGATGGAAGAACTCTCCCCGATCGGCGCAGCCTGCGTGATTGAATCAACGCACACCTGCATGACCATCCGGGGCGCCAAAAAACACGGCAGCACGATGGTCACCAGCGCGCTGCGCGGCATCTTCAAAGAAAATTCGTCTTCGCGAAGTGAAATCCTGACGCTGATTTATTCCGGGGCGAATCACAAACGCTGAAGCGTAAATGCCGAAACCAGAATGGCGAATGACGAATTAAACACCGCACGCCTAATTTTCGAACGCCAGCATTGTTCTGAAATCTGCCATGGCATGGCTTTCCAAGGAATGTTCTCCCCCCCGCCAATGATCTGTTCAGCAAACGTCTGCGCTGCTTAAATGCGATATTGACCACGAAGGGCACGAAGGAATAAGAAGAATGAAGTGAACCTGTTTTCTTCGTATTCCTTCGTGCCCTTCGTGGTTATCAATTCTCCTGCAATACAATCTAATTGCAAAAATGCTCTAACCGACCAGTTGCTCTCCGCGATTTCTGTGTCTCCGCGGTGAGTACTACATTTGACATAGAGTTCCGCGCGAAGTCGGCACAGGTTTTGCGGCTTTGCAAGGGTTTAGGTTTCGCTGATCGTGACCGATTTGATGGCATCGCCTTGGCGGGTTTTATCGACGATATCTTGGCCGGATTTAACCTGACCAAAAACAGCATGTTTGCCGTTTAACCAATCGGTTGCGATGTGCGTGATGAAGAACTGGCTGCCGTTGGTGTTCGGGCCGGCGTTGGCCATGCTGAGGCTGCCTTGCTTGTGGGGGATTTGCAGCGCCGATTTTTCGTCCGCCCATTTATAACCTGGATCGCCGGTGCCGGTGCCGCTTGGGCAACCACCTTGAACCATGAAATCAGCGATCACACGGTGAAACTTCAGCCCGTTGTAAAACCCGTCTTTGGCGAGAAATACGAAATTATTGACGGTCGCCGGCGCGCGGTCGGCGAACAGATCGACAACGATCTGGCCTTGCGTGGTGTCAAACGTTGCGACATATTTTTTCTTCGGATCAATCGTCATCGCGGGGGCTGCATTGTAATTCTTGGGCATCAGTGGGTTCCTTGTGTAAAGACGAGAAAGTATACGCGGGATGGGCATGAAAATGAATGTCTTGAAGGATTTGGAGTTAGAAAAAATTATACGGGCATTGGATGTGAGATCAGGGCACAGCAAACAATTTCAATGTTATCGCGCATCCGGTGCGGGACGATTCGCGGGCGGCATCCAATAAACGCATCGTAACGAGCACCGAATCGACATTGACCGCCGGTTGACCGCAACCTGCGCAGGCATTGGCGAATTGCGCCCAGATCGCTGATTCAGTCAATCCGGCGGACGCTTTTTTGACCGCCACGACGCGACCAACCGGATCGGTGTGCATCAGTTTCGCCCATTCGTGCGTATCGAACGCCAGCGAAAAAGGCGCATCGCCCGAGCCGTTTGTCCCATCGATATGCCAACGCGAAAGCGGGCGGGTTGTCGTGGTGTTGATCTCGCACATCGCAGCAGCGCCGTTATCGAAGTCGATCAGCACGCGGGCAAAATCGTCGCAATCGCTCGTCCAGACGTTGCCACGCAGCTGAGCAAAAACGCGCACGGGTTTGGCGGGCAGCAGGAGTTGGCAGAGTTGGTCGATAAAGTGCGATCCCCAGTCGTAAAGCCCCCCTCCGCCAAAGGACGATTCGTTGCGCCAGTTCGGGCGATACTCCCGCGCCGCCGGCCCGACGCAACTGCCCCACTGGCCAAGCCGCGATTCGATATTGATGATTTTTCCGAAAATGCCGTCAGCGATCGCCTGTTGAACAGTCAAGTAATCAATATCCCACCGTCGACAATGAAACACGCTCAACACCCGCCCGTTTCGCTGCGCCAGCTCCGCCATCGCACGTGATTGGGCTTCATCCATCGCCATCGGTTTTTCGACCATCACATGCTTGCCAGCATGCAACGCTGCCATCGCGTGATCATGGTGCATCGAAGTCGGCGTTGAAACCAGCACCGCATCAATCTCGCGATCATCCAGCAGGCACTTCAGATCATCTGTCGCGGTAAGTCCTTTGCCGATAGCGATTTGCAGCCTGGCTGGGGTTGGATCGAAAACACGCAGCACTTTCGCATTCGACGTGGCGTTGATCCACCCGGCGTGTTCGTTGCCGATCCGACCGTATCCGATAATGCCCACGTTTAGCATCGCCCAAGCCTAAAGCAGACGCATCGAGATTGCGATAGCTGCCACAGTGGAATCATCCCAGTGTGTCCGCCGTCAGCGAGTCACATCAGTCCGTGTTTCGCTGTAACACTGACCCACCATTCGGGGGGAGGTGACATTTTCATTGCGTTATAACAGTTGATGGCTAGCGGGCTGCGTCGATGCGTCTGCCGTGGTATACTCAACACCTTATGAGTGATGAATCTGACGACTCAATCCCCGGCGCGGAGGCGGACATCTCGCCGATCCTTGACACATGGGAGTACGAACCCGGTACGATCAATGTCCGGCGTGTAAAAGGCGTGGACGGCAAATCGAAGATCCAGATGCGACTGGAGCTAGGCCTTTTACAAATGCAAGAAAGTGGGCGACCCGACGGGCAACGTCCACACGGATTTGAATCGTTACTCGAATACCATGAAAAACGCCTCGCCGAACACAAGCAAAAAAACGGCGGGACGACACAAGGCTTTGGATTAAAACCTGATGAGTGCCAATCCCTGCGCGAAGAATCAGCGATGTATTACCAACGGTATCTATCGCTTTTTGTGCTCGCCGATTTTCCCGCCGTCGTCCGCGACACCAACCGCAACCTACGGGTGCTGGATATGTGCGGCAAACACGCGATCGAAGAACAAGACCGTTTGATGCTCGAGCAATACCGTCCGTATATCATCATGATGCGAACCCGCGCCGATGCGTCAATCCTTTTCAAAGATCAAAAACTGCATCAGGCGTTGGACATCGTTCGCAACGGCTTGGGGGATATGCGCAACTTCTTTGAAAAATTCAACCATCCTGAAGCGTTCGATAGCTGCGATGAAGTCAAGGTGCTCAAGCGTTTTGCCCGCGAGATCAAGAAAAAGCTGCCCGTGGGCATGATCGAACGTCTGCAGCGGAAATTAAAGCGCGCCGTCGCCAGCGAGCAATACGAACTGGCCGCCAAGCTACGCGATCAGATCGTCGAAATGGAAAACAAACCGCAGTTGCGTCATGAAGCGTGAATCGCGCCTGACGCATCCTTACGGCGCTGAGGAGACAGTCAGCAAACACAGTCATCGCGGCAGAATATCAGCCCTTCGACGCCACGCGGGAAAACCGCCACCGGCTTCTTCTTTGATTTCGGTGTCGAATAAATCGCCAAGTGTTTGACGTTCGTCCATCGACAGTTTCAGATCAAAACCCTTCAAATTGTCTTCCAATTGCGACATTTTGCTGACGCCAAGGATAACGCTGGTGACGGCCGGATGCGACAGGCACCATGCGTTCGCCGCAGCCGTGGCGTTGTGGCCGCGCGCTACGGAAAAATCAGAGAGTTTTTGCACCGCGTGGCCGTACTTTTGCATCCACTTGCCGATGCGTTGATCGATATCCGATCGCGTTCCCTCCGGCGTTCCTCCAAGATACCGCCCGGTCAGTACGCCGATCGCGATCGGACGATAAACCGTGATACCAAATTGCAGATTCTCCGCCATCGGAAGAATCTCAACTTCCAGCCCGCGTTCGATCAGGTTGTACGGATACTGCCCGCAAACCAACGGCGCGAAACGATTTACATCTGCTGTCCATTGCGATTTGGTGACGAGCCATGCAGGAAAATTGCTGCACGCTGGGTAAACGATTTTTCCGCTGGTCACCATGTCATCCAGGGCGCGCATCATCTCGTCCAGATTCATCCGCACAGCCGGCCAGTGGATGTAATAAAGATCGATCCGATCGGTACGCAGGCGTTTAAGACTGGCTTCGACCGCGCGGACGTAGTGGTAGCGGCTGATGCCGACGTCATTGGGTTGATCGCCGACTTTCATCCCGACTTTAGTCGCCAGCACAACCTTGTCGCGATGGCCTTCGAGGGCTTCCCCGACGATGCTTTCACATCGCGTTTCGGTGTACACGTCAGCGGTGTCAATGAAGTTCACGCCCGCATCAATCGCAGCGCGGGTGATACGGATTGATTCGTCCCGGTCGGTCTTCCCGCCGAACATCATCGTTCCAAGACAAAATTGTGAGACCTTACAACCGGTCATGCCAAGATTGGTGTAATCCATATCCTCTCCAAAATATCAAACAGTGAACCGCAGTTGTCGCAGATTGAGCAGATGAAATGCGAATAAATCAATATACGATTTTTACAGAAAAATTTTCCATGCGGGTGGTGCCACTGTGTTTACTCATCATATGTTCTTCAGCGTACTCCGCGTAATCTGCGGTTAAAACGTCTTTATCAGATCGACAGCTTACGCGGAAAGAAATCTTGCTTCATCGCTTTCTTCGCCAATGCCAGGGTTTCTTCTGCGATCACATTCGCTTTGGCGGTGCCGATTTTCAGGGCGTCGATTACATCATCGGGGCGATCCTCAAAATGCTTTCTGCGCGTGCGAATTGGCTCAATCAGCGCTTCGATTACTTCGATCAATTTTTTCTTAATCACGACATCTCCGACCTTGCCATTTTTATAAGCGTCGCGGTGTTCATCCACCCAAGCGGTATCGGGGTTAAAAACTTCCTGGAATGCCCACAGCGGATTCTTTGCAGGATCCGTTTCACCCGGATCAGTGACGCGAACGCGGTTGGGATCGGTATACATCCCGCGGATTTTCTTTTCGATCTCGGCAGCGGAATCGGACAGGGAAATGGCGTTGTTCAGCGACTTGCTCATTTTCAAAAGATTGCCATCCGGCCCAGGTGCCCCAAGTCCGACCAGACGTTTCACGCGGCCTAGCTTTGGTTCGATGATCGGAAACAACGCCCCGGCTTTGAGATAATCCTTATCCGGCGTCTGCGGTTTGACGCCGCAATAAAGCTGATTGAATTTACGCGCCACTTCGCGGGTCAATTCCAGATGCGGAATCTGATCCTCCCCCACCGGCACTAGCTGCGGTCGAAACGCCAGAATATCGGCACACTGCCCGACGGCGTACATCGGAAACCCAAACGGATACTTGTCACCCAAATCCTTATCGCGGATTTCTTGCGCCAAGGTCGGATTGCGCATGACGCGGTTAAATGGAATCAGCATCGCAAAAAAGAATGTGAGCTCGTCGATCGCGGGGGTTTCGGATTGGATAAAAATCGTCGATTTCTGCGGATCGATCCCGCAAGCGAGATAATCGGTCGCGATATCGATCACGCTTTGACGAATCTCAGCCGGTTTGTCGGCGCGGGTGGTGAAGGCATGTTTGTTGGCAATCAGAAAATAGCAATCGTACTGATCCTGCATCGCCAGACGGTTTTCGACCGATCCGACGTAATGGCCTAGATGAAGCTTGCCGGTCGGTGTGTCGCCGGTGAGGATGCGTGGTTTGGACATGCGGCTGAATGTAACGGCAAGCCACAGATTGAGCGAGTGCCGAAACGAAACAGGTCTGACAACATTCCCCAGGGGTATCTGTGATATCCTAGGCGCGGCGCCTTATGCGCGTCCTACCTACGCGCTACGGCGTCCCTGCCGAGCGAAGTTGATCCACGAAACTAGCACGTTGCTCGCCTTCAAGTATCTCAAGGGTCATCGTCAGTTTATTATCTTCAATCTTAATCTCGCGAACGCGCGTCGCCAGCGGATCATCAACGCTGAAACCTTTCATCCTGCCGATAAATGCATAGGCATCTGCGGGTTGGCCTGCGAATAAATTGACCGCCATTTGTGTGTAGTAGAGATCGGCCGCAGCGCGGGAGGCGACGCCGTGATCGTCGATCGTGATCTGATCGCGACTTGCCAACACTTTGCGTGCCAGTTCGCCGCTGAGTTTGGATTGTTGCTTGCCCATCGTCACCAGCGGCAAGGGCACGTCGCCGACGCGGATTGAATTGAGCATCATCTGCGAATAGCCGTTGGAATCTGTCCTCGGTTCGAGCACAACACTCATGATTTTTTGATACTCGATCGATTCGCCCGCAATCGTTATTTGCCCGTCGGCGATTCGAACCCGGATATCCTTCACATAGGCCTGCATCTTTTTCTCAAACCCCGCTGAAGTGCTCCATTTTGCAATCAGTCGATTGATGTCGTCGGCTGTCAACGAGACGGTGAATTGCTTGTCCTGCGCGGGCTTGGTTGCGACATTCCCCGCCGACGCACGACTGGCCCAAGTCTGCAACGGGGCGGCGGTTTTATTCTCAAGATCCGGGTCGTCAGACATGATTTTGGCAGTGGCATACCAGTCCGGCACGCGGTTGGCGCGACGATAGACCACCAATGCCGCCGCTGCGATCAACAGCAACAGGATTCCGACCGCGATTCCGATTCGCTTCAGCCACTTCTTCATACATTCCTAAGTCTATTGCGCAATCGGCTTTATCGCGAATGGTGCGCAGTATTGACGCTACGAATTACGCAGTTTAACGACAGACAATGTGGATAGACCGTCGTGGGCGCGGTTTCAACGATCATGGCTGCCCCGCTGCTCCTATAATATCGGATACCGATGATGACCCAACGCGTCGCCTATCAGCCGCCCACCCAAACGCTCGAGCATGTGCTCGGTAGCGACCCCGCCGTCGTGCGCGGATTCGCGCGGGCTGCGGATGACAAACTCGCCAACGGTTCGATCAGTCTCGCCGAACGCGAAAAATTGATTTCCCGTGGCGTACGACTTGGACTGAAGCGGTTCGATGCGAATTTGATCCTCGCCGCGATGGAACAGCGCCGCCGCGAGCATCCGCCGATTCGCATGGCCTGTTCGACGTTCGCACTCAATCCCGACCTCCACTCCCCCCGCCTCCCCCGCTGGCTTGGCTGGATGACGGTTCTGACACTGCAATCGGGAATTGTCGCCGGTTTGATCTGGCTAGTGAAATAACGCGAGCGATCGAAAAGTTGCAACATCGCGGCAACGTGTTTTCATCGGATGAGCTTCCCCCCGCAAAATCCTTGCTGATCCGCCTGCCATTTCCATCCTATTCGTAGGCCACCTCGCCGTAACGCATGAAATCAACAAGGTCGGCAAGGCATAAATGGTTGGCGGTGTAAAGTATTTGTGCATATACATTCCCGCCCCTTTTGAATTGTCCGAGGGTTAGTTCTGGTAAACCAAACCTACCGAATCCCAGCGGCGATGTCCCGTATCGTAAGCGTCGTGTTACGCTTCAACCTTTAATTCGCCCCACCTTATTTGCAATAAAGATGT
>JBBQXB010000037.1:0-34014 GCA_038210015.1 Tepidisphaerales bacterium
CCGGCGATCGCGACCTTGCCGCTGGAAGCGAGTTCGGCTTTGCGGGCATCCAGTGCTGCTTGTGCGGCATTTTTGGCGGCATTCACCACCTGCCCGAAGGCGGGCTTTTCTTCCTTGGACAACCCGCCGAGTTGTTTCATAAAGCGCGTTAACACGCCGTCTTTACCTAGATAAGCGATGCGCAACTGCTCAAGGCCCTCCAGCGATTCGGCGGCGGCGATCTGGCGTGCGGCGTCGTCGCCGGCGGCGGCGACTTCCTGCGATAATTGGGCGGTCGTACTCATTCGAGCCACTTGTGATAACCCAACGCGATGCGGGTGACAAGCACCGGCAACATCCCGCCGCATTACTCCTTCGTCGGTCGTTTGAGTTTCGCGGGATTGATCGCGGCGGCGGGCTTGCCTCTGGGCGCGGGCTTTGTCGATGCTTCTGCGTCCTTGGTACCAGCGGGGCGCTTTCCAGCGCGGGTCTGTTTTTCCTCAATGTTCTTTCGCAACGCTGCCACTTCGCGCGGCGAAAGCATACGAAACTCGCCGGGTTTCAGCTTGCCGATCTCTAACGGGCCGATCTTCACCCGCGTCAGTTCGCGAACCTTATGCCCCACCTTCGCCAGCATTCGTCGCACCTGCCGATTGCGGCCTTCCTTGATCGTGATCTGCAGCACGCTGTTCACGCCGGATCGTCTGATCAATTTGATATGTGACTGAGAAGTGCGAAATCCACCTTTCTCTGGGTCGGCTAACCAGACGCCGGATGCGAGGCGCTCGATCGTTTCCGGCTTGACAAAACCCTCCACGACGCAAGTGTAAGTTTTGATGACGCCGAAACCCGGGTGTGTGAGTTGTTGCGTTAATTCGCCGTCGTTGGTCAGCAAAAGCAAGCCGCGTGATTCGGCATCCAGCCTGCCGACGGGATAGACCCGATGATTAAAATCGTGCGGTAGCAAGTCGATGGCACGGCGTTGTTCGCCTTGGGCAACATTCGTGCAGTAGACGCCGCGCGGCTTGTTCATCAAGACGTAAACACGCTCTTTGTCCATCCGGCGTTGCAGTTGGATGCGCTGGCCATCAATTTGCACGGTGTCGTCTTCCGGATCAACCATCACCGGCAGGCGTGTGACGATTTCACCGTTCACCGCGATGCGGCCTTGCAGAACCATCTCTTCAACATGTCTACGTGATTCCACGCCAGCATCGGCGAGTAGTTTTTGGATTCGTTCTTTCATTTCACAGTAGGATAGCGATATGCCGTCACAATCACACGCGATGCAATCGTGATACGACAAATTTAGATTTTTTGTCCGTGGACGATTTTGAAATAGGAATGCCGCAGGTCTATGAGTGCGGTGTGGAAAAACACTGATGTAGGTCTTTGGAAGCTTATGGCGTGAGCGGTGACGTGGGTTGCGTTGCGGAGGAAATAATCTCGATGATTTCAATCCCGCTGATTGCCCAAATCCGTTGCTGGCGAGGATCGGGTGAGCCTTTGGCGGTGGTGTAGAAGACCTGCGTGAGTTGGCCGTCGGTGATGTCGCAGACATAGTGCAATGTCAGCGGATCGGCAGGCGGCGAGGGCGGTGGCGGTGTGGGATCGACTTTGGCATCAGGCTTGTCAGCGGCGTCGGCATCGGGCGCAGGATCGGGCGACAGAATCCTGCCGATGGGCTTGTCATTGGCGATCAGATTCGTTTCATAACTGCCCAGCGGATGCGGTGCGAAATAGCAGGTGACATCATACCGACCATTGGGAAGATCGATGCGGAAGGCGCGGTCGCGGATATCGCCGACTAGACTTTTGTATTGCGTTTGCTGATTGGTGCTTCGCCAGGCATTTCGTGGGACGGTGCGCACCCAGCCGAACGAGCCGGAGGTGTAGAGACGATCGCGCCCGACGCCGCGCGTGGTATCAGAATCCTTGGCAACCATCTGCAAGCGGATGGTGCGTCGGCCATCGGGGAGCGTTGACCAGACATTCGTATCAGGCGGGTTTTGCTTGCGTTGATAGAGCGCGAAGTTGGTTGATTCATGGAGAAGCTCATACTGTTGGCGACTGCGATCGCGGCGTGAGCGGTCGCCGCCAGATGATTGGCCGAAGGCGACGATGTAGTCGGCATCGCGGCGTGGGGCTTCGCCCCACTTCGTGAGGAAATAGGAATAGCCAGCCTCGTAATTGCTGAATAACGCGACGTCTTTTTTCATCCCGTAGTAGGACAGCGCGTGCAGCCACGGGTTGACCAGCTCCGTGCCTTCTGGAAATGCAGCCGGTCTGAATCCGCCGTTGAGTTCCCATGAGACAGTCGAATGCGGTTTGATCATATCCGTGGCCGCGGCGAGTTCACGCAGTTCGGGTTGCAGGCGTCGATAGTCATACGTTAGCCGTCCTGTGTGCGCCAGAGAAATCGCGATCAGTGCTATTCCGATGATGACGTTGACCCATTTATGGAATCCGCCGAACCAGGCCCAAACGATTAGAAATGCGATGATGTAAAGCCGATCGTTCACCCAGCCGCCGTCATTTTTGCTCCAGGGCAGGGTGAAAAAGAGGTAGACCAATGCGGCTGCGATCAGAAGTAAAGCGTCGCGTTCCTCCAAGACTTTTAATCGCGCCAGACGATATAAAACGGTTAGCCCTGCAACGCTTACAGTCGTCCAAAGGATGAACGGCGCAAGTTTGAGATGCCATTCGCTGTAGGACATCAGCGTGAGCGTTTGCCAGAAAATCTCATTGAGATACGCCAGCGTGCGGTAATCTTCATGTTCCGGGCGGTAGTTGCGGAAGGTGTAGTCCCAACCGATCGCCCACAGCGGCAGCATGATCGCGGCCATGCTGAATGCCCAGCGGGTGAGTGTCATCAGGTCGGATCGAAACGCGCCGCGTCGGCATTGGATGAGGGCTTTCAATCCCCGCAACAACGCCATCCAACCAATCGCGATGGTGATCGCCATCACCGCGGCCATGTAACCTGCGAAGTGAGAGACATAGGTCAGTGCCGCCAATGCGTAAAAAACGCCCAGCTTCGCGAAGGTCATGCTATCGCGATATCGCCACCACCAGCCGAGCGTGAACAGACACATCGATACGCTGAGCGAGAAATTATAGAAGCCGATGTGAAGCAGATTGTGATAGGCGAAGGTAAACCCGATCAGACAGATCACCCCGCGCCCGCGTTGGATGCTGTTCAGCAGATAGAGCATCGATAGCGGGACAAAGCTGACCAGCACGGACAGCACGAGTTTTTCAGCAATCAGCGGCGGAACGATCTGCTGCAATGCGCCGAGCATCAGGTGGGTGAGCATGTTGGGGAATAGCTCATACCCGAACTGATAATGCTGGCGGATCTGATAGTTGGAATGATCGAATGACGCGAAAAAGATTCGCCCGTTGTAAATGTGTGCCGGACCGTCCTGTGTCGGGAAATAGGTGACGATCCATATCGGAAGCAGGTGCACGATAAAGACCGCGATGAGCAAGTTGCGCCACGTGCACCACTTGCGCAATCGCTTCCACGACCGACGCGAATCCGTGGCTGGGAGATCCACATCAGCAGACGGGGTGGCGTAACTTAATAGATCAGGTGGAGTTGTCTGCAACGGTTAACCCTTCATGCCGGTGAGTGTTACACCTTCGACAAAATATTTCTGCGCCATGAAGAAAACCATGACCACCGGTGCAGTCATCAACACGCTGGCTGCCATTGTCAGGGTGGGACTGTTGTTAACCTGTACGCTGAAAGCGTAAAGCCCGAACGCCAGCGAATACAGCCGTTGATCGGCGACGTAGATCAGCGGTCCTAGAAAATCGTTCCACGACGCCATGAAGGTGAAAATTGCGATTGCGGCAAGTGAAGGTTTGATGAGTGGCAAAATGACGTGCCAGTAAATCCTTAAGAAGCCGCACCCGTCCAGCCTCGCGGCATCTTCAAGATCGCGGGGAATGCCCTTCATAAATTGCCTGAGCAGGAAAATGAAAAATGCGCTGCCAAATGCAGATCCCAACCATAAGGGTGTCAGCGTGTTGTAGGCTCCGACCGATTTCCAGATCAGAAAATGCGGAATCATCGTCACCTGCCCGGGGATCATCATCGTTGCCAGCATCAACACGAAACAAAAATCCCGTCCCGGCCAGGTAATACGCGAGAATGCGTACGCCACCAGTGAACTAAAGATGAGCGTCAACACGATGTTTGCGGTGACTAAAAAAATCGACACGCGAACGTATCGCCAGAAAGGGATTTGATCGAGCGTGCGTTGGTAGTTGAGGATCGTTTTGTTATAGAGCGCGCGAGTCTGGCTGACCTGCTCGATGGTAAGCTCAATTTTGATTTGATTGTCCGGCAGCGATTCTGTGGCTTGGCCGATATCTTCAAGCAGCAACCACGTTTTGATTTTGTTGGATTGATCATCGCTTGAAGGGAACTGCCACGTCAGCGTTTTCCATTCAAAACCGTTCATCACACCCGGACGTGACGCACGATATCGACGGCCATTTGCGTGTAATTCAAATTGCACATCGTGCCACGTATCGTCGGGCAAGAGTCGAATTTGTACGCGTTGCAGCCGCGATGAGGAAAACGGCATGGTCGCTACCGTACTGAGACGAATCGCGTCGCCTTTTGCAAAGTCGTAGTGAATCACGGCAAACGGCACGATTCCGGTCGTATCGTCGATCAATGACGCGACTTGGGTTGAATCGTTGCTCCACCGGTTAGCAGGTGAGACATTCGGCATGATCTCAGCGTCTTGCAGTCGGTCATCCCGCACGCGAATGGATGCGATGCACAATCGCCGCTGAAGTCGTCCGGCAAATTCGTTCAGGCGATCGACGGTCAGATCATTTTCAGCGAAGTGGATCAGTTCAGCGATATCGCCTGTAAAAACAGCCGCGGGCGCACGCGACGCCAGCACAACATAGGCCTCCTCCCCCACCGCCGACACAGCATCTGGGGGCAGCGACGGCAACCGATCGCGCACGATCTGGCGGATTTTTGGCAACACCTGCGATTGACGTTCGGCGGCACCGGGCAACGCGTCGAGGCGACGATCCTCGTAATACGGGCTGACGGATCTAGGCAGCGGCTTTTGTGGAAGCAACTGCATGTCAGCGGTGAACAATTCCTGATCGACTTTCAGACTGGTTGAAACCATCCAGAGAAAAGGAAACGAAAAGATAACTGCGCCAATCAGTAGCAGTGCATAGATCAAGAATTTGGTGGTCCCGCGCGATTTCATATCGTTTATCACCCGCTATCGGTTAATCCGATTCGTAATGCACCCAGCGTTTGCTCAACTTGATTTGCACGACAGTAACCCCCAACACGATCACAAAAAGCACCCACGCCATCGCCGACGCATAACCCATGTTTCCGTAGCGAAACGCTTGATTGAACAGGTAGTAAACGTAAAAGGTGGTCGAATTGACCGGACCGCCCTGGGTCATGATGAACGCCTGCCCGAAGATTTGGAATGTTCCGATCAATCCCATGATGAGGTTAAAGAAAATGTACGGCGTCAGTTGCGGGATGGTGATGTGCCGAAACTGTTGCCATGCACCCGCGCCATCCACTTCTGCGGCTTCGTACAAGCTTGTCGGGATCGACTTTAATCCTGCAAGCCAAATAATCATCCCGCCACCAGCACCCCACAATCCCATCAAAATAAGTGACGGTTTCGACCAATCCGCATCCTGAAGCCATCGCGGACCTTCAATGCCGATCCACTCCAGCATGCCGTTTAGCAATCCGCCTTGTGGATTAAATATCCAAATCCACAACACGCTCGCTGCCACCATCGGGACGATCGCAGGGAGATAGAAAAAGGTCCGCCACATCGGCATAGCTTTGATTTGTTGATTCAAGAGCATCGCGATCGCCAGAGATGTGACCAGACCAAGCGGAACAGCGATCACCATGTACAACGTATTGGACAGCGAAACCCACCACAGACGATCGGTGGTGAACATGCGTTGATAATTATCGATGCCCATCAATCGGGGAGCGGACAAAATGTCGTAATCCGAAAAACTAATCAGCAGCGAAAACAACATGGGTCCGCCGCCGAAAATGATAAAACCGATGATCCACGGCAACGCGCAGACAATGCCTCCGAACCATTGGCGTCGCATGTATCCGCCTTGTGCGCCTTCGATCACCGCTTCGCGTCCGCTACGAGGCAGGGGCAGGATGCGATAAACGATGCGTCTAAACCGCAGTCGCGTGTCGAACCAGTAGACGATCGCAGCAATCACCCCAAGCAGCAGCAAATAGCTGACAATAAACCAACCCCAACTCGTGATTGGCAATCCACGTGGCGGCGCATGAAACCGATCCAGCGCACGTTGTACGGTCGCGTTGCCTTCATCAAGTGCTGCTTGCGGCGAGAGCTTGCCGTACAACGCTGTTTCAGTGGACGTCACATGTTCGTTCCACAATAGTTGCCCCACCGGCGTAACTGGACGGAATCTGGACACCGGTAACAGCGCGTTGTATTGCCGGACCGCATCGGCAAATTTGGGCGGGATCTGAGGATTATTCTCGATATAGGTTTTGAACGCCCATTCGTTGATCGCTGGCTGGGGATCCTGTGTCGGGATATATATTTTCCCCTCTGCCTCGGCATTGGATCGCTCGGCTTCGCAACGGATCCGCGCCGAATCCTTGGAAAGCAGGAACCGAATCAGTTCCCACGCTGCGGGTTTGTTCTTTGCGGTTGCGGGAATGGCATAGACCCAGCCACCGGTCCAACTGACATTTCCTTCTCGATCAAGGATCTCTTTCGGACGCGGCGGTGGTGCGACCCCAAAATTGACATGCCTGCCCAGATTCGCCAGCCCGACAATCCCCCAAAAACCATCGATTTTCATCGCGACCTTGCCGGTGATGAATGGATCGAGCGCACCGGTTTGGAACGCCGACTGAAAACTCATCACATTTTCAAATCCGCCGGACGAATCGTAGAGAGATTTGATGTAGGACAGCGCGTCGACGACGGCTGGTTCATTCAGTAAGACCGTACGACCATCGTCACTGAGAAACTTCGCGCCGTTCATCCATCCGTACATGTAAAGCCATGCGTTGCCGTAGTTTGGCAAAAAGCCCGCACGTGCGAGCCGGCCGCGCGCGTCCCATTCGCTAAGCTTTTGGGTGTATTCACGCAGATCATCCCAAGTGCGTGGCGGGCGTGCGTCGCCGCGGTCATCCACAAAACCAGCCCGAATTAGCAAGTCTTTGTTATAGATCAACGCACGATTGTCGATCGAACACGGGATGCCATAGGTCACACCGTTGGGGCTGGCTTCGTCCCAGGCTGCTTCATAAAAATTGGACGGTTCGATGCGGTCTGGAACCTGCGATGCCTGATCTTTTTCGATGTACGCGTTCAGCGGCGTGAATGCCGCGCGTGCTGCCCACTCTGCGGTGGCAAAGCGATCAAAATAGATGACATCCGGCGGCATCTGACCGGCGACTGATACCAGAAATCGCGTCGGATCGGCGGTCTGATCTCTGGCTGCGTTTTGCCCTGAAACGACACGATAGACGGGTTTGGAAGGATCGGCGCGGTTGGCCTCAACGGATCGGCGTTCAAATTCCTTGATCGCGTCGTCCATCGGCCCGGCCGCGATGCCCCCGGGACCCATGTAGACGATTTCAACCACATTCGTTGACGACGCTCCATCACCCAAACGCCGAGGCGGATGCAATAGCACCAAACCCAGCACCACCAGCACCGCAAGCACGATCGTTTTGCGTCGTCCCATACTACTCCTCGAACCCGATGACTACCGTTGCGGGATCGCAGGAGCATTCACGCCTGCGGCTTTAAAGACTTCATCTATCGCAAAGAACCCCACAAACTCTACATGACCGTCTGCGAACAAAATGTTGATGCCGTCGGCTAGTTGGACAGGATTTTCGTACGCAATTATTTTATTAGCGGGGCTAGTACTTTTCAATCCACGTCCGAGGTAGATGTAGTCGCTGTGTTCATTCACCCAATCGCCCTGGATTGTTGCTCGGTCCGCCCCTGGAGGAACGGCAGGCAATGAGGTGGCGGTCCGCGGGCTCACAAAGATGTCGATTGTAATATCCTGCGTGCGGAGAATATCTTCAAAATCGTCAGGATATTTGTCGCCATGCTCATTCGCATACATCATGCACGCCAGACCGATCATCCGCATGTTGCTGGAGCTTTTAATCCGGTTAGCGGCTTCTCGTGCCCGATTCAGGGACGGCAATAAGATACTGGTGGATAACGCGGTGCTGCTCATCCACATACTCGTAATCGAGGCATTGGCGATCGTGGTTGATCCGGGAAACGATTCGACCGATCGGCCGTGTAGGCCGGTCTCATCGGCCCACACCATCGACGCGGCAGGTCCGGCTTCTCGAAGTAGGGTCGGCAACGTCGGCAAAATTATTTCAGGCGTGCGTACCGCGAACATGTCCGATGCGCCGAGCAAGCTCCGCATCATCAGCCGCACCGTGCCATAACCTGTTGGCAACTGTGATTTTACGTCATCAAATTTCACGGACAGCACGTTGGATTGTTCCAGCCGCGTCATCGCTTCTACATACTCCGGCTTCTCACCAATCCCCGCGCCTTTGTATTTCGCGGCGGCCACCACGGTCTGGGGATGAAAGCCCATATACAGATACCCGTCCTTGATTGTCCAAGCCGGCGCAATCATCGGCAGGGCTGCGTAGTAGACATTCATGTCTTCCACACGAATCATCTCGCCGGCCAATTTGAAATCCTGATTCTTGGTGAATGTGCGACCCGTGTTCGACAGGAAAATCGAAAGCGAAGCCAATCCCGTCTTGGCATCCATCGGCTTATCTAGCTTATTCACGATCACGGTGCTTAGAATGTCTGTTCCAGCAACTTCAGGCGAGCAATACATCACCCATTCATCGCCAAGCGGTGCGAGGATTTCGTTTTCAAAGTTCACGCCGATCGCCAATGTTGCAGCACCCATGGCTTGCTTCACCATATCACCCCATGCCGGATCAACCGCAGTTGCGGCGCGGCGAATCTCTGCTAGAAATTTTTGGGGATCGAATCGCCCGGCGCTCATGCTGGTCGCCGACGCAGGTACGCGCGAAAGCAACTCGGCATTCAACGGCTTGGAATCAATCATCGCGAGCAATCCGCGGCGTTCTTTCGCATCAACAAAAAACCGCTCATTCCAATCGCGATTTTTGAAAGTCCCCGTCCAAACAGCCGATCCGACGGCATCCAGACCCAGCTCCGCCATTAGTTTCTGGACTTTAATAAAGGTCGCATCTTCACGCTCACGCGGCGGCATCGCGTTGTGGATCTGCGCAACAACCAATTTGGTGTTGACGTAGGCTGTGACAACCGGATCGGCATCGACCTGCGCCATCGCAGCCTTGAAGTTGGCGTCGTCGATCAACCCTGCCGGGCGACCGTCACCGCCTGCCAACGCCATTTCATCGGCGGGATATCCGAAGACAATCGCGACGATTTCGCCGGAGGTGAAAGTCTTAGCACGCGCGCTGGGCGGCAGTTTGCTGGCGATCTTTCCGAACTCTGCCAGAAGGGTTTGCGCGTCTTTGGCGGGTTTGCAAAGCAGTCCAAATCGCGGCACGCCCTGCGATTGTGGGTCGCCAGGCGCGACATAGATGGCCGTCGGATAACGCAGCGTATGTGTGAGTATCTGCCTGGCTGATTCAAGATATGGCGCGGTATCGGGTTCTTTGACCTGTACGAACTTGACCAACGCAGGCAGCGTTTGATCGATCAGCTGTGAAAATTGCGATTCCTTCGCGATCGCAGCGGCATGAGAACCGGCGAAGTTCGCGCCCAGATCGGCAGTCCCTCGCCACCCGATATAGGCCATCGCATCGGCAGGCACGCGATCGGCAAGCGTCTGCGCCCGTGCGGCAATGGCTAGGCACAACACCAACAACATTGTCATCGTAATACGCATAAAGAACCCTTGTAAAACTTTGAATCGGCATCATGCCCCGCGACTCGCCATGACGCAAACGCGGGAGATTATTTTCCGATGCAGAATGATCCGAAGATGCGGCCAAGCAGATCGTCCGGCGTCACGTGGCCGATGATTTTTCCAAGCGCATCGAGTGCCTCCCGCAGATCGTGCGCGATCAACTCCGCTGCCTCACGATTGACCGCTACGTCAGCGCGTGCCAGTGCGCACAGTGCGTCATCCAACGCCGCAATGTGACGCGATCCTAATGCCAACGCCGCACTGGTTTCTGCTTGTCCGAACGCCAGATCGGACATCGCTTCGATCAGGCCGTTAAGGTTGCGACCCGTCAACGCCGAAATACGAATCGCGTGCTGCGATTGGTCTGCTTGATCCGCCAGCAAATCACACTTGTTCAACACGATTAAATCTGGCTTGCGCGATATGGATTGGCGTGCACGCAAAACGTCAGCTTCAGCCGATCCATCAATTACTTGAATCACAAAATCTACTTCCTCGAGCGCACGTAACGCCCGCGCCTGCATCTGCGAACGAATGCCATGCGGATCATCGCCCACCCGTTCCAGCCCAGCGACATCTATCACCTGCACCATGCCTCTGGGCAGCTTCACCGTAACGCTCAACGCATCGCGCGTCGTCCCGGCTACGGGCGAAACGACAGCGCGATCCTGACCCGCCAAGGCATTGAGTAACGTGCTTTTGCCGGCATTTGGTTTGCCGATTAACGCAAAACGCGGTTCATGGGTGATGCGCTCGATGCGGGCGGTGTCGGCAACTAAACTGCGGACCTCTCTCTCGACATGAGTGATTTTCTCACGTAGATCATCTGATGCGATGAAACTGATGTCTTCTTCGACAAAATCAATCCCCGCTTCGAGCAACGCTAAGGCATCGGCGAGTTGCTCCATGATCGGAATGATGCGCCGGGAGAGTTCGCCGGACATCAGTTGACGCGCGGCCTTTAATTCCGCGTCATTTCCGGCGGCGATTGTCATCGCGACACCCTCGGCGGCTGTCAGATCAAGTCGGCCATTCAGATACGCGCGGGATGTAAACTCCCCCGCCTCGGCCTGTCGCGCCCCGCGTGCGATCAAATCCTCAACCATCAATTTAACCAACAGTGGATTGCCCGGCAGGTGCAGTTCGACCAGATCATCGCCCGTGTAACTTCGCGGGCTTCTAAACAGATATGCCCACGCTGCAATCCGAGTGCCCGTGGCAGCGAGATTTGCAAACGACTGCGGCGGTCTTAGATCAACCCGATACGCACCGGCGCTGGTCGGTGGCGTGCTGGCAATAATGCCGTGCAGCAGTTCGATCGACCCCGGACCCGACAGACGCACGATCATCCTCGCCGCCGGGGCAACGGCGGAACTGATCGCGACAATCGTGTCCTGCGTGTTCACGGATATTCAATGTCCGCACGCCAGTGTCGTTGGCGAGGTCGGCTTTATTGCCGTTTTTTGGGCTTCTGCTTTTCGGCGTCGTGACGCAGTTCTTCGGCGCGTTGTTGCAATTTTGCAAACCACCCGAAGATACCGCCCGATTTGGCGGGCAAATCTTTGTTGCGGTGCGGATCGACGACTTCGCCGTCCACAAATTGCACCCCCACCGGTTTCAACGCTTCCTGCTGCGTGATGTGATTGCGAATAATCTTGCTCTCAATCACGCCGAACAGCGTGCTGGCGAAAATGTAGATATTCAATCCTGACGGCATCGGATAGAGCATCAACGGGAACAGAAGTGTGGTCATCCACATCATCATTTTCTGCTGCTGCTTTTGTTCGGGGGTCATTGCAGGCGGTTTGGGCTGCAATTTATATTGCATGTAGAACGCCACCATCAGCAACAACGGAATGATATTCAATCCGTCGATGTGTAGGAACAGCAGATTGAAGGGTTGTTGAAACTCCATCAGGTGATCCGGTTTGGACAAATCCCTGATCCAGGTCAGCCCGTACAGGAATGGTTCGTGGCGTAATTCAAACGTGGTGGACAGGCCGGAATAGAGGGAAATCCAGATTGGCATTTGCAAAAACATCGGCAGGCAGCCCAAGATGGGGGTTGCGCCGTGGTTTTTGTAAAACTCCATCATCGCGCGATTCATTGCTTCTTTGTCGTCGCCGTACTTTTTCTTGATGCGCTCGATTTCCGGTCCCATCTTGGCCATCTTCGCCATGCTGACTTGCGACCGTTTGGTGATCGGATGCAGACAGGCGCGGACCAGGAACACCAGCGCGATAATCGCAAGACCCCAATCGCGAAAAATGTAGTTATGGAAGAAGCCCAGCAGCATCATCAGGAAATCGGTGATGCTCGAAAAAGCGCAATAGGTGCACGATCCGCTGATTTCCAGCGTATGAAAATATTCGTACCCCGCAGCCGAGTAATAGGGATTGTGCAGAAGGGATCGCAGCCGCGGACCAAAGAAAACGTTGGCGGAAAGATCGCGCGATGCACCGGCGGCCAGTACGCCGGTGGGCGCGGTTTCAATCGCGATCAATAACTGCCGGTGATGCGCTTCAGCTTCAGGGTTGACTGCCGTCGCGACAACCTTCGCGATCCAAGGCTCGTCCGGTTTTATGATCGCGTTAAAATAATTCGTTCCCGCGCCGATCCACAGCAGCGGATGATTTTCCTTGTCGGTCGTGTAATCCTTGCTCGGCGCGTCTTTGGTGAAACTTTCCAAAGCGTCATACCGCAACACAACTTTCGCGTCTTTTTTATATCCGCCGATCAGTTGCCGGTCGCCTCCGCGCGACATCTCGCTGGCGGGGAAAGTCGGGCCGATGATCGTGGTGGAAATGTTAAGCGGTTCGCCTGAAAGATTCGTCACCTTTTGCGCGAACTTGATCTCATACCCCTGAGGCGAATTCGCATCAGCTGATCGGGGTAAGACTTGAAACGTCTTTTGAATGCGCACCAGCGGCTTGCTGTCAGGGGCGGGCGTTGCCAGCTCGAGCGTCAGCATCGCGCTATCACCCGCTTTTTCCGTCCGCCAAGGCTTTTCGCCGATCAGGAAGGTTTTGTCGTTGATCGTGATCGATTGCGTCGAAAACGCCTCATCGTGATCGGCAGCGTAAGGTTTGACGAACGCAAACCGCTCATCTGAATCCACCTTCTGCTTATATTTATTCAAAATGACTTGGTTCAGCCCACCGCCGACGGGATTAATCGACAGTTGCAGGGCGTAGTTCGGATCGTTGATCTGATCCGAACCAAGCACAATTGTCCGGCTAGTTGATAGATCGGTGGTCGATACCAACTGAGGCGTCATCGGCAGGCTTGGAATAAGACTAGCAGCTGGCGCGGATGTCGATTGCGTTGTGCCAGTCGGCGACGTGACAGTCGGCATCGTCGCGATCGGCGTCGGCGCAGCGGTAGTCGTCGGCGAGGTGGACGGGATCGTCGTCGGTACAGAAGGCAGCCAGCCAAAATAGCGGAACACCGGCTGGTAGGTAAGCAGGATAATCGCTGAAATCGCTATGAAAAAAATCAACCGTGTGCGTTCGTTCATCGTCCGTCTCGAAGTCGATCCCCCAGGAAGTTATCAAGGTCGGGGATCGCGTAGACCTTCTTTACTGTTGTCTCCAGATCGTACGCGACGCGCACAAATTGGATGACGTTATCGTTCACAATGATAAAACTGGCGCGGGGGTCGCGGTCGCGGGGCTGGCCTACCGATCCGACATTCACCACGGCCTTTTCGTCGGTAATCTCAAACTTGCCTTCCAACTCGTCCGGGGAATAAAAATCCGGCCCTTCCAAGAAAACCCCGGGCACATGCGTGTGCCCGACAAAACAAACCCGATCGAATTTTTCAAAAATACTATGGAACTTACCGGGATTTGTATAAATGTCGTCCGGAAAAATATATTCGTTGATCGGGCGGCGCGGGGAGGCGTGCGTGGCGACAAACTCGTTCGTGCGAATTCGTACCGGCAGATTTCCAATGAATTTCCATCGTTCGGCGCGGCGTTTCAAATCCGGTTCGTCTTCAAACTGCTTACGCGTCCAAAAACAGGCCGACTCCGCACCTTGATTGAAATTAAACGGTTCAAACAGCACGGCAAAATCGTGATTTCCCATCAACGACGCCCGCGTTCGCTTGGCGACCAGATCGAGGCACTCCGCCGGGTTTGGGCCGTAACCTACGATGTCTCCTAGACATAGGATGTATTGGATTTGCCGACGATCGATCTCCGCCAACACCGCCGTGAGGGCTTCAAGATTACCGTGGATGTCGCTGATGATCGCAAACAATTCGCATCGCCTCACAAATGGGTGACAGACGACGCAACCTATCAGAAGCACGCCAACAGCGTCAAATATCACTTGTCGTGCATTGCGAACCGCGTCATTTAATTTCGAACGCGGCAAGTTAATGCAGAAACGTTCCGATAACTGCTGCAATAATCAAGCTTTACGAGATTCCGACCGATCAGAATGCAGGTTCCATGAACATTTTGACGACACTTGGGTAGTATATGATGAGGACGAGGAACGGACGAACCACCCATTTAGCGAGGAAACCATGATTCCCACGTTCGGATATTCATTTGATCGGGATACTTTCAACGGAAATTTTCCAACCCGAAAAGCAGCCTTGGATGCTGCATTGCAGGCGTTGGGCAATCGGTCAGACGTGCCGGAAGGCATTTTTGTAGGTCAATGGATTGAGGTGAATCCGCAAACGTCGGATCACTCCGATATGGTACTCGACGCGATGCGCGATCGTTGGCAGGCATCATCTCAATCCGGTGAATTTCTGAACCACGTCAATGAACACGACGCCGCCGACCTGGATCAGACGATCAACCAATGCCTGCGTGAGTGGTTGGCCAAACACAATTTGGTTCCGACCGCGACCAAAGTGCGTGGCGTCAGCGAATACCCAGTCCCCAACGTCCATCATGTCGACACCCCCAAACACGAGCGCGAAACATCGTTCATGGGCGAAGCTTAAATCGACGAACCTACCGATACGCACCCGCTGCGGCAAATCGTCTCACATAGGATATTGTCACTCGCCTCGGTCTATTGATCTGGCTAGGATGGATCGCCGCTCTGGAAGGCACGATCTGGGGCGTAGGATATGCCCATACTCGATTACAACACCGCTGCGCTGAATCCCACTTATCGTCGCATTCAATTCTGGTGCGCCGTTGCGGTGGCGGTATCGGTCTTTCCGTTGATTTGGATGGGCGGGTTGGTCACCAGCCACGGCGCGGGGATGAGTGTGCCGGATTGGCCTAACTCGTATGGCTACAACATGTTCCTGTTCCCGCCTAGCCAATGGATCGGTGGGATTTTTTACGAACACACACACAGACTACTGGGAACGCTGTCGGGATTTTTGTCGATCGCGCTGGTGATGATCACGTGCGGGCCTTCACAAAACCCACGCGCTCGGAGGTGGATTGGCTTTTTCACCGTCGCGATGTTTGTTCTGACGCTTGGCGGACTTGGCATCAAAACATATCTGTTGACGACGGCTGATACTTCGGATGAATACCAACAAGCCTTCAAAAGCGGCATATCACATTTCTATGTGCTTTTCGGCTCGCTGGGACTGGTCGGTTTGATGGCGTGGCTTGGTCGGCGTCGTGAGAGCAGACAATGGCTTTGCTGGCTTACGATCGTGCAACTGCTGGCGATCATCATCCAAGGCACGCTTGGCGGGTTGCGCGTGACGGAAGTCAACACGACGCTTGCGATCATACATGGCTGTTTTGCGCAGGCGTTTTTCTGCCTCGCGGCGTTCACCGCTCTGGCAACATCGAAATGGTGGATTCACGCCCGACATCTCGATCGCGCACTACTTGGTCTGTCCACCCGCCGTGCAACCTGGCTTGCCGGGATCGCGCTGATCCTGCTTTTTTGCCAACTGATCGTCGGCGCGACGATGCGACACCATCAGGCCGGTTTAGCAATCCCCGATCTGCCGCTGGCGTTTGGCAAGGTCGCGCCGCCGTTAAATGAATCGGATCTCGACCGCGCCAATGCCTTGCGAATCTGGACTTACAATCTCCCCCCCGCCACGCTTGTACAGATGTGGCTGCACTACGCGCACCGCGTGGGGGCAATTCTGGTGAGCAGTGCAATCGGGATTCTGGCGTTTCACGTATTTCGAAACTTGCGTCAATGCCGTTCGATCACGATGCTAACGGTTATACTCTGCGTATTGGTGGTCTGCCAATTTATGCTAGGCGTGTTGACTGTTTATTGGGCAAAGCCTGCCGATATTGCCTCGTTGCATGTCGCGACGGGGGCATTGACTTTGATGACAACCGCGTTGACGCTGGCGGTGATTGCAAGACAATGCCCACAAGTAGCGTCCGAGGCGTATGAAACCGTCGGCAGCACAACCGCTGTGATGGTCACGACATAAACTGAGTTCGGAAGGCACATGAAACTGGCGACTGAATTGGACAACCTGCAAGGCGAGCTTACGCTCGATACCCCATCATCGAAATCGCGCACCAGCGACTTCATGGAACTGACTAAAGCACGTCTGAACATGATGGTGCTGATCACCACCATGATCGGTTTTGTGATCGGCACGCAAACCGCTGGTGCGGGGACGATCAACTGGATGCTGTTGCTGCAAACGCTTTTGGGAACAGGACTTTGCGCCGCCGGGGCGAGTGTGTTGAATCAGGCATGGGAATATCGGTTTGATGCGATGATGTCACGCACCGCCGACCGACCGGTCGCTGCCGGACGCATGACACCCGCGGAAGCAACGATATTCGGATTGCTCATGTGTGCCTGTGGCGGAGTAATGCTTGCGTTAACCGTCAATCTAATCGCTTGCGCGTTAGCGGTTTCGACGATCCTGCTTTATGTGCTCATTTACACGCCACTTAAACGCGTCACGACTTTTAACACGCTCGTCGGAGCGATCCCCGGGGCGATTCCTCCCATGATCGGATACGTCGCGGTATCGGGAAAAATTGATCTCGAAGCGATGGCGTTGTTCGCGATTTTATTCTGCTGGCAGATGCCGCACTTCCTGGCGATCGCAATCCTGTGTCGCGATGACTACGCGGCGGCGGGTTACAAGATGATGCCGGTGGTCGATACAACGTTGACGCGCACGAATATTTGGATGATCGCGTTCGGCGTGCTGCTAATCGCTGCGAGCTTGATGCCGATTGCTTCGGGGACAACCAGCCTGGCTTATATCATCGTCGCGAGCATTCTGGGTTTGGGTTTTCTGGCGTTAAGCATTCGATGCGTCATCATCCCCACACGATCTGCGGCGAGAACGGCTTTTTTCGCATCCATTATCTATCTGCCGCTAGCGCTGGGTGCGTTGATGATTGATCGGTTGATCTGATTGGCGGGATTGCACTTCATGCGACGAATTGTAACCATCCTATTCATCGCCCTTTTATTGTCACATCTGGCATGCGACACCAAGACGCCCGTTAATAACGCCCAACGTGTGCCTGCCGCCTCTGTCACTGGACCTGGCGTGGTTCGGGGCAGGATATTGATCACCAATCCACCGGCGCCGTTACCGGCGATCAAAAATGAACCCTGTTGCGAGGGCGCACCCGCGACCGTTCCCGATGAATCACTTATCGTGAACCCCAATGGCACGCTCGCAAATGCCGTGGTCTTCATCCAAGGCGGGCCTAAAACAGACGGAAGTGCGTTGCCCAAAGCACAATTGGATCAGGTATTTTGCCGCTACACGCCACATGTCATCGGCGTTGTGGTCGGCCAGCAGATGAATATCAAATCATCCGATCCAACCGTACACAATGTTCACTACAAATCATCCTTTAATGGCGACCGCAATCACTGGATGAAATCCGCCGGCGAATCGGTCGATGTGACATTCTCCGCTGCCGAGTTCATTCGCACGGGGTGTGATGTTCATCCGTGGATGAGTGCCTACATCTGCGTGCTGGAGAACCCGCTTTTCAACGTCACGACCGAGACGGGAACGTTTGAAATCAAAAATATCCCCGCCGGTGAATACAAGCTCGTCGTCTGGCATGAACGAATGGGAAAAATTGAGAAAGCGATTACGATCACTGACGCCAAGCCCCTCGACATCGATCTGACCTACGCCCCACCGACGCGATAAACCATGCCTATTGTGCCCGCATTACATGTCGATCACGTCCACCACGCCTACGGCCAGCGGGTGGCGCTGAAAGATTTGTCTTTGCGCGTTGACCCCGGCCAAATCTTCGCATTGCTAGGTCCCAACGGCAGCGGAAAAAGCACGTTGTTCCGCATCATCTCAACTCTCATCCCGATTCAGGAAGGGCAGATTCTGGTCAACGGTTTTAGCGTTCGTGAGCAGCAAGCTGCGGTGCGGCGTTCGATCGGGGTCGTTTTCCAGAATCCGGCATTGGATAAGCAGCTTTCGATCGCAGAAAACCTGACCTGCCATGCGCATTTGTACGGGATCAGCGGCATTCCACTGAAGCGTCGTATCGCATCACTATTGCAGCGATTCGGGTTATCAGATCGTGCCAAAGAACGCGTCCACACGTTGTCCGGCGGACTGCGACGCAAAGTCGAACTGGCCAAGGCGTTGATCCCTGAACCGCAATTGCTCCTAATGGATGAGCCGAGCACCGGTCTGGATGTTTCGGCGAGGATCGAATTATGGAAGCTGCTTGATGAAATGCGCGCCAAAAACGGCCTGACGATCATCCTGACGACGCATCTGATGGACGAAGCCGACCGATGCGATCGTGTTGCGATCATCGACGCTGGGCAATTGCTGGTTTGCGACACCCCCGCGAACCTGAAATCTCGCGTTGGTGGTGATGTCATCACGCTCACAAGCGATGATCCCGATAATCTCATCAAAACTGTGAGCGATTCGCTGCAATTACAAGCCAATCGAGTCGGCGAGACGATCCGAATTGAGCAACCCAACGCTCATTTGCTGATCCCGCGACTCATCGAAGCCGTACCCGGCATGATTAATTCAATCTCTGTTGGACGACCAACTTTGGATGATGTTTTCGTACAGATCACCGGACGACGACTTACCGATTCGCAGATGGCTGTGACTTCCTGATGGACAGTGTGTGCGTATCGGTGTGAATCGTCATATCCGATTCACCATCCAATACGACGCGACCGTTCAAGTGGTAGAAAACCTGTTTTCCCGCCCGCCGATTAGAAATCACACTGCTCAGTTTCAACAATCCCAAATGGTGACTGACGGTGGGTTGCGGTAATTTAAGCTGACCACACAACCACGTGACATTTTTTTCCCCGCTGGTGAGCAACATCAGAATGGAAAGCCGCGTCTTGTCCGACAGCAACCTGAGTAGATCAGTCAACTGATGCTGACTTGAATCGGGGGTGGTTTGCGGTTCTGGTTTTGATAAATTATTCATGTCTGCACAGCGTAGACATGACGGCAAAGGAGAATCAATCGGGATTTGCCACAAATGCTTATTTAGTTGCCTCAGTATTTAAAGTATCTATACCATGCATAGGTTGCATCTATTTAGTAGGCTTATCGTTACGAAAATAGTCCATGCCCAGCACGGTGGACAATGCTGTGCGGGCGGGGGGTTGTTTTAGGAACGCATCAAAATTGAGGACATTGGCATCTCGTCGTTGAACCGCCTCGCCGCGATCAATGGAGTAGTAACTCATCCCTCGATCGGTCATCAAACCCACATGATCGCCTTCGACAATTGATGGACCGGTGAATATTGCATCAGGAAGCGGCTTTTGCCACAACGTCGCGCCGGTGACGGGATCAATTGCCGTCAGTAATGCACCTGCGAGCACGACCCGATCCTTGAAAATGCCAAGAATATCGTCGCCGGGCATCGAATCATTTTTCCAAAGCTCTTTTCCGGTTTTGGAATCGTAAGCATGAACAGAATTGGAATTGATCGGCGCGACGACCGCCGTCGTCCCGTTCGTCCATAATTTGTCGCGCCAGCGACGATAGAGCGGGGGCTTTTTGGATTTTTTCTCACGATCGAAAACGCGTGGATCCATCACCTTGCCCGGGAAATTGTTAAACCATCTTGCCGCACCACTGAACCGATCCACCGCCACGCACCAGGTGCCAAAAACCGCGTAGATATTGTAATCGTCGATGGATAAATCGGTCGCACTGCTGGCGAGTCGAAGCAGAACTTGCTCGTTGGCGGTCAACCGGATGGTGCCTCGGATTTGCACAACTTTGTCGGGCAGTGTTTGGCCGACAACTGTTTTGAAAATCAGATGACCCGTGGTGATTTCCACGCAGCCCAGAACGACATGCGCCCCACTGGCGGCATCGAAATCCGTGGCGGCGAAATAGACATAACCCCCCGATGCGACGGGTGAACCCATCATCAGCAAATTTTTGGCCGATTCAGATTCAGCGGTATCCCAAAGCACCGAGCCATCGCCCACCCGATACGCGCGAAGTGTCGAACGCGTTGTGTCGGTATATCTTGCGACGACAATTCGCGGCGTGCCCGATAGATCGCACCATACAATCGGCCGCGTGAGTGATTGATCTGCGGGGGCATCAATTTGAGGGTTATTACCATTGGCAGGTGCCAGCGGTTTAAGTTCCGGAGGTTTACCGGTTGTCCAAAGCACCCTGCCGTTGCCTGCCATCGCAACCACCGATAGCGGCGTCGCAAAGACGACCAGATCGCGCGATCCCACAGGCAACGATCGGCCAAAATCCCAAGGCGTAAACTCGGTGTACCACGAGGCAGAAAACGCCATGACAGGCAATACCGAATCAGTTGGCATGTCGCGCAACGCCTGCCACTGCTTCTCATTAGTAGTCGCGGGGTTGCGATTTAGCAGTGCCCGAGCTGTTGCGATATCCCCCTTTTGCGTCGCCAGCCGGGCAGCTTCGACGGGTGCGTCGGTGGCCGCCTGAGTCCAAGGGAACAATTCTGCGACATAAAGCACATCTGTGATCGATCCGCTACGTACTGCTTCTTTCAATTGTCGCTGGGCGGTGGCGTTCAAGCTCTTGCTGTATTGCTGTACAAATCCGTTTTTCGCGGCCTGATCCGTCAGCAAGCCTTCAATCCACGCCTTAATCGGGATCAATCTTTCATTAACTTGCACATACTGAGTCGCGGGATCTGCAAGAAGTGCTTGAACGCGATCCACTGCGTCGACAAACCGCACGCCGGTCAGATCGGCGGCGATTGCCTGCACAGTTCGCTCGGGCGCGACGAATTCCACAGGCGGTGCGTGAACCGCCAATACTGGCGCTGCCACACACATCAACCCTGCCAGCATTAAAACCGCAACTCGCATATTGGATATAGCCTTCGCGTGTAGTAAGTGTTGAACGAATGATTTAACGGGCATCAAGATGCGATACAAATCCCTCGGTCGCATATTTTTCAGCCAATTCAATATATCGCGTCGTCAACCAACGCATGTATTTCAGTTCTTCATCTTTCACCGGACGCACAATTTTACCTGGCACGCCCATCACGACCATGCGATCCGGTACAACCGTTCCTGGCGATAAAAGCGCACCGGCGCCGATCAGACATTCGGTGCCGATACGGGTTTCTCCCAGCAATTTCGAGCCCATGCCGATCAGACTACCCCGACCAATTGAAGCGCCGTGCACGATCGCAGAATGACCGATCGTAACATCGTCTTCAATGATATTTGGCACGTCCGTGTCACAATGCAGCACTGCATTATCCTGCACATTCACTCGTTTACCCAGCACAATCCGCGCCACGTCCCCGCGAACGACGGCACCGAACCAGAATGAGCATTGCTCGGCGATCGTCACATCCCCTACAACCGTCGCGTTCGGGGCTGCGTAATAATTGCCCGGCATTTTGATGAATCGTGATTGCATGACCCGATTCTATCACGATTTACGCCAATCATGCACCCCCGCGACAATCTTCCCGAATACTCCAATTGTGCATAAAGTATGAGATTATCTTATAACTTTGTCAGCAGTACCGGGTCTTGGCGTCACTGGAAGGGAATAAAAGCTAAAGTTGAGAGTTTGGAATTACGTGTTTGTGCTGCGAGCTTGACGTTTGAAGACAATGCGGGCTTTTACTTCAAACGCCAAACTCTCAAATTTCATCCTGCTGATTTTTTCGTTAGAAACGCCTTTTACACCGCGTCTTAAGATCGTACCGACGCGGCGGGAGCAAATGGTTTGGAACTTAGCGTCGAAGAACTCGTCTCCCGCGCACGACTCCACGATGCTGACGCGTTCGCGGAATTGATCCAACGATTTGAAGGCGTTGCACTCGCGGTGGCGTATGCCCAAACCCGCAACGCCGCCGACGCAGGGGATATCGTGCAGGAAGCGTTCATGCGTGCCTGGCAGCGGCTGGATTCGTTGGATGATCCATCCCGGTTTGCTCACTGGGTTTCGCGTATGGTTCGCAATCTGGCGATTGATCTGCGTCGAAGACGCAAAGCACTTCCACTAGATGATTCATTCGACCCGCCTGATTCAATGCCCGGCGCAAGCTCAATGGAGATCGCCGAGCAGAAAAAACAGATCGACCGTGCCATTCGATCACTAGATGAATTATCCCGTGAATGCGTGACACTGCGCTATTATGAGAATCTGGCCAGCAAAGAAATCGCCGATTTACTCGGCATCACCGCAGCGGCGGTGGACATGCGACTCTCGCGGGCACGAAATCAGTTGAAGGATCGACTGAAACCATTTTTTGAAGAAGTATGAAGGAACTTGTGATGAGAAATCACGATATCGAAGAACTCATTCGCGAAGACCTGGTCGAGAAGCTCGACCCGCAAAAAGGCCGCGCGAAGCAGCACTTCACCCATCAGGTCATTGATCCGATGGATCGACATCTCGTGCGCGCGCAAACCGCCTCCCTGCGACCGAAAAATCTCGTTCTGATCGGCGTCGCGATGCTGGTGTGCGTCGTCGCGGGCATGTATCTGTCGCGATTCATGCCAGCAGCCAAGCCTGTGGCGGAAGTGAAGCCCCCGGTTGAAATCGCACCGGTGGAAATCGTCGCGATTCCATCCGATTACGAGCACGCGCACCTGCAACACATGATCGACGCGGGTCCAGTTCGCACGTCAGACAACGCCCCGGCGAGAATCATTCGACAGGAGCAATTGGACCGCTATAACTGGGTCGATCCGCAAACTGGCGGTACATTCACCTACCTATTGCCATCAACCAATGAGTACGTCATTGAGGCGCATCGACAATGAAAAAGATCGCTGGATACAACATGCTCTGCCCTTCGCGAACGTTTAGCGTTATTGCAGGCGTTGCAATTTCAGTCGCCTACACCTTCGCGCAAGTTCCCAATACACCCGCTTTAATTGACGCGCCCGCCCCTCCCAGTGCGCCGATTCAGCGACTCGAACCCGCCAGCTATATCGGCTTGGCGACTTCGATCGCGCCGCGAACGTTACGCGATCAATCAAAATTGCCGCGTGGCGTGGGCGTGGTGGTCGATTTTGTCGATCCGAACTCTCCCGCGGATCGCGCAGGGATTAAGATCGGCGACGTGATTCACAAGCTCGACGATCAATACCTCGTCAATGCCCATCAATTCACCGTTCTCGTGCGGATGCGTCAGCCTGGTGACATGATTAAACTGGCGGTCGTGCGTGGAGGTGAGCCGCAACTGATGGAGGTGACTCTCGTCAGCCGCGATTTGCCACCTTTGGACGAATCCATCGGTCTGATTATCCCACCAGAATTGCGCGACGGCCCGCCGTTGCCGCGTGCGGGTACGGGCTTGTTCACAGGTGTGATGTCGTTCACCGACAACGAACAGATCATCACGATCACCGCCACGGACACCGGCAGAACCGTATTGATCAAAGATCGCGCCGGGGCGACAGTCTACGAAGGCGCACTCAATAACGACGAAGACCGCCTGCGCATCCCCGAAGCATTGCGTTTGAAGGTTGATCGCGTCGAAAAAGGTGGCCAGCGCGTGCGGAAACTGCGTCAAACCCCCGACGGCGGTTCCGCCGCCGTCAACGAACCCTGATCGCAGCCAGCGTTTGCCTATTTATGCTACGCCTCTTGTTCTGGCATACCCGCTGCCAACGCGGCGTCGACGATCTGCTGATACTCCGCGTCCCCAGAACCATTTTTCCATTTGCTGCGCGACTTCAGGTCGTCGAATACGCGCTTTGCGCCTTGGGTGAACGACACCTCACACGAAAACTCCTGTACGTCCCGCATCGCTTTTGCCGAGGTGTATGGGCCATGAAACTGCGTGATTTCCTTCAGCAATCCAAACCGTTTCGGATTTTTTGCGACAATCCACTCTGCCGGCGCCATGATGATTTGCACTTTCTTACCGAGTGCTGCCCCTGCTTCTCGGTAATAGTCGCGCCAAGTGAAGACTCTTTGCGTTGTCGCGTTGTACGATTGTCCGAATGTCGCTGCGTTACCAGCGGCATATGCAAACAGCTTGCCAACGTCGTCGCGATGCGTCGAATTCCAAAGCCCTAAACCATCGCCTGCGCAAAGTACTGGCAGATCTTTCTCAATCCGATCCCACGCGCAGCTATCAAATTCCAGTTGATCGATCAAGGGCGCACTTTCGCCATAAGTATGGCTTGGACGAATGGTGGTCACGTTAAACGCACCCTTTGTCGAAGCGGCCTCAAAAGCACGCTCGCAGAGCACCTTGTTTTTGCCATAATTGCTGATTGGCTTTTGTGGAAATGTTTCGTCCACAACCACGCCTGGCGGAATTTGGCTGCCATAGGTGCAGACCGTTGAACAAAACATAAAATGCTGCGTCTTTCCAGCAAATGTCTTGATCGACGCTTCAGCCTGCTCAGGCGTAAAGCAGATCATGTCGATCACACAGTCCCACGCTCGTCCTTCCACCGCTTTTGCGAACGCCGCGACATCATTTCGATCGCAAGTCAGCGTTTCGACATCCGCTTGCAGGCGATTGTCGCGTTGCCCCCGGTTAAGCATCGTGATCGTTGCGTTTCGGGCTGCCAAATGTTTAACAATGCCTGTGCTGATGAGTCCGGTTCCGCCAATGAGAAGGGTTTTCATAATACTGTTGTCCTGTCGCGCCTAAAATAAGGCAAGGACGTACATGAAAAATGATATTTCCTTCATGGTGTTTTTAGTCGTTTTTGGGATTTGTTCGCGAATTATGTTGTAACGGTTGGTGTGGACGCCAGCCGGAAGGGTAACTCAAACAGGAGTCGTATCATGTCAAACGCAACGAGCAGAATCGGTCGAGACGTACAGGAACATGCGGATAACGCCCGCGAGCAAGCGACAAAGGTCACGGACGAGGCAAAACATGCCGTCCGATCCGCAGTCGATGCGACGCGTGAAAAGCTTGGCGAAGGCTATGACCAAGCGCGCCACTATGCGCAGGATGCCTATGCAACCGCCAAAGATAAGGGCGGCGAAGCCTTTGAATCCATCGAAAGCACGATCCGCGCCAATCCGCTAGCCGCCATCGCGGTCGCTGCCGGCGTTGGTGTTGTGTTGGGTCTGTTGCTGCATAACAAGCGATAAATGCGATCTGTGAAATTGGGAGGGCGAGTTACTCGTTGATGTACCAATCTGTCGAGCCTCGCCCGCCCGCTTTCATTTTGTAAACCTGGTTATCGCTTAATGACGGAAGGGTCTGGCCATGGAAGCGATTGCAAATGTCGTACTGGCGGCGATGGATCTTGCCGAGGCCGAAGGCCGCGCCGTGCATCGCGGGATCATCCGCTTACTCATCCGAATGGCAGCGGTTGTATGCGCTGCGGTACTCGGATTGGCAGGCGTGTGGATGGTTCTTCGAGGAATCTATCAGGCGCTAACAGTCGCGGTCGGACCAATTTGGGCATCTCTCATTAGCGGCGGAATTTTGCTCGCATTGGCAGTAGCGGCATACCTCTACGGGCGACTTGCGCCCAAGCCTGCGAAGTCAAAAGTGCCTGCGGAGGTCAATACATCCACTAAATCCACTGAGAATAGGGAAGGGATGGAAAATGAAACGTTTCAACGCACCGCAGCCTGAGCAGGTTGATTTGAATGTAGCCAAAGCGCGCCTTCGCGTCGCTGCGATTCAGGCGGCTCCATCAGCGATGATTCAGCGGCATCCGTGGGGAAGCGTGATAGGCGCCTGCGCTAGCGCTTTTGCAGTGGCGGGATTGCTGGGTCTGGCCCATCGCGGTGAACCAAAAAGTACATCATCCGCCGATCAACCCAAACGTAAGTCATCTGGTCTACGTTTTCCTGCCGGCATGATGCAGTGGGCGATCACATTGGGCATGCAGCTTGTTCAGGCGCATCTGACCAAAAAAGCTGCCGAACAAACGCAGCAGGCAGCGTCCCAGCAAACGGCGCCGACCGAGGAACCGACCCATGCCGTGGGTTGAACCGATCACAAGACGCGCCGCCTGGGTGGTGATCGCCGGGGCGACCATCACTTTTCTGGCATTAGCGCGCGATTTCGTCTTACCATTAGCGCTGGCGATTTTGCTGGCATTTATGCTCTCGCCGATCGTCCGCTGGCTGCACCGGAGGATTAAGTCGCGCATCGCGTCGGTTACGATTGCCTGTCTGCTTGGTAGCATCGTCGTCGCGGGCATCAGCACAGCAGCCACGCTGCAATTCTTAGATTTTGCTGAAAAACTACCGCTGTATCGTCACACGATTTCCAAAAAAATCATCGCGATGAAGGGTTCAAGCGATGGCGTCATATCCCGCGCCATTCAGACGATGGCGGCGATCGAGGAAGACGTCGAAACCGCCGCGACCCCCGCGACCACCGCGCCAAGCGTATCACCACCGCCAATGAAAATGCCCGCCATCCCTGTGGTCACACGCAGCGAATCAACACTCTTTGAATCCACTACGCGTTTCGTCGAGCCTGTCGTCGAACCGCTGTTGGTGACAAGTATTGTTGCGGTGCTGGTATTTCTGCTGCTTTATTACGGCGAAGAATTACGTGATCGCATTGTCGTGATGGCCGGCACGCACCAACTCAGCGTCACCTCGCAGGCGCTGCAAGATGCCAGTAAACGCATTGGCAAATACCTCTTGATGCAGGCCTGCGTCAACACTTTTTTTGGCGTCAGCATCGGTATTGGCTTGATGCTGATCGGTATCCCTAACGCACTTTTTCTCGGCATTCTCGCGGGATTATTCCGATTCGTACCCATCCTCGGTGCATGGCTTGGAGCGGCGATCCCACTTTTATTGTCCCTCGCGGTCTTCGATGCGTGGACACCGATGTTATACGTTGTCGTGTTGTTCGCCGCGATGGAAGCGTTCGTCAATTTTGTCGTCGAACCTTACCTTTACGGCCACAGCACTGGCATCACCGGGATCGCGGTTGTCGTGGCGATCCTGTTCTGGACATGGATTTGGGGACCGATCGGACTACTCCTTGCCGTACCGCTTACGGTTTGCCTGGTGGTACTGGGAAAATATATCGAACCGCTGCGCGTTTTTTACATCATGCTCTCGGATGAACCGATGTTGTCAGGTGAAACAAGACTTTATCACCGTCTCGTCAGTGGAGACATTCCCGCAGCCGAGTCGATGGTTGAGGCAGCCGTTAAGGACATCGGAATTGCACAAGCCGCTGACACGCTTCTGCTACCGGCCTTGGAGTTATCACGCATTGACTTTTCGCGAGGCTCAATCACCGACGAACGATTCGCATTGGTGAACGAAGCGATGCAGGAGATGGTCGAGGATTACGCGCTGGTTGCGAATGTCGAATCAACTAAATCGGTACATGACATCGCATTTGTCCCCGCTGCCGCCAGCGATAAATCCGCCGCCACCATCTCAGCGGCGGCGACATCTCGGCATCTCGACGCGGCGATGACCTTGTTGGAAAGTTCAATCAATAGTGAAGTCATACAGTCCATCCGAACCCGAGGGATTGTCATATTAGTGCTTGTCTGCGTATCGCCTGAATCTGCCGCCCGCGCGCGATTGCTCGCCAAATCGCTTCATCGAAGCGTCGCCGAAACGCGGATGATTCTGTTCGATCCTTCCAACCTTATGAGCGAGCAGCAGACGAATGACCCTAAAATGCTCAGGATTAGTTCAATTCAGAAACTGATTGAGACACTCCGCCCCGCCGTGCTGAATCGGACGGAAGCTACTGCCACCCCGCATACGCCTGAGCAAGCGGTCATGGGTGCGGCGTAAACTGACAAAAATCATTATTGTGCTATCAAAATCCCTGTGGTGCTATTTATCCCGCGTGCATCTCCCGCTACTCTAATCACATCTTTGAACAAGGAACCAAAGCCATGGCCGATGTGAAGGAAGATAAACTCGGGCACGCCGCCCACACCAAAGCCGCCGAAAGCCAGGAAGGCCTTCGCGGGAAAATCAACCGTCCGATCATCATCACTTTTATGGGTGCCGGATCAGGATTTTGCCCCACCCTCTGTAAAGACGTACTACTCATGCCCGGTGCGGATCGTGGCGAGTTTCGACTTTGCGATATCGATGAAACGCGTCTGGGCATGATGCACAAAGTCATCGCCAAACTCATCAAAGATACAGGACGCCAAGACGGGTGGACCGTCAAGTCCAGCCCCAACCGTCGCGAACTGCTCAAAGGCACCACTTACACCGTCTGCTGCGTCGAAGTCTCCGGCACGGCGTGCGTCGCGTGGGATAATGACATCCCGCTTAAGCACGGCGTCGATCAGTGCATCGGCGATACGGTCGGGCCGGGCGGGCTTTTCAAAGGGTTGCGAACAATTCCAGTGTTCCTCGACATTCTTCGCGACATGCGAGATCTCTGCCCCGACGCGATCATGCTCAACTACACCAATCCCATGAGCATGATGGTGCTGGCAGCCGGACGTGCGGTGCCCGAAATCCAACTCGTCGGACTTTGCCACAGCGTACAGGGCACAAGCCATCTGCTGGCAGAATACGCGGGCGTACCCTACGAAGAAATGGAATGGGAATGCGCCGGCGTGAACCACCTCGCATGGTTCACCAAGCTGCGTCACAACGGGCAGGATTTGTATGATACGATCCTCCTCAATAAGTTCCGCAACGAAATCGAAGAAGCCGTCCGCGAATACGATGCCGGCAACACCAGCATGGATGCCCGCAATAACGGCAGCGATGAACCATGGAAAATTAAGGACGTGATCCGTAAGGATATGTGCGTCCACTTCGGGGCGTTCATCACCGAATCGTCAGGCCATCTATCTGAATATCTCCCCTACTACCGCAAGAACGAAGCCGGCAAAAAATTGCTCCGCACGCGCTACGACGGCGGCAGCCGGTTCTACGCGACCAACTGGCCCCAATGGCGCAAAAACGCCGACGCCCACCGCGCCAAACTCCTCAGCGGCGAAGCAACCACCGAACTCAAGCGCTCGTGGGAATATGCGTCGTGGATCATCGAAGCACGCGAAAAAGATTCCGCCGTCCGCATCCACGGCAACGTGATGAACCATGCCGTTCGTCCCGACAAACGCAATGACGGCGAAGCCGGTAAACTTATCACCAATCTCCACGGCGACGCCGCGGTCGAAGTCGCCTGTATGATCGATCGCAACGGCATCAACCCCACCCGTTACGGCAAACTGCCCGCTCAGATGGCTCACATTTGTGCCACTCAGCAGGCCTATTTTGATCTCGCTGCCACCGCCTGCATCGACAAGTGCAAGGAAGCCGCCATCCACGCCCTCATGCTCGACCCGCTCACCGCAGCATTGCTCACCCCCGGTCAAATCCGCACGATGACCAACGAATTGTTCGATGCCGAAAAGGACTACCTGCCCGGCTACAAATAGTCTCTTTTTCCAGACGCTAATAGCATCGCGCCAGACAGTTAACACGACTGTCTGGCGTTTTGCATTGCTGGCCAGAACAACTGCGATGCGTGGTTCACCCCACATTGCCAAGATGCCGGGTCTGTCTCCAACACGGGTTGAAAACCCGTTCCACGAATACGCTACTTCCCCGATCTGCGGCGATCGCAGCAAAGCTAGATCTTCGCAGAATGATGCTACAATCTTAAGTTTGTCCCAGTTAATATGCACAAACGATGTGCGTCCCTGTATCATTGCTCGTCTGTTTATCCCCGCCCTTTTTCTCGCTTGATATTCACGTCATTTTGCCCTTTTGCAACATTGTAGCTTATGTCAGTCCTGGGCCGGTTTGGCTTTGGTATCAAGACGTAACTCGTGCTTGCTCGTCAGGTTGCTCATCATCAGCGCGAGCGAGCGCACCGCCTCAATGTGGGCGGCGGCGATCACCAGCGTGACCGTCAGCGGCACGGCGAGGATCGCCCCCGCCAGACCCCACACCCAGCCCCAGAAGACGACTGACAACAGCACGATCAACGGCGAGAGCGAGAGATTTTTCCCCTGCCACATCGGCGCGATGATATAGCCCATCACCGTCTCGATCACGATGATCCCGATGACGAGCACCAGCGCCCACCACGGCCCGAGCGTGACGAGCGTGATCAACACCGGCGGGATCATCGCCACAAGCGAGCCGATGTTCGGGATGAAGTTAAGTACGAAGAACAGCAGTCCCCACGCGAAGGCGAGCGGGACCCCGAGGAGCCACATGAACGCACCTTCGATGACGCCGGACATCAGGCTGACGAGCGTCTGCGTGAGCAGGTACTGACGCAGTTTCTGCGAGACGGCGCGGCTGGTGTCGACGATCTGCACGGCGCGCTCTTCGGAGAACGCCGCGTGTGTTTTCTGGCCCCAAAGTCGCGCTTCCATGAGCAGCATCGACGTGAAGAAAAAGATCAACGTGAGAAAGCCCAGCAACGTGTAAGCCGAGGTGAAGCCGAAGGTGATGTACTGCGTGACCCAGTCGGGCAGGCCGCTGCCGTCAATGCCGATGGTGGACGAGTTGACCGGGATGCCGGCGGCGTTCAGGCGATCGCCGGCGCGTTGGATCAGGTCGGTGAAGGCCGACGTGTACTGCGGCGCGCGTTGGATCGCGAAGGCCGCCGCCGCCGCGATCGCGCCGAAGAAGGCGCTTAGCGCCACGACCACCACCGTCATGCTCACGGGCATCGCCAGCCAGCTCGATCTGCCTCCGACCCACCGATAGAGCGGCCAGACGATGGCGGCCGCGAAACACGACGCCGCCAGGGGCATCGTCACGACATAGGTAACGCGGAGAAACCACATCAACGCCAGCGCTGTGAGCACACCGAGAAGAATGGTCTGTACCTTCTTGAAATCCATGGTCACTCCCGCGAGGTGTGGCTGAGGCGTGAAGGATCCGCACGGATTTTGTGCGGACCGTTCGCAATCGGTGGCGACCCATGGCGATCCGCACGCCGTACCGTGCAGACCCTAACCACTCGAGGCCGACCAACATTCTGCACAGCACAAGGCAACGGTAGAACTTTAACGAAACAGGCTCTCGAGTGTCAATGATTGCTAGGGGAAACAAACAATGAGGCGTCTCTGATTCCTCACGCCATTCCGCGTTTTACAGGTAGGAGATAAAGCATGCTCTGCCTGGCGATGCCGGAGGAAGGCGCGCCGCTTCGATCTATCCCAGGCGGCACACCGCACAGCATTAAGCGCAGGGATCAGGCTTGGGGTGATGGACCGCGTGCCATTCGGTCCAGACAGACAGTGCGACAAGCCAAGCGGCCAGTTTTTCACCGAACTCGCCGATCATTTCACCTTTGAGCGCCAAATCGGCGGTGCCGGAGAAGGTGAGCGACAGGCGGCTGACGAAACCCTTGATCTTGCGGATCAGGACCGTCTCGTCGGGGACTTCATTTTTCAACTGCTCGGCGATGGAGAGGGCTTCGTGGCTAGCGGCAACCGATTCGTCAGGATCGATCAATTCACGCGCGAGCGCGACCAACTCGGCGGTGATTTTTTGGAACCGCAATGCGATGGCTTCCTCGTCAGCAATGACTGCCCGTGTTGCGGCCGCGGCGGCTTCGGTGGCGGCGTCGTTCGCCTTGGGGGTGTTGAAATTGCTCGTCACCGCCTCCAATGCCAGACTCGATAGTCGCCCCGTTCCTTGATTGGGGACGTTCCAATGGAAGTAGATCAGCCCTTCGTCTTTCAAAACTCGCAGGTCACGCTTGGTCAATTCCATCGACAGACCCAACTCGCCGAAATCAAGTCTCGCCAACTCGCACTTCGGACCTGTTGTGCCTGGTTCAACGATTCGCGCCTCGAAGTGACCTTTGGATTGATGCGACAAGTCGAACAAACGGATCAACAGTGATCGCTCGCGCTGTGTAAGGTTAAATTCCAACATGGTGATTGATTCTAAAATGCGTAACTACGTTGAAGTGGTCGGCTCGCCGGCGAGTTTGCAGATTTGGGTGACAAGCACGTCGAAGCCGGTCGTGCCTTTCAACAGATAATCGACCGCGCCCAGTCGCTTGGCTTCTTCCTGCGTAGCGGGCTGGGTGTCGGCGGAGTACATCGCCACGGGAACGCTTTTCAGTTCGTCGTGTTCCTTGATCGTGCGCAGGACGGTCAGGCCGTCCATGTCAGGCATGTTCACATCGAGCACCACCAGCGAGGGTTTGCGCAGGTGGAGCATCGCCAGCGCTTCGGCCCCGCCGGTGACGGAAACGGCTTCGTGGCCGGAGTAGCGCAGCAGGCGTTCGAGGGCAGTCCCGAGGTCTTTCTGGTCGTCTACGATTAAAATCATGGGTTACATCCTTGCAATATGCTTTTCATCTAGAATCGGCTGGCCGGTCTCGATGAGCGGGTGTCGGGGCAGGTGGATGGTGAAAGCGGTGCCGTCGGCGTCGGTGGAGGTGACGTCGATCCGGCCGTGATGCGACATGGCTACCTGACGGGCGATGTACAGGCCCAGCCCGATGCTGCCGGGACGGTTTGCCTTCGGGTGCTCGGCGCTGGAGCCACGAATGAGGGGCTCAAAGATGCGCGACAACTCGCCGGGCGGGATGGGCGTGCCGCCGTTGTGAATCTCGATCACCACCTCAGACGCTTCACCCCGGACGGTCAGATCGACTGGCGCGGAGTCGGCACCGTGTTGGACGGCGTTGCCCATGACATTGGAGACGGCCTGTCGCAGGCGGTCGGCGTCCCACTCGCCATTCAGATCGCCGGTGGCTTCATAACGGAACGTCCGCTTCGGGTGGGCGCTGCGGAACTCTTCGTACAACAGGCGGCAGAGTTCGCCGGCGTCCATCGGTGCGGGTTCTACCGGCATGCCCGCGCCCAAGCGCGTGCGGGTGTAATCGAGCAGGTCGCCGATCATCCGTGACATCACCGTAACGTTGGCCGATATCTGCGAGGTCAACTCCTTGGATTCGGGGTCCATTTTGTTCAACATCGGCAGCAACTGGGCCGTCATCGCGATGGAAGAAAGCGGGTTGCGCAGGTCGTGGCCGAGAATCGCCATGAACAAGTTGCGGGATTGATCGACCTTCTGCGTGTAGGACATGACGGATTCGGCGAGCGATTGGTCGATCGACTCGTTGAAGCGCGTGACATCGGCGACGTCGCGGTCGTCGGCTTCGGGCTGGCTTGCGCGCCAAAGTTCCATCACGCTGGCGCGCAGTGCGCGGTATTCGGAGACGACTTCCATCAGATCAAATCCCGACCCGAGCCGCCCGACCGCATGAAGCTCAGAAGCGCCGTTGAGCGCGCCGTTGCCAGCGGAATCGCGCCCATTGCCTTTGGCTTTGGCCGATTGCTCGGCGGCGCTCTGCGCGCTCTTCATGTCATCGACGGTGGCCTTGAGAATCTCCCCGGCATGATCGCGGAGTGCCAGCTCGGTCATCTTAGCCCCCGGCGCGATGCTGCGGGCGAACACTTCCCATTCCATTAGAATGGGTTCGATGCTAGAGAGGATGAAATCAGCCAGCCGCATGGGTCCAGGTCTTTCTGCTCACAGCGTGTGCACGTACTCCTCGTCCAGGATTTCCTGCGCGGTCAGCAGCCTAATGATCCTACCCGATCGTCCGTGAAATGCATCGCATTCGTCGTGGGCATATTAATTATACCCCGACGAAACGATAAAACTCCATTATTTACTGGATTTGTCGGTTTGCTTGATCTAATGGGTGAACCCGTCGTCTGCGAACAATCCCTCGGCACCGGGCCATG
>JBBQXB010000038.1:0-32232 GCA_038210015.1 Tepidisphaerales bacterium
CTGCGCAAAATTGCCGGCTTACCGTGGATTGCGGTTCTCTTAAGCAGTCTCGCATTCGCAATCGTCCACGAACCCTGGACCGCTCCACCAATCTTTGTTCTGGCGGTGCTACTTGGTTGCGTCTACGAGATGTCGCGTAATTTATGGGCAGTAATCGTGATGCACGCCGCGTTTAATGCCTTTTCCATTATGACCCGCGCATCGTAAATCCCGCCCAGAGGGGCATGGTCCGGTGCATTGCGTCGTTGCGCCGTTCGGGCGAGTTGCGTAGTTGCAAAACTTCGCACACAATGACGATCCGATTTTATACATCACGAAAGGAATCGATTTCATGGCAGACGAAAATGAAAACACACCCGCACCGGCGGCGGGTGGGGATCAGAATGTTCAACTGGTGGTTGATGATCGCGAACTGCGAACCTGTTACAGCAACGGGTATTTCATCAACCAGACCGCCGAGGAAGTGGTGCTGGATTTTGGGTTTAATCTCCCGCGTCCGGCGCAGCAGGGACAGCAGCCGCAGGTGCTGTTTAAGCTGACCGATCGGGTGATCCTCAGCTACCCGAATGCTAAACGTCTGGCCGGTTCGCTTTTGCAACTGGTCAAGCGGTATGAGCAGCAGTTCGGCGAAATCCCGACGCAGCCGGGCGCGCGTAAGTAAGTCTTTATCAGGTAAACGAAACTCTCGCGATCTTCCCGTTGTGTACCAACGGGGAGATCGCATGCTGCGCTGTCGATGTGCGTGGTGACAAAGACATCGCGAGCAAGCTCGGGGCTAAACGGGGACGCGGATCAGGTGGGACCAGCGCTAGGCGGGGACGGCGAGTTGCGTGTTGGTTTCGCGGATGAAGCGCGCGACGTAGGCTTGCAATTCAGGGCGTTCATCGGCTTGTGATTCGTACAGGTCGATGACGGGTCGATCTTGCGTGATCCGCCATTGGCTGCGGCGGGTCTGTGCGTGGACGCTCGATAGATTCGAGATCAGCACCAGATCATATTTGAGTTTGCGCGCAGCGGCATCGTCCACGATGCGGATACCACGATAGCGTCTGGCGGGGTGGTGCAAATTGCGATCGGCGATTGCGACAATCTGCAAACCCAATTCCTGACACGCCCGCCAGTAGGCGAACAGATTTTTCCCGCAATCCACTAACAATACCCGTTTCATCGGCGCGGACAGATCCGTTGATTCGTTGGCGATCGCGTCGCGGAGGCGATTTTCGGTTTCTTGTAACTTCACGAATTGTTCGAATGTTTCTGACGAGACAGGCTCACGCTTCAATCCGGTCGCACATCGCAAGATCGCATTGAAAATGCCGTATAGAAATGCTCCTGTCGCACCTTTTGACGAAGCGATCCACCAATACCGTTTCATCCAGTCCCAGCCGAGAGTGGGGATGTGTTCACGTGGGAATCGGCGCAGGATCACAAACAGATTGTTGCGAACATCCAGCCGCATCGTGCGGGCGGAGATGCGGGCTTGTGGCGTTTTCAGGTGCATCACGTGCAGGTCATCAAACGTGCGCACGCGATAGCCCGCGTCGATCAACCGCAATGACAGATCGTATTCTTCGGCCTGCATGAAAAAGTCATCGGGCAATCCGCCGACCGCGCGCAACGCACGGCGTCGCAAGCCCACGCCGCAACCGATGAAGACATCCGGATAAGCCGAACATTCGCGATTGCCGTTGGTGAGGTTGACGGTGAAGGTGGCGGCGCCGAGTTTCACGTCGGCTTCAAAATGCCGAATCATCCGCTGGATCGCACCGGGGATCGGGTATGAATCATCATCCAGAAACACCACATATCGTCCCATCGCATGTGGCAACGCCTCGTTTTTGGCGACCGGTCCTTGATTTCTATCTAACGTAATCAGTCTGACACACGGAAACTCATCCCGAACGCGCGCGGCGGTCATATCGGTGGATGCATTGTCGATCACATGGATGTCAAAATCAGACGTTTCCAGTCCGCAGCGTTGGATGTGCGACAACGTATGCAGTAACACCTCGCAGCGGTTGTGCGTGGAGATGATGAAACTGACCTGTGGGAATTTCTGCAGCATGTTGATCATCTCACCTCCTCCTACGCGGCGATTCGCACGGCGTCTTTCATGCCACGCAGCGTGCACGGGGTGGCAGCATCGAAGTCATTTTTGTACGGATTGCGCTCCGGCAGATTCCACTTCGCGAACAGCCGCGCGTTGTCGGCTTGCATGTGCGTTAGATCATCGTTGCGGCGCGTGTCTTGGAATTCATCGTGGTCGATACAGACGCCCCACGCCGGCTCGACGCGATAACCGTTAAACCATGCCTTCAGCGACAAATCAGGATCAGCGGCGCAAAACACGAATTGTTCGTCAAAGTATCCGAGCCGATCAAACATCTCGCGTCGGCCGATCGGGAAGTTGGCGTAGAGCGTGCCGCGAATGTGGCAGAGGCTGTAGGTCGCGCCGTTGTGATCGGTTTGATAGGCGGTATTTTTAGAAGCGTGCCAGCGATGAAATATCGACAGAAACGCGACATCCGCAGGCACACGGTCGATCTGTTGCACGGCATTGTCCAGCGCGCCGGGGAGTGGGCGAGCGTCATCGTTCAGCCACATCAAATTGCGACCGCGCGCGTGTAAAAAACCCTCGTTCATGGCTTTGACAAACCCGCGGCGTTTTTCTTCGCGGATGATTTTGATGCGATCGCCGAGGTCGCGATGATGTCGCACCAATCGATCCCACGTGTCGTCGCTGCTCGCGCCATCCACCACGATCAATTCCCAATTGCACCGCACATCCGCAGCGATCGTTTCGATACACCGGCTGAGTAATGAGCCGCGATTGCAGGTCGGGAGGATGATGGATAGGTCGATCATAGGTTGCCTTGCGCTGATGAATTAACCACAGAGACACAGAGGCACAGAGAAATGCGTGCAACGTCGATAGCAACTTCACAAATTTGTGTCCCATTTTCGGAATAATATGCGTCGCGATTGCGATTCATTCATTGCCTTTCTCTGTGCCTCTGTGCCTAATACTTTCTGCGTAACAGAAATGCTCAAGCGACCTTTCCGATAGGTTGAGATTGTCCGGACAGTTCAACCATCGCGTCGAGGATCATGTCGGCATCGACAGGGACGTTTCCGATTTGTTGGACTTCGACGGCTGCGGCAAGCGATCCGATGAATGCGGCTTGAGGTAACGATGCCCCGGCAGCCATCGCGAGACTGGTGGCCGCGAGAAGCGCGTCGCCGGCGCCGAGTGGATCGGTTGCCCGCAAGGATAGCGCGGGCAGATAGTCGGTGCTCAATCGGCCGTTTGAATCTTCCCAGTTCCCGTTCGGCCAGGTGCAGGCGACGAGTCCCTGCTTGCCAAGGGTAATCAATGCCGATCGCACGTCGGTTGTGCGGAGCAGTTCGGAGACAACCGCACCGATTCCGCTGGAAAAGTCGCTGAGCGTTTCTCGCAGTTCGCGCTCGGTCGGGCAGAGCAGATCGACTGATTTGAACCGAAGCAGGTTGGTTTGTTTGCCGCTGACATCGGCGGTGATGATCGGGACGGTCGCACGAAGCTGTGGCATGACCCGATCAAGCAGGCCGGGGGTGATCGTGCCGTAGCCGAAATCGGCGAAGATCACGCAATCGGCATCGGCGGCGACAGTCAGAATCTGCTCAGCGAGCTGCTGCTCACGACGGCTGTCCAATGGCGAACTGCTGCCTTCGTCCACCTTCAATACTTTTTGATCGTCCACCACATACCGGTTTTTGGCTACCAGTTGCTTGCGATGATCGGACACGATGGTGTCGATCCCTTCGGCCTGCAGGCGAAGCGTGACCTGATGTGATTCACTGCAGTGACCTAATGAGGTGACCAGCGTGGTGCGTGCTCCGATTGCAGCGGCGTGCCTGGCGATAATCGCGGCGCCGCCGTCGAATTCTTGTTTTGCCAACGCGCGAAGTGCCATCATCGGTCCTTCGCCGGCGACGCCGGTGGCTTCACAAAAATGATACCGATCGAGAATGTAATCGCCTATGACGACGACCTTTATCTCGCGGCAACGATTGAGGATTGTTTCGATCTGGCCGGGCGTAACCGCATTTTGGCGGGCATAGCGGGTGATTTTTTCGGTGTTGAATGCGCCGGTATCGCGTAGCGCACCGATCAATGCGGTTGAGGAGTAGACGACATCGCCGGAGGAGAAGAACACTTCGCCTCCATTGGCGGTGACGGCATCGCGTTCCTGCAAAAATCGCGGATCGACGCTGGTTTCGTACTCGCGGCCTTTGACGTAGATGTCAGGCTTTAACTGATCGAGTAGCTCGACGGCGGTGGGATAGCTGTTCAGATAAACCAGGTCAACACATTCCAACGCTGCCAAACTCGCGGCACGCAGGTCATCTGGGATCAACGGGCGCGACACGCCTTTGTTGACGTGGGCATCACTCGATACCGAGACAATCAGCAAATCGCCGAGGGATCGGGCGTGCTGGAGGTGGTGAATATGCCCTGGATGCACGACATCAAAACAGCCGTGACAATGCACAACGGTTTTGCCATCCGCGCGGGCTTTTTCGCGCAGCGAGAGCAAATGGTCCAGCGTGCAGACCTTGCGGTTGATCGGTACGGATCCTCCGTCGGGCAACATATACCCATTGGATCGGTCATCCGACGCGCGAAACGTGAATTTTATCGGACACGAGCGGCATCAACCCCGATGTTACGTCGGTGTTGTGAAACTGGTCGTAACGGACCATGCTGAGACGCCGATCGGATTGCCCGCGCGAATACGGAAGTAGTAGGTGGTGGCGTTGGCAAGACCCCACACATTGTACTGTCCGGTGGTATTGGCCGGTGAAGCAGCGATGTTGGTCGCGTCGGCGAAATCGGGCGTCAGGCTTCGCTGGATGGTGTAGAAGCTCTCATTGATCGCATTGTCGGCCCATTTCAATTCCAGCTCGGTGGTGCTCCAGGGCACCGCCGATGCCACGATGGCGCCGGGCGCTTCGGGCACAGTGGTTGCGGCCGGGGGGGTGTACGGAATGGTCACCCAATCTGAGTTGTCCGCGACATTCACCGCTTTAATACGATAAAAATAATCCTGTCCGATTTGCAAGCCCCAGTCGTTATAGCGATTGCTGTTGGGCAGGGCAGTGATCGTCCGTTCGATCGTTGAGAACGCTGCGGTGGATGAACGCTCAATGACAAATTCTGTTTCGTTGTTGCTGGAATCGGTCCAAACCAGTTCGACTTCAGAAAAAGAATAACTTGGCGTAATCGCGGTGAAGGTCGCAGGCGTAGCAGGAATGCCTGGAGGAGGCAGGGGCAATGCGAGCGTAACAGACGGGCTGAACGCCGAAGGCCCGACATCGTTGACCGCCTGAATGCGATAATAGTAGGTCTGACCGAGTACCAATCCCCAGTCGTTGAAGCGCGTCGTGTCGGCTGCGGCGTTGATCGTTTTGGTGATGACACTGAAGTTTGGGGTGGATGACCGCTGGATGATAAAACCAGTCTCATCACCCGAGTTGTCCGTCCAGCGTAGGACGGCTTCGTTAGGAGAGTAGTCAGGTAACTCTGCGGTCAGATTAGTTGGGGCATTGGGCGCCAGTGGGTTGACCGTGAACAGCGTCTGGAAATCATCTCCGCCGACGCCATCGGCGTTGCCGTCGAGTGCCTGACCGAACGGGTCAGCGAGTGTGCTTTTCGCGACGAATTTGAAATTACCGCTGGATAAACCGCTGGGCAGGGTGAATTTCAGTTCGTTCGTGCCGTAGAAATAGCTCGTGTTAAGCGTGAGGGGGATGATGGTGTCGTTTCCGTTGAATACGCCATCCGAACCGGCGTAGATGAGTTGGAAATTCGATCCGTTCACCTTCGTACCATCGAGCACGCTTTTAAGTTTGAGTGTAAGCGTCGTCGGTTTAGTCGTGACCGTCGAACCGCTGGCGATGCCTTTAAGTCCGCGAATCGTCGGTGCGGCGATTGTTGAGGTGACGGCTTTATAAGCGTTAATCCGTCCGCTTCCGAGTTGGCCGATCAGCGTGGGGTTTTGCGCGTCGATGTTATCGACACTACCGACAAGCTGTGCGACGACTTGATCGCGCGTCCAAGTCGGGTGCGCCGACCAGATTAACGCAGCGGTACCGGAGGTCATCGCGGTGGAGAAGCTGGTGCCCGTGGCGCGTTGGTATTGGTTGCCGGGGGTGGTTGAATTGGTGTTTGTGCCGGGTGCGGAAACGTCGATGCCATCGCCCCAGTTGCTATTGGAAAATAGGACATCTGCGTTAGTGGTGTTTGAAACGAATAGGGCTTTTTCGATCACCAGTCGTGGCGGGTTGGCGACGGTGGCGTTACCCGCAGAGTTGATCCAGATCGCGCCGTTGGCGTGAACCAGATCGGTGGCGGCGGCGAGGGCGGGATCGTTCATGTAGGGGTCGATACTGAACGAAACATTGATGATTTTTGCGCCGTTCATCGCGGCGTAGGCGAGCGATTGTGCGATGCCCGCGCTGCTGACATTCACGCCGTATCCGGTAAATCGCACCGGCATGATTTTCACGCCACCTGCGACGCCAGCGATACCGATATTGTTATTGATTGAAGCGCCGATGATGCCCGCGACGAGCGTGCCGTGGCTGTTCACGAAGTTATACTGCTGATCGAGCACGGGTGTCGGGTCGTTGTCATTCGATCCAAAATCCCATCCATGAACGTCGTCGATGTATCCATTATTGTCGTCGTCGATGCCGTTGCCGGCGATTTCGCCCGTATTAGTCCAGATATTGGTCACCAGATCTTCGTGCGTGATGGAAACGCCGTCATCAAGCACCGCGACGACCACCCCGTTGCCAATTGTGGTATCCCATGCCTGCAACGCCTGAATGCGATTCAGATGATCGATCTGGCTTGTCAGCCGCGGGTCATTGGGGGTGAGCTCGGTCTTGGCTTTGCCGTAGAGATAATTGGGAGACGCCCAGCGTGCGCCAGCGACTTTCGACATCGCTTTTATCACGGATTCCATGTTCGAACCGGGCTTGACGCGAATTTGTAGCGTGGCGTGCTTTGACGTGTTGAATAGCTGCTTGGAATGTTTCAGGCTGATCGAGTTCGACAAGAATGCAGTCGGGTGCTTCCGCACCCAGTTGGTTACAAGGTCGATGCCATTCTTGCTGCTGACCTGCGCGAGGATATCGGTACTCGATACCGCGGCGGTGAGCAGTTGACGGGGTTCGAGTGATTCTACAAAAGATGCTACGCCGCGAGCGCGGCCGTTACGAGACGACATTGCGATCCCTTAATATAGTAAGCACGAGCACGGTTGTGACGCGACAAGACTACACCGCCTGTAGCATCGCCTAGGCATATTTCGCGCTAATTCGGGCGATCTACGCTGCACTACGTGGCAAGATGGATAAATCGGGGCGTTTATTGTGGGAAGGGCGGTTTCGTGGTGGGGACAATAGCCGGTATATTGCACTTCGGAATGCCTGCGTCGCTGAACCAAAAAGTAGGGAATCGCACGCCCGCTGAGATTGGCGTGACTAAAATGGTGTGGGTGATTCGTGCGGATCGTGTGATGCGAGTCACGAACTAAAAGTCGCAAACCCAAAGTTTCTGGAGGAAACGGATGCCCAAGTTGATCGGATTGGTAGGCCATTGCGGGCCGGACTCATATATGCTGCGTTCGGCGGTGAAATACGCGGTGAAAGATTCAGATGTTCAGATGCTTAACGACGACGACGCGGTAACGAAAGCGATCGAATCGGGTGCTGCATTACTGCTCGTGAATCGCGTGCTGGATGGTTATTTTTCAGCCGGGCAGGGGGTGGCATTGATCCAAGAACTGAAAAGCAAACATCCCGATTTGCCCACCATGCTGGTCAGCAACTACCCCGACGCGCAGGCCGCTGCGGTGAAGGCAGGGGCTTTGCAAGGATTTGGCAAAAGTGAAATCGGCTCGGCGGTGATGAAACAACGCCTTGCGGATGCGGTCTAGCTGCGGGAAGATAAGATGATGTTACGATTTTCCATGCCTCTTGTTTGCTTGGTGTGTACGTTTACCGTGGCACAGACTTCACAGCCTGCGGTCGAAGTTACACCAGAAGCCAAAGTATTGTTGGATCGCGTCAATGCCGCGTATCTGCAAGCCCAGTCCAAACCCGTGACCAACGCCGCTACAATCACAGGTGAGTTTGATATCGCAGGACGATCTAAAAAGTACGAAATGAAGGTCTATGGGTTTGCTGATGGGAAGGGGCATTTCGATCATCGCGTCAAAGACATTGGCAGAGTTGTCCAGACCGAGGATCGGCTGATTGTTTACGATGCGGTGCGCAATTCATTTGGCACGCTGATGCAGAACCCCGCAATTCGCAAGCCGATAGATGTTGTCGACGCCGTGACTGACGTGTTGATTGATGAAAATCCTTCTCTGCTGATGCTGATATCCAATGAGCCAGTGGAGTTGCTCAAGCGCGGCGCGCAGCGGATTTCGACCCGCGACGATAAACTGGTGATCGAATCGGATGAAGATGTGCGTGAAATTGAGATCGGTTCGGATGACATGATCACTGCGGTGACACTGGATTATTCGCCGGTGTTGAAATCGCGCATGGCAGAGGGGATTAAAATTGCACGCGTTCGCTTGGTCTATGTTCCCACCGACTTGCCCGACCAACCCAAGGATTTGTATCTGTTCGCACTTCCTGACGGATCGACCGAGTTTCGCTTGCAGGCCGAGTTGATGAAGGCACCCACGCCGGGTCTGCGCAGGGATCCTAAGCCGACGAGCCTGCCGACAACGTCCGAATAATGCATTGTCATCCATTTTTCACGTCCAGGCATGAATTGCGCCCAAGCCGCAAGACTATAATTCCGATAGCAAATGAGAGCAGCCGCATCAGATCGGTCGGGTGATGCGAATTGATCTGCCGAAGCGGGCGTTTTAGTGCGAGATCGAGACATGAACGAGCAACTTCTTGAACGGATTAAGTCTTGCGCGACTTTGCCTTCACTTCCAACCATCGCGGTGCAGGTGTTGGATTTGGCGCAGAAGGACGAAGTCGATATCGGGGAAATTGCGCGGATTATCAGTAAAGACCCGGCGTTATCGGGCAAGATTCTCAAGACGGTCAATTCCAGCTTCTATGGACGGGCGCAGGCGGTCAGCACGATCAGCCAGGCGCTGGTCATCATGGGATTGCAATCGGTTAAGACGCTGGTACTGGGCTTTTCATTGGTCAATAATCTCGCCAAGAGCAAGAGCACGGGATTCAAACATATCGAATACTGGCGTCACAGCATGTTTGGCGCGACCGCAGCGCGGATGATTGCAGGCAAATTGGGGATTGTTCAGCAGGAAGAGGCATTCTTAATCGGATTGCTTTCGGATATCGGCATGTTGGTGCTGGATCAGGTACTCGGTGAAGAATATGGCACGCTGATGGGTGAATCTAAAACCCATAACGATGTTTCTGCGATTGAACTTCGATCTTTGCATGTGAGTCACGCCGAGGTCAGCGGGTTACTCGCCGAGCAGTGGAAATTACCGCCCCTGTTGGCAACGCCGATCCGCCAGCATCACGATGCGGCTTCGGTGTCTGATCCTCAGTTAAAGAAACTCAGCGAAGTGGTGCAGTTGGCGTCGCGATGTGCGGATATTTTCGTCGATGCCGAACCTGCCGCCGCGATCGCCGACGTGCGCGAGATCGCTAGAAATGTTCACGGGCTTGAAGGCGCCGTCATCGATAAATTGCTGGAAGAAATCGGTACAAAGACTAAAGAAATCGCGCCGTTATTTGAGATCAATCTCGGTTCGTTGCAATCGTATGACACGATTTTGAAGCGTGCGAATGAGGCGTTGGTGAATCTCACGCTGCAATCACAGGTGCAGGCGCAGAATCTTCAACATCAAAATGAAGAACTGAAACACCAAGCGTTGACCGATCGGCTGACGGGTCTGGCGAACCGCGCGGCGTTCGATCAGCAATGCCAGAAAATGTGGGATGATGCCCAGCGTGATAAAACACCGGTTTCGGTGTTGTTTCTCGATCTGGACAAGTTCAAATCTCTCAATGACACGCACGGCCATGCTGCGGGGGATGAAGCGTTGCGTGTGGTTGGAAAGTTACTGAAACAGGCGGCACGCCCGCAGGACGTCGCGGCGCGGTACGGCGGGGAGGAGATGACGCTCCTCTTGCCCGACACCCCCCGCGCGATCGCAGCAATCATCGCTGAGACTGTTCGCAAAGCGATTGAATCCAAGCCGATCGAGTACGAAAAAGTCAAAATGCCCGTCACCGCGAGCATCGGCGTGGCGAGTTGGGAACCCGATTCACCCCTCAAAGCGGTGTCGCACATTCTCAAAGCCGCCGATCTGGCGCTGTACAACGCGAAACACTCCGGGCGCAATCGCGTCAAAGTCTTTAATCCCGCGCCACCGGCACAAAAAGCGGCGTAGTCGCACGCGAAAACTCCGCGTCGATTCCACGCGATTTTGTGGAAGTGATTCCCGCAATCCGTTACGCTTTTTATGTTAACGTCTGCGGAAGGATTCTCATCCCATTTGGAGATTCGCGCCATGATGCTGAAGCGATTTGCAACCTGTGTTCTGGTGACAGTGCTATCTCATGCAGCGGCCACCGTTTGCAATGCCGCCGATGCGCCGAGGATGTTGAGCAAGGGCACGTTTGATTCATTGAAAACAGAGATCGGCGGATTGATCAGCATTGCGATTAAAGACCAATCAATCCAACTCAATCGCAAACAATGGGAATCACAGAAAGAAGAGGAGGTAGCGAACGGTCAGGCGCAGGGCAATATCAATGTCATGCCCGGCAATGCCGCTGGTGGCAACATCCAGTTGAATATCAACAGACCATTCGCGCGGGCGCAGTCGCCAGTTGACAAAGCCTTCACAGCGTTACAAGCCGCCGCCGGAGGAATGCAGACTTCCGCGATGTCGACTAATCAGCAGCGAATGCGGTCCTTTGCCGGTCCAGCCTTGGCAGGAAAATTAATCACCCAAGGCGACAGTGTGATCTTTGAACTAAACGAGCTAGACGGCAGCAACCGTACGCTTCAATTGACAGATGACGGCGCTGGATCGTTTCGCTTAATCCTGCTTCACCCCGAAGGCGATATGGTCATCATCAATCAATCCGCCAAAGGCAACGCCAGCGTCGCGTTTATGATCGGATCGGAGAAGTTCATCGCCAGCGACAAGTCTTATCTCAAAATCTATCAGTCAAATCAGGATCTATTCGAGAAAACTTTGTATCCGGTTTTGCGTCACGTGGGAATCGGGATGATGATTTCGCCGGACAGTCCGCAGGTGCGGGCAGCGGTTTTGTCGATGATCGTGCCACCGACTTCTGATGATCAGACCGAAGCCGCAGCATTGATTAAACGGCTGGATGATCCCGATTTTGCAACTCGCGAAAAGGCGCGTGAAGACTTGATCGCCCGCGTCGATCGCTTCCATCCGATTCTTCGCGAAAAATCCGCAGAAGCGGGTCTGAGTGCAGAAACCAGCGAATCGCTGCGGCAGATCATCAACAACTATGACGCCCGATCGACCGAATCGCAGCAACTGGCGCAATCCATGAAATTGACCGACGACGCTGGGTATTTGATTCGTCTGTTACCCGGATTGAAGCCCGCCGAACGACCGGCGGTGATCGCGCAATTGCAAAAAATCACCTCACAAACCATCGGTGATGATCCCGCTGCGTGGCAGGCGTGGCAGGAATCAAAATAACCGCAGCGTCTGCATTGGTGGGCGGGCCTGTTCACTGTAAACTCGGTCGCGTGCCTCACCCCTCATGGAATCAGATCGCCGGCGGATTGTTGACCGATGACCAGCTTTCGCAACTCGATGAATATCTCGATTTGCTGATCGAAAAAAATCGCGTGTTGAATCTGACGCGGATCACCGACCGCACCGAAGCCGAAATCAAGCACGTCGCTGATGCGCTGACAGTGCTCGCCCATCTTCCTGCATCACGCACGGATGGCGGATTAAAACTGGCGGATGTCGGCACGGGCGGCGGAATCCCCGGAGTGATGATCGCGATCGCCAGGCCGGACATTGATGTCACACTGATCGACGCCACACGCAAAAAACTGGATGCCGTTAAACTGATGTGCAATGCGATCGGCTTGGACAACATCCGCACGCTGCACGCGCGGATGGAGACAGTCGAGGAAAAGTTTCACGTCGTCACCACCCGCGCTGTTGCGGAAATGGAAACGCTGTTGGTTTGGTGCAGTCGTCTGATCAAACGCAATGGCGTGTTGCTGGCGCTGAAAGGCCCAAAGTTGGACGAAGAATTACAGCGGCTTTCATCAAAAAATCGACGGCAGTGGAAATTGGACATCCACGCGGTTGATCTGCCGCAACTCGTCGGACACCAGATCGTCGTTGGCAGGCAAACAAATTCTTAACTTTCTGTGCTTCGCATCAGAAGCGTTTCAAGCTTAAAATGCCATGATGGATCCTTTTTTACAGGCCGCGATTGATGAGGCAAAAATTGGTCTGGCCGAAGGTGGGTTGCCGATTGGTTCGGTACTGGTGCGCGCCGGGCAGATCATCGGGCAAGGCCATAACCGTCGGGTTCAACACAGCGACCCGATGGCGCACGCTGAGATCGACTGCCTTAAAAATGCTGGCAGGCAAACAACTTATCGCGATACAATCCTCTATTCCACGTTGATGCCGTGTTTCTTATGCACGGGCGCGGCGGTTCAATTCGGCGTACCAAAAGTGGTCGTTGGCGAATCGGTCACCTTCCCCGGCGGCGACAGCAAATGGGGCCGTAGCGCCGATTTTCTCCGGGCAGCGGGCATCGAAGTCGTCGATCTGAAGGACGCTACATGCATCGCGATGATGCAGGATTTTATCGCCAATAACCCCGTGCTGTGGAATGAAGATATCGGGGTGTGACGAGCGGCAGTTTGGCGCATACCGGATAGGTCCGTTGCGCCATTTTGCATCCGCTGAATCACACTTCCAGCAGCAGTCGGGAGGGGTCTTCAAGCAATTCTTTCACGCGAACCAAGAAGGTGACACTTTCTCGGCCATCAATCAGGCGATGGTCGTAGCTCAATGCGATATACATCATCGGCCGTACAACGATTTGGTCGTCGATCACGACCGGGCGTTTCTGGATTGTGTGCATGCCGAGGATCGCGCTTTGCGGCGGATTGAGGATCGGTGTGCTGAGCAGCGAACCGAAAACCCCGCCATTTGTGATCGTGAAAGTTCCGCCAGACAGTTCTTGCAGACCAAGTTTGCCGTCGCGCACCGCTTGGGCGAGGCGTTTGATCTCGCTTTCGATTTTGCCGAAAGACATTTTGTCGGCATGACGCAAGACTGGAACCGCCAGACCACGATCGGTACTGACAGCGATGCCAAGATTGACGTAATCGAAGGTGACAACATCGTCGCCATCGAGTTGGCCGTTAACGCGGGGGAACTCGCGTAGCGCGGTGGTGACTGCTTTGCCAAAGAAGCTCATAAAGCCGAGTCCGACGCCGTGCAGTTTTTCGAACTTTTCCTTGTGCTTGGAACGCAATTCCATGACCTTCGACAGATCGACTTCGTTGAAGGTGGTGAGAATCGCCGCCGTTTGCTGGGCGCGGAGCAAATTGTCGGCGATGCGTTTGCGGATTTTGCTGATCGGCGTGCGAGTAACGCCATCGGTTTCATTTTTCGCCTGGGGTGCAGAACGCTTGGCACTGGCGGCCTGATTGACATCAACATCCGTTGCGGGCTGCATGCGGTTTTTGGATGGGTCGGTTGCTTCCTGGTAGTTGACGACATCTTCCTTGGTCAGCCTGCCGCCGGGTCCGGTGGGGGTGATTTGGGAAGCATCTAATTTGTGTTCTTCGATCAATCGTCGTACCGCAGGCGAAAGCTCATCTTTTTTGGCAGGATCAGCCTGTGCGGGTGATGATTTTGCCGGCGCGGAGGGTGCGGGTGTTTTCGATTCGACCGCTTTGCCGTCCGGATCAATTGACGCCAGTGCCTGCCCGACTTGGATGACCGTGCCTGGCGTGACATTAGGTGCGGGCGTGAAGATACCCGCGACGGTCGCGGTGACATCGGCGTTGGCTTTATCGGTTTCGAGTTCGCAAATCGGTTCGTCAAGCTCGACTTTTTCGCCGGGCTGTTTGTGCCAGCGAAGGAGAGTGGCTTGCGTTACGGAATCGCCTAGATTGGGTACGTTGACTGTTGTCGGCATAGGTGATTGATTGTAGTCAGTGGATGCGACTTCGCCAGATTTGATGTCGCGAATCATTCATTTCGAGTGAATTGTCTGTTGCTAACGGCATGAGGCATACGCGGAAACTCTGAACAACCTCAAGCTCACACTTGTCATGCTGAGGTACCCCGAAGCATCTACTTGAAGTGCAAATTGAGGCGGTTTTGACGATCCAACGAGACCCTTGGGGTACCTCCGTGTGATATTCGTGGGTGGGTCGTGTTATTCAGACAATCCACGTAGGCGGCCAATGAATCGAGCCACCGGGGAAATGTTGAATTTCTCCGATGGCTCGATTTCAAAACAAAGTTGATGTCAGATCGATTTCACTACCATTGGAAACCGATACCCAGACCATAGACGAATTGTCCGTCACTGAAACTGCTATCTGCATCGTCAGTGGAATCGAATAGAAATTCGTATGAGACCGAGCCGGTGATAAAGGTGGTGTCGTTGACAAAGAATCGCAAGCCCAGTTCCGGGCCTGCGATGAACGTGTCATTGACGTCGCCATAGATGTAACCGAGGTTCACACCCAGATATGGGACAAACCGCTGATCGTCCGAATAGTTGAAGTGGTACGCGCCGCCTAAACGGGTGCTGCCGCTCCACACACTGTCGGCTCCGGTGTCGGTATAGGACGCGCTTTGACGCACCAGTACCTGCCACTGGTCGGTGAAGTAATAGCCGATTTGCGCGGTGGCGGTGAATCCGCCGCCCTCGAAATTGACGTCGTTACTGCCTGCACCCAGTAGTTGCAGTTCCCACTTTTCGGCTTGATCGATCGCCAATGCCGGTGATGTCGCCAGCAACGCGGTCCCGATGAGTGCCAATGCTTTGCTCTTCATAGTGTCTCCTTCAAAAAAAGATATGCTTCCAACCCGCCAAACCATTTGGAGGACTGCCGCATTATATGGATCAGAGACGAAATGCGAGCCAAGATGCAGTGAAAATAAGTTCATATTGGGGATTTTGGCGTTTCGGAAGTGTCAGGTACGGGCGGCGATTGCGTTTCAGAGGGAGAAATATTTTTTTTACGTCGTGGCGGACGTCGCTGCTGTTTAATTTGCTCGTCAATCGTCGATTTTCGTCTTAAAATATGATGGTAATGCTGCGCAAACCGGTGCGCCTCATCCCGCAGATATTGCAACATTTTCAGACCCAGATGATTACGCGGCAGGCGGATCGGCTCGGATGATGCGGTCGTGTAAATCAATTCTTCTTTTTTTGCCAGTGACACCACCGCCGGCGGGGGGACATCCATCAATTTGAACGCATCCATCGCCGCGTGGAGTTGCCCGATGCCGCCATCGATCAGAATCAGATTAGGATACAGTTCATTGTTGGCACCGGCCTCGCGATAGCGGCGTGAAACGACTTCCTGCAGCGACAGAAAATCGTTGTTGCCCTGCCCGTGCTTGATCTTGTACCGACGATATCCGGATTTGAATGGCACGCCGTCGATAAAGCAGACCATCGATCCGACCATTTCGCCGCCTTGCAGATGCGCGATATCAAATCCTTCGAGGATGCGAGGCGGTTCGGGCAGTTTTAATGCCTCCTGCAACGCCGCCACACCCTCTGCGGGGTTATGTACGAATGCCTCTGGCTGCCAATATTCCTGATCGCCTTTGCGAGCGCGTGCGCCGAGCGCTTGTAACGCTTTGAGTTCATCGCGCAGTTTCGCAGCTTTTTCAAATTGCAGATCCTTGGCGGCGGCGTTCATCTCGCGTTCCAAGTCGCGTAAGACCGCTTTTCGTTCGCCATCGAGAAATCTCGTCAGTCTGCGGATGTCATCGCCGTACGATTCGAGTGAGATTTTATCTGCGCACGGCGCTGTGCATTGATTGATCGCATAGAGCAGGCATGGCCGGAAGTATTTACGCTTCGGATCGTCTTGACGGATATCCAGATGGCAGGTGCGAAATTTGAAGGCCTTTTGCAGATGCGTGACCGCTTCTTTCAGTTGGTACACACTGGTGAAAGGGCCATAGAGTTTGACATTTTTCTTGGCGGGTTCGCGGGTGACAAATACGCCAGGAAAATCGTCGCCGGTGGTGACTTGAAGATACGGAAAGGTTTTATCGTCGGTCAGTCGCGCGTTGAAGCGTGGCTGGATGTCTTTGATGAGCCTATTTTCAGCCAGCAGTGCTTCGACTTCGCTCTCGGTGTCGAGAATGTCAAAATCGACGACAAAATCGAGAAGCGGGGCTTTTTTGAAGTCGAGCTTGGTCGATGGCAGAAAATAAGACGACACCCGATCGCGCAGGGACGCCGATTTGCCGACGTAAATGACCACATCTTTGTCGTCTTTCATCAGATAGACGCCGGGGGTTTTGGGCAGCGTGCGGGCTTTGTCCAGCAGGTATTGAAGTCGTTGGGCGCGTGTTTGCATGTTTGCGACCCTATTGTAGGCCGCAAGTCGGTTATTTCATGTTCTTGCGTGTCGTGCCGGGATCGACGGGTTCGCCGGTGTCTTCCCACGTGTTGCCTTCAAAGCTACCCGGGCGTCCGCTCATGATGCCGAAGCGAAAGTCTTTACCGAATTTATTATTTTTGACGTGGATGGTTTCGCTGTTCTTGGGAAAATACATGCACCACCCACCGCCGTTAAGCCAGTTGTTTTCGATCGTGAAATTCGTAACTGGCGAGTTTTTATCCTGCAAAATAAAGCAGGCATTTTGCTTGTACGGTTCTGGCGCGGTGATCGGCAGATCAAAGAAATTGTATCGAAAAATGACGTTATCAACTCCGATGCTCTGATTGCCGTCGGCATGGGCACCTTCATTTTTGCCGATGTGATGGATCCAGCATTTTTCGACGATGGTGGGCCCACCTTTGCCTTGGATTTTCACGCCGTCCCCGCCACTTTCGTGGATATTGAGTGCGGTTGCGGTGAAACCTGTGCCGAATATCGCGGCACTGTTGAAGTTGATGATTTCGCCATGCTCAAACTTTCCGCCGGTGTTGCCTGCGGAAGCTTGGATGCCGTAGTGCCCGTTCTTGGCGTCGAGGATGAAATTGCGGATCGTGACATTGTTGGCTTTGATCGTGACCGTGCCGCTGATGCGGACATTTTCAATTACGGTGTCATCTTCAGTGATGGTCATGCCTGTGATGTCTTTAAGCTTGGTGGTGTCGGACGGGCCGGTGTTGGTCGGGCCTGGCTTTTCGACTGCGGGGGCGGTGGTTGGTGTTTTCTCCGATTCGGCAAAAACTGCCGGTGCGAATCCAACAATAGACATCGTGAAAAGTATCGGAATGATTTTCTTCGTAAACATTGCAACTCCTATGAACGGACAAAAATCAGTCATCTGTCATTGATTGTATTCATTTTGCATCGTAGTCAATTGTTTGATGATTTAAGTGCCTATTCGGCAGTATAGCAGGGAGATGTCCGATAATGCGCCGAGAACGGATTTTCGGATTGTTCTGCCAGATATTATTGGCCAGTGGATGTTAAGCGATTTTTGCCGGTTGGCTTGGTTAAAGTTTGCGCGTCGCGAACGCCGAATTTTAGTAACAGAACAAGGATGAAGTCCTGCAACGGATTGCCGGACGCGTGCCAAACAAGGAGGTTGATCCACCCGTCATAACACTTCATCGCGCCGATGCGGAGCCTCGGCTGTTGAATCGTACCTCCAAAACAATTTGAGTCCGCGATTCCTGTGAAAACAGATTGGCGTGTTCGCGTCTGGACGTTGCGACCGCCTGAACATTCGAGAATGGTCGGCTACGGATAGCTGGCTAAGTAAACCCCGTATCACGGAAGATACCATGTCACGCATTAACACAAATATCCCATCGCTTCAGGCGATCACCCGTTTTGGTCATAACAACGCATCCCTTAACACCCACTTGGAACGCCTATCCAGCGGCCTGCGAATCAACCGAGGCAAGGACGCACCCGCAGGTCTGATCGCCAGCGAAACGCTGCGATCCGAAATCCAGGGCATCCGTCAAGGCATCGACAACACCAGCCGCGCCGATAACGTCATCAACACCGCAGAAGGCGCGCTCGGCGAAGTCTCCAGCCTGCTGCTGGAGCTGCAATCCCTCACCAACGAAGCCGCCAACACCGGCGCGCTGTCGCGTCAGGAAATTGAAGCCAACCAGTTGCAGGTCGATTCGATCCTCAATTCAATCAACCGTATCAGCAACACCACGCAGTTCAATGGCGTGAAACTGCTCAACGGAGGACTCGACTATATAACGTCCGGCATCGCATCCACCGCGATCGATACCATCCAGATCAACGCCGCAAAACTCCCGGACAACGGATACAACACGATCACCGTACAGGTGACAGGTTCGGCGCAACTGGCGACGGTGCAGTTCGTCGGTGCGACCGTTGGCACCAGCGCGGTGACGATTGAAATTGGTGGAAATGAAGGCACGGAGCAACTCTCGTTCGCTGCCGGAACCACCGCCAGTGGTGTGGCGTTTGCCATCAATGCATTGCGCGAATCGACCGGCGTGAGTGCCTCGATCGCTGGTGGCGGCGTCACGTTCACCAGCACTGCCTATGGCGACACACAGTTTGTCTCCGTCAAAACCCTCGAAGGCAGCTTCGCCAACGGAAAAGACTTCGGCCAAAACGCGACAGTCAGCATCAATGGGACTGAAGCATCGGTTGACGGTTTGAAAGCATCCGTCCGATCCGGCGACCTCGATGTCGAGCTGCAACTCGATGCCGCGTTCGGAACGACCGTCAACACCACCGGTACAAGCTTTGCCATCACGGGCGGTGGCGCCAAATTCCAGATCGGTTCGCGCGTCAACCGCGCGGGGCAGATTCAGATCGGCGTCACGTCAGTTGCGACGACCAAGCTGGGCAATGAAATTATTGGTTATCTGTCAACAATCGGCTCAGGCGGTGATAACTCACTGGTCGGTGGCAACACCATTCAGGCGCAGAAAATCATCACCGAAGCGGTGCGACAGGTCAGCACGATCCGAGGCCGACTCGGTGCATTGCAAAAGAACGTACTTGAAACGAACATCAATTCGTTGAATGTCGCGTTGGAAAACGTGACCGCCAGCGAAAGTGCGATTCGTGATGCCGACTTCGCTGCGGAAACCGCAGCGTTGACACGATCACAGATCCTCGTGCAGGCCAATACTTCGGTGCTCGCCCAGGCGAACGCCAACCCGCAGAACGTGCTGCGATTGCTGCAGTAGACGCAGTTGTTTCCATTCGCGACAGCAGAATAACCGCGAACCCACCGGCGTCTCGAAAGAGGCGCCGGTGGTTTTTTGTTTGCCACACGCGCGTGGCCGCATTTTATTCTGCACGCAATCCGTAGTACGCTGCACTTTGCGGAGTCACACATGCAAGGCAATCCCTGGCTTGTCATCATCACCGGCGAAGACCGTCCGGGCATTCTCGATGACGTCTGTGGCGTCATCCAACGCAACAGCGGACACATCGCAGACCTTCGATCGGTTGATGTCGGCGGGCATTTTGCGATGCTGGTACTGGTTCACATTCTTTCATCCGCAGAGCAGGCGATGGAGCACCAACTCGCCGAACTCGCCAGCTACAGCGGATTGCGCGTATCCGTTAAACCGGCGATGGAAACTGAAGCCCGGCCGATCCATTTCTATAAACTTGTCGCCTGCGGTAGAGAGCATGTCGGGGTACTGAAGAAAATGTCACACCTGTTACGTGTGCTGAGCGTCAATGTCGAGCAAATCGAGACTCATTCCGAACCCGACGGCAGCACCACAATGACACTTGTGCTTGGCGTACCACGCGATTGCCCGGTGACAAAGCTAAAAGAATTTGTCGGACAATTGCTCTCCACATCGAACATGAGTTGGGATCTGACGACTGTGTGACACCGGGTCTTGCTGTCACATGCTAACGGTCGATCGTTCGCGACTTTCCGTTGCGCTCGATCACGATCTTGCCCGGCTGATTGGGTAACGCGAACCGGTATCCGTCCGTTGCGGCTTTGACTCTGCCCTGAGGGGTTTGCAGATAAATATCGGTGGATTCAATCAGTTCGCCGGCGATCACATCTGTTTGTGATGGATCGATCCAAATGTAAGGCGCCTTATCGATAATCGCCAAGTGGAGTTGATATTGCTGTTCTAGTGTTTCTGGATCGCTGGCCGACATCGCAGGGCCTTCCGCCATCACGACCAGCATTTTTCGCAATTCATCCCCACGACGCGGAACGGGGAACTCGGCGTATGCATTTTCTGTCGGGCCATGGCATCGCGTGCAATTGTTGACGAAATACGAAACGGGTCCTTCAGAAGTCATGGTTGGCATGAATGAAAAAACGGCAGTTGGCTGGGGGTCGGGTGGTATCTGTTGCGGTTCGGCGAATTGTGTTGAAAGCACATACCCCAAGATCGACACGCACAATGCGATCGCCAGGATATGTTTGATCTGCAATTTCATTGGGGAGCAATATCGTGAGTATCCTCAAAAATAACAACACGTGCGGAACGTATATTGACGCATATAAAAAAAGAAAGCCCGCGGCGACGCCGTGGGCTTTGAAAGGTGTTGTCAATCATCCCGATCGAAATCAGAAGGTCGGGACGATCGCGTTGTTGGGATCAGGGAAAGCGACGCCTGAGGGCAGTTCCGGAAGATCGCGGATACCGTCGCCGGTGAAATCGCCGGTCTGGTATTGGCTGACATTCAGCGTCGCACCGATGCGGCTACCGCCCGGTCCCGCCGTTAGCACAGGACTGCCTGCCAGCGGGGTGACATCGATCTGGTAATTGGTCTTGGTGCCCCAATTTGCGACAACCAGATCGCGTGTTGGCAGCGCCGGAAGCGCGACATCGAACGTGATCGTCGATGACGTGATGCCGGTGATGGTTCGCACGATTTTGTCGAAGTTCATTTCGACGTGATCGCCGAGCTTAAATCCCGCCGTGCCGTAGCGCAGTTCCACGCTGGTCAATGTCGCAAGATGCACGTTGGTTGCGGCTTTGTAACCAATCGGCACGTTAGTGAGTTGCGGATCGGCTTTGATCGAATTGCCTTCCTGACCTGTTGCAAGGAAGAAGCCTTGGGGGGTGGTGTAATTCGTCCACTTCGGGGTGGATTGGCTGATGATCGTCGCGTTGGCATCACCGTTCCAAAACAGGTTATAATCCCCTGTGTAGCCGATGGTGGAAGGCTGAGCAACGGCGAAGCTACCAAGCGTGACATTTTCGCGAATGTCATACCCTGTGCCGGTGAGGCTATAGATGCTGTACCCGCTCATGCCCAGCGTATTGTTGTGGACAGACCAGTTATTGCTGTTGGAATGCCCGAAAATGACGAGGTTGGCGCCTGAACCGAGCATCACATTGCCGCTCAGCTCGCCGCCATCCACTTCTTCGGTCATCAAAGCCTGTCCTGAGCTGAGCACGAGATTGTCCTGCAGCTTAACGTTGTGTACGCCGCGATACATCTGGATGTTGTCCGGGTGGGCAAACAGCAGATGATGGTGGATGTAGTTGTTGCGAGCGGTGACATTGTAAGTCTGAGGTCCCGTGCCCGTTCCCGACACGTCGCCTGCGATAATCAGCCCATCGACCATGTTGTAGGCGATTTCGTTTTGCTCAATCACACCGCCATTGGTTGACAGAACGGCCATGCCGCTAGCATTCGCGAAGACAACGTTGTTGGCGGCCCGCACGTTGCTAACGAAGCGGAAATTGATTCCGCTTCCGCCGTTGTCGTGGACGAGATTACGGGTGATTTCAACGTTGGACGATCCGCCATTGATTTCGATGCCCATGTTGGTCGAGCCGGTGACTTCGAGGTTGTCGATTTTCACATAGTTGACGTTGCTCGCCAGGATAACGCGCGACGCCATTTTCGGAGCCTGTGTGATCGCCAGGTCAGCGACACTTGCAGGGCGGAAATAGAGTTTGTAAGTCCCGTTGTTCTGATTTTCGACCGCCCATTCGCCGGGCTCGTCGATCAGTTCGTTCTGGTTTTTGATGACATATTTATCGCCGATCGCAACGCCGCTGAGGTTGGCGAGCGTGAGCGAACCCGCTGCCGCATTTTGGCCGGTGATGTTGTAGCTGGCGATGGTATTGCCAGCAGCTTTCCAGATTTGCAGCGTTCCGCCGACGACATCGTAGGGGAAGTTGACCAGACCTGCAGAGTCGGTGATGACCCCGCCGCTGACGCCGGTGATCGTGCGCCAGCCGCTATCTGGATTCTGAGCGTTGCGCTGCTCGGTATATCCGACATAGAAGTCTTTAGGCATCCACGTGAGCGTGGTCGAATAGACGCCGTTCGGACCCGCCTGCCAGCCAGTGATCGCTTCATGGCCGGAGACGATCGCACGTTCGCCGGGCATGCCCATCAAGGTCAGATAGGCGTTTGCGGCGCCGGTTTTCATCTTGACGAGTTCTTTGTAGACGCCGTCGCGGACGACGATGCCTTCGCCGGGCTGTACCTGCGCCATTGCAAGAGCGATGGTCGGATAAGGCTTGGCGAATGATCCATCTGGAGCCGGGCCGGCATTGTCATCAACGAAAAGATATCGCGTGAAACTCGGTAGCGTGATTGCTTTGCCGGTAGTCGCCGCGCTGTTGCCGTCGGCGTTGTAAGCCAGCACTCGGTAGACGTAATTCGTCGACGCCGCAAGACCGGTTGCATCGGTATAGGTTGTGATGTTCGCCCCGACCTGACCGGCGGGGGTGAAGGTCGTTCCGTTCAACGATCGTTCGATCTTAAATCCGGTTTCGTTGTTGGCAGTATCAGTCCAATTTAGAACCACCTGCGTCGCAGACATCGGCGTGCCAGACAGACCCGTCGGTGCTGCTGGGGGATTCAAGACCGGCGGAGGAGGTGGTGGCGGTGGCGGCGGAGGAGGCGGTGGGGGAGGAGGCAATTGATTGCCGTCATCCATCACGAAGGTCATACGCGGCCGCTTGGAATAAATCCCGTTCTCCGCCGATGAAAAAGTGAAATAGCGCTTGGAACTTGATGATGTATTATCCGGGCTGAGACGCAGGAAAACGTACTTGCCCGCGCCGCCTGCGGCATAGGCGTCTTGCAGATATTTGGTCAGCGCCGCAGCGCCGGTAATGCTGGCAGACACGGCACGATCGGTCGTGGTCGTTGGCGTGACAAAATTGTCCTGCAATGCTTTGGCGTCGGTCGAATCACCGTTATAGCTGCCGCCGAAATAATCCGTGCCTTTGACCGACGACGAAGATCGCACGCCCAACCCGTAGAGATCGACATTGAAAGTGGGCGATCCGGTTTTGGATTCGAGGAATGACTGAAACTCCGCCGACACCAATTTTTGCCCGGTCTTGAGCACCGGCAGTTGGAAGACCATCACCGCCGACTGATAACGGGTGGACTTACCGACGCGATAGTTGCTCGACGTCAATGCACCTATGGCCGAGTTGCTTTCAACATGGCGATCGGCACTGTTGCCTGCCAGATCGATGATCGGCACGCCGGGCGTTGAATAAAGACTCGCCTGCGGAATGATCTGCAAAGGCTGGCTTGGACTAGACCACAAAAGCTGTGCGGTGGCGCTCTGTGTATTTTCGTAATACTCCAGACGCAGGTCGTACTTCTGTCCGGCCTGCAGATTGATGACGCCGGTGTTATTCACGACCGTGTGATTGGTCCAGTTGTCGATCAACAGTTTTCCGTTGACCCACAGACGCACGCCGTCGTCGCTGGTGGTTTGGAAGGTATAGGCTTCGGAGTATTTGGCTTCGACTTGCCCGGTCCATCGTGCCGAGAAACCGTCCCCGCCCATGGTGGATACCGGGGCGCCTGTGCCCCAGTTGAAATCGACACTCGTGTCGACTCGTTCGGTCACGAATGCAGTAAAATTACTGTTGTTGAAGTACTGCCCAAGCAGACCGTTACCGGCCAGCAGTTTGCGTTCTTCAAGACCCTCGACGACACCGATGCTACCTCGACGCGAGCCAATCATGTTGTTCCTCCAGGAATGTGTAAACATCCTATCTTTCCATACGGCAAAATCAATGGATTGATTATTTTGTTATGCAAAGTTGCGCGGACGATATCGTCCCTCGGTTACAACGTTGCGGTTCGTCCGATAAACGTTTGATCGCCGCTGCGGCGAGATAAGTCGATATTCACCCAACAGTTATATTTCGCCAACGTCAGACAAGCTCGCGTGTCTAAACCAGCGACAGGAGTTCGATATGATGAATCTCAAAACCATGATCAGTTGTGCGACACTCGGAATTGCAACGCTTGGCGGTACGGCTGCCCAAGCCGGTGACTGGTCGGTGGACGTGCGCGTCGTCGCCGGTTCCCCGCATGGCAGGGTGTGGGTCGAACCCGTTTACGACGTGCGCTGCGAGCGCGTCTGGGTTGAGCCGATTTACGAAACCCGCTGCGAACGCGTCTGGCGCGAACCTGTCATGCAGGATCGTTGCGAGCGCGTCTGGATTCCTGATCGGTATGAAACCCGCGAAGTGCGCTACATTGACTATTGCGGGCGATTGGTGATCCGCTACGACAACGTGCTCGTAGAACGCGGGCACTATGTCGAACAAAAAACCCAGGTGGTGATCCGCGAAGGTTATTTTGAAACGGCCGAGCAACGTATCTGCGTCCGCGAAGGCGGCTGGCAGATGATCGAAAAACGTGTCTGCGTCCGCGAAGGCTATTGGTCATGGGAACCCGTCCGCACCTCTGGCGGATGGGATGCGCATGTCGAACGCGGTTCTACTCGCATTGAACGGGATCGCAACGACGACGCCGACCGTTTCCGCGCCGAACGTGAACGCGATCGAAATCAACAAAACGACCGCGAGCAATACGATCGCCAACGCGCCTCAGCGTCGCGCGATCGTGGAGATCGGTATCGCTGAATGCTTGCTGTGGCGTGATAAGTGTGTCGTGAAAGACCTGATCGTCTTTCACGACACACAACACGTTACAGGCTTATCTTTTAATTCTCGCCGATCCGCCGCCAAACACATGCGTCAGTTCTTCGAGGTCAATTTGCGATGAGTCGCCGCGCGTGCTTTGCAATAGTGCGCCGTGTGCGGCACCCAAATCGACGCATTCCTGAGGCGATTTATTATTCAAAAATCCATACGCAAACCCGGATGAGAATCCATCGCCGCCCCCGACGCGGTCTTCGATTTCTAAATCCTTGTATTGGCGTGATTCGTAGAAGGTGCCATCGACGTACAGAATCGCCGACCAGTTGTTAATCAGGCCGCTTTTGACTTCGCGAAGCGTCGTTCCGACGACCTTGATATTCGGATAGGTCTTGACGACTTTCTCGACCATTCTCTTGTAGGCCGAGGTATCGAGCGCGCCGAGGTTGTGTTCATCCACACCTTCGACTTCAAAGCCCAGCACCTTCTGAAAATCCTCTTCGTTTCCGATCAGGCAATCGATATAGGGAACCAAGTCTTTGGTCTTGGCCTGTGCTTCTTTGGCGCTCCAAAGTTTGGATCGGAAGTTCAGATCATAGGAGACAATGGTCCCGGCTTCTTTGGCTGCGATCAATGCTTCTTTGCAGACCGCTGCGGTGCCATCCGACAAGGCGGTGAAGATGCCCCCGGTGTGAAGCCAGCGTACGCCTTTTTTACCAAAGAGTTCTTTGAAATTGATCTGTCCGGGTTTCATATTCATCGTCGCGCTGTGGCCGCGATCATAGAGCGTGACCGAGGCGCGAACGCCGGTGCCGACTTCGGTAAAATTCAATCCGATGCGGTCCGCCTTGCCGACGCCGTCGTATTTCGCCATCACGACATTGGACATATCCACCCCAACGGTTCTGCCGTGGTTGATGATGATCCTGCCGACCGGATTATCGACTAATCGCGACGTGAATCCGGTGCGCATTCCCAATCGCGCCAGTGCGTAGGCGACGTTGTATTCGCCGCCACCCACCCAGACTTCAAGCGTGGGCGAAAACTCAATCCTCCCATGCCCCGGCGGGCTAAGCCGGACCATACATTCGCCAAGTGACATCAGATCGTATTGTGTTGAAGCGGCGTCGCGTAGTTTGAGTGACATAGGTCAGAAAATGTACGACATTCGCGCCGATTGTCGAGTGCGTGAGGCGTTTCGCGGCAGAGTTCGTTCTTAAATGAAGTAAAATACAAGCCACGGATGGCCACCGATATGCACCGGCTCACTGCGAAGCGGCTCGCGCAAAATCCGTGCGGATCCTACGGGACTTACGATTACGACGGAGTGACCATCCCCTGCCGCGCCGGTTCTGTCATCGGCTGGGCCTTGTCGGTACGCGTCATCGGCTTGCCATACTTGTTCGCATACACTTGTGTGAAAGCGGCGCCGAACAGCAGGATCTGGGACGAGTAGTAAACCCACAGCAGAATAATCGCCAACGAACCGCCGACGCCGTACGGCGATGTCAGGCTCACTTTCCCAAGGTACAGGCCGATCAAATATTTCCCGAGCGTGAACAAGAGCGCGGTCGCGATGGCGCCGACCCAAACGTCCCGCCACGTCAGGATCACGTCGGGAAGAATCTTGTAGATCATCGCAATGAACACGGTGATGAGGCCCAGCGAAACCATGACGTTGGCCACGCGCCACGTTCCGGAAGGGAATAACTTGCTCACCACTGCAGACACGGCGAGGGACGCCAACACCAACGCGCCGACGACCAGCACCAGCGTGAACGACCAGAAGCGGTCCTTCACCACGCCCCACCAGCCGCGCCCCGGTTTGGGCTGCACATCCCATAGCGTGTCCAGCGCATTTTGAAGCTCGGAAAACACCGCCGTTGCGCTGAATAGCAATACCGTGATGCTCACGATGGTCGCAAGTGTTCCCGAGCCGGTTGCGCGACTCTGACTGAGGATCTCCTGAATGGTGTTAGCCAACTGCGGGCCGACCGTGGTTTTAATTTGTTCGACAAGGCGCCCCTGCGCGGCGCTTTCCCCGTACACCACGCTCGCAAACGCAACGACGACAATCAGTACCGGCGCCAGAGAGAACGCCAGGTAATATGAGAGCGCCGCGCCCAGGCGGTAGGCTCTGTGCTCATACCACGTTCGACCGGTCGCTTTAAGAAGATCGAACACGTCTCTGGCTTTCATAAGCATCGCCAACTCGTACTGACGGCCAAATCTCAGTAAGTTTCGTCAGACTGAAGGCTCGCGATGATTCAATTTGCGAACCCGATCGCTGGAATTTGGGCACTTCCTCAGTTTTGCCCGCGTCCGCCGAGCTTGTCCGCCTTGGCGAGGTTGGGGTTTGCGCGGAGGCCGACGTTGCCGCCCAGCACGCCGCCGGTGTTTTGGGGTAATTTGCGGGCGGCCTCCTTGCCGCGATCGGTTTCGACGTTCCCGCGGCCGCCGTTGGGCAAGTCGGATGCCTCCACGCCCGCGATCGACAACGGCCCGTCGTTGGGATGGGTGCTGGGTGGGTTCGGGCTACCGGTGCTTTGGATGGCCTCAGATGTGGTCTTGTCGTTTTTCTGGTTCTTCTGGTCATTGGGCGTTTTAGGTTTGGACATGTCGTTGACTCCTTCGGTGGTTAAAAATTGACAGGTTGTTAGGGTCATCATGGCGGGTGGCTAGGTTTGTATTCAATCCATGCCACCCTTCGCTCTACGTTTGATGGGCAAACAATGCCCACGGTGATTCGGGAAGTTGACTTATCCTCACGCCTCAGGCGTGTGCCATCTCCTTGGCCATCTCGCGGCACTTGGCCGCGCACTTCTTGCAAGCGGCCGCACACTCTTTGCAATGTTCATTGTCGTGCTTGGAGCACTCCGCCGCGCATGCGTCGCAGGCATCGGCACAGAGGCCGCAAAGCTTGGCGTGTAAAGGTGAGCCGCGGCTCATGAACGCGACGCACATCGCGCAGAGGTCGGCACAGTCAATACATAACCGGGCGCACTCGGGCATCTTCCCAAGGCACGCGTTGGCACAATGTTCGCAACTTTGCGTACACTCGGCGCAGGCCGCGATGCAGGACTGATGTTTTGGATCGTGATGCATAACAAACTCCATGTCTGTCGCCCTCGGGCGACGTTAAATGCGATCGTCGATTTAACGAACGCGCGGCGAAAGGCGAGGATAAGGGAACGTCCCCTACACGGCTCGCATGACACGCCAATCATTTTGGCATGTTGGTTCATGGGTGGTGGAATTTGACGGTCTTGCCTTCTTTGTATCGAATGACCAACTGTTCGCCTTCAAACCAGTACGTGACCGATGTGCCGTCGCGGATCGCGTCGGACGAAATAACGTCGCCATGAACTTCGAACGTCGCGGTTTTGTCCCGCACCTGGCCGGCGAAGGGAATGTCTGACCACGCGGCGAGCTTCATCTGACCTTCCTTGCGGAAGATCAGCTTAATCTTCACCTCGCCGAGTTTGGCGTCCACGTCCTTGGCGATCCAGCTCCCCATCAGCTTGTCCTCCATCGCCTGATCATGCGTCTTATCTTGCGACGCGGTTTGCGCCGTGGGGGGCTTTGACGTCGCGCTGGGGACCGTCGCCGGGCTTGGCGGGGTTGCGGTGACGGGCGGGCTGTTTGACTCACCGCGCCCGCAACTCATCGGGAGGATGAGTATCAGCATCCATAGTATTTTTTCGGCACGCATAAGCTTGTCTGTCGGTAAATGTTTCGTCAGGGTCAGAGAAGATACGAATAGCCGGGGTACACATACCTCGCGGCGCTCGACAGCGTCATGTCGGGGTCGCTGACTTTCAGCAAGTTGTATGGCGTATGGCTCTGACTCGGTTGACCTTGCTGAAGGTATTGGTTTTGCATAGCTGCTAGTCCTTGTTCATGGTGCGTTGTCTGCGCTGTACCCACGTGTAACCACCGACCGCTTACATAGCGGCGGTCGGTGGCATGAACGAACGCAGGCATGGGGACCACTGCCGTCTAGGAATGCGATCTGCCAGTACACCGTACCTTTGGCTAGATATCCCAGACGAGCACCCAGATGCACCCATCTCAGGGTTTCGCATATTCGGTAATCTGCGTTTCAGCAGTGGAATGCCGCCAGCAGTGGTGGACAGGGTAGCCATGGGCGGAATCTCCTCACTTGATGACAATCGCAATGTACGTTGACAACGCACGCCGCGCTACCCTACGAAACCCTTTCGCGTGTGGCGATCGGCGTTCTGGCGCCGAGGAATCCACCCACAGCGGCAGCTCCGAGACCAAGCACCATCGAGATCAGGGTTCCCCACGCCGCGCCGCCCGCCCTTTCGGCCACGTTCTCGACGCGCTGCGGTGTGATCGTTTCCTTGATCGTGTTGTAGGCTTTCTTGGCCTCGGTCGTCACCGCCTGCGTGGCGGCGGCAGGATCCACCCTGTTACGCACGTCCGGGCTGTTGCTGGCCGCGGTGGCCGCGTCACCGGCGATCTGCGCGCTGGTGGCCGCCACGCTTCCGGCGGTGCGGAACATCGCGCCGACTCCGCCGGCGATCAGGTACAGCAGCACGGCGATCGCCACCATCCAGACCATGGCACCCTGCAACACGCCGTTGGTGTTGCCGGCGACAGCGGCGGTTTTGGCCGCCATCCACCCACCGAAGAAGAACGCTGCCAGCGCGACGATCGCCCCCCAGATGCCTGCGCCGATACCGAAGTCCGAGACTTGGTCCCCAGCGTCCACGCTGGAGAATCCGATCGCCAACCCTAGCACGCTCAGCAGTGCCATTGTCGAGAGCGCCGCGAAGAGTCCGGCCAAGACCGCCCCCCACCGCACGCGATCGGTGGGGGTTACGACCGTCGTGTCTACGTCAATTCGACCGGGACGGGTTCCCATGGGGTAATCAGTTTGCGACATATTGTCCTCGCTTCTTTCGTGAAAGTGTTGTTGATCTCTTCGGTGACTGTTTCGTTCTGTGCAGCGGGTCTTCAGTTTCCGCGGGGCTGGGTTCCGGGCGATTTTGTGACGATCGCGTCGGCCTTTTTCATAAGGGCTTCGCCTTCGCGGACCATGGCATCGCCATCGGCGCTGATGCGCTCGCCAGTAACAGATTTGCCCTGATTCTTGAGCGTATCGCCTTCCGTGCGCTTACCCTTGCCATCGGCAATCAGGCGCTCGGCCCGGACCATCATTTCGCCTTTGGACTCCATACGCTGGGCCTCGTACAGCATGCGTTCCCCGTCGGTGCGCGGGTTTTCAATGTTCGTTGCGCGGCCGGGGTCAGAGGAGGAGCAACCTGCCGCCAGCGTCAACGCCAGCGTCAGCGCGGACAGTCTCAGGGGTACAACATAAAAAAGTCGGTGTGTAGGTATCCAATTCATTTCAGTATTTCCTTTTAAATTAGTGTTAATTGTCGTCTGCTTCAGATACGCCGAAGCAGTCTTCACGCGATCAGCGGCGAACTTAATCACCATGCATATCAATGCTTACAGTAGATATCTCCTTTTCAAATATATTTTCGCGAGTTGCTGAACGTTCCACACATTCAATGGGTGACCACCCGCTCTGTGTTCGACTTTATGGATCGCAACTATCTAAAGTCATCCATTAATTGCATTTAATATGGGACAGTTCACGGGGGGGCGTGAACGAACACAAAAAGGCGCGGCAATGTATGGGTTGTGCCTACATAGCAAAGCTTCACAATATGTTGGACGCCTGATCGCCTGTGACAGCAGCGAAGTGCGTCGGAAGGACGAAGCAGCGTAAAAGGCAGGGTCCACTAACATAGAAATCGGTGCTCATCAGTATCCATGAGTGGCCTATTTTGCCTTCAACGAGAGGAAATCGGCGTTGTCATCAAAGATTCATTGGACAGATCGCGATCGTCCGATAAACTTATTTTCATGCCAAAGCAAGCCGCGCCACAGAAGTCGTTGGAGCAGATCGCTGGGGAAAGTCACTACAGCGTCGAAGCCTTCTTATTCGTCCAGGAAGGGCTAAGTTACACCGCTGAAACGCTCTGTGGCAAAAAAGCCAGTCGAAAATCCAGACATATCAGCGGACAGGAACTTGCGACAGGCCTGCGGGATCTTGCGATGAATAACTGGGGTTTGATGGCCAGGGTCGTGCTGGAACGGTGGGGGATTGTCAGCACGATGGATTTCGGCCGCATCGTCTATGCGTTGATCGCCGAAGAAATGATGAGCAAAAACGCGGACGATTCGATCGAAGATTTCCGAAACGTCTATGACTTCCGCAAAGCATTCGATGCTGCGTATCGCATCAAGCCCCAACTGGTGGGCGCATGACCGAACCGACCCACGCCCATCCTTCGTCCGCGATTCCTGCACAGGCGGTAAAGCCGTTCAAATCCAGACGCGTGGCTTTCGCAATTTTTCTGGTGATTTATCTGATTTGGGTGGGATTTTTGGTCTGGGTGTATGTCCGCCAGATATCGGTGAACCACTAGCGGGTGTCAACCGTCTAGGTCGGCAATGCTCCCGATGCCCGGCGGGGGGGCGGGGAGGGTGATTTCACCGGCGAGCCACGGATCGCCGAAGGGTTTGCGCATTACAAATGTATCAAAGCCCAGCCATGTCGCGCAGACACTCACCGCATGACGCGCTTGATCCGGCGCTTCAAATAACTGTTCAATCCGACGCTGGTCGCGCGGGTCTTGCCATGCATCGATCAGATTCCCGATCGTGTAGACGCGCAGCACGTGCTGAAGCGACAACGCGATCTCAGGTTTTAAGACCGTGGTGAGCGGGATATCGAGAATGGGGTTGCTGTTGAGCATCGGTTCGTGAGTCATAGATTATAACCGCAACCAGAACTGTCAATAAATTGTAATTTTTGCCACGTTGATAAGTGGGTGGTCGTAGTATTGATCGACAATTGCAGGCCAGCAAATTTGCAGGCGGTACACAGTAAAAATGTCATTTTTCACGACAATACAAAAACCCCGTGCGATGCACGGGGCATTAATAATAATTTCAAAAAATCGGTGACGGTAAAATCAGACGTTGATCGCGGTGATCTTGACTTCGGTGTAATACTGACGATGCCCGATCTTCTTGTGATAACCCTTGCGGCGGGCATACTTTACCGTCGTAACCTTCTTACCC
>JBBQXB010000039.1:0-31109 GCA_038210015.1 Tepidisphaerales bacterium
TGCGTGGGTGTGTCGGGTTATTCAGTGGGACCATGAGTTAATTTGTCATTCCCTTTGCGACTGCCGACGCGAGCAATCGCTGGTCGTCTGGGCGATTTCCGAATGCCGCTCCGCAGCTGCGGGGGGTACCTCGTGTGGAAGACGGATTTTCCGAAGTTAAGTTTATTTTAGGTTTCTATGTAAACTTTACGGCTAAATATGTTTACATAGTATGTAAACTTGTGGTGTCACGTTTGAGTATATCTTTGATAAAGCTAGTGCAAATATGTGCCGCGTGAACGCGCGGCAGAAAAACGATCATGCAGTTCAATATTCCCTCCCGCGATACACCTGCTTACGGTCAGTCGGGTCTTTCCGACGCGTGGTGCCTTTTTCTCAATGTGCATGAAAATGAGCGCCGTGAATGGATTAACACCTTCTTGTCTGCCTGCGGAGACTATCGTGACGAGGTAGAAAAGTATCTGCGGCTTTTTGAACAGGTGTTTGTATCGGCGTCAAGCGACCTTTCCAGCGTCGAAGGCTATGAAATTGCCTCTCTGTTTTCTAGTAGCCTACCACCTGCACTTATGAGCCATGTTTGGCGACTAAGTGTAGAGGCCGCTTGCATCCCGTTGGGATACGACATTTGCGCAGCTCTGAGCGATTCATTTGAGCGTGTGACCAACTTGGTGACAATTTCCAAGTCAGTTGCAATACAAAACGACACTGCTGCATATATAAAACGCGTAAGTCGGGCTTATTTGTTAGGGCTTGATCCAGAGTGCATTGTTATGTGCAGAGGCGCTCTGGAACAACACTTTGAGTCAAATATTCCTAAAGATGATTGCATTGACATACTTGGCATACCAAAGAATAAAGATCGAAAAACGGTCAATTACACGTTTGACGATCTTTTGCGAGTAGCTAAACAGCTTTCGTTGGCACCCGATAAAGTGTTGGAGGATGCTAAGTTTGTTCGACATGAAGGCAACCGCATATTGCATCAGTGGCCTAAGTCTGTCGATGCCTTTCCGGTTTTAGCAAAAACGATAAATTGCCTAGTTTGGCATTTCAAACGCCATTAAATGGATTCAGATTACACCACTGACATCCGCATCACTCCCGCCGGGCAGACGGTTTGGGGGGATATTCATCAGATCGATGCATTGATGTTGCATCTGGTCGGTGCGGGGTTGCGCGATGAAGTGCCGCCGGGAGTGGGATATGTGCGGGATTTTGCGAAACTCTACATCACGCGCCTGTGTCAGACGACGATTGATATCCCCACCTCGATTGATCCGCCTGCCGATGAAGAATTGGCGTTTCGCGCGATGCAACTGCCGCCTGTGGTTGGTGCGGAATATCTGAATAAAGATCTACTCAAATCGTGGTGGGTGGATTTCGATCAACTGATTCAAAAGACGTTGAATGCGACCGAAGGCGGTTTAAGCGCGTTTTTGCAGGCGTTACATCCATCATGGCACGCGATCGGGCGCGTGACGTTTCATCTGGCCGAAAACAAACGCGATCCGGAACGACCTTTTGCCTTTCTGGCGACTTACACCTCCGGCGTTAACGCGAACGGCAAAGCCCAACATCTTCCATTGATGCGTGCCAGGCAGGATTACGGCGCTGCCAAAGATCGCGGGGCGTTGCTCAAACTGCTCACGCCGATTTCAGATGCCCAAAAAGCCAGCGCGTGGGTATCGGAATTGGTCGAATCGCAGGCGATCTATAGGCCATTAGCGTGGACGCCACGCGATGCCTATCCGTTTCTGCAAAACATCCCCGTGCTGGAATCTTGCGGGATCGTCGTCCGCGTGCCCGATTGGTGGAAAACGCGTCGCCCAAGCCGGCCGCAGGTGAGTGTGACGATCGGCAAAAAGCCAAAATCGTCGCTGGGCGTCGATTCGCTGCTCGATTTTGATCTGGGTGTCACGCTGGATGGACAAAAGCTGACCAAGGCCGAGATCGAAGCGATTTTAGATACGCCCGAACATCTCATTCAACTGCGCGGGCAGTGGGTGGAAGTCGATCGGGATAAACTGCGTGAGGCACTGAATCATTGGCAACGGGTGGAACAATACGCTGAGGATGGCATCGACTTTGTACACGGCATGCGGCTGCTGTCGGGCTTTGCCGGCGGATCGAAAGAGGATGTGGACAAGCCGACCGAAGCGGTGCGCGAATGGGCGGGCGTGCAGGCGGGCGATTGGTTGTCACAAACGTTAAACACCCTTCGTGATCCCGCCGCTGCAACACCTCCGCCGATGTTAAAAGCGACGCTACGACCGTATCAGATGAAGGGCTATGCGTGGCTACGGTTTATGAGCGATTTAGGACTCGGCGCGTGCCTCGCTGACGACATGGGGCTTGGTAAGACCGTGCAGGTGATCGCGTTGCTGTTGCATCGGGTGGAGGCGACCAAACGTGCGTCGCTACTGGTCGTACCCGCGTCGTTGATCCCGAATTGGCGCGCGGAATTACAGCGGTTCGCGCCGTCGATTCGCGTCATGGTTGCCCACTCATCTGAAGTGAATGTGGCTGACAAAAACCTCAGCCAGCAATTCGATCAGCACGATCTGGTCATCACCACCTACACGATGCTGACCCGGCTTGAAACGCTGCAAAACCATCATTGGGACCTCGCGATTCTCGACGAAGCGCAGGCGATCAAAAACCCCGGCGCCCGACAAACCAAAGCCACCAAAGAATTGACCTGCCAGACTCGCATCGCGATGTCCGGCACACCGATCGAAAACCGCTTGGGTGACTTGTGGTCATTATTCGATTTCCTCAACCCCGGTCTGTTAGGCACGAGTAAAAACTTTTCGCAATATGTGAAGAGTATCTCCAACACCGATGCCGCATCCGACTACAGCTCGCTGCGCAGTCTGATCCAGCCATACATCCTCAGGCGTCTGAAGACCGACCGGTCGATCATTTCCGATCTGCCCGACAAAACCGAAATGAAAACCTTCTGCACGCTCAGCGCTGAACAGGCTAAGCTTTACTTGCAGGCGGTCGAGCAGATGCAACGCGAACTGGAGCTGGCCAAAGAAGGCATCCAACGCAGCGGCCTGGTGCTGACCTACCTGATGCGATTCAAACAAATCTGCAATCACCCCGCCCAATGTACCGGCGAGGGAGATTGGACCGCTTCGCACAGCGGTAAATTTGCGCGGCTTGAAGAAATCGGGACAGAATTAGCAGCCCGCCAGCAACGCACGTTGGTCTTCACACAATTCCGCGAAATGACCGACCCGCTAGCGGCGCATCTAAAAACGGTGTTCGGCCAACCCGGGCTGGTCCTGCACGGCAGCACCAGTATCAACAAACGCCGGGAAATGGTCGAACAATTCCAACGCGACGACGGCCCGCCATTCTTCGTTTTATCCATCAAAGCCGGCGGAACCGGCTTAAACCTCACCGCCGCTGCAAACGTGATCCACTTCGACCGCTGGTGGAATCCCGCCGTCGAAAATCAGGCCACGGATCGGGCGTTTCGCATCGGGCAAAAGCAGAACGTGCTGGTTCACAAGTTCATTTGTCGTGGGACTGTGGAAGAGCGCATCGACGCGTTGATCGAAGAAAAAATTGGTCTGTCGAATGAACTACTCGGAGCCGCCGGTGCGGAGAAATTGCTAACCGAAATGAATGACAAAGACCTGCTCAATTTTGTCTCACTCGATCTGAAACGCGCGACCGGGGAGTGAGGTGCAGAAAGTTTCGAGTTTGAAGAGGGGCAAATGCTAGGCTTTCAACTCCAAACTGTCCTAACCCCTCCGTTGCGTTTTCGTCATGCGTTGTAAGATTCGCGAGAAGTATGCAAACCGTTACAATCCCCGATTGAACGATGCCCGACCTTTCAGACCCTGCGATTTTCAATGCGTTTGTCGCCGCCGGCGCGATGGCGGTAGCTTGCGCGGTATTGAGCGTGTTTGTCGTCGCGAGGCGATGGGCATTCATGGGCGAAGGCATCAGCCATTCCGGGTTCGGCGGTGCGGGGACGGCGTGGATGCTCGCGGTCGCATTTCCCAATACCTTCAACGACCCCTTTGTCCCGTATCTGTTCGTTCTGCTGTTCTGCTTTATGGCGGCGATCGGGATCGGGTGGCTCAGCAATACCGGCAAAGTCACCAGCGACGCTGCCATCGGGATATTCTTAGTCACGTCGCTCGCGTGGGGTTTCATCGGCCAGCATATCTACACCAGCCATTTCCATCACGAACCGTCGGGATTCAGCAATCTGTTGTTCGGACAGATGCAGGCGGTGACCAGCCTCTACGCGATTCTTTCCTGTCTGGTCGCGCTGATCGTGGCGGGGTTGTCATATTCACTTTCCAAGGAATTAATCGCCTACTGTTTTGATCCGCTATTGGCACGGACCAGCGGCGTGCGAACGACTTTCATCCACTACCTGTTGATGGCGATGATGGCGCTTGCGATCGTGATCGGCATCCGCGTGGTCGGTAGCGTGCTGGTGACGGCGCTGTTGGTCTTGCCCGCAGCGACCGCAAACCTGCTATCCAAGCGATTGGGGGCTGTGATCGGTATGTCGATCTTGATCGCGTTGCTCGGCGCGTGGGGCGGATTGCTGGTCAGCGAAACCTGGCGACAACTGCCCGCAGGATCGTGCATCGTGCTGGTGATGGTGGCCGAGTTTTTGGCCGCATTCGTCGCATCCAAAATCCGCAGCACGATCAGGGCGTGAGCGATTTGCGTCGCCGGGTCTCGGCGCATTGCGAGATGACGATCTGGTCGCGTTTTTCGGCGTTGCCGCCTTGCAGCGTTTCGGCGTAGCTTTGTCCGTCCCAGATCGGGCATGGTTCGCGGCCAAGCATTTGCATCAATGTTGGTGCGAGATCAACGTTGTAACGCAAACCATCATCAACCACGCCGCCTTTCATCTTCGGCCATTTGATAATCATCGGGATGCGGCAGGTGCCGACATCCGCGGTGGCGTGTTCGGCGTAGATGCCCAGCTCGCCAAAGTTTTCGCCGTGATCGGCGGAGATGATGATCGCGGTGTCGTCGTAAATACCTGCGTCTTTCAACATCTGCACCATCTTGCCGACGCGATCATCGACATATCTTATCGCGGTGTCGTAGCCATCGACGATTTTGCGCATCGATTTTAGATCGTTGACCTTCCCCGGATGCCGCGGGCAGTGGGGGCTGGTTTTGTCATCGTACATCGAGATTTCAAGCGAGCAGTGCGGACCGACCATCTTGTTATGACGTGCGATGAGGGCTTCATCATCCAGATGTTTTGGGAATCGTCCGCTATACATCGCGGTGCGTGAGGGCAGGCAGGGGGCGTCGGGGGTGTAGTAGATTTTTAAAGCGTGCGCCTTCGCGTGCGATCGCGTCGATGTTCGGCGATGTTTCGCGGTGATACCCGTAGCAGCCAAGCCGGTCGGGTCGAAGCGCGTCGATGTCGATGTATAAAATCCGCATGGTGCATTTAGCATAGTGCTACCGTGAAATCGCTGCAATCTTTCAGAAAAGTCAGCGAATCTAACGAAAATGACTGCTTCAACCGCTTGATTGCTTCCGCATCGCGTCGGATGGGTTTAAGATATGCGTCAGGAGTCACCCCGCTATGAAACAGTTTCTAATCGCTTTGACCATTTTGTTCACCACCTGCATGGGCGTCGCCGAGGATCGGTTGGCGGATATTTTCCAAGACAACATGGTGTTACAGCGCGGCAAGCCTGTGCCGGTCTGGGGTTGGGGCAACCCGCAGACTAAGGTGAGCGTGACATTTGCCGGGCAAACCAAAGAAGTGGCCGCCGATGCGCAGGGATATTGGAAGGTCACGCTTGATCCACTAGAAGCGAACCGACAGGGGCAGGTGTTAGAAGCGAAGATCGGCGGAGCAACTGTGGGCTGTAAGAATGTGCTGGTTGGTGAGGTGTGGATCGCGGCCGGTCAATCGAACATGGTTCATGCAGGCCCGGACGACGATACTGGCTTGTATCCACGTCAGGTTTCAGTGCCGGGCAAGCCTGAGATTCGCGTTCGCCCTTTTGGCTGGGGCGCATCGCTTGAACCGCTATCCGATATTGATCCTGCCGGTCGGGATGGCAAGTCATGGGAAACGCTGAAAGAGAACCCCGCTGAAAAAACAATGGGGCCTGCTAATTACTTCGCTCGCGTATTGCGGGATGGGTTGGACGTGCCGGTGGGGATTATCCGCATCGCGGTTCCCGGTACGAATCAAGCGGCTTGGATGTCGCGCGAAACGCTCGAAGCATTTCCCGGGCAAGGTGGACAGAACTTCTATCAGTCGTTTTTGGCGTCAAACGAAGAGAAATTGAGTAATTCCAAAGGGCCGATCAAATCCTTTGCGGATTTCAAAGCCGTTGAGACCGCGTGGCGTAAAAGCAAGGACGGACGCTGGCCGGGCACGGGATTGGTTTACTACAACTTCCCGACCTCGCTTTACAACACACGCGTAGTGCCGCTAGCGCCGTTTGCGGTGCGCGGCGTGATCTGGCATCAAGGCGAAGCCGGTCCGGGCGGTCCTTACGGCGACCGTCTTGTCGCGATGACCAAACAATGGCGCACGCTGTTCGGACAGGATTTTGATTTCATCTGGGGCACGCTGGGTCGTTCGACCGCCTCGGCGACCCCGATGTCGCCGATGCGAGGCAGCTTCTATCGATCGATCAACAACCGCAGCATTCGTGATGCGATTAAAGGATTTGGCGACGACAAACACGTCGCGATGGTCGAACTCTATGATCTCGGTAACGAAGAGACCCACTTTCTGCAAAAAGCAGAGGCCGGGCGTCGTTACGCAAACGCTGCACTGACATTGAGTTATGACAAGCCCGTCGCCTTCAGCGGTCCGCGTTTGATCGATTCTAAAATCGACGGCAATAAAGCGATTTTGCGATTCGATCTGGTCGGCGACGGGATTGCGTATCAGCCATCCATCGACGGGATCAGCGGTGTGTATTTGCGCAGCAAAAAGGGTGTCGCCCGCTGGGGCGATGTCAAAATCATCGATAAAAACAGTATCGAAGTATCGCATCCTGACATCGACGCGATTGAAACGCTCGCCTACGGCGAACATCCCAACCCACACGAAACACTGCTCAATTCCGCGAAACTCCCTGCCTCACCATTTGCGATTAATCTGACCAATACCCGCGACGAAGCGCCGGCCTACCAACTGATTGAAGTCGAAGGTGCGGGCAAAGATGTGCAAATGCAGGTCGCCCATGTGCGCCGCGAAGGCTACGTCTTTCAACTTAAGCCTGACGCAAAAGCAAGCCCCGGCCCGGTGACAGTGCAAGCCTATATCTCGTCTGAATGGAAAGGCTTTGAAGTCGAATCCAAAGGCAAACCCGTCACGTTTACTGAAAAGACAGTCGATGGGAAAAAGTTCGTGACTTTCAAAGCCGATGTTGATTTGGCGTGGATCATCATCGCTGAGAAAGGCCAGGCCGAGGGGATGCGGAAGATCAACCGGTATTGATCGCAGCGTGTTTTCGCGAGTCCGCGCAGAATGACAATATTACTGGCGGGCTTAAGCGTTTTAATCGTCGTGCAGCGAGTCAATCCTCCTCGATCAATACCGCGTCTTCGGGGTGGATCTGGCACCAGATTTTTTCGCCTTCATGGCAGGCGAATTCCATCAAGCCTTCATTGGCGACGAGTACCGTTAATTCCAAGCCGCCTTCGGTTTTGATGGTGAGTTCGTCAGTGGCGCCTTTGAATAATTCTTCGGTGACGGTGGCTTGGAAGACATTTTCGCCATCGGGCTTTTCTGGCGTAACGTTGATTTTTTCGGGTCGCACGCTGACCAGTGCCCGAGTGGAATCAATACAGAAACCGTTGGCTTTGACTTCCAGTTCCAGCCCGCCTTCCAGTTTCACGCGTACGATGTTGCCCATCCGCGCCTGCACGTCTGCCCCGACGATATTCGCAAGCCCGATGAAGTTAGCGACGAAGGTTGTCTTGGGATGGTGATAGATTTCATCAACCGATGCCAGCTGTTCAATTTTGCCCTTATTTACCACCGCGATGCGGTCGCTCATCGTCAACGCCTCTTCCTGATCGTGCGTGACAAATACAAACGTGATGCCGAGTTTGGTTTGCAGACGTTTCAGTTCGACTTGCATCGTATGACGCAATTTTGCATCCAGCGCCGACAGCGGTTCGTCCAATAGCAGCACTTTCGGGCGATTGACGATTGCGCGGGCGAGTGCGACCCGTTGGCGTTGCCCGCCTGACAGTTGGCTGGGCTTGCGATCTTCCATGCCCGACAGCGCGACCATCTTGACCGCCTCGGCGACGCGTTGGTCCATTTCGGCTTGTGCGACTTTTTTCATCTTCAACCCGAACTCGATATTTTCGCGCACACTTAGATGCGGAAATAGCGCGTAGGATTGAAAAACCTGATTTACTTCACGTCGGTAGGGCGGGGTATCGGTGACATCCTGCCCGTCGAGCAGCACCTGCCCGCTGGTGGGCGATTCAAACCCGCTGATCATGCGAAGCATCGTTGTTTTTCCGCAGCCGGAGGGTCCCAGCAGCGTGAGAAACTCACCCGCGCCGATCACCAGATCAACATTATCCACGGCTGTGAAATTACCCCAGCGTTTGCTGATATTTTTGAACTCGACCATCGGTTTCATGGCATTCCCGGTTGTTCTAAAGCTGAATGATCCGCAGATGAACGCGGATGAAGACAATTAGTCGAATCGTGGTGCTCAGGTCGGCTTGCTGGATTCTCGTTTTTCATCTCCGTGCCTCTGTGTGTCTCTGGAAAATTCAATTCTGCTTGATCACAAGTGTTTTGAGTTCGGTCATTTCTTCCATTGCATAGCGTGGTCCTTCGCGGCCGACACCGGAGTCTTTGACTCCGCCGTAAGGGAGATTGTCGATGCGGAAGGTGGGGACCTGGTTGATGAGTACGCCACCGACATCCAGGGTGTCAAAAGCCTGCATAATCCGGCCGATGTCTTGTGTGAACACCCCGGCTTGTAGGCCGTAGGGACTGTCGTTGGCGATGCGGAGCGCGTCGGCATAATCGTCATAAGCGGTAAGCACCGCGATCGGCGCGAAGGCCTCATCCCGACAGGCGGGATGATCGGCGGGGACGTTTTCGAGCAGCGTCGGTTCGATGCAATTCCCTTCGGCGACCCCGCCACATAATACGATGGCACCTTTTGACTTTGCCGAGTCGATCAAGTCGAGTGTTTTTTGTTTCGCTTCGGATGAAATCATCGGTCCGACGATCACGTCGCGGCGTTTGGGATCGCCTGCTTTGATGGTTTGTTTGGTGTGGACGACGAGTTTGTCTCGGACTTGATCGTAGATCGAACGATGGATCAGGATTCGCTGCACGCTGATGCAGGATTGTCCGGCATAGGCAAACGCGCCGGTTGCGATCAACGGGACCGCTTTGTCGATGTCGGCATCCGCGTGGATAACGACCGGTGCGTTGCCGCCGAGTTCGAGCGTCACTTTTTGCTTGTAGGCCTGTTTTTTGATTTGCCACCCGATCGCGGCACTGCCGGTGAATGTGACGACGGCGACGCGCGGATCGTCGATCGGTTTCATCGCCAGATCGTTCGGGCAGGTGATGACATTGACCTGGCCTGGCGTTGCGCCTACGTCGAGGATGATTTTTGCCATCGCCAATGCGCTCAGCGGGGTGCGCGGGCTTGGTTTCAGAACAATCGTCGCACCACAAGCGATCGCGGGTGCGATCTTGTGGGCGACGAGATTGCACGGAAAGTTAAATGGCGACATCCCGTATACGACACCAGCGGGCACCCGGCGGCTTATCGCGACGTGCCCCGCGCCGGGTGCGTAGGCCGCTGCGGCGAGGGTTTCGCCTTGCCAACGCCGCGATTCGTCAGCGGCGGCGGTGAAGGTGATGACCGCCCGGGCGACTTCGCCTTCAGCGAGTGTGATCGGCTTGCCCGCCTCAGCGACAATCAATTTCGCCAATTCTGATTTTTGTGATTCGATCGCTGACGCGATCCGCAACAGCAGCGCGGCGCGCTCGTGCGGGGCCTGTTGACCGGTGGTGTTTAAGGCCGCGTGCGCGGCGGCGATTGCATTGGTCAGATTCGATTCGTCGCCCATCGCAACTGTCGCCACGGTCGAACTATCAAACGGATTTTTAACGACCAGATCATCGCGGGTATTAACCCATTGGTCGCCGATCAACAGAGGATGTTGTGTAAGATTCTGAGTCATCTTCAATTCTCTTCCCCTGCGCCCGCCCGACGACGATTCATCACATAATAGGTGATGATAAACAACACCAGCAAAACCATCCCCAGCGCCGAACCGAATGGTTTGTCGCGGGCTGCGGTGAATTGGCGCTCGATCACGTTGCCGATCAGCATCTCCTGCCTGCCACCGAGAATATCGTTGACTGCGAACATGCCGACCGCAGGAACAAAGACCAGTAAAATCCCCGCGACCACGCCGGGCTTGGTCAAGGGAAAAATCACGCCATGAAAGGCCCGCAACGGCGACGCACCCAGATCAAACGCCGCTTCGACCAGTGCGTTGTCCAGCCGCTCAATACTGGTGTAGATCGGCAAAATCATGAACGGGAGATAGGTGTAAACCAATCCGATCATCACCGCAGTCTGCGACGGATACAGATTAAACGGCTCGGTGATCAACCCCAGATTGATGAGCAGCGAATTTAGCACGCCTTCGTTACGCAGGATCGTCACCCATGCGTAGGTGCGCACGAGAAAACTGGTCCAGAACGGGATCATCACCAGCATCAAAAGCAGATTTCGCCAGCGATCGGGGGCTTTGCCGATGAAATAGGCGACCGGATAGCCCATCATTACGCAGATCGCGGTTGCAAACGCGGCGTAGTTTACGCTGACCATGAAGATGCGCAGCATCTGAGGCCCGGTTGCGACGATGTGCAAAGGCATCGATTGGTATTCGACGCCCCGTTGATGTACGAGCAAAACCAGATTGATCGCGGCGTAAAACACGCCGGCGGCGGTGGAGATCGCACAGGCGATGATGAGCTTACGCGGGTTGTGCAGTTCGATGCCGCTGGGTGCGATCAGGCTCCACATCACACTGGTACCGAGGATCAGACACATCGGCAGCATCAGAAAGTTCAGATGCAGATCGGATAAGAAACTCGCCTTGGCGGCGGCGGGGTCGTAGGAGGCGATTTTTGCAAAATCAAAAGTCGCCGCGAAATGATGCATCGTGATGTAATCAATCCCGATCAACGCTAATATCACACCCAGCCCGATCGCGAGTGGAACGATCAGACCGATCGGGCCTGCCAGCACCGACAGACATCTTTGCGCCAGTGAGATACCCGCCGCCAGCATCCCGGCGACGATCGCGATACCGGTGGCGATCAATAGCGGTAGCATCTGCGGGAAGGTGAGAAACCTACGATAATTTGCCAACGTCAGTTCGTTGACGATTTCGCCGAGCTCATTGCGCTCGCTGAAACTGAAAACGATCATGATGATCGTCGGGAGGATGACGAACATCAGCAACCAGACCAATAACGGCGCGAGCAACAGCCACGCCAGTACGCCGGGCTTGCGCCCGATGCCGGGGGTGTCGATATTACCAGGGATTGCTGCCATAAACGGGTCGTTGCAAAGTTGGGGTGACGGATCGCTCCGCCACCCCAATGGTCGATACGAATCGGCTTACTGCGACTTCACATTGGTGTAAAGTTCATCCACTTTAGACGCTGCCGTGCCGATGTCTTTGAAGATTTCGAGCTTCGCATCTTTTGGCGGATAACTGGCGACATTTTTCAACGCCGCTTCATCCAGCAATTTGCGCGCCTCGGCATTGGGGTTGGTATAGGGAAACTCCTCACTGATTTTCGCACTGACTTCGGGCTTGAGGATGTAATTGATGAACTTGTGGGCGGCGTCGGGGTTTGGCGCGGTTTTGGGGATCGCCAGGCTGTCAATGAACCGGTGCGCGCCTTCTTCGGGAAGTACCCAGGCAAACTTGTCCGGCGCTTCGTTTAGCAAACTTGCGCCTTCGCCGGACCAGACGATCCCGACATCGACATCGCCGTTGAGCAATGCGGTTTTGGGGCTGTCGCTGTCATAGAGTTTGACCTGTTGTAGCCACTGTTTAATCATCGGGCGTGCGCCGTTGATCGCCTCGTCATCAATCTTGTTGATGTCTTTTCCCTGCACGTTTAACGCCCAGGTCAGAATCTCCCTGCCATCATCCAGAATGACAATTTTCTTAGCATATTTGCCGCTGAATACGTCTTTTAGACCCTTGATCGGTTCCTTGATTTTTTCCTTGTTGTAGGCGATCCCGACCGTGCCGCTCATCCACGGGACGGATACTTTGTTGCCTTCATCAAACGCGAATTTGGTGAAGACCGGATCGAGATTCTTCAGATTCGGAATCTTGGAATGATCCAGTTCCAGCAATTTGCCTTCCTTCTTCAACGCTTCGATAACGTATTCGGATGGCTGGATCAGGTCGTACTTACCGCCGGAGAGAAGCTTGGCGAGCATTTCTTCGTTGCTGGCGTAACTTTCATAGTTGACCTTGATGCCGGTTTCTTTCGTGAAACCGTCCAGCACCGATTGCGGAACGTATTCGCTCCAAGCGAACAAATTCAGTTCTTCTGCATTGGCTGATCTTGCAAGCCCAAGCGAACACGCTGCGACCGCGACCGACGCGGCGATTTTTTTGAACCAAGACATCGACAACTCCTTGTAAGAGAAAGGTTAACGGTTGAATCGTTTAATTAATTCCGACAATACCACCATCACCAGCGTAATGCCGATCATCACGGTGGACACCACATGCAGCATCGCCGGACGTTGTTTGACCGCGCCGTAGATGCGGATGGGCAGCGTTTCAGACCCGCCATCGGTTACAAAATAGGTGACGACAAAGTCGTCCAGCGACAATGTAAACGCCATCAGCACGCCACTGATGATAGCGGGCATCAGGTAGGGGACGATGACTTTTCTAAATGCCATGGATGGCGTGGCGCCCAAATCCATCGCCGCCTCTTCCAACGCCGGGTCAATCCCCGCGAGTCGCGCTTGGATCGTGACCATCACGAACGGAAAGGAGAAGGTTACATGCGCAATGATGATCGCGAGATACCCGCGTTCGATCGGGATGCCGACTTTCGCAAAAACGGTTCCCGCGATCGTTATAAAGCTGAGCAGGCTGACGCCCATGATGATCTCCGGCACGATCATCGGCACCGCCACCAGCGTGCGTAACGCATTGTGCAGCGGGTACTTATATTTGAAGGTGATCCAAGCGCTAACCGTGCCGAGGATGACCGCGAAAAAAGTCGAAATCACGCCGATGAACAGGCTGTTGGTCAATCCTTCGATGAGTCGGCTAATTTGCCCGCGCACCTGCCCACGACTGCTGGAGGGGATTTGATCGAATACCGCTGCCGCTGAATCCGCGCCTGCCCAGTTAATTAGTTTGATAAATTGCCTGCTCACCCACCCCGGCTGGGGGTTATTCTGTACATAACCACTTAGCCATGAGGATGTTCCAGACAGTTTAATCCATGCCGCCCAATCGGCGCCCCACAGCATGAAGCGATTTCCAGCCGTCGTAAACCAGTCGCGCAAATCCAAAGCACACTGCGCCCAAAATGCCTGATACCACTTTGTCGTAAACTCATTCCATTGCGTGCTGTAGTTCATGTCATTGAACGACCATGCGACGAGAATGACGATCGGGAGATACAAAAAGAGGATGACAACGACGCCCCAGATCCCCAACATCCAGTTGACCCGCCGCATCCCACGTGGAAAACGCCGATTGAGCTGCCTGAGCAATCCTGGCGAAGTTGCGGCGTAATCCGTGCTCGGCACGATGCTTAGCGTAGCGCAGATACACGGTTCCAGCAAAAAAATCTGGATTCAGGAACAGCTTGCGTTTGCGCTGACGCCCGCGGACCGTGACAAGTTGATGGGAATTAATGATTATTTTTCGCCGGTCGATGGGTCTTGGTATTTAGTTGTTTTCCCGCTACATTGCCTCCCGGCGTGGGATGGTGCGTCATCCGCGTTCCCTGTCGACTGTGTTGGGTGTTGACAAAAAGTGGCCGAACCGAATCATCATACGTCGTTCGATGCCACCTCACGCCGATCGCGGACTTTTTTTAAGCGCGGCCTGAAAGCACTGTTGCCCACGCTGATCACACTATCCTTGATTGTGTGGATATGGAACTTTCTCTGGGACCAATTTGGTCGCCATGTGATCTGGGTGATTCAAAACATCCAGTACCAACTGTCAGGCGAAGAAGCGCAATGGTCGCGAATCGCTCGTGATTGGCAAAACGACAGCGGTGCGCCCTCATGGGGGGCGCAATTGCTGGGTGTGTCGTTATCGCTATTGCTGGTCTATTTTGTCGGTTTACTGGTCGGGAATCTGATCGGGCGAACCTTTTGGAAGCTCGGCGAATCGTTGGCGATGAAAATCCCGGTCGTTCGCGCTATTTATCCTGCGGTAAAGCAGGTGACCGATTTTCTGCTTCGCGAGCGAAGCGCCGGACAATTTGAAGACAGCCGCGTTGTGGCATGCCGACCGCACGCAAACGATATCTGGTCGATCGGACTCGTAACGGGTTCGGGTATCAAAACACTCAATGACCGGATCGATGAAGAACTGGTCACGGTGTTTATCCCCAGCAGCCCGACGGCGTTCAGCGGGTATGTGATGATCGTCCCCCGGTCGCAGGTGGTCGATTTGCCGCTAAAAGTCGAGGAAGCGATGCGGCTGTTAATCTCAGGCGGCGTGTTAACGCCGGGTATGAAAGCGTTGGAAACCGGCACACCTAAACCGGATGCTCCCGCGATCCCGCCCGTATCACCCGGAGGCGTGACCGAGGGAGTGAAAATCTAATTGGGCTTGCCTGTGTGACCTTTGCTTGACGGTCGCTACAATGGATTAGGACGCGCAGTAACGAAGGAGACATCAAGTGAACGTAGTAGTATCTGGAAGACACGTGGAGGTAACCCCGGCGATGAAGGCCCATGCCGAGCAGAAAGCACTCAAGCTGCTCAGGTACTTCGACCGGATTCAGGAAATTGAAGTGATTTTCGACAAAGGCAAGGACACGATGATGTGTGAAATCCTCGTCAATGCCGAGCATAAGAAAGAGTTTGTCGCACATCATTCACACCCAGATGCCTACGCCTGCGTGGACGCCTGTGTGGACAATCTCGAACGACAGGTCAGCGAACACAAGAAAAAACTACGGAACCGTAAGCACCCAGAGGATGGGGCGACCATCCGCCATCAATAGAAGCCTGTTAAACAGAGGCATTAAATACAAGGTTTGTGCATCAATGAAGCTCAGCGAGTTTATCGTAACCGACGCCATTATCGCAGAATTAAAAGCCAAATCCCGTGATGAGGCGATCCGCGAATTGATCGCGTCACTTGTCGCTGCCGGCGCGGTGGCACAATCGGCTTCGGATGAGATCGTGACGGCGTTGATCAAACGTGAAAAGACCGGCTCGACCGGATTCGGCAAAGGCGTGGCGGTTCCGCACGTTAAACACGCGGGTGTCACCAAGATGGTTGGCACGGTGGGTCGCAGCGTGGATGGGATCGATTTCACCGCGCTGGACAGCCAACCCGTCTACACGGTGTTTTTGCTGCTTAGTCCTGAAAACCAGCCGCAGCAGCATCTTCAGGCGATGAACATCGTTTTCAGCAACCTACAAAAAGATATGTTCCGTAAGTTTCTGCGTCAAAGTGATACGAAAGACAAAATCGTAGATCTGCTGGATGAAGCGGACGGGAAGTAAGAAAGCGTGATTTGGGGTTCTTGAAGCGTGGTTCGGGAAGAAAATGCTTCTTTCCCACACCACGCTTCATGAGCCACGAACCATGACGTTAACCATGACCGCTTTAAGCCGTGAAGTAACTATCGTCAATCCGCTTGGCCTGCATGCCAGGCCTGCGATGCAATTCGTCGATCTGGCCAACCAGTTCGACGCGACGATTAGCGTACACAAAGACGGCCCGGAAGCGACCACGGTGGATGGTAAGAGCGTGATGCAGATGATCACGTTGGAGGCAACTCAGGGAACCACGCTGCGGATCGAAGCCGAAGGCGACGACGCCGAGCAGGCAATCGAACAATTAGCCAAACTAATCGAGGATAAGTTTGGCGAGGAATAAGGATAGGAGTTGATAGTGGATAGTGAGTAGTTGATTGTCGCGATCAACTACTCACTATCAACTATCAACTGTCCCACATGGAAATCATTAAAGGCATCGGTGTCTCTCCCGGCGTGGTGATCTGCCCCGCCGTGGTGTTGGATGCTGAGGATTTGGTCATCCCCCGACGTGCGATCGACGCTGAGAGTGTCGATCAGGAAATCGCACGCCTCAATCATGCGATTGAATCCGCGCAGAAAGACCTTGAAATCCTCCGTGCCGATCTCATCACCACGCACGGCAAGGACATCGCTTCGATCTTTGATTTTCATTCGGGGCTGCTCAAAGACAAGTCGCTGGTCAAGCAGATCGTCGCAGAGATCGCCACGCACCGATCCAACGCCGAATACGCCGTGTCGTCAGCGATGCGGCGATTAGCCGGAACGTTCCTTCAAATGAAGGATTCATACCTCGCCGACCGAGTGAAGGATATTTACGACATCGAAAAACGCGTCCTGCGTACATTGATTGGCGGCAAGCACGAGGGTCTGGCGCATCTGAAAAGCAACGTCGTGGTGATCGCCCACGATCTGCTGCCATCGCAGACTGCGGCGCTGGATAAAAACCACGTCAAGGGCTTTGCCTGCGATGTCGGTGGCCGCACCAGCCATACCGCGATCGTCGCCCGTGCGATGGGTATCCCGGCGGTGGTTGGATTGGGCAACATCACCAGCAGCATCTCCGGCGGCGACACCGTTATTATCGACGGCACGCGCGGGATGGTCATCATCAATCCCGACCCAGATCAGCTCGTCGAACACGAAGAATACGTTCGACAGCATCTTCGACTTGAAGCCGAGCTTGCGTCAATCGCCCACCTGCCGGCCGTAACCAGCGACGGCCACGCCGTCACGCTGATGGCGAACATTGAGTTCCCCGCCGAGGTCGATGACGCACTCGCCAAAGGCGCTGTAGGCATTGGACTTTATCGCACAGAGTTTCTGTACATGGCGTCGGATACCGAACCGACCGAAGAAGATCACTACAATGCTTATGTCGATGCCGTGCGACGGCTTGGGGGTCGTCCGCTGGTTATCCGCACGCTCGATCTCGGCGCCGACAAATACGCCTACGGAAAAGGCCCGGTCAAGGAAGCCAATCCCTTCCTCGGCGATCGGTCGATCCGCATGTGCCTGCACAACCTGCCGATGTTCAAAAATCAGTTGCGGGCGATTCTAAGAGCAAGCGTCGAAGGGGACGTGCGGATCATGTTCCCGATGATCACCACGATCATGGAATTGCGCCAGGCGCGCATGGTGATGAACGATGTGATGGAGGAATTGGAAGACGAAGGCATCCCGTTTCTAAAAAATATCCCCGTCGGCATGATGGTCGAAGTGCCGTCGGCGGCGCTGATGGCGAATAACTTCGCACGCGAGGTGAATTTCTTCTCCATCGGCACGAACGACCTGATCCAGTACACGCTGGCGGTCGATCGAACCAATGAAAAGGTGGCGGGATTGTTCACCCCCGCGCACCCGGCGGTGCTGGCGCTGATCCGCGACGTCATCCGTGCCGCAAATCGTAACGGAATCAGTGTCAGCGTCTGCGGCGAAATGGCGGGAGAACCGCTGTACACGCTATTGCTGCTCGGTCTGGGCTTGAACATATTTAGTATGAACGGCCCGGACGTGCCCGAGGTGAAACAAATTATTCGCAAAACAACCACCGAACACGCGCGCCAAGTGGCGCGCAAGGTACTTAGTTTCGACTCCGAACGTCAGGTCATGCATTACCTGCGCGAAGAGACGAGGAAAATCATCCCAGAGGCGTTTTAAGGATAGTTGCTAGTTGCTAGTTGATGGTTGATAGGGCAAAACTCTATCAACTTTCCACTAGCAACTATCAACTAAATTGTCATGGCAAAAGAAATGCTCATCAACGTCAGTGCCGGCGAGGAATGCCGCATCGCACTGCTTAACGACGGCAAGCTCGAAGAGCTTTACATGGAGCGCACCAGCGCCACATCGCACGTCGGTAATATCTACAAAGGCAAAGTTACCAACGTCGAACCGTCCATCCAGGCGGCGTTCGTCGATTTCGGCATCGGTCGAAACGGGTTTCTGCACATCTCCGACCTGATGCCAAGCTACTTCGGCAAAAAGAACGGCGGCGACGTCATCGAGCCGGTTGGCCGAAAATTAGGCCGCCGCGATCGCCCGCCGATCCAGCAATGTCTGCGAAAAGGCGATGAAATCATCGTGCAGATCATCAAGGAAGGCATCGGCACGAAAGGCCCAACGCTCAGCACTTATCTGTCCATCCCCGGGCGCGTGCTGGTGATGATGCCGGGCATGAGCAAGATGGGCATCAGCAAGAAACTGGAAGACGAAGACGAGCGTAGCCGCCTTCGTAAAATCCTCGACGGGTTAAAACCGCCGAAGGATTGCGGCTTTATCATCCGCACCGCAGGCATCGGCAAGAGCAAGATGGAGATCGAGCGCGATCTGAAATACCTCGCGCGCCTGTGGGAGCAACTGAAGAAAAAGATCGACAAGGAAAAGCCGCCGGTCGAGCTTTACACCGAAGGCGATCTGGTCACCCGCACCGTTCGTGATGTCTTCACCAGCGATGTCGATCGGATCATTATCGACGACGAAGAAACCGCCAAAAAGGTTAAAGATTTCATCAAACTCGCGATGCCGCGAACCAAGAACAAGGTCGATCTCTATGACGAGACACTGCCTTTGTTCCACAAGTACGACATCGAAAACGAGATCGAAAGCATCTATTCGCGTCGCGTAGCATTGCCCAGCGGCGGGTCGTTAGTGATCGACCAGACCGAGGCAGTCGTCGCGATCGACGTGAACAGCGGCAAGTTCCGCGATCACTCCGACGCCGAAACCACCGCGTTCAAAACCGATCTCGAAGCCGCCGACGAAATCCCGCGCCAGCTTAAGCTGCGCGACATGGGCGGCGTCATCATTTGCGACTTTATCGACCTGCGTTTCGACCGGCATCGTCGTGAGTTGGAAGAACGCCTGCACAACAATCTGAAGAACGATCGTGCCAAGACACGCATGCTGCGCATGAGTCAGTTCGGTATCGTTGAAATGACCCGACAGCGGATGCGCCCGAGTCTGAAAAAGAGCATCTACCAGGAATGCCATTCCTGCCGCGCGCACGGGATGGTCAAAACGCCCGAATCGATGTCATTGGATGTGACGCGAAAGCTTCGCATCGCCGCGGCGGATCTGGCGGTGGTGCGCATTCTGGTCGGTGTCCACCCCGAAGTGGCATCCTTCATGCTTAATCGTAAACGCGCCGAGATCGCCACGCTCGAAGATGAAACGCAAAAGCGCGTCATCATCACCGCCGATACGTCACTTCCAATGGATGAAGTGAAGTTTGAACTGTACGACGCGCGTGATGGTTACATTTACATCGCCGAGCTGGGCATGGCATTCCCGCAGCAACATCAACAAAGCCAGCAGACTAAACCCACTGGCCGCGATCGGGGCAGGGATCGCGATCGCAATCGTAGTCAGCAGATTAAGCCCAAGCACGATCAACACCACGAGGAAACCGAATCGATCGACGCCGAAGACCTCTTCACCGACGAATCCGACACCCCGAAAAAACCCGCCACCCCCAAGGCCGTACCTACGCGCAAGGGCGCGATCGAGCAGACCGGCGATGAGGACGAAGCATCGGTGGTGGAGATCGACGAAGGCGGCACAGAATTGCCCGGCAACGCGCCAGACTCGTTCATGGAACCCGGTGAACGCGATCGTTACCATGATCGTAATCGTCGCGGCGGACGTGATTTCCGCAACAACCGTAATAATAATCAACGCAGCGGTCAGAGTTCGCAACCGCCGCAGCAACATCGCGATGACGACGATGACGGCGATGCCGATTCCGACGACTCATCCGTCGAGAATGAGCCGTCGCAGGAAGATCGCCAGTCTCGCGATAATCGCCCGCAGCGGGATAATCGCTACCAAAACGACAACCGACAGCGTGATAACCGTCAGCGCGATGATCGCCAACGCGATGATCGCCCACGTGACGATCGCCCGCGTGACAATCGTTCGCGTAGCAATCGCTCGAACGAAAATCGTCCCAACGACAATCGCCCTAGCGACAATCGTCCGCGCGAGAATGTTCAGCAGGATAATCGTCAACCCCAACGCAATGCTCCCAATACCAACGCCAGTACGCCGCAAGACGGTGATGCGGATCAAGGCGTGACAGGTGAAGGCCAGGTCAGGCGTCGGCGTCGTCGTCGCGGCAGGCGCGGTCGCGGGCGCGGCACCGGCGGACCGGTGCTCGATGCCAACGGCAATCCGATGCCGGACCAGTCGCCGCGACGCGATCAAGCCAGCCAGCCGATTCAGGCCGACTTGGCCAACGACGATGTTGATTTTGATGACACCGAGCACGATGTCCCCGCACCAGGCAACGAACTCGGCGATCACAATACGCCGCAAGCCCAGTTGCAGCTTCGCGACGAACGCGCCGCCAAAGACACAGGTCGAGGGGGTCGGCGTCGTCGTGGCGGGCGTGGCAGGGGTCGCGGTCGCAACGGCAAGAACGAGCCGCAACGACCGGCGTTCGATCGCACGGGTCTGCCCGATGATGAGGAACTCGAACGCGAAGCCGCCGAGTTGGAAGCACGTCAGGCACAACTCTCCGCCGAAGCGGAAACTGCCCAGCCAATCGATGAGATGGACGATGACGACGACGACTCGCCAGAGTTGTCACCGGAAGAACTGTCCACCCCGCCTGTTGAACCGGCACCGGCGTTGATGGACGAATCAACTGAGAGCAAACCTGCCCGTGCCAAAGCCGCGCCGCGCACGCGTCGTGGCGGCGCCAAACGCGTCCCACCGCCTCAGCCCGATGTGGTCAAAACCGGATCGACGGATAAGCATCTAGTCGACGACGAACCGATCGACCACGAACCGATTGCGCAACCGAGCAGCTACGGCGATCTCGACGCGCTGCCCGATTTTGATGACGATTGATTCGCAGTCGTCAGATCATTCGGTTCTCAGAAACGTAACCCCCGTCGATTAAAATGATCGACGGGGGTTTTTCGTGCGCATCAAATGGTGATGTGTACCTTGCCGCTCGCGACAGGTTCGTCCAAACCCATCAGGGGGTGATCGGTTATCGGACACCCCCCGCGTCATGCCCGTCACAGCTCCCCCGGGTTAACGCGCAAAGCCTCAAAAATCACAGGAAAGCATGTCTCATTCACGGGTTTATGGTGAATCCTAATCGTATGAAAACGCACACCCATAACCGAGGCATTTCGATAATCTATGCGACGATCATCATGGTCGCGCTGTTCGCATTCGCGTCATTAGGCGTGGACTGGGGACGCGTGCAAGTCGCCAAGTCTCAGTTGCGATCCGCGACTGATGCGGCCTCACGCAGCGCCGCCGCCGCGTTGACCAACGGCACCTCCGCGACGATCACCGCCGCCACCAACTCCGCCAACGATAACTTTGTCGATGGCTCGCGTCTGAGCCTCAACGCGACTCAGGATATCGATTTTGGCACGTGGAATACCAATACCCGCACCTTCACCAAACTTAACGGTGCATCCCGCGCCAATGCCAACGCCGTCCGCGTGATTGGTCGTCGCACCGCCGCCCGTGGGAATGCGATTCCCACCGTTTTCGCTGCGATGATCGGCAAGCCGAGTCAGGATTTGACGGTTGAATCCATCAGCATGCGGGTGTCGCCTGTGACGACGCAGTACGACATCCCCGCAACCGCCAGCCCGTACCTCGCTGGGATGCCCAACGGAACGATGTCCAGCCCGAACAACCCGCACAACAATCCCGACTTTGCCCCCAGTCAGTCGCCGGTTCAGATCGCGATGAACGTGAAGCCGGGAGCGCAGATGTCTTTCCAGACAATTTCCGGTGGTGCCAACAACGACATCCAATGGACCGATCGTTATGAACCGGATGGCAACTTGGGTTGGAATACCTCGAACGATACCGCACAAGCGGGTGGCGAACTCGGTAAGAGTGATATGAAAGCCCCGATTAATGCCTTGGTGGGTGTGTTCCTGACCGACGCCGACCCCCGCTACAGCGGCACGCTTCCTGCGAAGCTCGACTTCAGCACCCCGGCGTCACGCGATTTCTCGAACCTTGCCCCGCAAATCGCTCAAGTGTTCTTTATCGGCGACGGCCTCAAAGCCGACGGAACCAGCCAAACATTTACTGTCCCCGCCGGTGCAACCCGCTTCTACCTTGCGAACTGGGACGGCTATGAGTGGAACAACAACGTCGGCTTGCGAACCACTGCCGTCACCAGCCTAGGGAGCGTCGTGACCGTCAAATAAGACGTACGATTCACGACCGACGGGAGCAAATGAATCCCGTAACAAAAAATTGGGAGTGCGTCCCAGCGTGTCCGGCATGTTGCCGGGCACGCTTTTTTTGTGATCGCATTGTAGATGCGATGCCTGCATCGCCCATTTCACGCATGTCCATTGTGCAGGCAAGCGCGCGTCATCGCGCATTTGGAATTGGCGATGCAGGCGTCGCAGCTACAACCCCATCGGATGCCAGTTGCCTTAAAACATCGGCATAGGACGTTTAGGCGCGTCGGGTTCGCCAGTGGGTTGTTGATGCAGCGCGAGAAGTTGACGATTCAGATACGCCGCGAACGGGGCGCAGCGTTCAAAGCTGTTTGCGACTTCTGCAACGATTTTGCCGGATAACGCGATTGTAGGATCGACTTCGCGAAAGAAATAAAACTGCTTCATCTTCAAATAGGCCGCAGCGGGATGCTCGGCGTCAAAGCCTTTCGGTACGCGAGTGAGTGCGTCGCCTTGTAATATCCCCATTTTTGATGTGACCTTCTTATCGGCCACGAGCTTTTTGAATGTCGCCGGGTCATTGGCGATCGCCTGGCGGACGATTTTCAGTTGATCCGGTTCAACCCCATACAAACCTACCCCGATCGCCACTTCGGTCGCAGAGATGTGAAAGTAATAGCCCGCGCACAGATTCTTGGGCAACAGGTGATGCCCGAACATCGCAGAGATGTTCACTTTCAGCGGGATTTTGTTCTTTGAAAATCGCGTGTCGCGGTAGATGCGGTAAATCGCTTTTTTCGGTTCCGTGACATGATCCGGTGCGAACCGCGCCAGCTTCGTGTTCATCACGCCAAGCAGTTGCAACATCGGGTCTTTGAGATGCGTGTCGTATTCGGATTTATGGGCTTTGAACCAGTCACGATCGTTATTCTTTGCGAGCTTGCCGAAGAACGCCAACGCCTTGGGATCAAATCCAGTAAATATTTCAGCCATGCAAAGAATATAGCGATGAAATGCATTTCACTCACGTCAAAATGGATTTACGCGCTATGATTGAGTAACTCTTTACCCAAGGAAACAAAGATGGCCAAAGTTCAAAAGACAATCACCCCCGCGCGCAAACCCGTGACCGCCAAGCAGACGATTACGGAAGCAAAAACCGGTCGCCATACGCCGATCGAACAAAAGACGCAGGTTTCGCGAGCAATTGGCAACGGTGCGGGGACTAAGCGTGGAAATCGCCGCGACATGCACCCGGTTTTTTCCACAGGCAAGACCAAATCCGCCGGTGGTAAACCCGGGCCATCCGGACGCTCTACCCGCAAAGGCGGGCCAGATAGCGCCGCAACATCCGCGTAAAGCGAATCGTAACGTTACGACGTCGAGCATATCATCTTGAAGCCTACACGTGGAGGATCAACCTGCCTCGCGAGTGTGCTTCGGAATGACATAGGGTTGTTGGTGCGCACGTTGTGGGCCGCGTGTGTAATCACGATACGTCGCACGGCTTACGATTTCAGATTCGCCTGCAATTCGATCGTCGTACCGGTCAGTGCTTTGGATACCGGGCAGCCAGTCTTGGTGGCATTTGCGGCCTTTTGAAAATCCTCATTGCTGATACCGGGCACAACCGCGTCGGTGGTCAGTTCGATCTTTGAGATCGCGAAACCGCCTTCGACTTGATTCAGATGTACTTTCGCCTGTGTATGCACGCTGGTCGGCGTGTGCCCTGCGGTCGCGAGTCCGTGGCTGAGCGCCATCGAAAAACAGCCCGCCAATGCAGCGCCGATGAGTTCTTCGGGGTTTGATCCTTTTTCGCCTTCGAATCGAGTGCGGAATGAAAACGGCCCTTCAAAAGTGCCGCTGGCGACTTTCATCGAACCTTTACCGGACTTTAGATCGCCGTTCCAAGTGGCCTGTGCGCTGCTGACTGACATAAGGTTGCTCCTGTTAAATGGGTTGGATGATAGGCTGGACGTGTCGATAAATCTTGTTTGAATCCGAATTTTAAACGTCTGCAACGCTCCCGGTTCAAATTCGGAATAGACCAACGAGTCACATAGACACAGAGAAAAAATCTCAAGGGGTCTGACAATCTTTCGTGCGATGCAATCTGCTCATCTACTGACAGAAAAGAGCTTAGGCCGCAGAGGCGCAAAGACGCAAAGTGCAACGCTATAAGTCCAGGCTATAAAAGAGATAAACACGACGAGGTCGCGCGATCTTATAATGATGAGAAAAATTGCACGGATACGTGTAACTGTCAATTTTTCTCTCTGCGCCTCGGCGTGTTGGCGGCCTATCCTTGTATCAAGGCATCGCACTGCTGTAAGAGTGGATCGATATATCCAGCAACACGGCGCATTTATCTGTGTTCATCTGCAGAAATTTGCGAAGATCTGCGGCCTATTCCCGCGACAGAAACTGGCAGACCCATCTTAAGATATATGGCCGCAACTTACGATTGTTCGATTTTCTCTATAGAAAAGAGCAAATCGTTACGGACGATATTTGGCATTTCTGTGCGTCTTTGTGCCTCTGTTGCCCATATTCTTAATCCTTGCGTGCATACAGAAAATTATTGGGTCGCCCTGATCATCGTCGCTTAAATTGCCTCGGTATCGCGGCGCGGGTATGTTTCCTGCCCCATGCCTGAATGGCCGGACGCGATATTGTTCGATTTTGACGGAGTGCTGGTGCATTCTGAACCGCTGCACTTTCGCGCGCTGCAGCAAACGGTAGCGGAAGAAAAAATTGATCTCACCGAAGACCAATATTACACTGACCTGCTCGGCTATGACGATCGCGGCGCGTTCCGTAAATTGCTTGAGTTGCACAACAGGCCAATCGACAAGCCGCTATTGTTAAAGCTGGTCGCCCGCAAACGGAAAATCGCAGAGGCGTTGATCTATTCCAAACACTACACCGCGTTGCCCGGCGTGGAAGAAACCGTGCGTGCGCTGTGGCGGAATTATCCGCTGGCGATTTGTTCCGGCGGGATGTCGAGTGAAATCGAATTGATGCTCGAAGGCATCCGCCTGCGGGACTGTTTTCGCGTGATTGTCTCAGCAGAGGATGTCACCGTCGGTAAGCCCGATCCCGAATGCTACCTCCGCGGCGCCGAACGGCTTGGCCAGCGTTATCACCGTCGTCTGAATCCTAAGAATTGTATCGTGATCGAAGACGCGCCGCGCGTGATTGATCGGCTTAAACCGCTGGGCTTTTTTTGCATCGGGATTGCATCGCACACTCCGGCAGAACGGTTCGATAACGCTGATCTGATTCTTAATTCGCTCGAATTATCCGAATTAAAATCCAAACTCCCGCGGCTGGAAGTGTTTGAGGGGTAGCGAGTTCTGGTTCACACGCAGCGAAAACGCGGATTGGCCACTGAAGCACAGAGGCACAGAGAAAAACTATTACAAATAACTCGTTGTGTGATGCTCTTTTGGCGCGGCTTTCCAAGCGGCGTTCTTGTTGTGAAAGAAATATAACGTGGACAGAAAACACGGGTTGGAAACCCGTGCCACAAATGAATGCGCAGCGTATCGGGTTTTTATAGCACGGTCGTCGCGACCGTGTTCACGGGCGAGGACGCCCGTGCTACATGACGAACAGTCGGGCAATCTCTCAATGCTCGCGGTTTTGATGCGGCAGTGCATCAGGCGTTTTAGGATTCGTTGGCGCATGTCGCGATTACGGTTCGTGGCGAAGTACATTAACTATCGCCACTTAGGTTAGTCGTGTTCTTCGGGCACGATATACCGTTCCGGCATGATGATCCGCGCGACGACGCCGATTGTGATGGCGGCGATGAACAACCCGGCGATCGCGAGGATCAGTACGCCGGACCAGGTGGCGTCGGGGGATAGAATCGATTGCGTGGTTGGATCGGCACTTGCGAGCATAAAACGAATCTTTGTCGAGAACAGTTTATTCGTCCGGGCGAAGCATGCGGCCTAATTTTTTTAATCCGTGGAACATTCTCGATCGCAACGTGACGGCTTTAGCGCCGGTGACGACCTCCATCTCGGCGTAGCTCATGTCCTGGAAAATGCCCATCACGATTACTTCTTTCTGATCCGGCGGCAGGTCGTCCATGGCCTTAAGCACGCGGGCGATTTCCTCGCGTTGTTCGACATCATCGGTGGCGTTGCCGGCGACGATATCGGGGTCGCTGCTTTGGTCGGCGTTTTCGATTTTTAACTCAGCGAAATTGCGCACCGGCGAGCGTTTTTTTCGCCGGGCGTTGTTGATCGCCAGATTACGCGCGATCGTGAATAGCCAGGTGCTGAACTTACTCGGATAGCGATAGGTCGCTGCGAAGCGAAAGGCGCGGAGGAAAACCTCCTGCCCGATCGATTCAACGTCTTCAACATTACCGAGCATGCGATAAAGGAACGACAGCACGGCCTGGCTGTAGCGTTCGTAGAGCAAGGCGTAGGCTTGTTTGTCGCCTTCCTGGGTGCGGCGCATCAGTTCTTCGTCCGAGGCACGGCCGAGCTGGACGGGGGTTAATTCTTCAGACGGAACGATCGACGCCTGCAGCGGCGCGGCGGGTTCAGGCTTGGACTGATTTTCACGCACACCACGCTTCAAACGCACCTCCACTTCACGATGCAGACAATCAAAACAGGCTAACGCAGGATGATGCGGATGGGAAGTAAAGCCATTCGGATTGACGGCGGATACATCGGCGACAGTCGCGCGGTGGTTTCAGGCTGTATTTCGATTATTTAACGTTATACTCGTTGCTCATGGGACTTCCGCTTGCAAAACGTCGTTATACGATCGCCGAGTATCTTGAACTCGAGCGCATGTCGGATATTCGCCATGAGTATCACGATGGCGAAATTCTCGCGATGGCGGGGGGGAGTGTGAAGCATTCTCGCATTGCAAGCAATATGTTGATCGCAACGGGTGTGGCGTTACGAGGCAAGCCCTGTCGGCCACACGGGTCTGATTTGAAAGTCGCAATCCGTGACGAAGCGCGCTATGTCTATCCAGATATCTCCATTATATGCGGGCAACCTGAAATCGATCCGGCCGCCACGCATGGTGAGGCAGTGACGAATCCCAAAACCGTCATCGAAGTGCTTTCCCCATCCACCGAGCGATACGATCGCACGAAAAAATTTGAGTCCTACCGCACCTTGGAATCACTTGAGGAATATGTTTTGATTGCATCCGACGAGGCCCGGATCGAGACATTTTTCAGGCTAAACGACGGGACATGGGTGTTTCGGTCGTGGACGGGTCTGGACGCGATCATTCAATTGCGAAGCGTGTCAATCGACATTCCCGCGGCGGATGTTTACTCCGGCGTTACGTTCGATCCGCCGCCGCCCGATCCGGTAGAGCGCGATCGTGACGCGCTTGGGACAAAGTGAGTCGCCGAGTTGAGCAATTTTATATTGGGGATTTCTGGATATCCTGACCCGCCTCACGAATGTCACCCTGGGGTACTCCCAAGGGTCGATGGATCGTCAAAACCGTCTCAATTTGCACGTCAAGTAGATGCTTCGGAGTACCTCAGCATGACAGTAAGGGTTGCTCAGAAGATGCAACTGAAATCACAAATTACAAATCACAAACCGATGCAATTCATCTCTCACTCGGCCCGCGTTGGGTTTCGCGTTGATTACGATCCGCGCGGCCGATCACGATCACAATCGCAAGCCAGACCAATCCGAGCAGGAAAACGATCAGTCCGATCGGCAAAAGCGCGATCGTGATCATCATCAGTACGCCCGCCGCGGTGAAGATCGCCGCTAGGGTGAGATGCACGCGGTGCATCTGTCGGCTGCGGATTTCCAAGTCCATATCGGTAATCGCCATGAGAACCTCCGTTTGTACTGATCCATTTTAGTCCGCCTGCGCTCGCGCGAACGAAGTTTTCTGTCGAGTAATGGAAAAATTTGCGTCGCCACAATAATCCCATGTCCTGCGCGTTTCATACCTGTTCTGACACCCTTTTTGCCTGAGGAGGCAATATGATCCGCACTGCACTACTGGAATCGTTAGAAGGTCGTCAACTCTTTGCATCATCGGGACTTATGGCGCAAATGCCGCGTCCATCCGATGGAGAACAGGCGTCTGTTTTGCCTCGATTCCCCAAAGTTGATGAATCAATCGACGCCGCCAAGCCGGTCGCTGTTTATGCGGGTAAGATCACCACAGATGAGGGCGAACCCCGCCGATTTGCGTTGGCGATCGTCTCTGAAACCGATGGCAATGTTGTAGCGCGCATCCCCGGCCGGGAAGGTGGGATTAAACTCACTGGCACATTGGCTGGCGACACTTATACGCTCGCAGCATCCAAAGAAGGCCGATCCGTCAGCGTCGTCGCAACGGTTGATGTCGATGGAAATGTCACCGGAACAATCACACATACATTCACTACGCGCTCCGGCGAAACCGAATCTCACGTCGCGACTCTGGCGTTGAAGAAAGTCACCGCGCCGACCGGTACGGAACCACCGGTGACCAGTCCGCCTGTGGTTGATCGCCCGGTACGTCCGTATCGTCCCGATCGGCATCAAATCAGTAACGTCACCGTTTACACCGGTACGATTAGTGGCAGCGATAAAACCGGCGACGTTTTCATCCAAACCTTCACCAACCGCGAAGGCAAAACGATGATCCTGATCGCCGCCAAGCACCGCTTCGGTCTGCGGCCTGCGATTCTTGAAGCCACCATCGAAGGCAACACCATCACCGCCAGCAAATCAGCCGGAGATCGGTCGATCGCAATTGCCTTCACGACTTCCAATGACGGATCGCTGACCGGCACGGTCACGCTCGCCAAAGGCGATGCAACGCGGGTATTGAATGTTGATGCCGATAAAAAGACGCTGCAACTGGAAACGACCTGATCCGAAAAGCCGTTCGCGTGTCATCTTCTCAAACTCAATCGCCTCGACAGTCTTTCAAAACTGGCGAGGCGATTTTTGTGTGGGGCAATGGGGTGTAACAGAATCACCGCGCTTTAGTCGTTGCTCGCAGCAGGGTGATGCCGGATTTTCATTCCAAGCGGAATAGACGCCGAAGGTTCGTCGAGCATCTGTTTGATCGTACACTGACGAAAGTTTTCCTCGATGGATGCGATCGCGTCGTCGATGCGTTTGTGCATCGGACACAGGTTTGCCCCATGCGCCGCCAGGCCGAGCGGGCAGTTGCGGATGCGTTCGATGGGGTCGATCGCTTGGACCACTTCATAGACACTCAGCGTTGCAGGATCGCGTTTGAGGGCGAATCCCCCGTTGCTTCCACGCTGCGCGGTGAGAATGCCGGCTTTCATCAAGCCTTGCAGTACTTTGATCAGATACCCCGCAGGAGATTGCGTCCCGGCGGCGATTTCCTTCACTTTTTTAGGTTCTCCGGGATATTGGGCAAGCCACACCACTGCTCGCAAGGCATATTCGCTGGCATCTGAAAATAATTTCATTGGACACGCTCCATTGACAAGAATGTAACCGCCCATAACATAGGATGCAAGAACGCATGAATGCACTCAAGCATTGTATGTCAAGCTGTGGAAGCTGTTTCAGGTAGAAGTGAGGACACAATGAACTACAGGCGTCTCTGGGCCGTATTTGCGGTGGTGGTGATTGGCTCATTTGCTGTACTGGGATATTACGGTGTGCAGATTTACCGTGAAGCGCCGCCTATTCCGAATGAAGTCATCACCCCCGAAGGCCGAATTTTATTCACCAAGCAGCAGATTTTGGATGGTCAGAATGTCTGGCAATCCATGGGCGGGCAGGAAGTAGGTTCGATCTGGGGACACGGTGCCTACGTTGCTCCCGATTGGAATGCGGACTGGCTGCACCGCGAATCGTTATTTATCCTCGATCGTTGGGCGCAGGCAGACCATCAGGTCGCGTTTTCAAAACTCGGTGTCGGCGAACAAGCGGTATTGAAAGATCGGCTTGTTCGCGAAATGCGAACGAACACTTACGATCCGAAAACAGGGCGTCTGACTATCTCCGGGGATCGCGCGGCGGCTTATGATGCGCTGTCCGACTACTACGCTGCGATTTTCGGCGACGCCGAAACCTTCCCGACCGCCTCTCGCGATTATGCCGACGCGGGCAAAACACCACCCCAATTGCGCGACGCTTATGCGATTGCCAAAAATACCGTCCGTGACCCGGAACGTCAGAAATTGATGACGGCCTTCTTTTTCTGGACGACGTGGTCCACCACCACCGTGCGCCCTGGCGATGTCGAACACCTGGGTGCCAGCGTGCAGGTCGGCCAGCAAGTCACATACACCAACAACTGGCCCCCAGAGGAGCTGGTGCAAAATCGCCCGACTGGGTCGATCATTGTTTGGTCGGTCATCAGCTTTGTGTTGCTTTTAGGCGGCATTGGTGCGCTCGCATGGTACAACGCCTCGCTCAAGCACAACGAAGCTACTGACCACGAACTGCCCGCACACGATCCGCTGCTGGCACTCAAGCCCACCCCGTCCATGCGCGCGACGCTCAAGTACTTTTGGGTCGTCGCGGCGTTAATCGTTGTGCAGGTCATTCTGGGGGCTGTGACGGCACACTACGGCGTGGAAGGATCAGGTTTCTACGGTTTTCCCCTTTCAGAATGGCTGCCCTATTCAGTCACACGCACA
>JBBQXB010000040.1:0-30202 GCA_038210015.1 Tepidisphaerales bacterium
CTCGGTGGCAAATGTATCTGCCTGATACTGCTGCAAGCCTTACACCGTCTCAACATCCAGATCGTCATCATCCATCATGATCGGATCGGTGGTGTCCGAATCACCTCAACAGGCGACAACGGCATCTTTGTAACAGTCAGCCACCACGGCAGCGTCAGCCCCGCATAGCGTTCCGCTGCCGACAACCCCGCGACCGCCGCCGACGCCCCAAACCGCCGATTCGCCGACAATCGCACGAAAAAATCTTGAACCGACGCGAGCCGCTGGTGCGCGTGCGCCGCCCCGACGCCCCAGCCAACCCATCCAAGTACCCGACGTCCCGATCACCGCAAAGCCATCAGAGGCGCAGTGTTGAATCCTATCGACAATAACTATACGCACGCATAATCGATCAATCGAACTCTGGACCAGTCCCGGTTTTGCTGCCCGATCAAAGAACTTAGACACAAATCGATGAATCCGAGAACCAACCCCATTTCGATCCCTTTCTTAACCGATTTTTTTTGTAACAATTCTGTGGGCTTCGGCATCCTTTAAAGCAACTGTGTGTGAAGGCGCTGTGTCGGCCAGATCGGAATGAGGAAAGGAACAACATGTTGGAACGCTTAGAAGATCGTAGAATGCTCGCCTTGGCCACCATTATGCTGGATAACGGGGTTTTGCGAATCGACGGATCGGACGCTCACGAGACCCTTGTTGTCTATAAACAGGATGCGGAAGTCCGTGTGAGCGTCGCTCCTCGCGCCGATAAAGGCGGGGGCGTCTTCGCGTGGATAAAGCAGGAAACGTTCAAACTCGCTGACGTGCGCGCGATCGAGATCAATGCCGCCGGTGGAAATGACTATATCGCCATCAGTCTGAGGCTGAAGATCGACGCGGTGGTCTTCGGTGGCGCGGGATCAGACACCATCCAGACCGGTGCGGGCAACGACCGGCTTTTCGGCGGGGATGATCTCGACGTTCTCAACGGTACGATCGGAAATGACCTGCTCTCAGGCGACGCCGGAAACGACCGACTCACCGCGATCGATGATGTTGACACCCTGCTGGGCGGGGAAGGGGACGACCATCTGACCGTCCTGTCAGGCCGGCACATCGTCAACGGAAACGGCGGACGGGATACGGGACGCTTCAACGTCGTCCCCGCAGGACTCAAGTCGGTCGAACGTTTTGCGTCGGGATTTCGTACCACTGACTGGGCGCGTGCTTCGCTGGTCGCGTTACAGGCCGCCAGTTTCAGAGGGTTGCCCGGATATTACGTGCAGCTGACAAGCCCTGACGGGGCAACACTCCCTTATTTCGGTGCCGACGTGCGGGTCGACACCGATACGAACCGCATTACCGCCGACCTTGTCACTTACGAACGGTTCTACCCAAGTCTGATACCTGAGGGCGGCGCTAGCGTCGTAGTCAATGCCGAGCTAAGAGAAGCGGGTCGGGTGAGGCTGGGCATTTTGCCAGACGGAACCTATGACGTGTCCGTACGATACAACGGCGACACCGTGTATAAAGGCATGCTAGCATTCAATGCCAGCACACCAAGTGACCCAAACCTGATATTTATAGACAGACAGGGCGACGCGTGAGGCGTGCGTGCTTTGAAGAACAGGGGGGACGCTCCGTATGTTTGCTTTTCCTCGCCACGAGATGCCTTCGCGGGGGACCAAACCGGGGTCGGTTCTCGATTAGTTTCAAGAACCGACCCCGTTTCAGTCCGATTAGTCACATCGGTCTCGGTGGGCCAAGCAAATCCTTCGGACTCAAAAAGCAGGACAAGTTCACATTTCTATTTTACTGCTTTTCCAGTTCAGGTGTGGCAGGCGCATCCGCGGAGTTTCCTGTGGTTTCTACAATCATGATAAACCCGTCCCGGCCACCCGCGCATTGCGATTGCATGGGTTGCCGAACCGGAAACGTATCCGATGCGGTCGTGCCCATGATGGCGGCGCGTTTGCCGTCGGCGGAGACCGCGATCGCGTCGGGATTCGATGGCGGCAGCGCGGCCGAGAAACGGAGCTTGAGCGATGCGTCGTACAAGCGGACCATCCCGTACTCGCCACGCCGCGTGTACGGCTCGGCCGGGGGTTTCAGCCACGCATCGTCGGTCACCGGAAAGCTCAGCCCGCATCGCCCGGCGATCAGCACCCCGCCGCCGAACGACGCGATGTCGTTCGCCCAAGCGGGCGTGTAGCGGAGCTTCTTTCCATCCTGCTTCGCGTATCCACCGAGCGTGTCGGCGACGATCAGATCGGCGTCGTCGGGGTTGAGTGTCGCGACCAGTCCGACGAAGAGCGTGCGGCCGTTCAAACTGTGGGCCGATCCGCGCACGCGCTGGCCGACATCCTGTGTCAGATCGCGCGGGTCGCGCCGGAGGATCGTGTTGCCGCCATCACTCATGGCTGCGACGAGGATCGTGCCGTCGGGCGCGATGTTCACGCTTCGCACGCACGAGTCGCTCACCAGCCCGTTCATCCGCCCGTCGCCGGCGGTCGGGGCGTGCTCGTATGCCGACCAGACATGTTTGCCGTCCGCGTCGTACTTTCGCAGAAACGAACTCCACCACGGCTCGCTGGAGGTCTGCGCCGCGGCCCAGCCGCTGAGATAGAAATGGTCGCTCGCGTCTACGCGCAGCCGCATCGGGCGCGGATTGCCGAGTGTGTCGTGCTTCCACTCCATCTTCAAGCCCTTGGAGACGATCTGGGGATGCGTCCGCGTCAAATAGATGTCCTGCTTCCATTTACGCATCGACAGGTCCGCAGACAGTCGCGAGAGGTGGTTCGGGACGTGGTAAAAATCTTCGAGTGTCGCGGCCGCGCCATTTTCGGGGATGCGGTTGTAGCCGCCGTCGTGGGAGACGATCAGGTCGCCATTCGAGAGCAGGCCGATGAGTGTCGGCTCGCGCCAGTCCTCCTTGAGTGGCTCGGGCACGTGCCACACCGATTGCCACCCTTCCAGATAGGTCCCGCCGGTGACGCGCGAGAGTTCCGGGTCGATCCGCAGCACGATGGGCTGACCGCGCTGGTCGAAGCCGGGTGCGAACTTGGGCTCGTCGTAATGCTCCTTCGGTGTGTACGTCGCGAACGTCGGTCTCGCGGCCGCCTTGGCGCTCAGCGACGTGCTGGCATTGAGCAACGATTCGGCGGCCCGCGTCGCATACCCCGCGACATAAATGCCCGCATCGTTGACCGCGATATCCGTCAACACGCCGACGCCTTTTGCCAGTTGCATGATCGCCAGGGGCTTACCCTCTGGGTCGAAACACGCGACGAATGCGAATCCGTAGGTCGATTCGGAGTCGGCGTTGCCGAGCGTAGCGCGATTCGGGAAGCCCGACGCATCGTACGCAGCGCCGAACTGCCCGACGACATACAACCGCCCCTTCTTGTCGAACGCAGCCGCGTTGAGTTCGTCGTCGCCGCCCGATCCGAGAAACGTCGCCTGCCGCACCGCCAGCGGCGCTTCGGCGTACGAAAACGAAACGGTCATCACGAGCGAGAGCAAAAGCGCGGTGGGTCGGGTCATGCTTATGTTACCCACCCGCCCCGGCTGCGTTGTCGAATGCCGCAAGAGCGGCTAACAACGTGCGCCTAGTGACACGGTTAGGCTTATCGGGAAGCCTAAGGGGAAATCCAGCTTTAATTTTGGTAGTTGCACGCGAATATGCTGACATGGTGGGTATGACGCGTCAATGTCGGGGTGATGACTTAGCATGCCCTAAACCGTGGCTGCGATCAGCGGGGTATTTTCATCAAACCACCCATCGAAACACTCGTGCGGTACTTCGATCGGACACAAAATGTGACACTGTGCGCGGTACGGCGTCGCTTCTCAATCGGCAAGTCCAGATTTAGCCGAGGGTTGTGAATTTGGGTTGGTGTGACAAATGTGACAATTGCATTTTCGAGGCAACATTACAAAGCTGGCGATGCGGTTCGTGCAACGGCGATTTAACGGATGTAATTTGTTAAAGATGCGTAGGACGTCCGATGTGCTTGATAATCCATAGCTTGGGTGTTGGTCAGATTATTGTCGGGCGGTTAAGATGCTTTTGCCGCGAGGGCGAGTAAGACTTCACCTCAAATAGTCGGCAGGCATAGGGTTATGATTCTGAAGTTCGAGATTTATCGAGACGGTGAGCGTCAGCGGCAGTTCAGCCCGATCAACGCGATGGCGGTCGGGCCTGAAAGCGTACCGTGGGCGGGGTCGGTCTCATTTCGGGATGAGCATTTGATTGTCACGCGTCCCGATGACAACGCGACGGCGGTTTCGTTGCTATGGGATATCGGTGCCTGCGGTGCGTATCAGATGGAAACCACCCGGCTGCCCGCGCGTGCGAAACCTTACATTCTTAATGTCGAACTGGCACGGTTTCGGCTGATGAAAATCGTTCAGAAACAGGAAGATTGGAATCTGTTCGACTTCCCGCGTACCGAGAAGTTTCAACTGCAATTTCGTGAAGCACAGGGGTTATTCGCAGAATCGCTGGCACACTTAGATACGCCCGTCACAGCGGCAAGGCTGGCGGATCAGTCGATGCAGGTATCGTTTAATCTGTCTGAGGAGCTTGCGCATTTCCACGCCGAATTGCTGCTGAATCGTCGTCGTGCCAGCAACGCAATGCCGAAGCACCTGTTCGGGTGTCGGATTGATTGGACGATCAACAACCAAACTTATCGCGACGCGGTATGCGAGATGTGCGATTTTGTCGTCGTGCCGATGACTTGGAAATTACTTCAGCCGACCGAAGACAGTTTTCAAACCGAAAAGCTGGATGAATGGATTGAAGCACTGGCAAAAAAACGCGTGCTGGTCATCGCCGGGCCGTTGGTGGATTTGTCGGAAGGTCAGGTTCCGGATTGGTTGTATATCTGGGAGCATGATTTTGAGACGCTGCGCGATTTGGCGTACGACTATGTTCGTAAAATCGTATCGCGCTATCGTCGTGCGGTTACCGCATGGAACGTGGTGGCGGGTTTGCACGCGACCAACTCGTTCACGCTGTCGTTTGAGCAGATGATCGAGCTGACCCGCGTACTGGTTCAGCAGACCCGCACGGTTGCCACGAACGCGCGGACGATCGTGACGATCAAATATCCGTTTGGCGAATATCATTCGCATTCGCATCCCACTGTTCCGCCAATGTTGTATGCGGAGATGGTCGCCCAAGGCGGGATTCATTTCGATGCCTTTGCGTTGGAATTGGAGATGGGCGTGCCGACGCGATCGCAATTCACGCGCGATTTATTCCAGCTATCCAGCATGCTTGATCGGTTCAGCACGCTGGGCAAGCCGCTTTTTTGCACGAGTTTGGGCGTGCCCGGTCGCGATACGCCGGATGTGAACGATCAATCCGAAGGGGCACTTGATCCGAGCGTGGCGGGGCGTTGGCGCGAGCCGTGGTCGCCGGAACGGCAGGCGAAATGGCTGGATGAATTTGCGAGGATTGCGCTGAGCAAGCCGTATGTCGAAAATCTCTGCTGGGCGAATTTTGCCGATCTTCATCCGTCCCTGCCCGCAGGCGGATTGCTGAACGATATGTTGCAACCCAAACCGGCGATGCTTGCGGTACAGGCACTACGTGAACAAATGTCCAAATCCGCCAAAAAATAAATATGGTTCGCGGAATCGCACACGATTTCAGCTTCACATCCCGGCAAAGGCGGGTGCTGGTCGTTCTGTTGCTCGTCGCCGGTTTATTTTTTGCGATCAAGTGGGCGATCAATCGTTCAGTCGTACCCGATCCTCAGCCAGCAGTCGGATTGCGCGCAGATGAATTGGCAGACCGGATCGACCTTGAAACAACCGATTGGCAAACGTTGGCGATCCTGCCGGGCATCGGCGAATCCAAAGCCCGCGATATCCTGCGTAAGCGCGATGAACTCCAGTCCCGCACCCCCGGTCAGCGTGCGTTTGCCCGCGCTGAAGACTTGTATTTCGTCAAAGGCATCGGTGCCGCGACGGTCGAAAAACTCAAACCCTATCTTTACTTTCCCGGTACGCCATCAACGCGCGACGCGGAATAACGCGGGCGAATCATTCTGAGATTGATCGCTGGGTTGTCGGCGCAATCACTTTCACATGACTACGGTGATACAGGGTTGTCGTGATTGGTTGCGCCCGATCTTGATGACGACGCTCTGTTTGGTCGCAGGAAATGTTACCGCTATGGATGGGCAGCGGCCCAGGTGCCGAAGAACGCCGCGCGGTCGCGGTGATGGTGATTGGCGGGCAGACGCTTTCGCTGCTGTTGACGCTACTGGTTACGCCAGTGGTGCATACACTTCTAGACGACCTAGGGTTATTGACGCGTCCTCAGAAGCTCCTGCAAGGGATGTGGCAAGTCCTGTGCTTGAATCTTGATCAGTTACTTAGACGTATTGGAAGACTCTGCGTGCGGTCTTGGGGTGTTGGGGGATTCGTTATTTTTTTCTGATTCCGCCGCCGAATGCGATTTGGGTGCGGGCGGTTGGTCGAGCTTGCCATTTGGGGATTGCTCCTCTGGTTTGGCACGTTCGTAGGTTGTAGCCGGGTCGGGGGTGGGTTGTTTGGGTTTGTTCATCATTCCTTCCATCAGGTTTAGTGATCTCACAGCCATTATATCTGCTCCCGACACTCGCTGCATGAACTTCCGTTCATCGCGCGATCGCGAATTCATCATTTTTACAAAAATCTAAGAATGAATCCGGATTCACTGAGGTTTTAGCATCTGCTAGGAAACACGCGCCCATGATGTACCAATGAAGTTGATCGGGAAAATGCGAGGCGAAGGGCTGAGCAACGATCGGCTTTAAGAAACTCTACTGGAGGTTCATATGAACCGTGTTACGAAAATCATGTTGTTGTTGGCGATGTCTGTCACTTTGTCAGGTTTAAGCATTGGATGCAACACCATGGAAGGTGCTGGCAAGGACATCGAAAAAACTGGCGACAACATCAAAGACGCCGCTAAGTAAAATTGCAGCTATTTCTACTGTTGTAGTTGCAGAAGAAGAACTGATTTAACCCATGCGCAGTCGAAATCGACTACGCAAGATTTTTTAGGAGTTTGCCATGCTTTACTGGGCAGCCGTATTTTTCGTGATCGCTATCGTCGCCGCCGTTTTTGGTTTTGGGGGAATCGCCAGCGGTGCAGGTACGATCGCACAAGTGTTATTCTTTGTTTTCCTAGTGCTATTTCTACTGTCGCTGGTGGCAGGCCTGTTCAAAGGTCGTTCACCCCGAATCTAACGCCGTACGCGAATGCATACGTAGGCGCAGAAGTAAGCCGTTACCGAAAGGACTAAATTATGAGCCAGACAACTGTACCAATGTCTGACCAAGCAACTGAGTGTGTGCAGGATTTAATTCGCATGAATATCGATTCTGCCGAAGGTTTTACCGCCGCGGCGGAACGGATTGAGGACAACAAGGTCGCCTCATTATTCCGTGAATATGCGTCTCAACGGACGCGTAATGCAGAAGAATTGAAATCGTCTGTTGCGTACAATGGTGAAGATCCCGCCGACAGCGGCACGGCTAAAGGCACGCTGCATCGTTGGTGGCTGGATATTCGCGGTGCTGTTACCGGCGGCGATACCGCTAATGTCCTCAGCGAAGCCGAGCGCGGCGAAGATGCCATCAAGCATCTCTACGAGTCGGCGATGAAAGATTGCGCAGGCAGTCCGATTAGCGATTTGCTTGGCAAGCAGTATATGAATGTGAAAGCCGCCCACGACCACGTGCGCAACCTTCGCGATGCGTTTAAGAATCAGAAGTGACGCCTGCCGCGTGACTGCTGAGTAAATGAGGTGCGTTTGGGGTCAATCTGTTTCAGACCCTTCCCTCTGGCCCGCTGTCTTGAAAAAGGTGGCGGGCCTATTTTATATCCAGCGTCAGTCACAAAGGTCCTGTGAATACCCAGAATTGTCATGTTGATGTGCTCCGAAGCATCTTCTTAACGTGCAAATGAATGCGGTTTTGACAAGACGAGTAGACGCTTCGGAGTACATCAGTGTGACATTTGAGCGCGGGTTTGGGCATGTAGAACTCTCACATATCTACGCAGCGTCGTGACTTATCGCACCAGTATATACTCCTGTCCGTTTACTCGGCGCACTCGGCCTTTGAGTGTCAAATACATCAATTCACGCTGCACGATTGGTACGTCCAAGCCACACAATTCCGTAATCGTATCCACGTTTTGCGGTTCGACCGTCACCTGCTCCAGGATCGTCTGCTGATCATTCGATAAGGTGGATAGTTTGGGCGCAGGTTTTTCGTCAGCCTGTTCAAACAGCGGCATTTCAGGGATCGAGGCATCGAGCGCTCCGACCGCTTCGATGATGTGTTCGATGCGCGTGACCAGTGTTGCGCCTTGTCGGATCAATTTATGCGGCCCGGCCGATTGCGGGTTATCCACCCGGCCGGGGATCGCCATTACAACGCGGTTGTGTTCATCGGCGGCCTGGCGGGCGGTAATCAGTGCGCCGGATCGTTCATCGGCTTCGATCACCAATACCCCGCGCGACATACCGCTGACGATGCGATTGCGCCTCGGAAAATTATCCGCCAGCGGCGGCGTACCGAACGGGTATTCGCTGAGCACCGCACCACGATTGGCGATGGTATGAAACAATTCGAGATTTTCCGGCGGGTACGGAACGTCAATTCCGCTGCCCAAAACCGCGATCGTTCGCCCATTGTTCGCGGCGATTGCCCCGCGATGCGCGGCTGAATCCACCCCACGCGCACCGCCTGATAAAATCGTAAACCCCGCCCCCGCCAGCAATGTCGCAAATCGCTCGGCCTGCTCGCGCCCATATAAACTGCATTTACGCGAACCCACAATCGCTAGCGCATTCAAATCGCGCGGCTCAAGCGTGCCTTTGCAATACAGCACCAGCGGCGGATCAGGGATTGTCGTGAGCAGATGCGGATAAACCTCATCATCAGGGCAGATCAGCCGAATCTGCTTCGACGCGGCGCGATCGATCTCCGCATCCACCTTTTGTCGCGCGTCAGCCAATGACGTGGCGATTTTCGGGGCTTTGGATGTGCCGACCCCGTCAACCATCCGCAACAGCGCGACTGACGCTTCACACGCCGCTTCAACCGATCCCGCCCGTTCGATCAACCGGCGGCTGAGGATCGGACCGATGCCTTCTGTCAGTGATAGCGTAAGCCAATGTCGAATCACGATCGGATTATGCCCATTTACGCGATCCGAGTCCAAATCGCTTGCGGTTTTGCACGATCAGACCAGACTCGCAAGCGATTCGCGAACCAGCGTGCGTGAAAGATCGTCGCGGATGACGACATGACCGATCGAATCGGGCAGGATGAAGCGGATTTTCCCGGCCTTGACCTTCTTGTCGAAATACATTGATTCAACCACCGCATCCAAATTAAGTTGCAGTCCACTTGTCGGTAATTTCGCGGCGTGCAACAGCTTGATGATTCGTTGACGCGCCCCTTCGTCAATCATATCCAGCATGACCGCGGCATATGCGGCGGCGCAGATGCCGAGACTGATTGATTCGCCGTGCGTGTAGGTGTAGTTACTGATGGTTTCAATCGCGTGGCCGAAGGTGTGGCCGAGATTCAGATGAGCGCGCTCGCCTTTCTCAAACGGATCGGCAGCGACCACCTTTGCTTTGATCGCAACATTATGAGCGATCAAATCACCCAGATAACCCATATCCAGCGCCAGCGCACGGGAGATATTTTGTTCAAGCGATGCGAAACCGTCCGCATCTCGGATTATTTCGTGTTTGATGCACTCTGCCAATCCGCTTTGCAATTCGCGCGGTGGAAGTGTTTTTAGAACGGACGGATCAATCAGAACGCAGGCGGGTTGGTGGAATGCGCCGATTAGGTTTTTGCCCGCAGCGTGATCGACGCCTGTTTTACCGCCGACCGACGCATCGACCATTGCTAGCAACGTGGTCGGGATCTGAATAAACGGCACGCCCCGTAAGAGCGTGGCCGCGACAAAGCCGGTCATGTCGCCGACGACGCCTCCGCCCAAAGCGATCAGCGGCGTGGTTCGCTCGAAACGGGCTTGTAAGAAAATGTCGTAGATCGGCAAAAGAGTCGGCAATGTTTTATGGGATTCGCCAGCCGGGATCGTCGCGACGACGATATCAAACCCCGCCTTTTCGAGCGATCCTTTCACGCGATCGGCATACAACGGCCCGACGGTGGTATCGGTTACGATCCCTACCCGCAAAGACTTTGAAACCGCCTTTACCACATCACCCACCCGATCGATCAGCCCATTGGCGATCGTGATTTCGTAAGGCGACTGCGGCAATTCCACGCGAACAACATGACCCGATTCAGACATATGCGCGATTGTATCGGCAGACCGCATCCACGTCACATCGCAGCCGCTATGCGGCCTTTTGCCATTTCAACCCCTGCTCCTTTATCAGACTGCTTTGAGATATCCCGTAAATCCAGAATCTGCATCTGTGTTCATCCGAGACATCTGCGTAATGTGTGTCTTATTACCGGCTTAAAATCGGTGCGCGTCTTGGGATACTGAGATTGCCACATTAAGCCGCACGCGGCACAATTGGGGGATGAACCGCATCACCACTTCAATCGGGTTGGGAATCGTCATGTTCGTTCTAATGCTGGCGGGGTGTTTGCCAACTTATGTTGGCAGTCCCGATACCGCGAAGGTCGATCCCGATCTGGTCGGCGTATGGCATGCTAAATCTGATGGGGATGATGAAATCTGGGCAGTTCATAAAATGAATGAACGCAACTACCTCGTCCAATCCTATCGCGTCGCCAAGACCGGCGAGGAATATGCGATCAAATCCACGCTCACATGGCGTGCCTGGCTTGCGGAAATTGAAGGCGTCGAGTTCGTGTCGCTTGAAGTCTATATGCCCGAGCTGCTGCTGGAAGATTCCAAAGTCAGCCAGACCCGGTATGTGGTCGGACGCGTCGATCTAAAAGACGATCAACTCACGATCCGTAGCATCGATCCCAAGATGCTGACCGGCAAAGAAGTGACCCGCCCGCAGCAACTGGAGCAGTTGATCAAAGACAATTTGAAGAAAGATGAGTTGTATCTGGAAGCGTCAAAGTTCACCCGCGTGACGGCTGAAAACAAGGCGAAGCTGTCAGGTGTGCTCGATGCGTTGAAATGAACGATCGCGCAGATGATCGCTAAGATTTAATCCCAGCAATCGCGTAAAACGGTCTCCCTTCGCGGCGATATTTGCGCTCGAAGTTCGTCCCGACATATTCGCCTTCATTGGCCGATCCTGGGCGGTTGTAATCGACGATTTCTAAGCCACTTTTGCGCATCGTCGGTTCCATGTTCTGTTCAAAATAGCCTTTGTGGTCGGTGACGATCTGCACGCGCCCGCCGGGGACGAGGATACGTTGCATGACGGGGATGAAGCTATCCTGCACGAGGCGTCTACGCTGGTGTTTGGTCTTCGGCCACGGGTCGGGGAAGTAAATGTGCAGCACAGTGATCGAAGAATCGGGGATGAACTCTGTGAGGAAAAATGTCGCTTCGGCGCGGATCGTCCGCGCATTATGTGGGCTGCGACGACGAAGGCGATCCGATCCGTATCTGAAAAACCAGTTCGCCCATTCGATGCCAAAAAAATTCGTCTCAGGCCTAGTCGTCGCCTGCTCGACAAGAAACGTCCCTTTGCCGAAACCGATTTCCAGTTCGACGGGATGATCATTTCCGTACAACTGTTGAAAGTTTAACGGTCTAGCAAGTGATTCGACGACAAGGCCGACCGGTTCGATAATAAATGAGGCAACACTTTGCATGATTGAAAACGAAGAAGTGTAGCGATTTCGCTAACAGATGCGAAGCCGGGTGCTAATTCATAAACGCAATGAAGCCGATCACCAACCCAATTCCGCCACAGATCATGCCTGCGATCGCCAGCCCTTTTCCTGCGGTGTTGCCGCCTTGACGCTTGTTGATCTGCCCCAGCGCGACGCCGCCGAAGATGATCGCAAGCAGCGGGACAATTACGCTGCAAAAAAACGGGATGCCGACGATCCCCAGCACAAGCGATGCCACCGCAAACCCGTTGCTTGCCCCGGCGGCGTCGGCGGTTGTCCCCTCCATCGTGAAAGGCATGCCGCAATGCTTGCAGTTATTCAGATTAACCGGGTTTAGCCGTGTGCATTTGGCACACTGGATCAATTGCAATCCGTCCGGCTGACGGATGATCTGCGGTGCCCGATCCCCGGCAGCGGCGTAGGCGTGAACGGGATGCGGGTCTTGCTTGATGATCTGCTTCGTGATCGGATCGATCAGCCGCCCGTAACGGTCGAGGATCGGGATCGTGATCCCATTCCCGCAGGTCGGGCATTGCCCTTCCTGGGCGGCCATCGCTTCGGTGGCTTCGAGTCGTGACGAGCAGTAGACGCAGTTAAATCCGTACCGTTTTCCGCCGCCGGGCGCGCCGGTGAAGCGGGTTTGTGGACGCGCGTGGGTCGGTGCAGTCGCGATCGGTCGATTCGTTATAACTTCGCTTGATGCGGTGACGGTTGCATCGACATTTTGCGGCGCCGGGACGGTCAGCGTCGTGAGACAATTCGGACACCGCACCAACTGCCCGGCCTGATGACTTTCAGCCGACAACTGCGCGCGACAAACATTACAGGCGAAATAATTCATAAACCCAAAAGCCCCGAATTACGACAGTATCGTAACAATCTCTGGCGAATGTTACACGCGAAGCGGATGAAACATCAATCCTGGATCACGGCTCGCGCGCCTGTTTAGGATCGCGCGTGTGCTTTAAAATCAACGCGGCGTTGTTCGCGTTTTTGCTTGGCTTGACGCAGTTGATCATCGGTGAGGCCGAGTTGCTCGGGGGTGGCGTCGAAGCCGTGAATCCTGCCGCATTCGGGGCAACGGAGCGTGTCGATGCCCTTGAGTGAATATCCGCACGGACATTGAAGGATATGTGCGTCGGGATCAACCGGTTTTCTGATTCGCCGATGCCGGATGATTCTGCGGATCGTTACCACGCCGACCAGCAACGCAAAACCGCCGAGCAAAAAAATGACGAGTACGACGCTTGGCATGGCGGTGAATCAATAAGTGATGACCGAATGGACCAGATGCGGCGCGACTTTTTCACGACCTTTGAGGAACGTCAGTTCGGTCAGCACTGCCAAACCGACAATTTCGCCACCCAGTTGTGTGACCAGTTCGCAGCAGGCGTTCATCGTGCCGCCGGTTGCGAGCACGTCATCGACGATCAACACGCGCTGGCCGGGCAACACGGCGTCGGCGTGCATTTCCAGCGTGTCGGTTCCGTATTCCAACGCATAGGTACGGGCGACGGTTTTCCAAGGCAATTTTTTAGGCTTACGGACGACCTGAAACCCCGCCGAGATCGCACACGCGACGGCCGTGCCGAAAATAAATCCCCGACTTTCCGCCCCGACGACAATATCAATCCCCTTGCCGCGAAACGGATTCGCCAACAATTCGATCGACATCGCCAGCCCTCGTGGATCGGCCAGCAGCGGCGTAATGTCTCGAAATAAGACGCCGGGTTTGGGGAAATCGGGAATGTCGCGGATCAACGATTTGAGTTGTTCGACGGGGTCGTGCATGACGGCATGATAACCGTGCGGATTGGAGATGCGAGTGGAGTCGCGTGGCTCGTGGGTCGTGATTCGTGATTCGTGGTTCGTGACTCGTGATTCGTGGGTAATACAATTCACGACCCAAGACCCACGCTTCACGACCACGACCCACGAAATGACGAATTGCGAATGAGAAATGACGAATCAATGATCTAAATCCCATACACAGAACACAAAACACAAAACACAAAATATCCAACAGAACAGGTGTGACGCGCAGAATCGTCACACCTGTTCAAGGGAAAGAATTTTCATACCCGCGACTAGTTCATCATCGCGCCACGCAGGCGTTTGAGGGCTTCGTGTTCGATCTGGCGGACACGCTCGCGGGTTAGGCCGATGCGGGCACCGATTTGTTTCAAGGTCAGCGGGTCTTCGCCTTCCAAACCATACCGCAGACGCAGGATGGTGGCGGCCCGGTCGTCGATGCGATCGAGGAGTTGTTCGAGTTGGCGTAGGTCGTCGTTGCCGGTGACCTGTTCATCGGGGGGTAGCGTGTCGTCGTCGGCGATCACGTCATTGATCGTCAGATCGTCGTCAGAATCGCCGCCGGAAAACTGGGTGGGGGCGCTGTAGGCTTTGAGCGCTGCCTTGACGATGCCCAGCTTTTTCAACGAGACCTCCATCGCTTTTGCCAGTTCGTCGTTGTTGGGCGTGCGGGCGAGCGTGTCTTCGAGCTTGCGGCTGCACTTTTTATACCGCGTCATCAGTTCCATCATGTAGGCCGGGACGTGGATCGGCTGGACGCCGTTGATAAGAGCACGTTTGATCGCCTGTTTGATCCACCAGCTTGCGTAGGTGCTGAATCGGCAACCGGCTTCGGGATCGAACCCTTCGACCGCTCGCAGCAGACCGACATTGCCTTCTTCGATTAGGTCGGTCAGGCACATGCCACGGCCAACGAATTGCTTGGCGATATTCACCACCAGCCGCAGGTTGGCGCGAACCATTCGTTCGCGGGCAGACATATCGGATCGCTCAAGGATGTCGCGGGCGAGCGATTTTTCCTCGTCGGCGGTCAAAAGACCTACTTCGTTGATCTGACGGAGATACAACTGCAAATTACTTTGAACTGCCGTGGCGGCCATGGTTTTTCCCTTTCGCTATCAACGTCCGCTAATCACGCGATCAACAGGACTGACAACAAAGGGATCGACCAGTGCAAGACGGTCGTTAATTATCTTGAGCGGATTGCCCGTCCGATAAGAGTTGATTCAGTGGTACTGACAATGATGTTTGGCGACTGTGACGGATGTGAGGATTATTCAGCGTCGTAGGTGGTGCTATCCCAGAAGCAATTGGATTGACGAGATCGCACTGACTGCGACGTGCGTTGCAAATGGAAGCAGATTGCCACGATTGGCATCATCGAGAGCGGATAGGTATTCGCCGCGACGATCAACCCGGATTACGACAGGCGGTAGATTTCGCGTCAGCAGGTGGTCATTCATCAACAAACGTGCCGTGCGACCGTTGCCATCATGGAACGGATGAATCGCGACCAAGTTGTAGTGAAGCTCTGCCGATTGCAGCAGCGGGTGGATATCGGATCGGCTCGCCAGTGTCAGCATCTCTGGAAGCAACCACTCAAATTTTTCCCTGGAAGGGGGGATGAAACCTGTACCGGCAATTCGCACGCGCTCGGATCGGAATCGCCCGGCGTCACGGTCAATATCAGTCAGTATCGTCGCGTGCAGATTAAGAATGTCACGTTCGGTTAACGTTCGGCGCTGCATTTGTTTCGCCCAGGTTTCGATCAGTTGATAGGCGCGATCGTGATTGCGGGCTTCGTAGATTTCGCGCAAATCGTGCTGCGCAGCGGGGGATTTGCCTTCCAAAACCAGTTGCGTTTCGCGAAGCGAAAGCGTGTTGCCCTCGATCGCATTAGAATGGTAGGTCAATTCGATGCGTTGTGCTTGCATCGTGTTGGGCAAAATTCGCCCGCCAGCAACTCGCGATCCATACTCCACGATGAGCGTGTCATAATCCGTCAGAAGTTGTGCGAGATCACTTTGCACATGAGCAAATGATCGAAGCGGTTCGTGTAGATTTGCACGAGTGGCAGACATAAATCTTACAGGCGATCATATCGTTCGCGCATGAAAAAGCCCACGACGGCGTCGTGGGCTTGGTGAATCAATTTGAACTCGAAAAGATTACGCCTGACCGACTTCAAGACGGACATACTTCTTAAGTTCGACGCCTTTGCTCTTGAGCAATGCGCTGACCTTGCCTTTGAAAAAATCGGCGTTGATGAAATCCTGATCGAGCAGCACGCGCTCGGAATAGAAGCTGCTCATCTTGCCTTCGGCGATTTTCTCGGCGATTTCCTGCGGCTTGCCGGTGGCTTTGGCTTGTTCGATCGCGATCTCTTTTTCCTTCGCGATCACTTCCGCAGGCACGTCGGCGCGGCTGAGCGCGACCGGACGGGCGGCGGCGATGTGCATGCCCAGCGCGCGAACCAGATCGTCGGCAGGGGGTGCGGAAAACTCCACCAACACGCCAATCTTACCCTTGCCAGCGGTTGAATAAAGATACGATCCGACGTTGCCCTTCACCGTTGCGCTGCGGCCAAGCTGTACGTTTTCGCCGGTCACTTTTGATACGTTCGCCAACGCGTCTTTGATCTCAGCATCGTCTGCGACATTGACGGACTGATTGCCTGCGAGCAGTTTTGCGGCGTGTTCGGCGAGTTTTAACACTTCGTCGCTCTTGGCGGTGAAATCGGTGTTGCAAACCACTTCGACCACAGCGGCGACATCGCCGAATGTCGCGACTTCAACCCGGCCTTCGGTCGCGGCGCGGGCGGTGATGCTGTCCTTGACGCCTTCCTTGCGAGCCATGTCAAACGCGGCCTCAAGATTGCCTTCGGTTTTAACCAGATATTCCTTGCATTTCATCATCGCCAGCCCGGTCTTGCTGCGAAGTTCATTCACGAGTGATGCGGTAATTGTTGCCATGTTTATTTCTCCTGAATAGTAAAAATGAAACCGCTGATCAACGCAGATCAACGCAAATGATTCAGGTCGTGTGATCCGAATCTGCGTTCATCTGCGTCGATCTGCGGCCTATCGATCAATTAGTTCGACGCCGCGCCGACTGTAATAGCGGGGGCTTCGGGTGCGACGGCGGTTTCGCCGGTCACGGGTTCACTGGGCACAGCATCGGGGGCTGCGTCGTCGCCGGTTTGTTCAGCGCCTTTGTCGGCGCGGAAAGTTGAACGCGTGCTGCGACGACGTGGCTGATCGCCTTCGGGTTTATCGCCGACGGTACGGCCTTGCTTGCCTTCGATCGCGGCATCGGCGATCTGGCTGCAAATTAGCGAGATCGCGCGCATCGCATCGTCGTTGCCGGGGATCGGCAGATCGATGTCGGCGGGGTTGCCGTCGGTGTCGATCAACGCGATCGTCTTCACGCCCAGCTTTTTGGCTTCGTTGACCGCGATATGTTCGCGCTTGGTGTCGATCAGGAAGATGATGCCCGGCAACTTGTCCATCTTGCGGATGCCTTCAAGATTGCTCTTGATCTTTGTCATCTCGCGGTTCAGTGTGGACTTCATCTTCTTGGAATAGCTTTCGATTTCGCCGGTATTCCAGAGTTTTTCGAGCTGCTCCAAGCGCTTCAACCGCTCGCGAATCGTTCGGAAGTTCGTCAGCGTGCCGCCCAGCCAACGCTCATTGACGTAGTGCATCCCGCAGCGACCGGCTTCTTCCTGAACCGAATTGCGTGCCTGACGCTTCGTGCCGACGAACAATACATCGCGACCGGATGCGACGATGTTCTGCACCAGCTTCTTAGCCAGCAAAAGACCCTTGAGAGTCTCTTTGATATTGATGATATGGACATTCCCGCGTTTGCCGGCGATGTACGGCTCCATGCGGGGGTTCCAACGCGAGGCCGGGTTACCAAAGTGAATACCGGCATCGACCAGCGCTTGGACGAGTTCTGCTTGTGTCATACAAATCCTTTTTCAAACAGCGATTTTTTATCGCCAGCCCGAACAATCACGCGACACCGACATCGCGAAAGATCGTCATGGGGCTTTTGGGGTTGATCAAAAACAAATCGAGAAAATGATCCAACCGAATCACTGACTCAACCCGCCGTCGGTGAGGCGAGCCGAGTAATGTACCCGAAGGAAGGGCGGCATACAATATCCGCTCGGCGGGTCTCGTACAACACAATAAAGACATCTGAATACCCCGAATTGTCATGCTGACAGACTGTGAATCAATTATTTTGAACCCGTTTATTCACTCGATAACAAGGTATTTTAAGTTCGGGTATTTTTGTCGACGTTTTGTTCATAGGATTACAGCAGGCTTTTGTGTGATTCAAACCGTTTGATGAGTTGATCGCGGAGGTCGACGTGGTCGCCGGGGAAATCGCAGGCGTTTTGGGCGACTTCGGCGAGCAGTTTGACCATGGAAGCCCAATCGCGCAGGTCGATGTTTTCAGGTGCGATTTTGCTGGTCGCTTTATTCATATTGTGATAGTTGCCCAGCGGCACACAGACTGCGGCGGCGAAATAGTTCCAGGCGTCGAAAACCGTCGCTTCGCAGGTCCCGCCGGGCATGAGGGCGCGCTGCATTTTGAAGTCGGTGTCGGCTTGGGCGATGTTTTCTCCACAGGTGTGGATAAAACGGGTGAAGGCGGAATTGAAGATGCTCGTTTTGTCGCCGGTGCGCAGAATCACGCCGTCGCCTTGCTTGGCGTAGGGCTGTTCGGCGGAGCATTCGATCGAGATGATCAGATCGGTCGGACGAAGTAACTGACGATTTTGCGCCGCTGCGATCGCGCCGATAAAACCGTCTTCTTCTGCCCGCGTAAACAACACAGCAACGGGTGTCGGAAGTTTTGCCCGATTGAGTTTATCCAAAACCGCCAGCGCCGAAGCAGCCCCGGCCAGATCGTCGCAGACGCGACATTGAAACTTATTGCCTTTGATCGACGGTCCCCCTTGATCCCACATGCCGATTGTTCCGCGTGGCACGATCGAGGGGATGCGGAGTGTCGCTGCGATGGGTCGGCCGGACGGGTCGGTTTCGACGCCGACGATCTGCCCGCGGACTTCGCGGGTGTGGTCGAAAAATCGCACCTTCTGCCCGATGAAAAATTTCGACAACACGAACCCGTTGAAACGCGCGCGTAGCGTTTTCTTATCCAGCATCTCCTGCGCGGTAAATCCGGGATGATCCAGATGCGCCACCAGCACCACCCGCGGCCCACGACTGACGCCGGGAAGTTCCAGCAGCATGTTCCCGGCGTCGTCACGGCTGACGGCGATCCGCTTACGTGACTTTGCCCAGTGCAGCACCCATTCGATCACGCGATGCTCGGCGAACGGTGCGGTCGGGATGCCACAGATTTGTTTTAGAATGTCGTGCGTCATGAGTTGCCTTTATAAAATCAGATGAATCGATGACACATACACGATTAACCAGGTAGCAATAAGACTTTATGATATTCGTAACCCATCCAGTTCAACGCCAGACTGACAACCAGCCAAACGCCCGCTGCGGTGGCTTCGCCGACGACCAGACCGATGAACACAGGCTTGGCGGATCGCAGCAGCGATGCGCCGCCCATGCGGACGATAATCACCTTCGCCATCCAGCCCACAAACATGCTCAACCAGATCATCTGGGTCGCGTAGCTGTAAAGAACAATAAACCCGATCGGATGCAGCGGCCACCAGGCGAAGGTAATACGTAGGAAACTCGCCGCGCCGACAATCGCCGCGCCAATTCCAATATTCAACCCAATGGTTGTGCCATTTTCCTGCGGGACGCCTGCTTCATACGTCAGCGAAGGCTCCAATGCATTATTTCGAGGGGCGTTGTTGAAGCCATAACCATTAATTGGCGATTCCGGCTTCGCGGACATCGTGGCGAAGTAGTTGTATTCGGTCCACAACATGCTCGCCGACGCAGTGACATAACCCACCCCCAGCGCAAGCACGATGGCAAAGATGAACGAGACGCTTGTTCTCCATCGGTGCGCCCGTTCATACGCCGACTGATCGGCGACACGCATCGACTGGAGGAAGAAACCCGCAAAGCTTTCCCGCAGGTCATGAAACATTCCCGTCATCCAGCCGGCAAAGAAAAAGGTCGTCGGGGTGGTTTTGATCGGTTCGGGTGCGAGCAGAAGTGGATAATACCAAAAGCGATACATCAGCCAATTGATTTGCACAAAAACCAGGCCCGTTTCGGCCAGGATGCGGGCGACCATCATCAGCATCATCAACAGCAACAATGCGATCACCAACGCTCCGGCAAAGCTCACGCCCACGCACATAAACCAGACGATCAATCCCGCGAAGCAGAAAAATGTTGCCCATCCGGCAAAGCAGTAAGGCAGATAACGCGATTCGGTTTCGTCCGTTCGGGCGAACCCGAACATATGTCGCAGAATCATCCACCAGTGTTGACGACCGATCCAGAAAATCACGCCGCTCATCACGATCAAACCGCCGAAGGTCTGGTCATGCTTCATCTGGTCAGTGAAGCTGACTTGATTTCCCTCCAGCAGCATCTGTGCCACCTGTAGCAAAATGAAATAAGCCCACAGGCTGAAGGCAATTTTGGTTTGAAGAAAAAAGGAGATGCCGATGACGCAAAAATATAGTGCAGCGGATTTGAAGCCATAGCTGGCATACCGCCACGGATCATCGGCGAGCATTGTCTGGAAATTATAGTTAAGGGGGATTTCCGGCACGCTCGGCGTGTAACGATGCAGCACGTTGAAGCTATGGAGGATGAAAACAGAAACCAATGCGATCCAAAAACCGCGTGACCGAAACAAGTCATTGACGATATACCCCGGCCTAGGGGCTTCGATCAGCGAGTTGTAGACGGTTGCTAGTGGAAAGGCGAGCCGCTCGTTTTCCGCCCACTGCCGCCTGACTAGCACGCAAATGAAAAGCATCGTGCCCCAAAGTAGCGCGACAAAAATCCCCCAAACCGCCAGCGGTCTGATCCACGCCGCCCACGGAACAACCCCATCGGGCGCGCGGGTTCGATAATATTTGAAGACGTCGGTGTTGTCGATCTCTGCGGGATCTGTGGCGGGCGTATCGGGCAAAAGCCACGCCGGAATGCCGGCCTTGGCGATGACTTCGCCGTAGTCGGTGGGGCGTTCAGCGGCGGCGCTGTAAAGACCGACGATGCCCGAAGGCAGATATCGCATCAGCCCGCTGCTGGGCAGCGAGCACGATACCAGCATCATCGCCATCACGACCGCCAACTCACCTTCACGCAACGCAAATCTGGGACAACATTTCAACAGCGGCGTGTTGACCAGAAAGATCAACACCATCAAAAACAGCACCAGCCCGATCGGTAGAAAGTTTCCGACCAGAAAAGTGTTGGCGACGGCATAGTCGTTGTAAGGCGTCAGGCCGCAAATAAACAAAACGCCCGCCAGGCCGATCATCAGGCTTTTGAACGTGACGGCGTGCGGTTTGGGTTCGGCCAACGCCGCGGGATCCATTCGTCCGGTTGGTGCGGTATTTTTATCCTGCATGAAGTCTGATTGTCCCTTCGCGATCCAGTGGTTTTGTAAATATCAACCGAGCAATTACACCGAGCCGAGTTGATCGGCTTCATCTTGCATCGCCATACCTTCGAGTTTTGGTACCAGCGCCCGACATTCCGCTGCCTGAGGCGATAGCGGGTACTGAAGAATCAATTCCTCTGCGGTCGCGATTGCGTCGTCAAATCGACGTGACCGGATAAATTGCTGGATATTGCGTTCCATTTCCTGACGGTGTTCGATCTCGGCATTTTCACGAATGGTCGAAAGCTGCTGGATGATCTTCATCGCCCGGGGATGATCGCTGAACCGCGATGCGATCTCCTCTGCAGATTTGAGGGCGCGTCTCCATTCGCGGCGGTCAATTGCTTCACGCGTGACGGCGTAAATGCGATTCACCGCGACTTCCCGCCATGCGTGATATTCGCGTTCAATCCGTTGCAAAAGCGCAACCAGATCGGATTGATCGCCGAAACGGGCGATTTGCTCTCGCACAGTATCCATCGCCGGTTGCCATTGCGCGATCGACATCATGCCCTCGACGCGCTCGTTCAAGTGCGTCACTGCGGTCGCCAGCGCCGCATCGCGACGTGCCCACGCGCTTAGGCGGATTTCTTCTGCCTGTGGGTCATTGGCAAAACTGGTCTGAAGTTCACCGATCAATCCTTCGAGTTGCTCGTACTGTTGGTGAGCAATCACACGATGGATGCGTTCTTTGAGGTTGTTCAGTTTCTGCGATCGAAGCCTTGCAGCGTGTGCGTGACGCTCGGTTTCGGGAAGCAACGTGATTTCGAACAGTTGTTTAAGGGTGTTGTCGAGATGCGCTATTTGCTGCGATTGTAGTTTCACTTGTTCGCGAAGCGTGCGCAATTCACGCGTGAGTGCCTGCCAATGATTGTGTGGTTGTTCCTGATCCATCGCCTGCGAAATATATAGCCAATTCCCGCCGCCGACGCGAATTATGCGTCCACTGGTTATCCGTGCGACAGTGCAAAAAAAAGCCTGCGACGATGAATCGCCGCAGGCATATTGAATATCAATCGTTGGCTACTGAATAATTACGACGCCGCTCGCCAGGTGTAGATGTCGGGCTTGAAGCTTTTGAACTTCGACCCATTGGCAAACTCTTTCATCAGTTTATTAATCGGTGCGATGAAGGCATCATACTGTGGATTGTCAATTGTACGTTGGAATCCAGTTTTGGTGACGACGCTGTACCAAGTCTTGCTGTAGCCGGGAAGTCCTTTTTCAGCCGTGACTTGTACGCCTTTGCCGGTGAGAAATTTCACTAGTTCGTCTGCCGGTTCCTGTCTGGGGAAGGACAGCAGTACGACATATTGCACGCCGATGATTCGCTTGCCGTTTGTGGGGATGGTCACAGGCGCAAAAGCGCTTTCCACGCCTACTGTATGCGGCTGGGTCTGACCGGCACGCGCCATCGCGGTCGCCTTGTCATCCGTCGGTTTGACCAATTGCTTTATCGAAGGTGCAGTCACTTTAATCTCACCATCAGAGGTGATGCGAACATTCCCCTGCCCACTGCCTCCTTGGGTCTTCACCTCCAGCACGTCGGGACGCAGCTTGGCGTCGGCGAGCGCGCCTTTGCTTTCGCCACCCGTGCCGATCTTCGCAAAAATCACGATCAGGCTGACGATCAGGAGCATTCCGATGCCCGCAGCCAATCCCGTGGTATAGGTGAAGGGGATCGGAAACTTGAATGATCTGCCTGTTCCGGCGGCGACTTCATCCTCACGATTTTGCGTTCCGAACAGATCGGCGACGTTGTTGTAGACCGGATCGGGACTTACATCGTCGTATGTATCCTTCATCCGCGACGCGGCGGCGATTTCCTCGCGCACGCGCCGGGCAATATCGTCCGCTGGCGTGGGGGCGGGTTCGTTGGTGTACGTTACCACGGGTCGAACCGGGCTGGCACGCACCTCAATGACAGGTTCAGGTGGTTGCGCAACGACCGCTTCAACCGGCGCGACTTCACGATAGACCGGAGATGCCGAAGCGGGGCGTTCGATGATCGTTTCGACCTGACGCTGCGATGCCGGCGCGGCTTCGACAAAATCGGCTTGTCGCGTCGGGATTTCTCGCATCACCGGTGCATCGTGGTGTTCGACAGGTGCGATGGAATCACGCCCGCGAAGCCATTTAAGGTTTTGCAGTTTCGACGCGGCGGTCGTGAGTACGCCTGGACCGGCAGCGCGTTGCTGCGCGAGCTTGTGCTGTTGTTCGAGTTGTTTTTGTTGAGCGGCACGGATCACTTCAAATAGTGCCGGCCCTTTCTTACCTTTTGCCATCCTGGCCTCACTTTCGCGTAGACGCGAGTGAAATGAATGCGCGATCCGTCGCGCGTCCGATAAACCACAACCATCCCTGTGCCCCAATCTAGATCGGCAGAGTCGAGTTCGCAAGAACAACATTCATAAGAAACAGGTTTGTCACACGAATTATTTTTTTCCCGCACCCCATGCTTCCACTTCGCTGGGTTGCTGAACTGAGGTCTGAATCGTACATCCCCACCAGTTCGACCCGCTTTTTGATACGCCGGAGTCGTCAGATATGGATCGTCCAACCCTCAACCCCAGCCTATTTGACGATTCTGATCGTTCACCCGCGACACACGCCGACGAGCCATGGCAGGTCGGTGGCCTATTGCGGCAACTTTTGACGCCGATCGGACAACTGATCGGATTACTCTATCGGTTGTTGCAAACTCCACTGTGGCAAAGGCGAAATCCAAGGGAGGTGGATGATCGTTCAAAACTGCTGCGATGGGTCAGCCCGGTGATCTTTCGGATGATGTTTCTAGGCGTTTTGTTGATCGCCGTGGTAATGGCGAATGTTTATCTGATTGCTCACCCATTTTCGCCTGTCGCGCTCGGGCCGCCGGTATCCGGGGCGGTGCACGTGGAACGCGTGCGGCTGAATACATCCGATGGTGTGACAATTGAAACGTATCTGTCACCTGCGATGGACGAAAACCAACTGCTCGCCCACGGGGAAGTCGCCGTCCGCGCTATCTGGCCTGCGGTGGTGCTGATCCCTGATCAGCGTGGCGATGGACGGGGGATGGATCCGATGATTCGCACGCTGCACGATGCGGGCTATGTCGCGATGCTGGTCCGCTTGCGTGGGACGAGTTCGTTCGATTCGCCGCAGACATTTGGCATCAACGAAAAGCGCGATGTCGAGGCTGCGGTGGCATATTTACGCACATTGCACTACGTCGATCCCACGCGAATCACACTCATCGGCACTGGCACCGGTGCCACCGCCGCGATGCTCGCCCGCGCAGGTGATTCTTCCCTAGCCCATGTCATTGTCTATGAACCGGTGACGAGCTTCGATGAGGTGCTGGCAGAACATGTCTCGTCTGCATGGTTACGCCCGGCGTGCCGGTGGGCGTTTGAAATGCTGTATCAAGTTGATGTCGAGGATTTGGACTGTGATTCGCTTCTACGTACGCAGAATCAGAAAGTTTTAGTGCTGACCGGCCACCCCGCGCGCCAGCCGCAGCGACAATTGATCGCCAGCTATCTTCAAGCCGATGCTGAACAGATGTCGGCAGCCCGGTGACCGTGGCGGGCAACAAGGTTGATGGTCCAGGCGGGCGATGCCGGTTGCGCGATGTCCCAAACCACGGCGTTTTGACGATCCGCCGAGATGCCGACGACGTGCGACCCGGCATGACAAATCATCCGCAATGACTGATGCGCCGAATGCAATTCCAACAGCGGCAAACCCGTTTTTGAAACAATTTCAACTGGCCCTGCATCCCCTGCCAGCGCCAGCGCGGTCAGGCCTTCGACTTGGATTAACGCCGCTGCCAACAATTTGGATGAGCGTTTGAAATGATGAATCACACGGAGGTCGCCTCGTGACAGGCAATCGGTGTTCCCATCATTGCGGATCACCCATACCGAATCGTCGCTGGTAAGGATCGCGACGATCAAGCCTGCGCGAGTGACAACGTTCTCAACCCGTGAAATATCCAGTCGCGCAAGACGGTCGCCGATCGAGAACATGATTCGATCATCCAGCGTGGTCAGGTTGCGTGGCTCACCTTCGATGACAATCTGCTGGCCAATCGCATCTGAATCACGGTCCCAGTCCAAAATTCCTAGTTCGCCGTGGGCTGCGATGATGCGGTTGTTGAATCGATCAATCGTCACGCTGTTGATGCCGCGTTGCGAAGCCGTTTCAAACCGATAAACGCGATCCGCGATCGCGACGCCACGTTGTCCACCAACACACACCAGATCGTCAATCATCTTGACGCAACGTAACGCCCCGATATCAGGACAAGGCAGCGGGCGCGTTTCGCCGGTTTTGGCATCCAATTCGATCAGATTGCTCCCCGCCGCGATGAGCACCCGTGCAGGCGGGGCGTTTCTGATCAACAACTGCAATAAAGTGGCCTGTTCATCGGGACGCAATCCATCGGACGTGCCGAGTTCTCGCGCGTGTTGCAACACCTTGGCGGCGCGTCCCAAGCGCTCCGCCTGATCCTGTTCGATGCGCTCTGCGGCACGCTTGGCTTCAAGCGACGGGCAGGTAATTGTCGCATCGATCGGCGGAACAAACTCCAGACCGCACGAAAAGCCGACTTCGTTCGCGCGCTCAATAATCAATTGGCTAACCAGTGCTCGCTGGCCGATCGCAGTTTCGGCATCGTGGGACGAAGCAAAAGTTCGCAACGTGGTTTCCAGCGACGGGATCAGCCGCGTGCGGATCGTATCAATCGTCACCGCAGGATGATGTGAAAGCAGTTGTTCTTTGAAAAGTTCGAGATCGGCATCGCGTTCGACCAATCGCACGGACAGATCGCATCGCACAGTCAATTCGTGCCCGTCCCGCGACACCAGTTGGCCGACGATGATCGACATGCCGACGGTATCGTGTCGAAACGCGCTGCCTTCACTCGTTCGGCGCGCCAGCTCGTTGGAGGCCAGTTGCATAGGCGTATTATAGCATGTCTCCCCTCCCTGCGAGGGAAGGGCGGAGGAGGGGGGATGACGACATGTAAAAAATCCCCCGTCCTGCGCGCCAGCTCTCATCTTTCCGTGCCTCGCCACGCGCGGCATTTTCGTAACGATCCAGGAGTGATTATTTAGAGCGCAGGCTTAATCAAACGCGCGCAGATAAATCAAACAATCTTGCTTTCGGTGCAGATTCGCGATCGTAGAAACATGATGAAACCCGTTTCGAGTCAGAAACGCACGCGCGGTGACCTGCTGTTTTTGTTGGACCGTCAGCCAGATGCGACGCGGCTTTATTTCCAATCGTGCAAACAATGTCGCAGCCTCGTTGTAGATCGCGCGCATCAAGATCGTTCCATAACCTTTGCGCTGATGAATCGGATCAACCTGAATGTGAAGCACCTGTACGATTCCGTCATCGTTAGGCGTTGCAAGCCATTTTGCGACGCCAAGCTGCGTGGTTCCCGATCGAAGTTGCAACTCCTGAATGAATGGCAGCGCGGGCGCTGCGGGGATCGCATTAACGATGTTCACCAATACGGAATGATCCGGCATAGGCAGGCTTATATCACAAGGTTACAAAATTCGCATCGCCCCTGAGTGCGTAACGCTTACGGGATCGGCCCGCCGCGTGCGGGCGGTCCGGTGAGTGCTGTTGCTGCGGATGGTTCGCCAAGTGATGCCAACTCATCCAGATAGCTGCGAACCGTCGCATCGGCGCGCCTCGCGGTGATCATGCCGTCGATGGTCGCGCGTTTGAGAGGATCGTCGATTGAACCGGTCATGCTGCTGATTGCAATGGTTGCGCGGCGGATGTCCAGATCGGCCTCTTCCTCATCGACCGAAACCCGCGCCCATGCCGCACCGGTGTACGTCAACCGATCATTCGCCGACGCAACGACGTGCCAGGTGATGACCGCGTTGTTGGCGGACGGATTATCGACCCGCGTATCGCGAGGCGATTGCCACAACACACGCATATGCACCACCTGTCGAACCGATCTTCCCCGCGTCATCGCCAGCGGTTGATTGATCGCAGCGTTGCCCGGTCCATCAGTAATCAGAATGACATCCAACTGTCCGTCGGTCGCTTTGGAGAAAAACGCGCGATCAAATGTCGCGGTGAATTGCTCCTCCGAGTATTCGCGATGGACGTTCAACGATTGCTGGGTCGAGGCGCAACCGGTTAACAGGAGTATGAATGTGAATAAACACGATAACAGTCGCATGGGCATTCCTTTGCCTGAATTGGTGATTTGATACGCGAGCAAGCTCGCGGCGTAACAATAGGATTCACGCACCCACAACCCGCGAATGACGAATCAATACCAAAACACAAAACACAAAACACATAATTCCTATTCCAACCCCAACAACGCCACCGCGTCGCGCTCTACGATCCCGCGTAATGCTTCGCGTGGCACCACCGGCAGATTCGTACCTTGCACGATCTGGTTCAACTTATATAAACCTTCGATGCAGTCGGTCGCGGTGGTGTAGGGGAAATCGGATCCGAATAACAGCTTATCGATCACGCCATACTGGTAGGCGTTGATCAGCGTGTTGTATGCCTGCCATGGACGGTTCATCAGGCCGGAGATATCAGCATAGACATTCAAATGCTTGCCCAGCATGACAATCGTCTCATCAATCCAAGGCTGACCGAGCTGACCAATCACGATCTTCAATTTCGGGAAAGTCCGCGCCACTTCGTCCAGCAAGTAAGGTCGGCCAAACTCCATCTTGCTTTGTTCGATAAAATGCGCGCCCGGATGAAACAGGATCGGCAACGCAGTCGCTTCGCACGCGCTGTAGATCTCCATCGCACGCGTATCGGACGGATGAAAATCCTGATTCGATGGGGAAAGTGTCACCCCTCGTAATCGCAGCTCATCCCGCGCCATCGACAATTCATCCATCGCACGCGGATCGGTCGGATCAATCCCAGCGAATCCGATCAACCGATCGGGTGCCCGTCGCACATACTCGGCGACAAAATGGTTCGGGATATCGCTTTTGAGATATCGTGATTTGAAGCCCAGCACGATCGATTTATCAATCGACGCCGATTCCTGCTCCGCCCAATGAAAATCCGGGTCGGCAGCGGGGATCATCCGGCGCACGGGCCTGCCGGACGGGGATAGACGAGCGCCCTTCGTGCGAATCGCACGAGATGGGTCTCCGAGGTCAACAGGCCCGAGCTGGTCGGGGGACTGCCAAATATGGGTGTGACAATCGACAATCATTTGGTCAGGCTCAGCCTTCTGCGCGGTGCGTCGCCGAATCCGTTCCTTGACGCCAATCAAATTGGTTGACCCATAGTGTAAGCCACCGCCTCGATGAATCCAAGAGGCTTGCCAAACACTAACGAAAACCTGCCCGTTCCTATCGCGCGTAGAGGAACGTCTACCACATTATCGGACGAATCATCGAAAAAGCATTGAATATTTTCGTAAACCCCTTTATTGAAATAGGTTACGTTCATTGTCTCCCAGCTAACGCCGTCAGTAAATCGCGAGCCCACCCCCGACGGGGCGGCATCCATCTATCCATGAGAGTTGCGCGGTTATCAACGTTTTGGCGCAACCACATGCGATTTTCCTAAGAAATTCACGCAACAATTTCAAGATTGACGCATCCAGGTGTTGCGCAGACGCGCCTGCGACAAATGCGCAGAGAGATGAATCCAAAAAACCCATCCCGAAGCCCGCAGAAAACACTTTCCCAAAGCCCCCTCCCCCAAAGCCCGCCGCCCCGCTGCGGGCACGCGTATAAATTCCCAACCCTTTTTCTGATCTCCAAAGCGCCCCTGTGGTGCCCGCCAGTGCGCCGATCGAATGCGGGTTACTCGGATTATGAGTTTTCAATATCAATCAAGACATCATTGGCATCGGCGATGACGGTATCGTCGCCGCTGCCGCCGTTGAGTTGGTCGATTTCGCCGTCCCGAGCATTGAAGATGTCGTTTCCGCCAGCCCCGAAGATGCTGTCGGCACCAGAGCCGCCGTCGATAGTTTCGTTGCCGCTGCCACCGGTGTAGATGTCGTCACCGTCACCAAGCGAAATCTGCATGGGTCGGCCGGAGACATTGGAGATGTTGTCGTTGAACCTGCTGCCCAGGAAAATATCGATATCTTCGAAGATGAAGTCGTCCACTGTCAGCACGGCCGGTGTGCGGTCACCGATGCGTTGGGTGGTGCCGCTGGGGTAGTCGGTGGCGTCGACTGTGTCGATCGCGCCCTCGGCGAGGCTCGAGCCGCCGCCGACTGTATCGTCACCCAAGCCGTCGGAGAGGATCTTAATGTAGTCGCTGCCTCGCCCGCCGATCATCCCGTCATATCCGGCACCGCCGACGAGGGTGTCGTCACCCCCACCGCCATAAAGGTAGTCATTGCCATCGTTCCCGAATAGCGAATCGCTAACATCTGCCCTCGACGCGGAAATGGCGTCGTCACCGGCACCTCCGTCTGCCCACACGCGCAGCGGCACGCGTCCGATGATCAGCACATCATTGCCCGCCAGTCCCGCGAATGAGATTGCACGCACCGCGTCCAGATCAATCGTCTGCGCAAGCACGCCGTCGTCGTATACCTGCGTTTTGTTGCCTGAGACCAAGCCGAATTCGATCGTATCGTTTCCGCTGGTCCCCACGATACGCAACACCCCATCTTCAAGGCCAATCGATGCGAGGAGAACGCGTTGTTCGAGAATATCAATCATAATATAAACTCCATCCTGTTATCCTCCCTCCATCACCAATCGTAGCGCAGCGATACGTATGACATCACATAAATGTTGCTTAATCTTGTAGTACCTACCTTCGCTGGGAATCCACTGGAAATGACAACGTAAGTACTCGGAGTGGGGAGCGTTGCAACCATTGATCCGTCCGCGGCAAAACGTAAAACGATGTGCGTCCCCGTATCATTTCTCGGCTGCGTCGTCGATTCGCTCCCACGCGACGGGCGACGCGCCGTCGCGGGGCCGGGGTGTCGATTTGAGATGGCCACCCGTTTCGCCATCGATTGATCCGTGGAGATGGCTGG
>JBBQXB010000041.1:0-29856 GCA_038210015.1 Tepidisphaerales bacterium
TGTCATTTTCCGGCCGCAGGCCGATTGACGGCAAGGGCTTCAATCTCTCCGAGCGAATTGGCGGCAAGCAGGTTCACTTCCTGGGTTTCCTCGGCGATTGGTGGGGCCAGGGAACGCCCAGGTTCCCTACCGATTTGGTCACGGGGTATACTCAACACGTTCGTTCCCGTTCCGGGGCGATAAGCTGGGACGTTCCTGTCTCGCTGACGGGCGAGATTCCCGAGGCGTTCATGTCCCAGCTTGCAGCAATCGGGCGGCAACCGTTGCCGGAGGTGCGACCATGAATCACCGTGGGGACATGATACGGGGACGCACATCTTTATTGCAAATAAGGTGTGTTGATTCGCCCAAATCTTTTAGCTGACATCGGATCCGCCGCAATACAATCGGCTTGTGAATACGTCCGTGCCCATGCCAAAAAGTGGTGTGATAGGCGGGGGCAGGTTGCAGACTTCACACAACGGATTTCAGATTTGACAATTGCCAGAACAAACTCCTAACATACTATGCATTGCCGGACGCATGCTGTAATGCGAGATCGTCGCTTGCCGTTGGAGATTCACTTGGCGTCATTGAAAAAATCTGGCGAGGACGTCGGGATTGCGTGGAGCGGCGGACAGTGGACTGTGACAGACACATAATACTTCAGGAGGTGCATGATCGGTGCATCGCGGCGGAAAAAATCGGCCTTAGACCAGACGCCTATGCGATTCGTGGCGGGGGCGGGGGATCAAAAAGTCTTAAAAATTGTGACTACAAACCCTGCATCTCCGCAAAAAATCCGACGAATGCCGGATTTTGATGGATGAAATAATGGGAGCGATAGGATTCGAACCTATGAAGGCATAAGCCAGCAGATTTACAGTCTGCCCCGTTTGACCACTTCGGTACACTCCCGGCACATCAGGCCTGCACGATGAATCGCTCAGGCGAGCGGAGCAATATGTCATAAAGTGGTACAAATTTCAAATCGACAAACTCAATCCATTTTTTTTGCACACGCGACGCGATAATTGCGTATACTGTTGACAGTGATAACGATCACCGGGGGCGACCGGTTTCGACTGGACGGTTACGGTGATGGTGGCATGCCCTGGAAGTCTGCTTGGCCAGGTAAAAAAAGCGGACACATCTTAACTGCCAATGATAATGGTGCAGTTGCTGGTCGCATCGGTTTCGGTGCCCCAGCGTTCGCAATGGCCGTCTAATTTAGATGGTCTCGGGATGGCGGCGATGCTCGCTGATCGTCACCTGAAAACAGCGGGCTGGCTTCTGTAGACCGGTCTTTCGACAGAGGTAAGAAACAGTAGGCCTGGAGCCGGACGAAGGTTGTCGTTGGTCGTCATCCGGTTCGACAATAAATCATACGACTACGCATGTAGAGGCCATCATTTGGGCTGTATCAGGACGAGGGTTCAATTCCCTCCGCCTCCATAACACTGGGACGGTCTGAGCTTTGGTTCAGACCGTCCCTTTTTTTACGTTTCGCACGTTGTTAATCTCATGCCGAAGAGAATTGGCGTGGGCATATCTCTGTGTGCGGCCAGCCGCCAATAGAATGGTGTTTTGCGAAGTGGGACGTTCAAAATTATTCCACCACCTATATACATCCCGGGGGAGAGTTGGTTTCAGATGTCGAGTAGTGGTTATTCGGGTCTGACTCTCCTAATTCTCATGCAGTAGCAATTTGTTGACCTGTAGTGTCAAACCTCTCAAAATAACGTTTTCCGCGCGAAGGAGTTGTCCATGGCCGCTGATGCTGCGTTCCAGTATATCGTCGATCAACTCACCGCCGACGACCCGATCGTGCGTGCGGATGCGGCAAAATTGCTCGGGGAGATCAAACGCACAGATGCCGTCGCGGCGCTGGCGGCGTATTTGGAGAAAGAGCAGTGCTACTCCAAGGTGGCCGGCATTTACGCGTTGTGGCAGATCGCGGATCCCGGCGCGATCGCGGTTCTGCAAGTTCTGATTGAGAATCCGAATGTCCCCGACGACTGGTATTGGTATGGCCGCCGCGCCGTCGTGGCGTCGGCGGCGATCGGACTGGCGATTTTCGGTGACGAATCGGGCATTCCGTTTATGCAAGATTTGGTTGAGAAAAACCATGATATGATCGTGTGCTGGTACGGCCCGACGATTCTGCGATTGTCACGCGGGACGAATCACGTCAAACCGGCTGAAGCCTTGCGCGAAATCGCCAAATCAATCACGGTCGATACCCTTTTTAACACAGTTCCGAACAGCAAGCGGATGATCGAACCGGGTCTGCTGACGATGACCGCCGAGGTTCTTGGCCTGATCGGCACGAAAGCGGCGCAATCCAAGCTGGCAGAGATGTTTACGCATTCGAGCCGTTACGTTCGCGCGCGAGCCGCCGTGAGTTTGCTGGAGGCCGATGCGTCGCCGGAAAATCTTGAGCGTATCAGCGGACTGCTTAAGAGCGATCATACCGATTTGGTCGCGATCAAAGCATCGCTCGCGCTGGCGCAGTCGTTTGATGATGTTCGTCAAAAATACACCGACGTAATCGCGCGCATCGCGACCGACACGGCCGACCCATTTGACCGGGCGGTGGCGATTGAATCGCTCGGCGTCCTTGGTGCCGGTTGTCATACCGAAATCATCGTTAAATCGTTCGAAGATACCGACGCCTACGTGCGTCAATGTGCGGCCGAGGCATGCCCAGCCGATCCCGCACTTCAGGAACGAATTGAAACACTGCAGCAATCCGATTCCGCCCCGCGCGTGCGACTTGCAGCAAGCAAGTGGCTGGCAACGTTCGACCAACAGGATGAGGTGACACGATGAAAAATGGCTCATTCATGGTCGGCGTTTCACGCGGTGATATCTCTCCGGACAATCCGCAGTGGCTTACTCCCACGGGCATGGTTCGGTTGCATCCCACGCGCGGGGTGCTCGATCCGCTGGAGGTGCAAGCCCTCGCATTTGAAACAGGCGGAGAGCGTGCGTGCCTGGTCACGGGCGATCTACGCGTGATTGACCCTGAATGCGCTCGACAAGTACGCCAGCGAGTAAGCATAAAAACCGGTTGCGACCCGCAGCGGATCTTTCTCAGCGCCACGCACAATCATTGCAGCAATCCTGAAGTGCCCGGGGCCATACTTCGCGCCCAAATGCCCGAGCCGGGTGAATCAGGCGACCGGCTCGCCGCCGATGCAGTAGCCGCATGGAATCGCAAGGTAATTGATGTGATGGTTTCAACCTGTCTCGAAGCCTTTGCCAACCTCCGAGAATCAGAGATCGCGGCGGTCGAAGCACCGGTTGAGCTGACACTCGGCGAGAATCGACGGATGCGTCTGTCTAGCGGGATTTGCGTCAATCGGTGGGGCGCCGGGCCTGTTGTTCCGCCGGGGCAGAAGTTCGTGGATGCGGGTGGCGAATCGCCGGACCGCATTCGTGCGGTAAGTATCCGCCAAGTCGGAAAGGCGCGTCCGTTCGCGGTGCTTAGTAGCTATGACTCGCATATCCATCTGTGCGAGTTGCCCTGGTTCAGTGGCGAAGTCGCCGGTGCGGCACGCCGCGCTATCGAATCGCGTATTCCCGAGTTGACTGCGCTGTATGCCAGTGGCGCCAGTGGAGATATCGATATGCACTGCACGCATCCGATGCCCATAGAAGGCGAATCCGAAACCTTGGAATGGTTCAAAGCCAGTGCCGCGAAGCTGGGCGGTCGGTTTGCCGATGCGTTCGTCCCTGCGATAGAGCGTCCGCTCGATTACCAACGCCCGGCCACCATGACGCACGCTTTCCATTCGGTTGGGGACGAGCAGCCGCAAACGCGTCGGATCATGGTGCTGGGCGTTCTCAATGTCGGCGATATCGCATTCGTCTCGCTTCCCGCCGAACTCTTTATCGACTTCGGCCGCCAGCTTCGCGACGGGTTACCGGGCAAGCATCTGATCTTGATGAGTTATAACGGTTCGGACTCCTACTACATCCCCACTGCGCTGGCCGCCGAGCAGGGCAGCTACGAAATCATGCACGGTCCTGCACGCGCGCCCGAGGAAGAGATGATCCTCTCCCCGACCGGCACGCTGATCCCCAGCCGCCGCCCGCGCCCCGGTATCGGCGAGAAAATCGTGCAACAGTTGGTTGAGATGGTCAAAGGGACCGCCTGATCGGCGCGACATTGAGGCTTAACGGAACAGGTGACATTTTCACTGCGTTGCAACAACGTGGTGGGGCGGGGCTTGGTTATATACGCACACAGTCCATCCTTTTGGTGCCCATTGGCTTTGCCCACGATTGTTAGTTGCGGTATCCCTGCGGTACATTTGGGGCATGGCACTAAAACTGGATTGGACTGGTCGCAAGGAATTGGAACGTCTCGCACGCGTGCGATGGCAATGCTACGGCGCGAAGGAAGGCGATTTGGACGCATTCACGCGTCGATCGGATCAAGGGCGGTTTGTCGATGGGGATGTTTGCATCGCCAGCGACAATGGGATGGATGTCGGCACGGCGACGTCGTTGTCGCTAAACATGCAGGTGCGTGGCAAACGCATCGCGTGTCAGGGTGTGGCGTGGGTTGGGACATCCAAATCGCATCGCAGACGCGCCGCTGGCGAGAAGGGCGTGGCGTCGCAGGTGATGGATGCGTTGCTGCAAAAGGCTCGCGATCGCAAGCAACCGGTGACGGCGTTGATGCCGTTTCGCGCGTCATTCTATGAACATTTCGGGTACGGAATCGCTGAGCGGCAGCAGATTTGGACAATCCCGATCGCGGTGCTGAACGGCGGCGCGGATACGCAATGGCGATTCGGATCATCATCGGACAAGTCCGCGATGCTAGCGTGTCGGAATCGACAATCGTCGGTTGGGCAATGCGATGTCGAAACCAGCCCGGCTGCGATGGATGAGTGGTTCAATTCGCTTACGTCCGATTCGCAATTATTTGTCGATGATCGCGACGGAAAGATCGTCGCCTACTGCTGGATCAAAACAATTGTCGAGAATGAAAAGACCATCGCGCAGCTCGCCCAGCCCGCGTGGGAATCGTTGGAGGGGTTGCGATCGATCTTTTCCTTGCTGGCGTCATTCCGGGATCAATATACGGCCGCGCGCGTGGTGTTGCCGGTGGATTTGCCGATCAACTGGTGGCTGCGCGAAAGACAAATCCCGCATCGTCTGGTCGAACATGCGGCGCCGGCGGTGAAGTCGATCACGCGGATGCAGATCCGTGTGTTGGATCATGTCGCATTTATGGACGGGCAGAGGCTTTTGCGCTCGGCGAATCGCAAAGTAACCGTTGCGGTGCGGGAGTGCGAAGGGACTGTTAGTAATTTCACGCTTGATCTGACAGGGGATGCGATTCGCGCCACGCCGGTAACGCCGACATCGATGGATGCGGACGTGGAAATGTCGGATGTGGTCTGGGCGTCGATCGCCAGCGGCGATTTGCGAGCTAGCACGGCCAATGCGTTGGGTTTGACCGATATTTGCACCCCAGATGCGGTGGCGGCGCTGGATGTGCTAGGCGACGGCCCGGCACCGTTTTGCTATGAATACTTCTAACTCCGGTGGACAGGCGCTATGATGGTTTGAGATGTTAAATACGCCAATGGAACAATCAGACGTGAAGACCGAAGATCCGGTGCTATTCAAGATGATGGCAGACGAGCTTGGTGACGGGGAAAAGACTAAAACCGCGTTGCTCCTTGGAACAGTGATCACTATTTTCTTCTGCGGTGTTGCTGCGGTGGTTGCGACAGTGATTCTGAATCTGTGGTTTACGTCCAGCGGAATCGGATTAACCGGCTGGATGATCGTGATGTTGCTTCTGAGCGGGGCGATCTGTTTCCTGATTGATCGCAAAACGCGTGGCAAACGATGGGCCGACGCGCAAATCGCCGGGCCGGTGTTTCAGACAATCGTTGATAAGGCGCTGTTTGCACACCGTTTCGTCGTCGGTGGATTGCAACGAAAACAACGTGTGGGTGCGACGGAAGATGAACGAGTGATCGCCCGGGGCGCGAGATTGGTGCATTCGTTATCCGCAATCGGCGCTCCGGCGATGCCCGCCAAGCTGCTCGAACCCGGCGATACGCCGCAATCGCTTGATCGGGTCATTGATTACCTGACAAACCGCGACTGGATCGGACACAGCAGCGACGGGCAAAAAATATGGCTGTCTAGCCGCGGGAAAAATCTGCTGACCCAATGGGGCCTGCTCGCAGCGATCTAAACAGAACATCGCGGATGTCGTGTCACACTACTTTCGCGCGGGTGTGACAATTCTTTCGTCGTAGCAATCTGCTTATCTAATGACTGAAAAGGCCTATTTTTGGTTCGACACAGCGCAATGTTGTCGAGGTGGATCAATAAGCGCAGCTAACGCGACGCATTTATCCGTGTTCATCCGATAATATCTGTGGCGATCTGTGACCTATTCCCGCGACGGAAAAATTGGCATACCCCTTTCGCGAATGTAACGCCCTTGCAGTTCGTGCATCAACTATCGCGTGCTATAATCGCGCGACTATGCGATTTACTAAAATGCACGGCATCGGCAACGATTATGTCTACGTCAACGGCTTTGCCGAGACGGTCGATAATCCAGTTGAAATCGCCAAAGTGGTGTCGGATCGGCACTTTGGGATCGGCTCGGACGGGTTGATCCTGATCCTGCCATCCGATGAAGCCGACGTGCGGATGCGGATGTTTAACGCCGACGGTTCTGAGAGCGAAATGTGTGGCAATGGCGTCCGCTGCGTGGCCAAGTACGCGTACGATCACGACTTAACGAAAAACAACCCGATGACCATCGAGACCGGCCGCGGCGTGTTGAGGCTGTCGCTGGATGTTGAGGACGATGTTGTTCAAGACGTGACGGTCGATATGGGCGAGCCGATGCTCGAACTCGAGCAGATTCCCGTCAAGCAGGGGGCGGTCGGCAGAAACGCGCTATTCAAAAAACAGGCGGATCACGTCTATGCATTGGCGATGGAGATCGACGGCAAAGTGGTCGAGGCCACGTTCGTCAGCATGGGCAACCCGCACGCGACGATTTATGTCGATGATGTGAATGCCGTTGAGTTGGAAAAGTGGGGGCCAAAGCTGGAAAACTACGCTGCGTTTCCCAAGCGGATCAATGTGCATTTTGTGCAGGTGGTGTCGCGTGAGGAAGTCATCATGCGCACGTGGGAGCGCGGCAGCGGCATCACCCTTGCCTGCGGAACCGGTGCCTGCGCGGTGACTGTGGCCGGCGTCTTAACCGGCAAGACCGACCGCCGCCTGCTCGCCCACCTGCCCGGCGGCGACCTGTTTCTTGAATGGCTCGCCGACGACAACCACGTCTACATGACCGGCCCGGCGACGGAAGTCTTTACAGGCGAATGGGTTGCATCAAAGGCGGATTAGCCACGAATCACACGAATAGCGCACGAATCGCCAACTCGTCGGGCAGTATATTTCCGGCGACCGCGGCCCCGGTCATTTTCCCGCACCACTTTGCCATCTCGATGAAGGTCGGCCGCTATGGGCGTGGTGTGCTGTATCCGCGTGGCTTGTAGAGAATGGCATGATCCGAATAGAAGAACAGGAAGCCGCTGAGGCAATTTCGGTGATCAACCTATTTCTCGAATCACGACAAGTCGAACGCCGCAACCCCCGAAGATTGCGCGAAGTGGAAAAACTGCTCGCTAGTTGATCGAATGACGGTCGTAGTGGATCAAGAAAAAGTTATGCGCAAAGCGGATTTTCTATATCCCCTTGCCGCTGCCGCAGTATGTTATGAGTTGCGAGTCGAACTCTCGTCCTTGCCCACATGCTCCACCGCGAGGAGGACCAAGTGTGTAGGGCACGCTATTGCGTGCCGCGAATTGTGGCACGCAATAGCGTGCCCTACAAGATGACCGGCGCGGAATCATGCACGATCTTTTAATCAATAGCTCACCTTTAACAGTGCATCGCGTTGGCCTCGCCCGCGGGAGATCTGGAGGAGGACTTGGGCGTCTTTGGCTTGGGTACTGGCGTCGAATAGTTTGAAGAAACCTTCGAGGTCGGCCACTGGTTTGCCGTTGACGGTTCGGATGACGTCGCCGCGTTGCAGTTCGGCTTTGTCTGCCGGGAAGCCGCGGGTCAGGCTGGTGACGACCACCCCTTTATCATCATCCAATTGAGCGCCATTGGCGTATGCGCGGGTGACATCGCGAACGGATAGGCCCCAGGCTTTGGCTTCGCGTTCTTCGCCGACGGCGGATTCGAGCTTGACGGTTTTTACCGTAAAGGTCTGGGGCTTGCCGGCACGCAACACGTCGATTTTCACTTCTTTATCCAGCGGCAAGCGCGAGATACGTTGGCGGGCAGGGGAGATTTCTTCGGGGAAGCGGACGTTGATCGGCTGGCCGTCGATGTTGAGGATGATGTCCTGCGGCTTGATGCCCGCGACGGCAGCCGGCCCGCCGCGATCAACGTTGTTGACCAACACGCCTTTGTTGATGTCGATATCGTAATATGTTTCCAAATCCTGCAGCGGCTTAAGATCAATCCCGATATCGGCGCGGGTGACGCGGCCTTTCTGGTCGGGCTTGGCGGTCGCGAGAATCTCATTCGCAACGGCGCGGGCGGTGTCGATTGGGATCGCGAAGTTCAGCGCCTGGCCTTCAAACCCGCGGGTGTTGATGCCAACAATCTTGCCATCCAGATCGACCAGCGGCCCGCCGGAGTTACCCGGGGCGATGGGGGTATCCATCTGAATCCAGTTACTGAATTCACCGGTTTCATATTCATCGATGCGTTGTTCGCGTGGGTAGAAGGTGCGGTCGATGTTGGACACGATGCCGAGTGTCATGGTTCGTGCGAGGCCGAAAGGTGTGCCGATTGCGATCACGTCTTGACCGACTTTCAAGCCGCTGGAATTACCGAGTTCTGCATGGGAAAAACTGATGTTTCGTTTTTTGATCTCCGCCATGTCGATTTGTACGACCGCCAGGTCAGTCCAATGGTCGTCGCCAACGAGTTTGGCCGGGACGCGTTCCTTATTCCAGAGCGTGATGTAGATCTCAGCGGCACGACCTGCGACGTGGAAGTTGGTAAGGACGTGGCCTTGGTCGTCGATGATGACGCCTGATCCGATCCCGCGTTGAAGCGTGCGTTTGCCTTCGTTGTAAACTTCCTGCGCGACATCCAGACGGACGACGGCGGGGAAGACGCGATCGGTCACATCGACTACCCGCTGCGGGGTTGCGTCGGGGAAGGGTGGCTCGGCGATTTTTTGTGTTGCGCAGCCAGCGGTCACAGACAATCCGGCCAGCACGATGGAGAGACAGAATTTATTCATGGGCGACGACAACTTCATTAAGGTTTGAATGAAACGGAAGCGAGAATGCGATGCTCACCCTCACGCAAGGGCGCAGGGTAAGTAGGATGCCAAGAGATTGGTGTTTCGTAAAGCCAGATGGTTTTTCGCAACGGGTGACGAAAACGGGCAAAAGACCACTTTTGTAGATATTGAGGATTAAAAAAGTGTCGCGGGGTGGCGAAGAGGGGGGGACTTCGCCGGGGATACCCGCGACGTGGGATAGCATACCATCTCAAAATAAAATGCAAAGCTTTTTGCGCTAAATATTCAAAAAGCAATAGATGATGGATAAACGAAGCAGCATAAGTCGTTTCCGTCCACAAACGTATACAATGCGTCCCATTTCAGAAAACAATTTGTTCGCTTCAACATGAAAATCACTTCACTGCCCCATTTTTTTGAACGATTTGTTTCATTACGGCGTATACTTGGATTATGGCACGTCCTAAATCAAACACACCGACCCCAGGCGAAATCGAAATTTTACAAGTTCTCTGGCAACAGGGAGTCAGCAGCGTGCGCGAGGTGCACCAACTGATGATTAAATCCAGACCAGTCGCCCACACCACTGTCGCATCCATGATGCAACTCATGCATGACAAAGGCCAACTCGCGTTGGTCAGCCAGACTAGGCCGTTTAAGTATCAGGCGGTGCTCGATAATAACGCAGCGAAAGATGCGCTGCTAAATGATATCACCAAGCGGCTATTCCAAGGTTCTTCCAAAGACCTTGTTGTCCACGTGCTGACGAGCAAAAACGCATCGAAGCAGCAGATTGCACAAGTTGAGAAGCTGATCGAAAATGTGCTGTGACATGTGTCGCATCCATAAGTCTAAAGCAACGCAAGGCGCACCTGAATAGGTGTGCCTTGCGTTTTGATAGAGACGCGTGATCTCGCCGCGCCGCTGATGCATGGCGCGTGGGTTGGCTTATTTTGCATCGTGGCCGCAGCGATTACGCAGCGCCGGTTTTGTACATCATCGCCAATTCCGGTACGTCGGTGTCCATCGGAGTGGGGACGTAGCCGGGCTGGTGACTCAGTTCAACTTCATGATCGAACGCTTCGAACACCTGCCGTTCAATCGTCGCGCGGGTGTGCGCGTTGATCGGGTGGGCGATGTCAGCGTGCAATTTCAGCCGATCCGGGCCTAGCCGATACCGCAGGTGCCTGTTCTCGTTCAATCGCGTGCCGCAATGATTGCAGAAGTGGGCGCGGAGATGATTTTTCTCGCGGCATTTGGTGCAATGATCGCTTAGCTTTCGCGACGGCATCGCGATGAATAAGCCGGAATCGCCGTCGATGATTTTAACATCGCGGACGACAAAGGCGTCATCGAGGGTAAGAGAGCAAAACGCTTTGAGGCGTCCCGCGCCAGGCGGGCAGAGGTGGACTTTGATTTCGGACAGTCGCATAAGACACTCCATTGTCTGATTCCGCGTGAGATGTGATTCCCCCCACGACACGAAACCCGACATGTAAGCCTTGTGGATCTGAAAGTTATTCAGATCAGACAAGGCCATCCCTGATACCGCGGCCGGATTGATGTGAAGTCAGCCGCTTCCTTCTTCGGTTGTCGCCAAGGGTACGCAGATCGCACGAATGGCAAGTTTACGTTGGATTTCATCCGCAGCACGCTTGGCACACTCAGATATATCGTAGAGCGTGAAAAGCGTTGAACCGCTGCCGGACATTCGGACGGGTCGTGCGACGAGCATTTCGGCAGACTCTTTCAATTGCAACAGAATCGGACTGATCGAAAAAGCGGGGGGCTCCAGATCGTTTTGAAGCTTGCGCAGCAGGTCCTCCGCCAAGAGGTTTCGCCACTGCGCCCAATCCACCGCGTCGTTCCAGCCACGAATCATGGGCATCTGATCGAACTGCCGGTACACAATCGGAGTAGGCATCGATATTTCCGGCAGCAAAAGCACAACCCATCGAACGCGAGGCGGATCGATTTTCTCAACGATCTCGCCACGTCCTGTGCAGATGCCGCTGGGCCCGTTCAAAAAGAAGGGCACATCGCTACCCAATCCGGCTGCGATTTCTGACAGACGTTGGTGTGAAAGCCCCAGCGACCAAAGGTCGTTCAATGCGATCAACGTGGTTGCGGCATCAGAGCTGCCGCCTCCAAGACCTCCCCCCATGGGGATGATCTTGCGCAGCACGATGCGTACACCACGTTGACCCGGAGGGATCGGCTTACGCGACGTCTCCCCTCCCGAGGTTTTCGTCATTTCGGCCTGCAAAATCCGGGCAGCACGAACGATCAGGTTACGGTCGTCCACCGCCAACATCGGGTCGGAGCAGCTCAAATCCACTCGACCCGCCGTGTCCAGCGTGAAATCCAATATGTCAAAGAGCCCGACAGTTACCATCCATGAAACCAAAGGATGGAACCCGTCCGTTTGTTTCGGTCCGACACGCAAATGCAGATTGATCTTGGCCGGTGATAACACGCGCATAGCCAGACCATCGCAAAGAGCGGTCACATGTCAATTCATTCAATACCGACACAGGTGCTAAATCAGGCGTTGACGATGTGCTGCAACGCTTATACTTCTACCAAACCGACGCTTCATGAAATGATTCCGAAGCGAAATGTACTTCCGATAATTTAGCATAGTACTCGGCAAAACGTCAACAAAAATCGCATTTTTGTACAAATTGCACTTCCCACATAATCCCAATCATGCCCGCAGCGTGATTGTGGCAACGGTACAAGGCGATCGCTATAATGTTTGATTAGTCGAATCAATCGTATTCTACGTAGGCTGCACAACATGCTTGAAACCGACCCGCGCACGAAAGTTTTTTCTGCGGACAACATTACGCAGGCACAGGTAGATGAATATCGCCGCAATGGTTTCATCCAATTTGATTCCGTTTTCACGGGCGATGAATTACAGGAAATCCGCAACGCGGTGACGCAAGCTGTCGAGGCGGAGAAATCTGAACGTAAGCCCTCGACGGATATCCTCTCCCCGTACGAGCAGATATTCCTTCAAAAGGTGAATCTTTGGCGACGGCATGAAGCGGTGGCGAAATTCGTCACTTCAAAACGCCTCGGAAATATTGCCGCCCGTTTGGAAGGTCATGTGATGCGGGTGTGGCATGATCAGGCGCTGTTCAAAGAGCCTGATCGCGGAAACAACAAAACGCCGTGGCATCAGGATTCGCCGTATTGGCCGCATCAGGATCGGTGGCGTCAGACGACAATCTGGATCGCGCTGCAAGATGCCACGCCCGAAAATGGCTGTCTGAGTTTCGTCGCCGGTACGCATACGCTGGGCAACTTTCCGAAGATTGATCTCGGCAATCCGCAGGACATTTTCGATTACGCCCCGCATATCAAACCGGTAAAGCCGCAAATCCGACCGCTGCGCGCCGGTAGTGCGACGTTTCACAACGGGCTGACTTTCCACTACGCCGGGCCGAATAAAACCACCGCGATGCGCGAAGCCTTTGCGATTATCTACATGCCCGACGGTACACGCTTCGACGCGATGGATCACGTCGTGACCGAACCGATGCACCTGACCCCCGGGGACAAACTTCAAGGCGAATTGTTTCCGCTGGTTTCAGATACGGCGTCGTAAAAAAACACCCGCCGACGTTTTAGGTCGGCGGGTGTAGCCAGAAAAGTGGGAAGGGAGCGTCTATCGAATCGATCCGATTGACCGCCTGACTACAGGCCCCGTTCTTTCGGATGCGTCTTTGATTCGACAAAACTGATGTACGATTCACAATTGGCAAAGTCCACCGAAAACAAATTTTTCAAATGTTGGATGGGCGACCCCGCAGCTGTGACATAAAAGTGATCGCTAAGCAACAAGGCAGCTTTCGTGGTTAGTGTCGTGGGTTTCAGTAAATAAGACGGAAACAAGCCATGTCTGACGCGTGAAGCCTCTGAGTCTCTGCGGGCAACGCAATTTTACACACTTAGAATGGTTAGGTTCTGCCGCGTGATAAAATAAGCAAATCTTTATAACTTCGTGCCGCGATTCACAATGCTGCTTCTCTCGTACTATGAGTAGGAGAAGCAGATGATCAAAGTTAAAAACATGTTCGATGTGACGGAAGTGGATGATGGCGTGCGAATCTGGGTCGAAGCGCATGGCCTAACGCTCGACCTGCAAGAGTGGTGCGAAGTGGATGAGGTGCTGTGTCATCTTGGCCCACCTGCGGAATTGTCCCGCTGGTTTGAAGATCATCCCGACGGCTACGACTATTTCCGCGCCACCTATCACGCGCACCTGAACAAGAGCAGGTACATGCCGCAGTTGCAGCACTTGGCGCAGCATGCGTTGCGCGATCATTTGACGATCATCCATCAAGGCGATGATCCCAATCACAACACCGGCGCGGCGTTGCATGAGTTTTTGTCCGAGCTGCAGATCTACTGCCCGCCCGATGCGATGTCAGAGTGAATGGTTTGCCAGATAAATCGCAGGCGCGTTTCGTCTGGGGTTGATCTTGGCTTACACTAAACCTGTGCTCTCCAAAGACGAACTTCTTAAAGACCTGACCGAACCCCAGCAGCAAGCGACGATGCACGTCGACGGCCCGCTGTTGATTATCGCCGGGGCGGGATCTGGCAAAACGCGGGTGCTGACGCGACGCGTCGCGCATCTGATCGCTTGCGGCATCCCGCAGTCGTCGATCCTCGCGATCACCTTCACCAACAAAGCGGCCGGGGAGATGAAAGACCGCGTCGGCAAACTGATGGGGCGGGATTTTCGCGATATCGGCAGGCTGGATCAGTGGTATCCGATGATCTGCACTTTCCACTCACTTTGCCTGCGCATCCTGCGGCATTACAACGAGCGTCTCGGCGTACCCGCGGCATTCACGATCTATGATTCATCAGACCAAAACAAAGTCATCAAAGACGCGCTGAAAGTGCTCGAAATCAGCACCACCAATTTCAGCCCATCGCAGGTGCATGGCACGATCAGCAATCTCAAAAATCAACTCATCACGCCCGAATCATACGCGTCTAACGCAACGGCCTTTTATGAAAAGAACATCGCCCGCATCTACGGCAAATATCAATCGATGCTGACCAAAAACAACGCGCTCGATTTCGACGACCTGCTGATGAAAGCCGTCCACGGGCTGCGCGATCATCCAGACGTGTTGGCGGAGTTGCAGGAGCGTTTTCAGTACATCCTGATCGACGAATATCAGGACACCAATCACGCCCAATACGTCCTTGCCCACGCGTTGGCGATGTCGCATCGCAATATCTGCGTCGTTGGCGATCCTGATCAATCGATCTACGCCTGGCGCGGCGCGGATATCCAGAACATCCTCGATTTTGAAAAAGACTACAAAGACGCTGCCGTCGTGCGCCTGGAGCAAAACTATCGTTCGACCAAAACCATTCTCGCGTTGGCGTCTGATCTGATCGCCCGCAACACCCGCCGTAAGGAAAAGGGGCTTTGGACCGAGAATGTCGAAGGCGACAAAGCCCAGTACATCATCTGTCAGACCGAAGAAGACGAAGCCAACGCGGTCGTGTCGGAATTCAAAGACGAACACGAGAAGAACGGCCGACCCTGGAACGAGATGGCGATCTTTTACCGAATGAACTCCCTCTCCCGCGTGATCGAAGAAAAACTGATGGCCGGGCGCATCCCGTACCAGATCGCGCGCGGGGTTGAGTTCTATAACCGCAAAGAAATCAAAGACGTCCTCAGCTATCTGCGTGTGCTAGCCAATCCTAACGATGAGGTCAGCCTCGAACGCATTATCAACACCCCCACGCGCGGCATCGGCGATGAAAGCATCCGCAAGATGCAGGTCTGGGGCATCGCCAATGGGTTGACGCTGTGGGACACGCTCGCCCGGGCGCATGAGGTCGATGGATTATCCACCCGTGCGGTACGAAGCACGCAGGCGTTTTATCAGGTGATGGATTCGCTCGCCGCCAAAGCCAATCAACCGCCCCCCGCGTCGGATGCTGCAGATGACCCGTTTCAATTCACCACCGACGCTGCGCCGATCACCTTACAGTCGTTGATGCAAGAGATCGTCGATCGCTCTGGCTTGAAAACATCGCTCGAAAAAAGCACCGATCCCGATAAGCCTGAATTAGCGAACGTGAAGGAGTTGATCAACTCCGCAGCCGAGTACGATCGCGAGCATCCCGGAGGCCGATTGGAAGATTATCTCGCCCAAATCAGCCTGATGAGCGATGTGGACAAGGTTCGCGACGGCGGCGGGGCGATCACCCTAATGACCCTCCACGCCGCCAAGGGGTTAGAGTTTCCCGTCGTCGCGATGATCGGCATGGAAGAAGGCTTACTCCCGCACTCCCGCGCTCGGAATGATCCGAACCAGCTCGAAGAAGAACGCCGGCTATGCTTCGTCGGGATCACGCGTGCACAGCAAAAGATATTGTTCACGCGCGCCTTCGCCCGCACGTTAATGGGTCGCCGCGAGCGTACGGTTGCGTCGCCGTTTTTGTCTGAGATGCCGTCTGAGTACATCGCCACGATTGATCGCACGGGCATGGCGTTTGATATGGACGACATCGATCCCGTCGATGGCACGCAATACCGCCGTGGCCAGTTGGTGCGGCACGCGACGTTTGGACTGGGCAAAATTGCGGATATTCAAAACATGGGTCGCCACACGCGGGCGATCGTCGAGTTCCAAAAGGCAGGTCGAAAGACCCTGATCCTCGAATATGCCCAGCTCGAACCGATGGGGTAGGGCGTTCAGTTTTTCTGTTTGGTCACAAAGAATTCACACGAAGAAACGAAGAGCGCGAAGGATCGTGAAGTTGGTCTATTTACAAGCCCGTTGTGAAGCGTACAGCTGAATTGCACCCTACATAGTGCCATCACAATCACCACGGACGAGACGTCCGTGCTACGGGGTGGGGATTTGTTCGTGTTCCTTCGCGTACTTCGCGACTTCGTGGTGAATCGTATCGTCGTGGTGAATCTTCGCTTCCCACTAAATCTTATCACCGAATCAAAGATGAACTTCTGCTCTGGATTTGTTACGCTGTTGGGCTGAACCAATGGAGTAAGAATGTCTGACACGCAGCAGTATCTCGATCGCGCCGCAGGGGCGTTGATGCAAAATTATGGCCGATCGCTCGTCGTGATGATGCGTGGGCAGGGGTGCAGTCTTTGGGACAGCGAAGGCCGCGAGTATCTCGACCTGTTCGCGGGGTTCGGCGGGTGCGTGTTGGGGCATTGTCACCCGGCGTTGATCGATGCCGCGACCCAGCAGGCGCAAACGCTTTGGCACGTCGGGAATGCATTACACACCGTCCCGCAAATTGAGTTCGCCGAGCGATTGAAGAAGCATGCCTTCGACGGCAGGGCTTTTTTCTGTCACAGCGGACTGGAAGCCAACGAAGCGGCGATCAAACTCGCGCGCCTGAATGGCTTGAAGGATGGCGGAAAACGGTGGAAGACCGTCTCGCTGGTTAAGAGCTTCCATGGCCGGTCGTTGGCGATGATCGCCGCCACGGGCAACCCGGCGGTGAAGGAAGGTTTTGGCCCGCCCGTGCCCGGTTTCAAAAATGTCGATGCGTTTGATCTTGATGCGATCGCGGCTGCGATTGATGACGAGACCTGCTGCATCATCATGGAGCCGATCCAAGGCGAAGGCGGGATCAACATCTTCTCCGCAGGACATGTGCAGAAAATCCGCGAGTTGTGCGATCGCAAGGGATTGGCACTGATTTTCGATGAAGTCTGGACCGGCTGTGGCAGAACCGGAAAATGGTTCGCGCACCAGTATGACGATGTGACGCCCGACATCATGACGCTAGGAAAAGCCGTCGGCGGGGGGTTGCCAGTCGGGGTGATGTTCGCCAAGCCGTCACTCGCGGCATTGCTGACGCCCGGCAAGCACGGCTGCACGCTGGGCGGTAATCCGATTTGCATGGCGGTCAGTAAAACGATCTTTGATGTGATCGAAAAAGAGAATCTTGTTGCCCACGCCGCCAAGCTTGGCGATGATGCAATGTCGCGTTTGCGATCGTCGGCTAAGATCGCAGACAAAGTGCTGGAGGTTCGTGGCAAAGGGCTGTTCATCGGAATCGAGTTGAAGGACGAGCCTGTAGATTTCATGGCCAAGGCGCTGTCGGCGGGTTTGGTGGCGAATCTGACCAGTAAGAAGGTGGTTCGCCTTGCCCCGCCGATCAACATTACGCAGCCGCTTTGGAATAACGGAATCGACCGGATGATCGATCTGATCGCGAGTTTTTGAATGATAAAGCGCGTCCCCATTTTCGCTATCATCGTCAGCTTGCTGATGTTGGTGGGCTGTGCGCAGCCGCCGACCAAAGCGCCTGTCACGCAGCAGGCCGCCGCGCCGCAGCCGGTTTTTGTTCCGTATATTCCGTCTGCCGAACCGCCGCCGCCTGAGGTGAAGCAGGAATTGCCCGATTCGCCTCAGGATGCGCCCAAGGATTTGAAGCTGGTCTATTCGGTCGAAATCTGGGAACTGCTTTTGCCTCGGAACACCGTCAGCAGCGATGAAGTTTTCTGGAAGCGCATCAACGAAAGCCTCATCGATTTATCAATCTACACGATCATGTTAAAGAACGGCGTGCGGGTCGGATCGCTGCCGATCCGGGAGCTTTCCGTGATCGAAGACCTGATCGAAGACCGCAAGGGTAAGCGTACACGACTGGCGGGCATTGCCGGGAAGTATATCGAGATTCCGATCGCGACCGATCTATCGGGGCAGACGATTTTCTATTTCAACCGCTCGAATCAGTTGATCGGACGAACGTATGACCGGTGCGAGAATCTGTTTTATTTCTCGTTCGAGCCTACGCCCCGCAAGCAAAACAACATCCGGCTGGTGCTGACGCCTTCCGTGCGGGGGTTGAGCAAAAAACTGCAATTCTCGCTGATTCCTGGCAAGCTGGAAAAGGAGATCGCTTATAAGAGCGAAGAGGTTCGTTACGACGCGAGCCTGAATCTCGATCTTGATTTGTCCAATGTGCTGATCGTGTCGCCATCTGTGGAAGCGCGTGACAGCACCTCGATCGGCGGAACGTTTTTGATCAAGAACACGCCGACCGAACAGCTCGAAAGGTTGATAATCATCATCCCGCGTGCCTATAAGCGCGGCGACGCTGAGTCTGCTTCCTCCTCCCGTTGAAGGATGGGCACGAGAGGGGTTTGGCTTCACGCCGCCGAGCGACCGGCTTGCAGGAGGGATAGCGGTTCGGTGCGCGATACGCGGATCGCGGGGATGATCGATGCTGCCAAGCTCACGCCGATCACCACACCAACACCCAGCAGAACGATATCCCACGGCACGGCGATGTCGGGATGATGCCCGATCGCGATCGTCATCAGTTGTCTGGCGTTGACGGTCATCCAAAGCCCACACGCCACGCCCATCACCGCGCCGATCGCGCCGAGCAGTATGGCTTCACACAGCACGATACGCATCAGCGTGCTGCGGGTCATGCCGATCGAGCGCAGCACGCCGAACTGCCAGGTGCGGGATCGGATGGATGCGACGATCGTGTTGCTGACGCCAAGCCCCGCCACCAACAGCGCGCCCCACGCGACAGTGCTGGCGACGCTGAGCAATTTTCGCAGACCCTTCTGGATCATGTCTTTCAGCGCCCGCACGTCGGCAACGCCGACCGATGCGTCGGCCAATTCGACGCGGAGCTGGTCGATCAGCACCTCTTTGGGCACGCCCATTTTGCGGAAATTGGCGCACATCAGGAAAACGTTTTCGACGCCGAAGTCTCGCTTGGCATCGTCGAGCGAACCAAAGACGCAGGCGGCGCTTTGCTGCTCGAACTGCTGCGACAGATCGAACGAGTTGACCATTACATCAATGCCCGGCGACCAGACGACCCCGGCGATCGTGTAATTGACGATGCCCAGCGTGCGGCTCTTAAGTGGCAACGTGTCGCCGACGCTGAGATTGCGGAGCTTTTTAAATTCTTCGGTCACGACGACGTGCCGGCCGAGTTTTAACTGCCGGGTCGCTTCAGCGGCGTTGCCTTCGCGGAAATCAAGTTCCATTAACCGGAAGGCGCGGTCGGGATCGATTGCCACGAACATCGTCGCGCCGGGCAAACGCGTACCGATCAAACCGAGGATGCCTGGCCCGACTTCGGGCGCAAAGGCACCGATCGGCATGACATCATCTCGGAGGAGGAATGACGAGGAGCGAATCTTTTCCTGCGCTTCGGGCGATAACCCCGAAACGCTTCTCGTGAAGACAAAGACATCGGGGAAGCGGGTGGGGAGCTTCCAACTGTTAAGCGATGAGTTGCCCTGCGTCTGCATGACGATTAGCACCGCCAACCCGACCATGAGCGCGGCACAAGTGCCGGCGCTCCGCCAGATTCCGCCGGAGAGTTGCTGGCGGACGACCGCGAAGGGGACGAGAAAAATCGCACTCAGCAGGCGTCCGATCGTCAGCGACACGCACCAGACGATCGCCGGGGCGAGCAAAAAGAAGCCGAGCATCAGGCACGGCAGGCCGATCGAGAAATGCCCATAGAAGCGGATCTCGCGCTCAAGCGGATGCGTGAACGGGAGGAACAGGATCAATGGATCGAGACACAGCAACAGAATCGCGATGCCGGTGACGCGAAAGGGGAAGCGGTCTTCGTTTGGTTTGGCAAGCGGGGCCATCGCTTCGAGCGGATCGACCCGTGTCGCCTGCCACGCGGGGAACAATCCCGCGATGGCCGATGCCAGAATCGCGCCGCCGCCGCCGATCGCAACGCCGAGTAGGTCAAGCGATGGCGAGAGATCGAACCAGGAACGCAGCATGTAGACCAGAATCGCCGACAGACCGAACCCCAGCGGCACGCCGACGATCACGCCGAGGATGCCGATGACGATGCCTTCGGACAATACGTATCGTGCAGTTTGCAGGCGGGTCATCCCGATCGCGCGCAGCATCGCGAGTGTGCGCTGGCGCTCGGTAACGCCCATCGACAGCGTGGAAAATATGATGAACGTGGCAGAGAGCATCGCGACCGCGCCGCCGAGTACGCTGAGCAGTCGTAGGCTGCGGAAATTGCTGTCAATTTCCGCGCGGCTGGTGCGGGTGGATTTGTATTTCAGCAGGGGATCAATCTCGGCCAATTTGCTTGTCCAGCGCGCGGCAAAGGCGTCGGCATTGGTGTCCGGTTTGAACTGAATGCGGATCTGGCTCACGCGGCGAGGATGGTCATCACCAAATACAAACTTCTGCGCCGCTTCCAATGGCACGTAGACCGTTTGCATCATTCCGGCAAAGATCCCTGGCTTATGGACGATGCCGGTTATGGGCAGTTCGAGCGTGCCGTGCTGGCCGGTCATTTTGATCGTGTCGCCGACTTTGAGCCCGGATTTTTCAAGTAAACCTTGGTCGATCATCGCCCCACGTTCGGCGGGTTCGAACCACCGGCCATCGTTGATCTTCAACCAATCGAGCAGCGGGTCGCTACCGCGCTCGACGCCCACCAACGACGCCCGACTGGTCAGTGGATTACCGCCAACCAGATGCGGCAACGGTGCGTCGGTGTTGAGGCGGGGGATCGCGATCTTTACGTCGGGATCAGCGCGTAAGGCATCGACAATCGACTGATCGATGCCTTTGCCGGGGTCGTTGACGCGGGTGATTTCGGCGTCGACCGCGCCCATAAAGCGGTCGATGAACGATCCAGCAGCCGTTTCGACGGCTTTGAATCCGCTGGTCATCGCAACGACCAACGCGACCGATAGCGCGATCGCCGCAATGGTTAACGCGGCGCGGGTTTTACGAGTCGCCAGATTTGCGAGTACCAGCCGAACAATCATGTGGACAAGACTACCGGAGCAGCGATTGCAACGCCATTGAGACAGAACCGCACCGATGGTTGTTGCCGATGTGATGATGTGAAATAATGCCCGTCCATGGCAGACCCACAGGCAAACGGCGTTGTCCAGCATCATGATCCAGTTCATCCGATGCAGATTCAAAACGATCACGTCGTTGAAGCCCCGCGGCGAATCGGTATTCGGCATGATGTCGATGTGCTGGTATGTGGCGGCGGCCCGGCGGGAGTCGGCGCGGCGCTGGCGGCGGCTCACGAGGGGGCTAAGGTACTACTTGTCGAGCGCTACGGAATGCTCGGCGGCGTCTGGACCGCGGGACTGCTTAACCCATTCTTTGAGTGCATGGGTCGCGGCGGCGTGGTGGATGATCTTGTCCGACGTCTGCAGGCAGCCGGTTCACTGCGGCCGTGGATGAAAACACATACGTTTGATGTCGAAGTGATGCGCCGCACGCTCGAAACGATGATGGCGGACGCAAAAGTCGATCTGCTCTATTACACACTGATCGCCGATACGATTGTCGAAAATGATCGCGTGCGCGGCGTGGTCGTCGAATCCAAAGCCGGTCGTGAAGCGATCACCGCACGAACGATCATCGATGCCACCGGCGACGGCGATGTGGCGGCGCGGGCGGGTTGCGCGTATGAACTGGGGCGGGCATCAGACGGATTGCTTCAACCGATGACGCTGATGTTTGAAGTCACTGGTCTCGGATCGTTCGAGCACGACAACGCCCGTTTGCTTTATGATGCAATGCAAAAGGCGATGACCGGGCAAGGGCTGGATGTTGAATTGCCGTTTGGAAGAGTAGGTTATGCCCCGTGGATCATCAACACGCCGCATCGCGGGGATGGCGCGATTCAGGCAACCCACGTTTATCGCATGAATACGCTTGATCCGGCGGATCTCACGCGCGGAACGATTGAATGTCGCAGGCAGGCGGCGCAGATGGTTGAAGTGCTGAAGCATGTGCCGGGGTTGGAATCGATCCGGATCACACACTCCGCGGCACAGATCGGCGTGCGCGAAGCGCGGCGCATTCGAGGGCATTACCATCTTGATTACGACGACCTAAAATCCGGCAGGCAGTTTGACGATGCGATCGCGGCATGCGGATTCGTAGTGGATATTCATGACCCATCGCCTAAAAAACTGGTGAGTGGTGATGTTGCTGATTCTGCGCGGATTGGCGGATCAATCGTCCCCGATCACGGCCCGCCGATGCGGCCTTATGAAATCCCGTACCGGTGTCTTATCCCGCAAGGTCGAACTGGGATACTGACCGCAGGGCGTTGTATTTCAGGCAGCCATGAAGCGCACGCGTCCTACCGGGTCACCGGTACCGCGATGGCGACAGGACAAGGCGCTGGTCTGGCGGCGGCATGGGCGCTGGCAGAGGGTATCGAACTGCCCGATGTGCCCGGCGATAAACTCAAACGCACGCTGATCGACCGCGGTGCCGCGATGGCCGGCACGCTCGTGCCTTCTGTATGATTTTACTTGCGTCAGTAGATGAAGAAACTTGCCGCCGCGGACAGGTGGGCCGCTGTGAATAAGCCCCCCAAAATCAGCCCGGTCAGTGCCCGACCCATGCCATGCTTGTTGGGGTTTTTGCGCATCTCCATGATCGCCAGGATGCCGAAGATAATCGCAAGTTGGCCTATGATCGGGATGATCGCCAGCAACCCGCAATACCCCGCAGCGATCGCCCAGCCGCTTCGTCCGACGGGCAGCAGCAATCGAATGCCTGCATCTTGCCCGATATCTGATGCCTGCGCCTGTGTCTGTCGCGACGCATATCCGATCGGTTGCGGTTGGTAGGCGGGATTTGGGGATGCGTTTTGTAATCGAAGCGCAGGCGGATTCCCGGTCCTAGATTGCGACGCGAAGATCTCCGACGATCCACCCGCAGCGACCCATTGCGGCATCGGTTCGCGCCACACGAGGTCGGTTTGCTTCAGCCGGCCTTCGCGGGCTTCGATCTGCAATCGTGCAAGCGTCACCGGCCCTTCGGGATGCCCGTTACGCACGTAATACCATTCGTCAGTCACATTCATAATTCTGACCCCAGTCAAAGTTGAGAACATCTTAACCGCGATCCCTACTGACATCCAAGCGATGTTGCGTACAATCTGCCAACAGTTCATGGCCAAACCGCGTAATGATCGAATTGACTGGATGCAATACCTCGCGTTGCGCGTGGTTCACATGATGATGCACTGCTGGCCGGTGCAGTGGAATCTGCGTCTGGCGCAGCGCCTGGGGGATTTGATGTATTGGGTTGATGCACGCCATCGAAAGCGGGCGATCCACAATATCAGCCGATCCTTCCCGCAGTATTCGACTCGGCGAGTGCAGCGCCTGGCGCGCGAATCGATGCGGCAGACGATCATGCTTTTCGTCGAAGTGCTTTTCACAACCCGCCTCATCCGCATCGACACCTTCACGCGGCATGTTCGGCTTGGCGATTTTAGAAAAACGCTCGAATTGCTGATGGATCGTCACAAAGGCTTGATGATGGTCACAGCGCATTACGGGAATTGGGAGATATTGGGTTATGTGTTAGCGTCGTTGGGCTTTCCGACGGTTTCGGTGGCGCGCCCGCTGGATAATCCGTATGTCAATCAATGGCTGCTGGGCGTGCGGGAGAAGAAAGGCCAGCGAATCGTTGATAAAAAAGGCGCGACTGCGGACATCACGCAGACGCTTGAAAATCACGGCGCCGTCGGTTTTATCGCGGATCAGAATGCAGGGCCGAAGGGTTTGTTTGTCGATTTCTTCGGAAGAAAAGCCAGCACTTATAAGTCTATCGGTTTGCTTGCGATGAACTTCAACGTGCCGGTCATCATCGGGTACGCACGGCGGATCGGGACGAAATTTGAGTTTGAAGTCGGGGCGCAAGACATCATTTATCCCGACGACTGGAAGAATCAAGACCAACCGCTCAATTACATCACCCAGCGGTATACCAAAGCGATCGAGGATTTTGTGTCGGCTGAGCCCGGGCAATATCTCTGGGTGCATCGCCGGTGGAAGACCAGGCCCAAGGGCGAAGCGCCAGAAGCCTACGACTGATTACGGGCGGACATTCCAATTCACCATCCGGCTGGTCCAGCGTCCAGCCATCTAGGGCCGTTTCGACCATCGCGGTTTCGAGATGGCAAACCGTGCCGGTGACGATCTGGCGAACCGGTACACCTGATTCACCTAATCGTTTGGCGTCGCTGTCGGTCGCCAGATCACCGACCAGAGCTGCGACACGCAGCTGTAAACGCAACGAAGCGAGTGTTTTCATCTAAATATACCGTGATGCGTGGGGTTAAGTTGGGCGAGGTTACGCCGGGCAAGCCCGGTGGCTACGCGGGGGGAGCGGTGGGTGGCATAGGTTTGTACAGATGGTGCGCACGCTTGCGTGGGTGGGGTCGTGGACTGCTTGAGCGTCAGCAACAATTCTGCTCCAATCGCATTTTCACGCCAACATAAACGCTGTTTCGATGGTAGGAACTAGACGTACGGATGATGCATGGCGTGGAGAGTGACACTTTACGGGAGATCGAATGAATCGGATGCGATTGAATTGGCTTGGATTAGGGTTGCTGACGTTTTTTGCTCCCGCAGCGATTGCGCAAAAAATCCCTGCGGAGATCAAAACGCAGGACTACACGCTGAAAGTGGATGTTATCACCACCGAAGCCAAAGCTCCGTGGTCGATCGCGTTTATTGATGCGGATCATGCGTTGATCACTGAAAAAACCGGCGGGCTGCGTCTGTGGGCGAATGGAAAGCTGCTGCCCGATCCAGTTCGCGGTACGCCAACCGTCAACAGCGGCGGGCAAGGAGGGTTGCTCGATGTCGCGATCGATCCCGATTACAAAAAATCAGGCTGGGTTTATCTCAGCTATTCCCATGTGCAAGGCGACACACCCAAAGGCCCGGCGATGACCCGCATCGTGCGCGGCAAAATCAAAGCCAACGAATGGGTCGATCAACAAGTGCTTTTTGAAGCCAAACCCGATCACTACCGCAACGGCGGGGTGCATTTCGGGTGCCGGATCGTGTTTGATAAAGCCGGCCTGCTCTATTTCTCCATCGGCGAACGCGGCAACGGTACAGATGCGCAGAATATCGAGCGTCCCAATGGAAAAGTGCATCGCATCAATCGCGACGGATCGATCCCCAAAGATAACCCCTTTGTGGGCAAACCCAATGCCTATGAAAGCATCTACTCATTCGGCAATCGCAATCCCCAAGGCGTTGCGATCAACCCCAAAGATGATTCGGTATGGGCCACCGAACACGGCCCGCAAGGCGGCGACGAATTGAACCTCATTCGCCCCGGCATCAACTACGGATGGCCGATTATCACTTATGGTGAAAAATATGGTGGCGGTAAGGTCGGTGAAGGGATCACCGAAAAGCAAGGCATGGAACAGCCGGTCAAATACTGGACACCTTCACCGGCGTTTTGCGGGCTGGATTTTGTAACAGGTTCAATGTTTCCCAAGTGGGATAATAACCTGCTGGTCGGTGCATTAAAGTTTCAAGAGGTGAAACGCGTCACTTTGAAAGATGGCAAATAAGACAGCGAGGAAGTGATCGTCAAAAATCTTGGCAGGGTGCGCGATGTGGTGACGGGACCCGAAGGCGCGATCTACGTCGTCCTCAACGGCCCGGACGCGATTATTCGCCTGTCAAAGCAATGACCCCCACGCCAGATTTCCAGCCACTACCCACTGATCCTACGCCGCCAGCATCGGCGGCCCAGGCATGGCGGGGCAGTCGTCGTCCCGGCGGGGCGGTAGCAGGCGCGTAATCGCGTATTTAGTCTGCGCTTCGGGCAGGACCAGCCTTCCCTCCATCGCCTGTTCCAGAAACCGGTCCCGCAGCTCCCGCGCCGTCGCGATCTGCTCGGGATCCAGCTTCAGCTTCTCCAGCAATTTCGCCTTGCGACGTGCCCGACGGTCCTCGGACGTCTCGACCGGCGCGCCAAACGACAAACCCGCCAGCGACGCCCGGTTGACCGCGTTTGAAGTTTGAAGTTTGGTGTTCGGAGTTGTGTGTTTCTTTTCTTTTACGATTTGCGATTGGTCCTCGATCGCCGGTCGCTTGCCTTCGGGCAGCAGTCGCGGCATCGGGTCGTTCCACTTCACACCCGGCGGGATCGGTAGCACGATCCGGTCCTCGCGGATCGCGCCGCCGCCGGTGCACGATGGAAACCACCACGGCGTCGCCTGGTCGTCTTCCCGCACCCGCTTTTGCCAGAAGATATGCACCCGGTCCTTCGACCGGCTCCCGGCACGAAACGCCAGCGGCACAAATCCCAGGCTCTCCCAGAACCCGTTGGCCTCTTTCAGATCCTGCGCGCACCAGCAGCAAAACAGCCGACACCCGTACGCCGCCCGGGCAAACACTTCCCGCATCAGCGTCGCCGCCACCTGCATCCGCCTCGCCTCGGGCGCAACACACATCTGATAAATCACTCCCACCTCGTCCCGCTTCTGATACCGATCCCGCGATGCGACGTAGCCAATGGGGACGTGACTCGTGATTCGTGGTTCGTGATTCGTGGAAGAGGCGTTCGATTCGTCGTCTCCCGAACCACAAACCACCAAACCCGAACCCCGTTCTTCTGCTACCAACACCCACCCATTCTTAATGTATTCTTCCATCTGCTGCCTCGGGAAGAACCCCAGCGCGCGGCTGTTCTTCTTCTGAAGCGCATCGATCGCCGGCATATCCGCCATCGTCGCCACCCGCACCGTTACCGGTGCCGCAGGGACGATCGCCCGCGCCAAAAGCGTCCGCCCCTCGATCAGTTCGCCTTCGATGATCTGGCCGTTGATGATTTCGTGAGACATGGTTCGCTCCGTAGCAGTCAGTTCGGATAGGGGGTGAAAAACAGAAAAGGGGAAATGGTGAAAAGGAGAAAATGGGCGGTCCCGTCTTCTCCTCTTCCCATTTCCCCGCATCATCGACCGCTACGCCGCGATCTTCATCGTCTGGCCGACCGGCACCGCGCCGCTGCTGGCGACATTCGCCTGCGCCGGCGGGAATCGTCCCGGACCTGATCCGGCGTTGTTGAACCACATCGCTGTGATCCACACCGTCGCCGCACCATCGCCGGGCACGGTGATCTGTGCCCGCGTGCGGGTGGTCGTTCCGTTACAGAACCACTGAGTCGCATCGGCAGGCGGCGTCGTGCCAACGTAGGTATAGACAGTTGCCCCGAGCACGTCCTTGGGCAAGCCCTTGTTGTCCGGGTCCGCCGAGTCCCACAGCTTAACCCACACGTCGTGGTTCACCACCTGCGTGACCTCGATCCCGGGCATGACCGTAGGCTTGGGCTTTTTCACCGGCGTCTTACGGATGTTGATCATCATCTCCGACCGCTGCGCATCGGTGGTACCCGGAAACGATTGTATAATCCGCACTAGATCGCGGGTGTTTTCCACCAAGGCTTGCTTGGCTTGGTCTTTCAGAATGATGTTCGCAGGCGACCTGGTCGTGCCCGATTGCGTTAGGTTATATGCCTGCACATACAAATCCTTGAAATCGGCGTAGTTACCTATCTGGGTCGCGTTTAAACCGACGCTCGCGACGAGCGTCCCAATTTTCAGACTGAAATTCGACGCCCAAGTGACTAGCTCGGCGTCTCTTAACGGCAAGTAGTGAGTACCCATAAGGTCCTCCTTTTTTCACTTGCACGCGAACCCCGCATCTGGCACACCAGCTAGCTTCGCCGCGTTAATATCAATATTCGTCAATGCGAAAATCGGGCTCAACTAAAATGTGGAAAAAATATCCGAGACACCTAAAAAGGGGGTGTGCGATCGGATGCGTGGATTACTCTTTCCGCTCGTTGAGCGCCGGTAGCGCGTTGACGACCTTCATCGTCTCGATGCTCACCCGCACGACGCGCCCGATCAGGTCCACGATATACCTCTGCTGGTCGTGTTCTTTGCACCAGTCGTTTGGGTCATTCACAATCCCGCTTTCCTTGTCCGGCTTGCATATGTAGCGTTCCATAATCCATTCGATAGCAGGCTTGCCGTTCACGATGTAGTTGTACGCGGCCAGTGGGATACCGTCGATCGTGATATTGGCGTTGTCGATGATGCGGGACTTGTCCCACTTCAAGCCCGCCACGTCCTGCTGCGGGGCAGGATGGTTTCAACTTAACTTTTCAATTCACAATCTACTCCGCAAGCGGGGGTGCGTTCCGCAGTGCTTCAATTTGATTGCGAAAAAAAGCCTCTTGTTCAGCAAGATCAAGAAGTGACTCGGTCGACAAAACATCCCCGTCGCGCTGACGAATCATGTGCATTCGTCGCAAACCGTCCTCAGATTCCTGTATCGCGAGTCGCAATGCACGAATACGCTTTACCAGGCCGGGTCGGTCGAATTTAAGCTTCTCAAACGTGTATCGGCCTTCCGTTGTCTTCGCGGCAATCACATCATTGATCACCTCTAGGTGATCGTTCCATTCGTCCCGACACACGTCCACGAACCGAAACCCAGCACGCGACTGCTCCGTTTCGGGCCAGTGATCCGACTTCCGGTCATTGCAGGGGCCACAACAATAATACAAGTTGTCGTAATCTGCGATGAGGTGCACGAATCGGGCCTTTGGTCGGAAGTGATCGATCGACATCGATCGCCGCAGTCCGTACGCGCTTTCGTGAAGTTGGCAGTATGCACAGCGATACTGAAAGTCTTCGCGGACATGCTGTTTGTATCGCCGATAGTCGCTGAACTTCGGGTAATGATTGCGACGAACAACCTTCATTTCCCCGCCTTCTCCCGCTCACGGAGAGCGGTAGCCTCGATTTCATCGAGCTTCGACATCGCCTTCGAACGCTGTCGGCTCATCTCATTCATCCGCGCCTCGAACGCCAACGCACTCGGCGAGGTGCGCTCAAACTCATCGAACTTCGCATTGATCGCGTCGAGCTCGATTTGCTGCTTTCGCTTGATCGTGCCGTCCAACCGCAAGTCGGTAAGCTCGTGCACTCTCGGCATCAGCATCCGCAGGTGGAAAGGCATGTTGGCCGCGCCAGACACTTTCGGATACCCGGTGAACTTGCACCCTACGCCGGGCCTTTCGACGTCGTCGAAGATGGCGAGCATCTGCTGTTCGAGTCCGGGCGGCAAGTCATAGGCCTTGAGGACGGCGGCATCCAACTCAAGTAAGCGTTTTAAGACGGTCGCCTCACCGTTGTTGGCCCGCGTTCGTCCGTCGTCCAACGCGGACGCTGCGTCTCTAAATGCAATTGCCGCGTGCTCAATCAACTTAACATTGTCTGGACTGACGTCTGGGAGGGGGAAGTCCAGCAAATGCCTTCGCAGCACATGCTTCTTGCTGGTCACCGAAAACGCATATGCGTTGGCAATTGGCGACAGCAGAATCCCCCACAAAACAGATAGTGGAAGGTTCTTCTTCGGACGGAGAACCAGGAAGTTAGACGTGACGGGGCATCCATCCGAATCGATGAACGGCTTCAGTCTCCAAGGCTTTCGACTCACCCGCACGTGATTCAGCACTACCTGCGGGATGCCCGGTTCGGCGCCACCTCCACGGTCACGCTTCACGTCGGACGAGTAACGAATCCATGCGGGCGTTGGAGAGGCCCAAACCGGGTACGCGTTGTCCGCTCGAAGGTAGGCTTTGCTCCAACCCTTTCTTTTCGGATCAGACGCAAGCGCGTTGTCCTGCCGT
>JBBQXB010000042.1:0-29006 GCA_038210015.1 Tepidisphaerales bacterium
ACGGAAGAGCTTGCAGAGGCGCGGGTAGGTCTCTTCGCCGCCGAGAAGTGCCTGGAGCTGGCCGGTGGTTTCGGTGCCGCGGTCTTCGGCGATGCGGAGGAAGAGGATGCGGTCGATGATCCGCTGGACGGCGAAGTTAAGACCCGGCTCATCCAACGATTCATTGCGCCGCGCGAGATTGGACGCGAGCGACTTTCGCCATTCTTCGATTTCGGAGAGGAACACGTCATCGAACAACGACGCACCGCGGCCTTTTTTGGAATCGCAATAGCGATCGAAATCGCCTTGGAGAACGGCATCTTTGGAAAAGGTGCCGTAAAGAAAATCCCACCGCTTTTCGTAGTCGGTATAGGGGATGAACTCACGCCTTGCGACGGAGGCTTTCTCCATCTGCTTGGGCTGTAGACGGGCGTCGTAGACGGCGAATTCTTCAAAGTCGGTCAAGAGCGAGCAGGCGAGTTTGGCGCTCCATGCGTAGCGACGAAGTTGGTACGCCGGTTCCCAGTTATCCTTGATATTGACGGCGGGTTTCTTGGCTTCGAGGAAGAACTTGCGTGTGCCGCCGACGCGGAAGGAGTAGTCGGGGGCTTTGGTTTGCCCGGCGACCTTGACGCGGTCTTCGTGGACGACATCGCGGTATCGTTCGGCATAACCCTGTTTGTTGTCGATATCCCAGCCAAGCTCGGTCATCAGCGGGTTGATGAAGTCGATGCGGATGAGCGTTTCATTGTAGTCTGGTGAGCGGAGGTGGTCGGACTGCTGGTTAAAGCGGTCGACGAGTCGCTTGATGGCGTCAGGGGCAGTGGGCATACGGTAAGGCTAACTTCGCCCTGGCAACGATGCAATTCATTGGACAGAATCGCGTCAACGGTGGTGAGTCACACAGCGCCGAGTTTGCTGCGGATGAAATCGGCGCGGGCGGCGCGGCGGGCGTCGCCTTCGACTTTTTTGGACAGCATCTTTTGCAAATGCGCGGGCTGGCTCATCAACAGTAACTCATTGAGTGTGCGGACTTCGATGTCTTTTACCCGGCCTAGATTCACACCCATACGCAGGTGGCTGAGTAGCAGCAGGACTTCTTCGCTGGTGATCATGCGGGCGTTGCGAAGTAAACCCAGTGCGCGGAAGACTTTATCATCCAGCGCCACCGTGCGGTCGGCCAGCAGTGTGCGGCGGGCGTGGTGTTCGTAGTCGATGATCTTGGGGATCACGACGTGCTTGAAATCTTGGATGATGTCTTCTTCGACCTTACCCAGCGTGGTCTGGTTGCTGATCTGATAGAAATCGCCGGTGGCTTCGGTGCCTTCGCCATACAGCCCGCGCACCGCAAGACGCATGTCTTTGGCGGCGCGGAAGACTTTTTCGATCTCGCCGGTCAACTTTAACGCCGGGAGATGCAACATCACACTAACGCGAATGCCGGTACCAACATTGGTCGGACATGCGGTGAGATAGCCGAACCGGGGATGGAACGCGAAATCGAGCGTGTTTTCGAGCGTATCGTCGATCGCGTTGATCTGTTCCCATGCTTCTTCCAGTTGCAGGCCGGAGCGCAGGACTTGGACACGAAGATGGTCTTCTTCGTTGACCATGATCGAGACTGATTCATCGCCGCCGATCGCGACGCCGCGCGATCCTTCGGCGTTGGCGTGGGGCTTACTGATCAGATGCCGTTCGACGAGCAACTGACGATCAATTTCGGGTGCATCAGCCAGATCGACGTAGAATAACTTCTCGGCGATTTTGTCGCCTGCGCCGAGGATCGCGGTTCGGCCTTTTTGTTCGATCGCGTTGCGCTGGGCACGCGTGCAGCGGGATAGGAAATTATGCCCGGCGAGATTGCGTGCAAGTCGGATGCGCGACGAGATGACGATCTCGCTCATCGGTCCGTCGCCGCGTAACCATTCACCGGCGCGGGATGTGAGGTCGGAGAGTTTCATTCTGCCTCCGCCTCGCGAATTTGATCGCGCAACTTGGCGGCTCGTTCGTAATCCTCAGCCTCTACTGCCCGGGCGAGGTCTTTGCGCAATCGTTCCAATCCCGATGCCCGTCGTTTTGCCGGCACGCCAACTGCGCCGGTACGTGTCGGGGCTTTGCCGATGTGATGCGTCGCGCCTTCGTGGGCGCGCTCAATTAATGGCGTCAGATCGCGTTCAAAAACCTTGTAATCGTTCGCACAACCCAATAGCCCGCTTTGACGAAACTCTGCCCAGGTGATTCCGCACGATTCGCATTGCAGCCCCTGATCTTTGGTGATGCCCGAATGCGCCATCACAAAGTTGGTCAGCAGTTCATTGATTGGTTGATGCCCTTTAACACTGCCGATGCCCTCGAGTTGGGCGGCACAATTTTCGCAAAGGTGCTTTTCCAGTTTTTTTCCGCCTTTGATTTCGGTCAGATGGACGGTTGCGGAGTTGTTGCAGTTATCGCACTTCATGTGGTCTTCAGTTGGATCGGTCGAATCAAGGGATCGTATTAACGCGCGGGGTAAAGGTCAATGAATTGGCTAAGTCTTTCGCAAATCGGACGTTACGGACGATAGACCGCACTACAGCCGGGTGCTTCGGTGATTTCGACGCTTAGCAACGTCGCCTGGCCGGGGATTTGCAGCACTTGACCGATCGCCAACGCGACATTCTCGGCACTAGGATTTAGCTGGCTGAATGTCTCGATCTCATTCAGATGACGGTTATTCCATTGGGATAAAATCGCATCCAGCCGTTTTTCAAGCAGATGAAAATCAACCACAAACCCTGCCTGATCCAGTTGTTGCGCGCCGACGGTGACTGTCACGCACCAGTTGTGCCCGTGAACGGGTTCGAGTTGCCCGTCATACAAACGGACCTGATGACCGGCGCAGAAAGTGCGTTGAATGCGAACTTCAAATGGCATGTTTTTGATTCTATCGGGTTCTTGACTTACGTATAGCATTGCTTGTCCACATAGCAGCAAAGAGCGAAATGCCCGTGCCAATGGGTGACTGACATTCAATTAGGGATTTCTTGCGACGGACAATTTTCCCGCGCGTATCGGATGGCCAATTCCGACACGACGTTGCGTGCGTAACGCTATGAATAAGACATCGATGCAGTTCAATCCGTAAGCTGAAATGCTTAAAAATCCTGACCTTCAAGGCACGCTGTCAAGACTTTTCCAGAATGGTAAGCCCTTGTTAATCCAGACGTTAAGCCTTGGGAAATCTTTCCCAAACCCCATTTTTACGCCCCCGGCGTATATTCATTAGAGATCGGTGAGCGACTTCAGTCGCTTGCCTCATGTTGGCTCCAGAAGGATTTTGTATGTTTCATGCGATCGGTCAGATTCCGCGCGCCCGTGGTGCGCGGCGGCCGGAGACAAATTCAGTCAGACGAGTCATCGTCGTCGGCGCAGGGTTGGCAGGCTTGGCGTGTGCCGAGCGGTTGATCCGGTGCGGCGTCGATGTGCTGGTGATCGAAGCGAGCAATCGTGTCGGCGGACGCGTACGCGCGGTCCGCGATCTGGTCCCTGGCGCTGTGTTGGAAATGGGGGCAGAGTTTATCGGCAAAAATCATCCGCTATGGATCGAGTATGCAAAGCGGTTTGATATTCCACTAATTAGAGCCGAAGACTACGCCGGTGAAGATAAACCGCTTCTACTTGACGGCCAGCTTGTGGAACGCAAACGCGCCAAACAGCTTTATGAGCAGGCGGATCGTTTGCTGCGTCGATTGAATGCGCTGGCAGAGGGTGTGGATGCGGATCAGCCGTGGTTGTCGCCGTGCGCGGATGAGTTGGATCACCTGTCGTTGGCCGACTGGATCGACGCCCAGACCGATGTCGATCCCGATGCCCGCACTGTCGCGTCGGTAGGCATGGCCGGTGATAACGGCGTTCCATGCGAGCGGCAATCCTTGCTGGCGAATCTGGCGATGATCCGTGGCGGCGGCATGGACGCCTTCTGGATCGATAGCGAATACTACCGCGCCCAAGGCGGCAACGAACGGCTCGCACTGGCGCTGTTACACGAGATCGGCCAGGAACGCGTGCGATTTAACTCGCAGGTCAAAAAAATCACCCGCCTGAATGATGCGGTGGTTGTCGAAGTGACGGATGGTTCGCGATATGTCGCGGACGAAATCGTGCTGGCAACACCGGCGACCGCCTATGCAAAGATCGAGTTTGATCCACCTTTACCGTGTGATATGGAGGTGCAGATGGGCAAGACGTTGAAGTATCTCGCGAGTGTCGATCAGGAGTTTTGGAAAAAGGATCATTACGCGCCCGAAGGGTTGAGCGATGGTCTGGTCAGCCAGATGTGGAACGGTTCGGACGGACAACCCGGCGCCCAAGGCGCTTCGTTGCACGCCTTGTGCCTCCCATCTTCGACCAGCACCGCTGCAGCCGTCGGGCGCGATTAAGTACCTCATCTTCAAACAGGAAGTGACTTCGATGCTTGCGGGATTTGCACATGCCGTGAAGGAAATCCGCTTGATCGAGTGGTCAAAAGAATCTTTCTTTGGCGCCTGCTACAGCTTCCCCGCACCCGGTTCGGTGACAAAAATCATGCCATTGCTACGCCGCGGCATCGGCAATCTGCATTTCGCCGGCGAACACTGCGACGCCGCGTTTGTCGGCTACATGGAAGGCGCACTGGCCAGCGGGTTGCGGGTCGCTGAGAAGATCACCCGTACGCCGATCACCCAAGCGGCGTGAATTGACGATGCAGTTTTGTCAGCGGCGCAATATCGCAAGCGTCCGCTGGCTTTATGGATGCGATGCAGTCATCGCGAATGACACGCGTATGCCCGATGGTTTTTTCCGGCCATTCTGTGGGCGACGATCCACGCTGCTAGAGAAGAATGTTTGCCAGCATTCACGCGGGGTTGTTCAGAGGCTCCATTATGCCATAAATGACATAATTAGCGGAAAATTGTCCTTATTACGTCTGTGATGCGGCTTAACTCTTGCCCTTCACGGACGCCCTGCGAACTCCAAGCAGGCGGCAGACCAGCAGATAAATCGCAGCGCCGGTGAGGGAGATCAGAAGTAATTGCGCTGCCCAGATCAGCCGGGTGTCGCCGGTGGGGTAGAGGGGGGAATATTGGATCGACAGGCAGACGCCGGTCATCACCAGCGTCGCGAACAGCATCTTCAGCACCGGCATCGCTAAGTCACGTAACCCCAGTCCGCCGACTCGACGATTCAATAACCACAGCATCACGATTGCCTGCACCGAAAAACTCGCCAGCGTGCCGATCGCCATCCCCGCTTCGCCCAGATACCAGATCAGCGGTAACTCCACCGCTAGGTTGATCAGGATATTGATGATACTCGCGTACAACGGCGTCTTGCTGTCGTGCAACGCGTAGTAGGCGCGATTGATCACCTGCAACATCGCGTACGACCAGATCCCGGCTGCGTAAAATTTCGTGCTTAATGCGATCAGTGACGCATCGTGCGCCGTCAGTTGCCCGTGTTGAAACAGCAACCGAACGGCCGGTTCTGCTACGAGAATCAGCCCGATGCTCGCGGGCAAGCCTTCCCATAACGTCGCTTCGATACCCTGGCGGGTGATCTTTTTGAACTGATCGCGATTGGCATCCATCGCACCCGCTGCCAGGCTTGGGAAGATCGCAGTTGCCAGCGCGATCGCGAAGATGCCAAGCGGAAATTGGTACATCAACTGCGCCAGTTCCAGCCGCCGGGTCGCACCGAGTTCCATTGGATAGGTAATCAGAGTTCCGAATAGTGAGAAGTGGGTGTAGCCGTCGCCTTGCATCAGCCCGTAGCTGATTGCTTTGTCGAGTAATACGCTGGTCTGCAAAACCGCAGCGCTAAATGCCACCGGCAGCGACAATCGCAGCATCTTTTTCGTATCCGGCGTCCAACTTTTGATATTCGATACGAATCGAAACCCCACCGTCCGCAATCCGGGGAACAAGATCAACACCTGCAACACGCCAGCTATCAGTACCGCGACCGCGAGCATCCAGGCGAGTTGCGTTTGTTGTGCGATAACGTGCGGCGTCAGTTCGTCCCTGCCGTGTAATCCCAGAAACCATGCCCCGCCGATCACGACGACGATATGGATGAAGTTAAGGATTACCGGTGCGAACGCCGGCACACCGAAGCGTTTGTGGACTTGCAGGATCGCCGACAAAAATGCACCGCCGCAAACCAGCAACACGTACGGAAGCATGATCGCCGCGAATTGCAGCATGAGCAGCCGGTCGGGTCGGGCGACATCATCCAACAGAAAAATCATCCCCCAGATGACCGCTTCGCCGAGGATCGTTACGCCGAATAGAATCAGCGTCAGCAATTTGACCGATGCACTGGCGAATGTTTGTGGATCATCGCCCGTCTCGGTTGATCCGCGTTGGTTCGCCTGCGCGTACAACGGGATAAACGCCTGCGATAATGCCCCTTCCCCCAGCAACTTACGGAATAGATTCGGGATGGTGAACGCGACCGTGAAGGCGGATGCGACGATGCCCGTTCCCAGAAAATGCCCCGCCACCGCCTCGCGCACCAGCCCCAGCACCCGGCTAACCAGCGTCAGCGCTCCGATCAATCGGGCGTGCTGGAGGAACGACTTTGAAGTTGACGTTTTGGGCTTCTGGGACATCCGTGTCCAATTGATTTGTGCGAAGTATACCCATTGGTGCGGCGGATCGTTAGTTTGATCGGGAATGGCGTCGGCAATCGTTCTGTCGCTGAAGCAGATGGCCGCAGATTACGCAGATTTAGCCGATCAGAGCTTGCACTGTGCTTTAGCGGAAATGGGCTTCGTCGCTTATTATCATGTTCGAGCATGATTTGCATGATTTGTGGCTGGCTTTCTCTGTGCCTCTGTGCCTCCGTGGCGAATTCAGCTTCAGAAGGCGCGGGTAACTTCAACAACATCGCAGATGGAAGAAATGAATATGTCTAGAAGTGTCCACACCCATCGTGTTGTTCCTGAAACGTCGCCTGAAGAAGTCGGGTTGTGCTCGCAGCGGCTATTGCGGGCTAAGGCGTTTTTAGATCAGCGGGTCGCGGATCGAACGATCGCAGGTGCGGTGTCGTTAATCGTGCGGCGTGGGAAGCTGGCATACTTAAACTGTCACGGTTGGCAGGATGCTGAAAAATCGATCCCGATGACCGACGACGCGATTTTTCGCATCTATTCGATGACCAAGCCGATCGTGTGTGCCGCAATTCTGATGCTGTATGAGGAATCCGGGCTGTGGATGCAGGACCCGGTGAAGCGGTTTTTGCCGGAGTTTGCGGATTTGAAAGTTGCGTCTACAGACGCTCAAGGCAACAAAACGCTCGACCCCTTGTCACGAGATGTCACAATCCACGATCTGCTGACGCACACCGGCGGGCTGAGTTACGCGCTGGCGAGGGAATTTGGTCGCACGCAGCACACGCTCGCGGAATTTATCCCCGCGTTCTGCGAAGTGCCTTTAGATGGACAACCCGGGCAGACCTGGCGCTATTCAAGCTCAAATGATGTGCTGGGCAGAGTGATCGAGGTGGTGTCGGGTCAGCCGCTGGACGTTTTCCTGCAAGAACGCATTTTTACGCCGCTGGGGATGGTCGATACAGGGTTTTTCGTGCCCGAAGATAAGCATCATCGTTTTGCGACCCTGTATACACATGATGCGGACGCAAAGATCGTTCGTCGAGAAATAGAAAGCAGGCCTTATCTTCACAAACCGACATTCCTCTCCGGCGGCGGGGGATTGGTCTCCACGATTTGGGATTATCTACGCTTTTGTCTGATGCTGCTGAATGGCGGGGCATGGGATGGCCAGCGACTGCTGAGTCCTAAGACCGTTGAACTGATGCGACAGGACCATCTCCCGCCCGGTCATCTGCCGATCATGCCTTATAATTTTGGATACGGGTATGGCGTGTCGGTCGTCCGCAGCATCGCGGAGAAGCAGGGCATCTGCTCAGTAGGCGAGTTCGGCTGGGGCGGGGCCGCAGGGACCAATGCCTGGATCGATCCGCAGGAGCAGATGATTAGTATGGTGATGTATCAACTTGTGGAGTCAAAAGTGCCGATGATCGACCACCGCTATAAAGTGGCGATGACACAAGCGATTGTGGATTGAATGTGATTCAAAGAAGAGAACCGCAGATTGCGCAGATTTCGCATGAAAATCCAACCTTCCCAATTTCTCCGATTCGTCTGCGTCGCTGTGGTGGCGGGGGTGTTTGTTCTGGCGGGGGTGGGAAAAATTTGGATGGCAGATGCCGATACCGGCGGGAACATGGTTGCGCGGTATTTGAATAGCCCGCAGGCGGTTAAAGCGGTTGGGTTTGCCGAGATCGGGCTGGCGATGTGGATGCTCAGCTTCCATTTACCGCGTCTATCGGCGTCGGTGGCGGCGGGGGTGTTGGTTGTCTTTTCGATCCTGATCTATTCAGAAATACAACGCGACAAGCCTTTGCCTTGCGGCTGTTTGCCGACAACGCCGGGGATGGACAATCCCCATGAAATCCGCAGCGGGCTGTGGATTTCATTAACGCGGAACGGGTTTTTAACGGGTTTGACGATTGTATCGATTGTGCTGGCACCGCCTGCGAATCGTCGCGATGCCTGAAATCACCAACCTACTCGATTCAACCGAAGTCGAAAATGGATAGGCAATAGAGGGACAGAGAATGGATTTGATGTATCGGGATGCAATGCGCTGGGTGTCTTTTTGTCTGTGCGGCATCACTTCATTCTGAAGCGCAAAGCAGCGATTTGCTGTCGTCAATTTGTGAACAAAAACGGGCGATCGCATGCAACATGCGACCGCCCGCGTATTTATTGTTGTGATGACATAACGAACTGGAAACGTTATGGCAGAACGATTTCAAGTTTTGAAAGATCGCCATCGGGGCAGGTGATCTGGGTGATTTTTTCGGCTTCGGGGGATTGTTGATTCACCCATTTCTCGTCGCCGGGTTTTTTGACTTCCTGGCCTTGCATTCGGAATTCCTCGGCCTCCATTCCAGCTTGGCCGGCATTATCGGGATTTTGCTGGGCTTTAAGTGCTTCGGCGTATTTGTCCTTGAACTTTTCGTTCATGCGTTCCAGATACGCCACGAAGGGTTTGCCATCGGAGCATTTGAAAACATAGCATCGAACCGCCTGTTTTCCGTCTTTATCAAAAGGCGCGACCTTGTTTGCTTCGTCCGTGAAGTAGCTCTGCCCATCATCAATGGTGTAATAATTTTCCGTCACAACCCTGTAGCCGGAATTACCAAAAAGCTGGTACATGATAATCCCCAGCGCGATGACGATGATGCCGATTGTTACACCGGTCGTGATGGCAGGGTTTTGGTTGACGGTCTCTCGAATACCCATGAAATTCTCCTCTTAAAAGTTCCCGAATCATAAGGATGCGATCGGGAACAAACAAATGAAATGACAGACGCTACGACTCAGTCCTCATTATGCTGATTGTCGGCATCGTGACAAGTATCAGACCCGCTCGCAACTTGCATGGGGTGAACAAAAAAAAGCCGCACACAGGAGGAGGTTTGTGTGCGGCTTGGCGGAGGAGGAGGATTTTAATGTCGTTTACGGGTTGATACCCACGCACGACGTTTTTTTAGATGTTCGAATCTCGGACAGCATTTTTTTGCATCAAGGCCGGTGGTTCGTAACAGGGTTCGTACCGCCCGCAGACCGCCTGCGGGCGGTACGACCTGTGGGAACCAACCGCGCTCCATGATTTTGTAGCCTTCACAGTGACGACTACTTTTTTCTTTATCGCGAACGCTATGCCAGACGGGAAAAAATCTCCAAAAAAAACAAAACCCCGTTTTCACGCAAGCACAGCGTTTTTCAGACATATCCCGTGATATCGCTTCCTCGTGCAGTTGCGCGTTTTCTCAGCAATCGACAACAATCAGATGATAGAATATGCAGCACGCGTGTGGCAGCGTATGAAATTGAGGCAGGTCGATATATATAAGGATCGTAAATTTTGGCGTTATCGGACAGGTGCGTTAAGCCGGCCTCCTGATCGTCCGATGCAGAATCAGTGGAATCACACGCCGGGCAAAATCCAGCTTCCGTTCGCGCGGAGCGTCAGGTTCGACACCTATTCAGGTACACACTCAATGTGCTTCTGGCGGTAGGGGTGTTTGTGTTGACGGTCTGGATCGCGATGGCGCTACTGCAATCATCCCAAATCAGCCTCGCAGCGTCTGTTTCGACGGTCATTCTATTGCTAGCAGTTATGGTTTTGTTGCTGGCAGGGGCGTTGGCGCACGAAATGTTGTATTGGCGGATGCCGACCGCACGTCTCAAACAATTAATCGACGAAGTGCATCGCGGTGCGAGGCCTGTCGAGGATCTCTCCCAGGCGAATCGTGGGATGACGATCCTTGTTGAACCGATCCAAAAAATGCTCGGCGAGATGAAGGCACTCAAAGCCGAAATCTATGAAATAAACGGGGAAATGCGTCAGCGCATCGCAAATCGCACGGATGCGCTTGAGCGAAAATTAGGTGCCATGGCTGCCAAATCATCGCGGGATGCGCTGACGGGGGTATTGAATCGTCGCGCATTTGATGAGCAGATGCCGCGTGCGATCCAATCCTGTAGGGCTATCAGGCAAAATCTGGTGCTGTTGATCATTGATGTGGATCACTTCAAAGTCTTAAACGACACGCTAGGCCATCAGGCGGGGGATGACCTGTTGCGGTCGATCGGACAAATCATTCGTTCCACCATCCGCGACACCGATCAAGCATTTCGTTACGGCGGCGACGAATTTGTCGTCCTGCTCCCCGACGCCGATCTTGCCAGCGCCAAGGCGCTAGGCGATCGCTTGCGTTATCTGGTCGATGGTTTGACCAAACACGTTCGTAACCTCAATCCCCGTCCACAGTTATCGATTGGGATCGCGAGTTTGCAGGACGACTTACGCGCTGGTCTTGCAGATGCCGAGTTGCTAGCAATCGCCGACAAACGTCTCTACGCGATCAAAAATGCCCGCCCCGCAGCGATGCGCCGGACCGCATAGCATCGCAAAAAGAGAAACAAAATGAGGTTTTCAGGTTCACGATACTTGAAAACAACGCACGCGATGATACATTCTCTCGTCTCGACTTATCGAATTATTTGGAGTTTAGACACAATGGCCCGTCCGAAAGAGCAGTTTCAGTCGTTCAACAAGCCCAAAGTCAAGGTGACCCGCATCACCGAAAAGGGCAAAATCTACGTTGATTTCAAAGATACCGAATCGCTTAAAAAGCTGATGAGCGGCAATGGCAAGATGCAAAGCCGCAAGCGCACCGGCGCAACCGCCCAAGAGCAACGCATGATCGCCCGTGCGATCAAACGCGCCCGCTATATGGCGTTGTTGCCGTTCACCGCGACCGCGAACTAATCAAAACCCGTATTTTGTGAGGCCACAGTCGCGCATCCTGCGCGACCCTGACCAAACGACGCCCGACCTGCGGAGGCTCGGGCGTTTTTATGCGCGCTTTGCACTCACCAACCCACAGAATGAGCCACCGATGGGGCGCGGAGGTGCACCGATGGAGTTTTCGACCCGATGATGTTTTGCATTATTTTGAGACCTGATACGGCGATGGCATGAGCGGAGCAGGCATCCGCATTGTAGCTGCGACATCTGCGTCGACCATTTGTGCATCCGCGTGACACGCATTGGCGTCGCAGCTACGAGCATGCGAATCACAATTGTCCGCATCATTTCGTCGGCTGAGTTGCCGGCGGGGCCTTAAACTCGTAATGCGTCAGCCGTGGGGCGTTATCGATCATCAACCATTCGCACCAGAGCGTCTGCGTGCTTTGGGCAAAATCAATTTCAAGAGAGATACTGATCGTCTCCATGTCTTTGACCGACCAGCCCAGCCGGTCGCCGATATCGCCTTTCAGCCCGCCCCAGGATTCGATTTGCTCAAATGAGGTGGTCAACTTTTCGAGCGTTACCGCGTCGGTGCTCATCGCTTTGGCACTGGTGAGATCGCCCGATCCGACAAGCATCAGAAATTTCTTGGTCGCATGGGCAGCCGGTTCGGCAAATAGCGCAGACTGATAGGTTCGATAGGCCCCGATAAACATCGCTGATCCCCACGCGACAACGATGATGCCGATCACGATAAAAAACAAACATCCACGCGGGATTTTCGCAAATGACAGACTCAATCAAACCTCGATTCCGGTGTGAGGTGTACTTATTCACCGCAGAGTCGCGGAGATCAACTTATGATTTCAAATCATTGTGCGATGGCATTGCAGCCGAGTGACGAATTGCGTTAGCGGAAAAGGGCCATAACAACCGCAGCGCCCTCTGCGTTCTCAGCGCCTCAGCGGTGTTTTGTATTCTTTTGTCCCCGTAACAGTTCTATTTCAATTCAATCGATTGCACTTTCACACCCGATCCGTCGGCCACGACCATCGCCTCGATATGCTTCGTGCCTTTTTCAAAGGTCGCGGTGCCGGTGAAGCTGGCGGTGGTGATGCCGTTTTTCATTTGCAGATTGGGCGTCTCTATCGTGACATCCTGACATTTGCCAAGCGGTTTGACGTAATCGGAGATCGGTTTGAGTTGATCTTCGCGGATGTCGGTCATCTTGGATGCCGCAGCGATGTCGCCATCGACCAAGTGATTAATGAAGGTGATCGTCGGTTGCTTGGCGGTGTCAGCGACCATGGAGTAGATCTTATTGACGCCCCAATAGGTGGCCGCGCCAAAGCCGATCCCGCCGATGATCCAGAGGATTGACAGGACGATTCCCGCGATTGCCATGCCCTTACCGCCAGCGACTTTGGCTTTGGGCAACGCCATCAAACCGGTGATGATGCCGACGATCGGCGTGATGAATAAACAGCCGACAATGCCGCAGATGAGGCTGACGATCGCCAGTGGATTGGATTGAGCAGGCTGCTGCATGTGTACTGCAGAGGGGTTATATCCAACGGGGGGTGGGGCTTGGGTCATGACGGGATTCCTTCTGTGTGAAATGGGTTAACGATTCGTACCCCACGGATTACTTGGCCGTGGGTCATATCTTCAGACCATAATTGCTCGCATCCTGCTTTCGCAGCCGCTTGAATCATCATGCAATCAAAAATCCGAAGCTGTGTCTCTTGAATAATATCGACCGCTGCAAGGACGTCTAAAGAATCGATCGTGACCACCTGCACAAATTGGTGCAACTGGAGCAATTTATTTAGCGTCTCGAACGAAACAAGTGTTTTTCGTCGCGCAACTGCAATGAACTCGATCAGCGTCTGCGTAGAAATAACGATCCGTTCTGTCGCGACGCCATCCAGAAGTCTTCGTATTATGACTCGTTTTTGCGGTTCGCGCTGGTCGATTGCATAAACTAGGATGTTCGTATCCAGAAAAATTTTAGCGTTCGTATAGCTCATCGCGGGTCCAAGGTTCCGATGTCTTAAACGTGATGTCGGATACAGAATCAAGCCACTCGCCAAATGTTCCGGGCTTCGATGGCAGCGAGTTGTCTGCGATTTGATTCAAAAGTGTGGCGAGGTACTGCTCCACAGCAACGTTCTTCGTCTCAGCCTGTGATTGCAGTCTTTTATAGACGTGATCTTCGAGATTGATGGTTGCCCGCGTCATAAGTCCAATTCTACCCGCGTAGACCTTTTCCGCCTACCCCTTTGTCACGCCTGCCAGGATTTCCGCAGATCGTAGCGTATTGCGAAGCAGCACCGCTACCGTCATCGGACCGACCCCGCCGGGCACGGGGGTGAGATATCCGGCTTTTTTAGACACGCTATCAAAATCGCAGTCGCCTACCGTTTTTTTCGTCCCGTCGGGAAGCGTGATGCGGTTGATCCCGACATCAATCACGCACGCGCCTAGGCGGATGTGATCGGCGGTAATCAGCCCCGCCTTGCCCGCAGCGGCGACGACAATATCGGCCCGCTGGGTGTGCGATTTCAGATCCCGTGTCGCGATATGGCAGATCGTGACCGTCGCCATCTGCTCGGTCAGCAATAGCGCGATCGGTTTGCCGACGATATGACTGGCGCCGACGACGACCGCCTCAGCCCCTTCGAGCGGCACGCCGGTAGTTTTGATCAATTCCACCGCTGCCATCGCGGTGCAGGGCGCGATGACAACATGTTTGTAAAAAACGTACCCGATGTTGGCGGGGTTAACGCCTTCGACATCCTTCACGACGTCAATTTCGTACTGGATGCGCGCGACATCAATATGCGAAGGCATCGGCATGTGCAGCATGATGCCGGTGACGGTTTTATCGCGACTCAGTTTGCGGATTTCCGACCGCAAATCTTTGTTGGAAATATCATCCGCGATCGCTAGTAGCGTGTATTCAATGCCGATCGCGCGGCAGGCCTCGGCCTGGCGGTTGGCGTAGATCTCGGCGGCGGGGGTCGCCCCAACGATCACCGCGACCAAATGCACCGGATGCCCCGCCGCCTTCAGACGCGCAATCCCGTCAGCGGTTTGCTGTTTCACCTGCGATGCGATCGCAGTCCCATCAATCATCGTCGCTGCCATACCCAAGCAATGTAACCGCAGATGGCGTTACGCTGAAATCAGGTGGGTGTGAAGTGGTGGGATGACAATCCCGCCTTGATATATTGTCGTAAAAGCGGGATTATCATCCCGCCGCTTCACGGCAGTTCGCTTCAAATAGTTATGTAGATCGATGCAAACGTCCGATAACAGATTCGTGACGACCGCTATGGATCAATGGCAATGGATGGCTGCGCGCGATGGGTCGCCATCGGCGAAAGTGGACGGGCGATGGCTCGGCGACTGCTCGGTGCCGCGTCGGGCGGCTGAGAAAATGATGCGGCAGCTCGTCGTCAATGGACGCGTCGCATGCCTGCTGTTGCCCACCCATGCCCATCAAGTTGCGGTTTGCCTCGAACGAACCGATCCCACCATCGCACTCATTGTGATCATGGCCGATCAAACGATGGTTGATTGGTTTCAGCGATGTGTTGACTTTACAACCTACGCAGGACGTCTGTTTTTTGCGATAAATGATGGGGAACTTCGGGTATTGTTCACAAATAATCCCGGCTTGCCGATCCCGCAGCAATTTGTGCGGCTACCCGTCACCGATCCGGCGTTGTCCGAGCAGGTCATCGTTTGGGCGCAGAAAGTCTTTTCAGATGTCGCCACGTTACAATCGCAGCGTGCAGCGACAGCAAAGCAGGCGTGGTCGCTTCAATCGCGAAAGCCGCTGGTGGTGACGTCAACGCGTTTCGCATTGTGGGACGACGCGGGCGATCAACTGGCCGATGCGCTCGATGCGGATGTGATCGACACCGCCGACGCGACACAGTCCGCCACGGCCTATATCGCCGAGAAGGCGCAGCACGCACCCGCAGTCATCACCGCGAATGTGGGGCGCGCCGATCATCCGGATTTAATTTGTACTGCTCAGCCGTGGATAAGCTGGATCACGACGGGACGCGTTCCAAAGTTTATCACATCATCGCCGCGCGACGGTTTGGTGTTGATCGACGAAAAATTGGTGCCCATCGCCATCAATCTCGGCTGGCCACGCGAGCGGTTGCGGATTGGCTATGTGGTGCGCGCCGTGCAACCCGCATCCGATCGCAAGACGCTCGCGATCATCACCGATCTGCCCGATTTATCTGCGCCCAAAGATATTGAGGAGTTTTCAAGTTGGCGGGTGGTGTGGGACGCGATCCGCAAGGATTTGCCCGAAAATCCGCATCGGCTGGCGGGGGATATCGAGGGGTATCTGGAAAAATCCCGCAAGTTTTTCGGCGTGCCCGCGACCGATTTCCCACGCGAAATATTTGTCGAACGTCTCATCGCCCCGGCCTATTTGCTGGGCGTGGCAAAGTGGCTGGTGAATGAAAAATTGCCGGTTGAAATCCATGGCAGCGGGTGGGATAAGGTCGAATCGGTGCGGCATCAATATCGCGGAACGATCGAAACGCGAGAGAAATTGGTCGCAGTGCTTTCGCGATCGGCTGGAGTAATTGATGCGTTCATCGCGACCGTTCATCTGCTGAGGCATTGCGGGGTGACAACCATCGCAACACTTGGCCGAACCCCGCAAAGAATCGCGCAGGATATTCGTAATCTATTGAACGGATCAACCACAACCCCTTGCCTTCACGCCACTACGCTCGCCGCCGCGATCGGCGAGCTGACATCCGACATCAATCGCAGCAAATGATCCTGCGTCGCATCGGTGCGATTCACCTCTGCTACCAATCGTCCTTCGCGCATCACCAGGATTCTGCTCGACAGGTTGATTAGTTCGGGCAATTCTGAGCTGATCATCACAATCGCGATTCCATCGGCTGCGAGTTGGTCGATGATTTCGTGGATCGCGGCTTTGGCGCCGATATCGACGCCGCGTGTGGGTTCGTCGAGGATCAAAACCCTGCAATCCCGTCCCAGCCATTTCGCCAGCGCGACTTTTTGCTGATTTCCGCCGCTGAGCGTCCCGACTGCGGTTTGGAGTGATGGCGTGCGCACTGCAAGCCGGTCGTGATAACGCTGCGCTTGATTGTTCGCGGTTTTGTGATCGAGAAATCCAAATCGAGACAATTTTTCGAGCATCGCCAGCGTAAAGTTTTCAACGCAGCTCATGCCTAGTACCAATCCCTGCCGTTTGCGATCTTCAGGGAGTAATCCGATTCCCAACTCCTTGGCACTGCTGATTTTACCGACTCGAAGCGAAACGCCCCCGACATCAATAGTTCCCGTCGCAGCCGGATCGAGTCCGAAGATCGCCTGCGCGACTTCGCTTCGACCTGATCCGACCAATCCCGCAAATCCAACGATTTCCCCGGCCGCGACATCAAACGTGATATCTGCAAACTTGCCACGCGAGGACAAGCCGTTAACACGAAGCCTTGCTTCGCCTTTTTCTTTTGACAGGTAGGTCGGGGTATAGGTTTCGACGCTTCTGCCGACCATCATCTGCACTACTTTGTCGTGGGTTGCTTGCTCGCGGGTGAGTGTGCCGACAAATTTGCCGTCGCGTAGCACGCTGATCCGGTCGCCAAGGCGAAAGACTTCGGGCATGCGATGCGAGACGTAGACGATGGTGACGCCGCGCGATTTCAGGTCGTCGATGAGATGCAATAGGCGCTGTGCGTCGGCTTCGGAAAGGCTGCTGGTGGGTTCGTCAAAAACGATCACGCGTGCGTCAGTTCCGACCGCGGCGGCGATCTGCACAAGCTGTTCCTGTGCGGTGGTAAGTTGGCGCATCAGTTGGGTGACATCCATCGTCACGCCGATCCGCATCAGCAATTCAGCTGCGCGTAGGCGCATCTGTTTGTGATCCAACAGCAGACCGAAACGGCGTGGATAGATGCCCATGCAGAGATTTTCCGCAACGGAAAGATCCGGACAAAACGCCAATTCCTGATGCACCATGCCCACACCCGCAGCCAATGCGTCGGCCGGGCTGGAAAAGTGATGATCGACACCGCCGATCGTTACATGGCCTGAATCGGGTTTATGGATGCCCGCCAGCACTTTGCCCAGCGTGCTTTTGCCCGCGCCGTTTTCCCCCATTAGGCAATGACATTCGCCGGGATAAATTTCAAGCGATACGTCGTCCAGCGCGGTCACGCCGACGAACGTTTTGCGGATGCTATGAAATTGAATAATGGCATCAGACATAGATGAACCGATCCTGCAGAATATGGTATCGCGTCAGCGGTGGTGATGGAAAATTGAAATGGCCATAATTCCTAGTTTTTCCTTGCTATCGCGATCAAACGATTTATCATTTTAGTCAATACCTTTTACAAGGAGCATAGGTATGCGCAAGTTATTAGCTGGTGTGGCGGGTGTGGTGCTGGCGATGTCGTTGAACGCAAGCGTCTGGGCGTGCAACAATTCTGAAGGTGATTACTATTCGGTCAATACCGAAAGCAATGAGCTTGTGATGAAGCTTGCTTGCGGCACCGAGCAGAAATTCACGTTGAAAAAGGAAACCAAAATCACGCTCAACGGCAAGGAAGTGTCGTTGGCGGATCTGAAATCCGGCGATAAGTTGAAGATCGCCCATGAATCAGCGACCGACGTGCTGGCAGTCGCCGCAACGCGGGCGTAGACTCACGGGTGTGATTGGTCTTATTGTGATCATTTAGCGGGCGGGCATCGTATCCGGTGCCCCCCGTTTTTTTAAGTTTATAGACGCCATCCAGCATGGCGAATCTGCAATGCGCGTGCGTCGGTGTCGTACCATGCCAGCAATTGCCGAGGTTCGAGTGTTTCAAAACAGCAACGCTCTAATTCCTGCATCATCGATTCTCCACATATACAAACGCTGCAACGAGGATCGACCTAACATCCGAATTATGAAGATACATGATAACTGGCACCTCTGAACACCTTCGCAGGCATTATCTGTGTCATGTTGAGAGCCTTTAAGTTAAATGCTTTGACCCCGGTTTATTGCGTCAACAACAACTTTTTTAAGGGTTTTTGAGAATCAATTCACAAACTCTGTGGTACTCCGAAGCATCTACTTCGTTAGCAAATTGACGGGGGTTTTTGACATTTCAGCCCGACCCATCGGAGTACCACAGGGCGCCCCGGGGTGGCTACGCAGAAGTCCCAAATCTGAAATTGTAAATCTGCAATTGAAATCGCACTTCGCTCAAGCGTAGGTATCCAACGACCCGCCGAGTCCGGTCGCAGCGGCGACTAGGCTGTCACCGGCTTGGGCAAACCCTTTACCCGCAGCGTCGATCAGCTTGATGACTGACGCGCCGACCTGTTCCTGCTGGTTCAGAATCTTCGCTGCCACAGCGTATTGCACGCGTGACGCGATTTCGGCCTGTTTGAAATTGATCGCACTGGCTACCATATCCATACATTCTTATCGACAGGATCGACCGGGCTACTCCAACAGGCAAAACGACCGATAATCTTGGCATGCGACGGCGATGCTGCGGTCTAAAATGACGGATCGTTGGGAGTTTGTCGTTTGAAATTTGGAGTGGAAAAGGAAGTGCCGTGGTTGCGTCTGCTTTGATGAACCGCTGAAACATCTCGACAACGGTTGTTCCTGTTCGATCCCCGCGTATACTCTTGCTGTATCCAAAAGTTAGAAGGGAAACGAGCACATCATGGCAGATCAAGATCAAACAACGATTCGGAAGATCGACTGGAAGTCGGTATTTCCGTTTATGCATCTATTCCGAGGTTTCCGCCTGGCGATCGATCCGTCGAAGCTGGTGCTGGCGTTGGCGGCGATTCTGCTGCTTTACATCGGCGGGCGGTTGATGGATTCGATCTGGCCAACGCATTCGCGGGCGATGAACGATGAGATTCAACGGTACGAATCATACAGTTCTGGCCGCAATCCGCTTGGGGGTGATACGCGCCGCCCTGGGATCGGCGCATTTAGTTTATCTGAAACACCGGTGTCGGATTTCCACGCCACGCGTAAAACTGCGGCGCAGGAGCGTTATGACGGGATGAAATCCGCACTGCGAAGTGTCGATAAACCCGTGGATGGCGATACCGACGATCTGATCTGGGCGGTCAAAGTCAAACGCGATCAGATCATTACTGAGGCGAATGAGGAATACGCCAAACTCCCCAGCGACCAAAAGACTGACGCTGCTAAAGAAGTCCGCGACAATAAAATTGAATCCGCCTACGCCTTTTACGCCGCCGGTGTGAATGAAACCAAGCGTTTCTGTGGCGAAGGTTTGTTCATCCACTTCATTGAGTACCAGATTAACCAGATCGATAACGCCGCCGCCGCTGCGGTCGCACTGGATTTCACAGGTCCGGTGGGTGTTCTCAGTTCGTTACAGCGGTTTTTCGTTGTGGCACCCAAGTGGGCGATCACTCAACATTATGTCTATTTCACCGTATTCTTCGCGTTTTATGTGCTGGTGATGGCGATCGCCGGTGGGGCGATTTCGCGCATCAGTGCGGTGCAGGTGGCGCGGGATGAAAAAATCTCCGTCCGCCAGGCATTGCGTTTCAGCACTGGAAAAGTCCTTAGCTTCATCTTCGCGCCGTTGATTCCGATCATCATCATCGCGGTGATCGCACTGGTGCTTGGATTGCTATCGTTTGCGATGTCGGTTGATTTCATCGGGCTTGGCGGGCTGTGGTCGATCATTGTCGGCGCGTTGTTCATCCTGGCATTGATCGCGGGATTGGTGATGACGCTCACCGCATTGGGTCTGGCCGGCGGTGGACACCTGATGTACCCGACCATCGCCGTCGAAGGCTCCGACAGCTTTGATGCCGTGAGCCGATCTTTCAGCTATCTGTATGCCCGCCCGTGGCAGTTGATTTTTTACTCCGCTGTCGCGCTGGTTTATGGTGCGATCACGTATCTGTTTGTCCGATATTTCATCTATCTGGTTCTTTATCTGACCCACTGCGGCGTGGGCATGTTCATGTGGGGCGACGCCCGCAACGGCGCTGACCTGATGAACACCATCTGGCCAAGCCCCACCAGCTCGATGAATCTGACCTACAATGTCAATTTCCCCGCGCTGGGCGTCGGGCACTCTGCCGGTGCATTCCTGATCGCGACATGGGTTTATCTCGCGATCGCGATGCTGGGCGCGTTTGCCATCAGTCTCTATTTCAGTCTCAGCACGATCATTTACTATCTGCTGCGTAAAGAAGTCGACGCGACGGCGATCGATGAAGTCTATCTCGAACCCAACGACGAGGATTTTGCCGAACCCGTCAATGAACCGGTGTCCGAAACCGCGCCGATCCCCGCACCGGTCGATGCCCCGGCGGATCCGGTGGCCGACGCGCCGGTTGCGAATGATCCGCCTGCGTCCGACCAACCGACAGGCGAGCAACGATCAGGCGAGCAACCACAGAACGGGTAACTGAGTTTTTAAGCAAGAGGCCGCAGGTGTTGTCGTTCGTGAATGCAATTGCATTCCAACGGCGATATCTGCGGCCTCTGGTCATCCTGCAGGAGCAAAAACATGAGCATCTGGGACAAACTCAAAGGCGAACTGATCGACATCATCGAATGGATGGATCAGGACCGCGAAACGATCGTGCATCGCTTTCAGCGGTATGACAACGAGATCAAAACCGGCGCAAAGCTGGTCGTCCGCGAAGGGCAGATCGCGGCGTTCGTCAATGAAGGACAACTGGCGGATATCTTCAACCCCGGCACGTACACCCTGGAAACGAAAAACCTGCCGATTCTCGCCACGCTGAAAGGTTGGAAATACGGTTTTTCCAGCCCGTTTAAAGCCGAAGTCTATTTCGTTTCCACGCGTATCTTCACCGATCGCAAGTGGGGCACGAAAAACCCGATCATGCTCCGCGATCCGGAGTTCGGACCGATGCGGCTACGCGCTTTCGGCACTTTTGCGATCCGCGTGTTTGATGTGCCGGTATTTCTAAGACAGATCGTCGGGACGGATCAACGTTTCACAGTTGAAGAGATCGGCGAGCAACTTCGCGATATGCTGGTCGCCCGCTTCACCGATGCGCTCGGCGAATCAAAAATCCCCGCGCTGGATCTGGCCGCCCATCAGGACGAACTGGGCAAAGTGTTGATCGGAAAGGTCAACCCCGATTTCCAAGCGATGGGGTTGGAAGTCGCATCATTAGTGGTGGAAAACATCTCGCTTCCGCCTGAGGTCGAAGCGATGCTGGATAAACGCACCAGCATGGGCGTGCTGGGTAATCTGGACGCCTTCACAAAGTTTCAGGCAGCCCAAGCATTGGAAAAGGCGGCGGAGAATCCGTCTGGAATGGCAGGCATGGGCGCGGGCATGGGGGCAGGATTCGCGATGGCAAACCAGATGGCAGGCGCGATGTCCAACACCGGCGGGGCGCAGAATATCGCGCCGCCACCGATCCCCGGCGGCGTCGCGTTCTTCGTCGCGATCGACGGCCAGCAGCAAGGCCCGATGGATTTGCCCACGCTCAAACTCCGCGTCGATGCCCGCCAACTCACACGAGAAACATTGGTCTGGAAACAAGGCATGCCCAACTGGATCGCTGCGGGAGATGTCGCAGAATTAAAGGACCTGTTCAGTAGCACTCCGCCGCCGATACCGAAGTAGGATTGTCTGTGAAAAAATCAACCGCAGATTGCGCAGATGACGCAGATTGGAAAAGACGGATTTGGTGACGATCAGGCATAAGTTGTCATTCCGAGCGTACTCGCGAAGAATCTACCTTGGTTTCACGGACAAGTTGCTTCGCGAGCACGCTGAGATTGACAAACTGGGAGTGACGAGTGAATTGTATTCACCTCATCTGTGCCATTTGTAGTTTGTCTCTCGTATTTTCCCCATGAATGAGCCGAAGCAATTTCCCTGCAAGCACTGCGGCGCGATGCTTGAGTTTGAACCCGGCACGCGGGCGCTCAAGTGCCGGTATTGCGGCACGCTCAACGATATCCCCGAATCACAAATCGCGATCGACGAAATCGACTACGCACAGCAGTTGCTGCAACTGCAAAACGCCCAGCCAACACTCGATGCGGTGGTTATCCATTGCGACGGGTGTGGCGGCGAATCGACCTTGCCCGAAGGCAAAGCCTCAGGCGATTGCCCGTTCTGTGGCCGTGCGATCGTCGCAACATCGCTGACGCGCACGCTCATCAAACCCAAATCACTTTTACCGTTTGCGATCAAATCCGATGTCGCCCGCAGCAAGTTCGATCAGTGGCTGACATCACTATGGTTCGCACCGAATCAACTCAAGCGTCACGCCGACACCGGCGGATTGAAAGGCGTCTACATCCCCGCGTGGACTTACGACTGCAACACAATCTCCGACTACACCGGCCAGCGCGGGGAACATTATTGGGAGACGCAATCCTATGTGTCGACGATCAACGGCAAGAGCGTAACGCAGACGCGGCAGGTGCGTAAAACACGCTGGTATGCCGCCGCCGGTCGTGTGTGGGACCAGTTTGATGACCTGCTTGTGCTGGCTGCTACATCGTTGCCACAGGATTTGCGAAATAAGCTGCAAGGCTGGGATTTGCCCGCGCTGGTAGCGTATGACGATGCCTATCTGTCAGGCTTTGTCGCTGAGACCTATCAGATCGAATTGCCCGAAGGTTTTGAGATCGCAAAGCAGTTGATGCAGCCCGTCATCCGCAACACCGTCAACCGAGATATCGGCGGCGATGAACAACGCATCGATTCGCTACACACCCAGCACAACGACATCACCTTCAAACACATCCTCTTACCAATCTGGATCAGCGCTTATCGATATCAAGGCCGCACCTTTCACTTCATCGTCAACGCCCGCACCGGCAGCGTATTCGGCCAGCGCCCGTACAGCGCATGGAAAATCGCGTTCTTGGTGACTGCGATCGTGATGATGATTTTGATCGGACTGGCGATTTATGCGATGCGGTAAGCACCTCAATCGCGCTTATCGACGCGAAATTCTATTGACATAGATAACTCTATGATGTAAAGTCGTTGCATGAATTGGACTGGCTTGGCTGTGGAACCCCAGAAACGCCGACTGTTCACCCGGCGTGGTTTTCTAAAATTGTCGGCAGCCGGGATCGTCGCGGCGGCTGGGATCGGCGCTTATGCAGTCGAAATCGAGCCGCATTGGGTCGAAATCACACACGTCAACATGTCGCTAAACAATCTACCTGCGCATTGGGTCGGCAAACGCATCGTGCAGATCAGCGATATTCACATTGGCCGACGGGTGAGTAACGAATTTTTGCTGGAATCATTCAAAACAATCGAACAACTCGATCCCGATCTGCTGCTGATCACCGGCGATTTTCAGACCGCGCGCTCGGACGAGCGCGTGGATGATGTCTGGCGACTGATGCGGAATCTGCGTCCACCGGCTGGCGGGTGTCTGGCGGTGCTGGGCAATCACGATTACGGCGCAGGATGAAAGGATGTTCGCGTCGGCGACATGCTCGCAGACCGTCTGACCGACTGCGGGATTGACGTACTGCGCAACAACCATCGCACGATCGACGGGTTGACGATTCTGGGCGTCGAAGATTTGTGGGCACCGTCGTATGATGCACGCGCCACGATGGAGCAACGTCCGCATGATGCGCCGACGATTGCGATGTGTCATAACCCCGATGGCGTGGACGGCGCAGAATGGACGGATTTCAAAGGCTGGGTGTTATCCGGGCACACGCACGGCGGGCAATGTCGGCCGCCTTTCTTGCCCGCGCCGATCGTGCCATGCGTTAACAAACGTTATCAGGCGGGCGTATACGATGTCGGCGCAGACCGCACGCTTTACATCAATCGCGGACTCGGCCACGCGTTACAACTCCGCTTTAATGTCCGGCCTGAAATCACCTGTTTTACGCTGACGAACAGGACATAGATTGCCGCAGATTTTTACGGATGAACACGGATAAACCCTCGTCGACGCGATATGTATTCACCGTTAAACCGTCGCGTCGCGTTGCTCTGGCGATTACAGTGACAGCATGATGTCACCGCTTTACCGTTTGTTGTCGATCTCGCATCAGGTGTATCGATGAAACCGATACGCTCCACCGGCAACGCCCGATTATGGCGGGTGATTTTGCAGTTACTGATGACGATCGTTCTGGCGCTTCTGGGTAGGAAAAAAGCCGGATCGCAATCGCCTGAAGCGACACCCAGTTCTCGCAAAACACCGCGGCAGCCTGTATCTAAATCGGGTGCGAACAAGCGAGCGAGCAGCAAATCTTCCGCAACCGTCGAGGACACCATCGCCAAATTATTTGCAGCCAGACAAAGCGACCAGATCGTCACGTCCAGCGGGCTGATCGTCAAAATTCTTCCCGACGATCTGCACGATGACGACGGTTCGGGCAAGCATCAGCAATTCCTGGTCGAAGTGGGAAATGTAACGATCAAGATCGCCCACAACATGAAGTTTGGCGAAGTGCCGGTGGAAGAAGGCGAAACGGTGCATTTCAAAGGCGAGTATGAATGGAACGATCGCGGCGGCTGTATTCACTGGACGCATCAAGACCCCAAAGGCTGGCATGAAGACGGCTGGATCGAATACCAAGGCAAGCGGTATGGCTAATAGTGTGAATGAAGAATAGGCCACAGATTTTCACAGATTATTTAGGATGAACACAGATAAGAAATTTCAGTTGACGGGTTTTGCTCAAACGAGATTGTCATGCTCAAGTATTCCGAAGCATCTCCTTGAATTATGAAAAGCCTCCGGTTTGGCGGCGTCAGCGAGATCCTTTGCGAGTCGGTATCAGGATGACAAACCTAATCGACTACATGCCGCGATAGGCGTGCATTCGTTTATATGTTTTTTATCTGTGTTCATCCCAAAACAATCTGCGATCATCTGTGTCCCCTATTCTTAACCATCGCGAAATGCCGAATCAGACAACCTGCTTCAGATGCAGGTCGATGATGAGTCGTGGGTCGAAATCGATTCGTTCTTCAAAGATCCCGCCCAGACCGGCTTTGGAGAGGGCGATCACCCAGCCTTCTTCGATAATCAGGTCTTCGATGATGCGCCCGCCCGCCAGTGTCGCGCGGCAGACGGCGGTGTATTTGCGTTTGGGACAGCCTAAGCCGACCAGATATTGCCGCCATTCATCAGGCAACACCTTCGCCAAACGATTTCGCGGCGGGGTTCGTGAGTGCATCGGTTTATCATAACCTGATCCCACAGAGAAGTTTGAAGTGTGAAGGATGAAGCATGAATCAAATCCCATGGGCGGGACGACCATGCTACGAAATACGCAGAAAAAACAGTGATTCACCGGAGATATGGTTTCGTTTGGAGTTTTGATTCGTGATTGATTCGTGTGATACGTGGCTAATTCTCTTCCTGAAAAAGCGCCGCACCCCCGGCCGAAACGACCGGGGGTGCGACTGGGCAGCTCCCCTTGCATTCATCCGAGTCGGTCCGGGCAGGTTACCGACGCGGATAAGGTCGGCGGATGCGAGGCCGCCAACCGGACTCACCAGACCCCTGATTCGACCCCTGAGTCATCCCCTGTGTCATCCTCTGATTCGTCCCCTCTTGCGAGCCTGCGGCAGGCGCTTTGGGAAACACCTGCAAGTGGATCACTGCGTCGTCGTCGCAGATCAAAGAGGCGGCTGCGAAATTGGGATCGTCCAGACGCCAGTCCCGACCTTCGCCCGGCGTCGGGAACGATTCCCAATTCCCCGCTGCCACCTGTTCGAGCAATTGACGCACCGATGCAGATTCAACCGATCGACCCGCCCCCTCCATGTCGATGGGTTCTGCCAGTACGTCGATCGCATAACTATCAGCCAGCGCCGACCAGAAATAGGTCAGCGTGCTATGCCGATCGAACAGATCCAACCCCATGAATTCCCCATTTTTGAAAACCGCAGTTCCCACTGTGTTTTCTGGTAGTTTGATCTCAAGCCGAAACTGTGCGAGATCTTTCTCGCGATGCGCATAGGCGTCTGCCAGCGCAGCGGTGGGTGAATCGGCGTCAGCGCAAATTGAGGTTTGCGCGACCTCGTTCCAGACCGCAGATTGATTTGCGTCGTGTCCGCGTTTTTCTTTCAACGACGCTCGCACGCGTTCTGCTTTGGCGGCGCGGATGCGATGGCTCGCGGATCGGCCTGGTGTGAACTGCGCGGACTTGTGGCTCCAGCGGCCTTGCTCAACGCAACTGACGGGGATGTCGATCGTGCTGCGCGGTGGCACCATCACATCGGTATTCAGGATGCGGTTCTGCTTGGCGCCGATCAGTTCCTGGCCGTCCATCAGGAACACGCGCACCTCCAGCGCATTGGTCACTTTCAAAACCGGCACGCTGCCGGAGTCGCTGATCTCGGTGACCTGGACTTTGTCCAGATTGGTCTGAGTCAGCATTTCGTAAGCCGGTTCGACGCGGCTTGGACCGAGAATGGGAACGACGGTCAGTCGTTTGCCCTGCGCTTGGTCGGGGCGTAGGTCTTGCACCCGTTTGGATAGACAATCGAGCATGGTGGCTCCTTTCTGATTGTGCTGGGGAGATAAATATCACACGCCTGTGACAACACCCTGTCACAGGTGCGGAAGAATTACTGGAAAAATCTTTCAATTGCCGACACACTGTGCACAGACATGGCGATTGATTACTCACGCATCCACCGGTTATTGAAGATTCTGACGCTAATCCAGTCCGGAAACGGCTGGACCGCCAAGCGCCTGGCGACGGAATGTAAGGTGGTAGTGCGGACGATTTATCGTGATTTGGAGATGCTGGAAGGGGCGGGCATTCCGTACATGTACGATAGCCAAAAGAAGTGTTACAGCATCGGCCGTGACTTTTTCATGCCGCCGGTGCAACTGACTTTGGATGAATCGCTGGCGTTAGTGGCGTTGGGAGAGCATGTCGCCGGGAGCGATCAGGTTCCATTTACACGGGCGGCGTCCAAGGCGGTGGATAAAATCCGCGGACATCTTCCGCCGATGATGCGGGATGAGCTGGATAAAATTACGCGTCATGTCGCGATCAAGCTGTCGCCTGTCAATCCGCCGGAAGGTACCGAGGATGTTTACGAAAAAGTGCGTAAAGCGTTGTCAGAAAAGCGGATGCTTCAATGCGCCTATGAATCGGTCAGCAGCAACGGAAAAGTGACCGGCAATGGCCCGTTCTTATTCAAACCCTACACCTTATTTTTTAGCCAGCGCGCCTGGTACGTCGTCGGACACCATGGCGGACGAAATGAAATCCGCTGCCTGAAACTCAATCGATTTTCCGATCTCAAAGTCACTTCCACCGTCTATGAAATCCCCAAATCATTCTCACTTACCAAACATCTTGGTAACGCATGGCGGATGATCCGTGGGAGGAAGGCCTATGATGTAGAGGTTGTTTTCGATAAATCATTTGCAGAAACGGTTGAGGATACGCACTGGCATCCGACCCAGCAGACCGAATGGCAGGATGATGGGTCGATGATTTTTAGATGCAAGGTGGATGGATTGGAAGAGATCGTGTGGTGGGTGATGAGCATGGGTCCGCATTGTCGCGTCAACAAACCGAAGGAATTGGCGCAGCAGGTTCTGGAGATGTCGCAGCGGATGATGCAGTTGTATGCCGATCCGGTTGTCGCATGAAATTATTCGACGAACACGATCGCTTGCTTCGCTATCCGATCAGGCAACTGCATCGATCGGTGCGGAATAAGCGTGCGATCAGTTGGATGAACTTCCGTAGGCTGGCGATGCGATGCGGCTGCGCGGATCGCGATGGCTTGCGTACGTTGTGGATGCGGGTGGTGGGAGAGTGAACTGTGAAGGATGGAAGTGGGAAAATTTGTGGGGCAGGGAGTTGTCATGCTGAGGTACGCCGAAGCATCTACTTGACTCGGGAAAATCGTTCCATTTCACACTTTAAGAGACGCTTCGGAGTACCCCAGCGTGACATTCAGCTACACGCTAATTTGAACGAACATGCCTACATTCTATTTCCACTTCACATAAACCGGTGCCGGGCCGATCGGTAGGGTCAGTTGATTATCTTTGCATGCGATTGTTTGCTCATTGCCCAGCAGATCAATCACGATCGCCTGTGCCGAGACAACGGAGATCGTGATCGTTTTCGGTCCGGCGACGTTCCACGCCATGATGATTTCTGATGCGTCGGCGCGTTCATCCGAAGCGAACCGATAGACAAACGTGCCATCCACGCCATCGGTGATCGCGCCGATCAGTTTTGGGCTTGGCATCAGGCGGATCATGGTCTGCACAGCTTTGGCAGAGGGTCGCCAGCTTTTATCGCGAAGGAAAAATCCTGCGTTGAAATTGTCGGTGTCGGTGGTGTGCATGATGTGGACACGGTCGACATTCAGGCGCAACGATAAAGCGTACATTCGACAGATATAAGACGCCTGTAAAATCGGCGAGACCATCGGCTCGGCTTTGGTTGCAAAATGTCCGCCATCGTCTTTGGAGATCGGCCAGCCGATTTCGGTGTACCAGATTGGCATGTCAGGCAGCTTGTGATCGGCGAGTGTTTGACGGATGGTTTTCAGGCTGTCGGCGGCGCTATAGCCGCCCCATGTTCGCACGGCGAATGCTTCAGGCGGATTGGGCTGGACGTAGGGA
>JBBQXB010000043.1:0-28285 GCA_038210015.1 Tepidisphaerales bacterium
CAGGTGCCCGCGAGGCATGGAATTGGCCGCCGTTATTTGATTATCTTGATCGTGCCTTTCCACAGGCCGATGCGCCAACGCCTTTTGTCGCCGCCATGTGGAAAGAATACCGCCACCTCGGTGGACCAGTGTGGCGTCAAGACGGGGATAAACCCGTTCATCCCCAGTAGCGCCAGTCGTAACAATGGATCACGAACGCGGCATAAGCCCGTGTCTCGCTTAAAAAGCGGCGAGGCTATATCCCGCACTGCGGGTATGCAGTACAGCGTGGTACAAGCCGCGTCACTGGTTGATATTCGCGATATCGGCGGGTTTGATGTGCGTGAACTTGCCTTTAGTATCCAATGCGATTCGTTTGAGCGGATCACCGGCGGGGCTGTCGCCGAGGGTGAAGGTGTGGACTGCGATCGTCTTACCCTTCACGGCGTTCAACACGACCGCAGCAAAATCAGAACCTTCCAATTGATCGCTTTTGGCGGTCAAAATAACGATTTCACCCGGCGATTGTTCAGCCGCGGCTTTGATGGCCGAATCAATGCTCGTCGCGCGGCCGGTCGGCACGTCGTCAAACCATTTTTTCAACTTATCCACTTCATCGGGCGTGGCAAAGCTGGATCCGCTTCTGGGATAGGCATCGTCGCTGCCGTTGTTCCACAGGATAACCGCGAAGCGTCGGTCGCCGCCTAGGGATTGGACTGATTTGCTGGTCAGAGTTTTGATGAGGTTGAAGTAGTTCGCGGTGGCTGATCCGCGGTCGATGCAGTAGATCACTTTGTCGGCGGACAAGTCGGTTTTGTAAAATGAAGGCGAGGTCGGCAACGCCGCCAGGCCGGTGGGGGGCGCGGACGAATCAGCCGGGTTGGATTTGAAGAATACGAACATCACCACGATTACGCTGATGACGGTGATAATCCCGAATCCGATCACGAACGCGATCAACATGGATCGGCTGGCGGCTTTTTGTTGGGCGGGCGATGCGGTGGTGATGTTTCGCGTGCTGCGATGCGCCAGCCCGCTGGACAACCCGGAGCTATGCACCACCTCGGCAAGTTCTTCCAATCCCGATGGGGCTGATGACATTCCAGTCCGCGATTTAACCTGATAGAGCGCCTTGGGTTCTTCTGCAGCCGCGGGGGAGGCATTCGGCGATCCCGGATTACGCGGACGCGCTCCGGGCTTGGGGACGGTTTGGATCGTTCCACAATGCTGGCAACGACACACGCCGCCAGCAAAGGCGTCATCCACCTCAAGCGTGTTGCGACAATTGGCGCAGGTCAGTTGAATCACGCGGTGCAAACCTCACTCACTTGTGCCCCCTCACATTTATGTCCGTATACTACTCTACACGATGCCGCACCATGTATCCAAAAACGATTTCGCACGACTGGTCGAAGAAGCGTTATCGGAATTGCCGCAGCAATTCGCCGAATATCTGGAGGAAGTACCGATTGAAATCCACGACCGCCCGACCGCAAAACAATTGCGCAGCGTCGGTTTATCCAAAGACCAACTGCTTTTAGGCTTATACGTCGGAACGGCGTTGCCCGATCGATCCGTCAGCATCGACATCCGTATGCCCGATAAAATCTATCTGTTTCAGGACGACATCGAGCTTGCGTGCGATTCAAAAGAGGATCTTAAACGGGAAGTGAGAACGACGGTGCTGCATGAGATCGGGCATCATTTCGGACTGGATGAGGACGATTTGGAGAAGCTGGGTTACGGCTGACTGAAAACAATGTTAGCCACCGATGGGGCACGGGCAGGCACGGATGGAAATGCACAAGAAATGTAATGCACCGGTGTCAATCCGTGCCCCAACGGTGACTAAAAAAGCAACCGCCAGAACGCTATACCCGGCTGTAGCCGTGGTGAGATGTTCGGATTTGCATTTTATCCCTCTTTGTCTCTGTGACTCTGGGGCCTATTCCGTTCGTCATGCAGCTCGTTTACGTCCGAGCGGTATTTGATCCATTGTAGGTATAGCCCATGCGCTGGCGCGGTCTTGCCCGCGCGGCGGCGATCGCACGCCGCTAAAATCTCTGGCATCTTATCCGGATCAATCCTGCCAATGCCCATTTCCACCAATGTGCCGGCGATGATGCGCACCATCTTCCACAAGAACCCGCTGCCCGTGACGCCGATCACGATCCGCGGGTGGCGGGCGGAAATCGATACTTCATGCAGCGTGCGCACCGTCGTCGCGCGGCCATGACCGGGTTTGCAGAATGAACTGAAATCGTGCGTGCCGACCAGACACGCTGCCGCCCGCTTCATCGCATCCAGATCAAATGGCTGCCATCGATAAAAGGCGAGATCACTTTTGAAAACGGGTTTGTTGTCGGTGTTCCAGATCAGATATTGATATCGTTTGCGATCGGTTTGTAGGATCGCATCGAATGTCTGCGGCACGGCTTCAATTTTTTGGACGACGATATCGTCCGGCAGCCGCGCGTTGACCGCCATGCGAAGCCCATCCTGGGGGATCTGCACCATGTGCGTATCAAAATGGGCGATCTGCCCCTTGGCGTGTACCCGCGCATCGGTTCGCGATGACCCGCAAAGTTGCACCTCATGCAGCACAACCTCCTTGATTGCCTGCCGACAAATCGCCTGAATCGTCGCCATCCCCTCCCCGTTTCGCGGCAACGTCCCCTTCCACGTCGGCGAATGCACCTGTTCCTGCCATCCATAATAGCGCGTGCCGCGATAGGCGATGGTGAGTTTGTAACGCTGGATCGGCAGTGACATGAAAGTAAGTGTAAAGGATGAAGGGGGAAGGATGAAGAACGGGGTTCGTGATTCGCGGTTCGAGATTCCTGGGAATGACGGGCGACGATGCACTGACAAAATATCCGAGCCACAGCTCCAAATTTTGAATGATGGATATATACCTGCCATGTCTGGCGAATGGAATCGGCGGTCTGAAGCTCACCCACATCACCGCGATAAAATTAAAGAAAATTAGCACGATTATAAGGTGTCTTAAACCTAGCATTTATGGGATTGGTTGAACGCACATGTCGAATCAAGACGCCGCAAAAGATCAAAACAGCAACTCTGCACACCCCCACGACGGTGAACAAGATGATAGCGGCGGGTATCGCAAAGGCAGCCTTACGCTCGCTGGGGCGGTGTCGATGGGGACGGGCGTGATGATCGGCGCAGGAATTTTTGCGCTGACCGGGCAAATCGCAAAATTGGCTGGGCAGTGGTTTCCGTTGGCGTTTCTCGCTGCTGCGGGGGTTGCGGGTGTCAGTTCGTATGCCTATGTCAAAATGAGCAATGCGCATCCCTCAGCGGGTGGCATTGCGATGTACCTCAAGCAGGCTTACGGAAAAGGTGCCACCACCGCGGGGATGGGGCTGTTGATGTATTTTTCCATGGTCATCAACGAAAGCCTGGTTGCACGAACATTCGGCAGCTACACGATGCAACTTTTTGCCGGGCCTGATCAATCCGGAGGAACTTCTGCGCATGGTGCCTGGATTCCGGCGCTGGGTGTGGGGATGTTGTTGTTTGCGCTGGTCATCAATCTGGTGGGAAATAAAATCATCGACAAACTGTCGCTCATCATGGCGGTGGTGAAAATCGGCGGAATCATGATCTTTGCGCTGGCGGGACTGTGGGCCAGTGGTTTTGATCTGAGCGGCCTGATCGGTAGCGCCGGTGCAGGCGACGCTGGTTCACAAAGCGGCGCAAGCGGCGGATGGCTGGGATTTCTCGCCGCGACCACACTTGGCGTGCTGGCGTACAAAGGTTTTACGACAATTACCAACGACGGCGGCGAAATAAAATCCCCACGCAAAAATGTCGGCAAAGCGATCGTGATTTCGCTGGGGATTTGTATCATTATTTACACACTGGTGACGCTGGCGGTGGGTGGAAATCTTTCGATCAAGCAGATTATCGCAGCGCAGGACTATTCGCTCGCCGAGGCGGCCCGGCCGGCATTTGGGAAGTGGGGATTATGGCTGACCGTCGCGTTGGCGATGGTGGCGACGGTCGGCGGCGTGATCGCAAGTGTTTTTGCAGTCAGCCGCATGCTGGCGATGCTGGTGAAAATGGAACTCGTGCCCTTTGCGCGACTGAGCATACCCGGCCGGATGCAGTACGCGACACTGGTTTATACGATCGGCCTAGCGATCCTGCTGACCGTGCTGTTCGATTTGTCGCGCATCGCGTCGCTTGGTGCTATTTTTTATCTCGTGATGGATATCGCGGTGCAGTGGGGCGTCTTGCGGCATCTACGCAAGGAAATCAAAGCGAATCCGGCGATCATCGTGCTGTCGATCGTGCTGGATGTCGCGATTCTCGCTGCGTTTGTCTGGGTGAAGGTGGGGACCGATCCGATCGTGCTCGTCATCGCGGCTGCGGGCATATTGGTGATATTCGTCTGCGAGAAAATATATCTTCGTAACGCCGATGCTGCCCCGGCGTGATGAACGGGCGCTTGAGGAAACAGGCACATTGAATGGCGAGATATTTGGGTCTGCTGAATAGCCACAATTGTCATGCTGAGATACTTCCAAAGCATCTTCGTGACGCGCACATTGAGCCGGTTTTGACGAGTCGAGTAAACCCTTCGGAGTATCTCAGGGTGACATTCGTAAGCGGGGCCGGTTAGTCAGAAGTCCCCTTTGCGATCTCCGCTTAGCTTTCCACAACGGCTTTCAACTGTTTTAGCCCGCCGATCGCGGCGGCGCGGGGGTCGGTGAGTTCGCTGGGGTCGAGTGTGATCGCGCCGGTGTAGTCGGCGCCGTCGAGGTGTTGCAGCACGTCACGCCACGCGACATCGCCTCTGCCAATCATCGTAGGTTTGGTGCGGCGGTCTTCGCCTTTAATCGCATCCCGGGCGCGGACGTGTCGGATTTGTGAACCCAGTTCATCAAAAAATTCATCCAGCGACCATTCATCCTTCAGCAGCATCGACGGATCAAAATCGATTCCAAACCACGGACATCCCGCCTGCTTCAATATCGACGCCAGCGACGTAAAACTGCTTAGCGAACTCGCCAGTGCCAAAACCGATCCATAACGATCCGCGATTTCGCCGAGCTGACCCATCGCCTGCTGCCAGTGCGAGAGGATGGCAGGATCGATGCGGGTGGGCATCGGTTCGGGGTCGGGCAATTCGGGTTGAGCTGATTGGGGGATGATAATCAGCCCGGCCATGTCGGCGGTGACTTTGGGCTTGGCTTTCACCGGTCGCTGCACCGGCGGCAGGCGTCCCAGATCGACGCACACAACCGCCGCATTTAATTCCGCAGCCGCATTCAAGATCGCATCGACGCGATCCAGGACTCGATCGACATCCGCACCCAATCCCAGCCCGGCTGATCCCAGATCAATCCGGATTGAAGTCAATTGCAAATCCTTACTCGAAAACAATCGTGTGATCTCGCGGCGGGCGGTGGAAGATAACGCGGGCAGGTCGATCGCGCCCGAAGCGGCGTCAAGTTGCAGGCCGGTAAAGCCCGCTTGCTGGATCATCGGCACTGCCGCTCTTAGATCGTGCCCAAAAGCTGGACCCCAGACTGAGAAATTGACGCGTGACATCATGCCGCAGATTGTCGGGTTGAATGGTGGGTAAACGCAAGCGGCGATATCAGCAAAGAAATGACAAATTTCCATCGCTTCGGGAACTTTCCCTTACGATGAGCGTCTAAGCATTTACGTTCTACCAGAGGAGACTCACGATGCGATCCATGTTCACAGCGGCGGTTTTGGCGATGGCGTGTGGTTCAGTGGCGTTGGCAGACCCGGTTAACGCCAAGGGAAAAGTCGATGCCGTCACCGTTTATCGAGGCCAGGCGATGGTCACACGTGTGATTGAATTGCCTAAGCAGGACGGGTTGGTCGAATTGGTTGTGACCGATTTACCCCAGCGGGTGGTCCCCGGATCGCTATTCGCAGAAGGACCAGCCGGGGTGCAAGTGCGATCGGTTCTCTATCGCACGCGGGCGGTCGCGCAGGATGTGCGGGATGAAGTCCGAAAGGTTGATGATCAACTCAAACAGTTGATGCTCGCCGCGACTGGGGTTGAACGACAGATCGAAGTCATCAAGAAAAACAGCGATTATATCGGCAAGCTCGAACAATTCGTCGCCAACAGTGGGCAGACGGAACTGAAGAACGGCGTGTTGAACGCCGAGACGTTGGAAAAGCTGACCAACACGATCTTTACTCGCCGCGAGGAACTATCCAAGGCGCAACTCGCCGCTGAGACGCAACTTGCGGATTTGAAGGTGCAGATTGAATTGGTGCAACGACAACGCGCAGAGATCACCCGCGGCGCCGCCGACACCGCGCGGGAGGCGGTTGTGTTGCTCGATGCTAAAGAGGCGGGGAAGGTTATCAAGTTGAATTATCTGGTGGACGGCGCGAACTGGTCGCCGAGCTATACGGTCAATGCTGCCGACAAAACGCCCACGGTCAGCGTGCTTTATCAAGCAGCGATCGCGCAGATGAGTGGCGAAGAGTGGGGCGACGTGACGATGACCCTTTCCACCGCAACGCCTTCGGTCATTAGTCTTGCGCCGCGACTGATTCCGATGACACTTTCACTGCGTCGCGATCAACCGGCAGAACAGTCTGCTGCACAGCAGGATCAAAAAGGGTATGTGCAGGGATTGAAACAGCGCAAGGAACAGTCGCTGCGTGATTTTAACAGTAACAATCATGACAATGTGGGTCAGACAATGTTGAAAGCCGATGGTCAGGCTGAATGGGGAAATTTGCCTAGTATCAATGGAGTAAACATGACAGCGATGAACGACGTTGCGCAGGAAATGCAGATGGCGGAATTGACGTTGAAAGATAAGTTGGCGGTTCGTGAGTTAAATCGCGCCGAAGAAACGATCACTGTCACCTATCTGCTCCCTGGCCGCACGACATTGCAAAGCCGCAACGATCAGCAACTCGTTGGCATCAGCACGGTGCAGATGAAATCGTCGTTTTACAGAACCGCAGTGCCGGTGCTGACGCCTTATGTCTATCACGAAGCCGAAGTCACCAACGACAGCAAAACTGTGTTGCTGGCAGGCCCGTGCGTTGCGTACATGAACGGGCAATTCGTCGGGCATGGCGAAATCCCAACCACATTCGTCGGCGGCACATTCACCGCAGGGTTTGGCATTGATCCGTCGCTGCGCGCAGGCCGTGAATTGGTCGAACGAACGGAAACCACGCAAGGCGGCAATCAGATCATCACGTTTGATTATCGGTTGAGCGTCGAAAACTTCTCCGACCAGCCCGCCACCATCCGGCTGATGGATCGCATGCCCAAACCTGATGGCAATCAGTTGAAACCAACGCTCGTCAGCAGCACGGTTGAGACCAGCAAAGATGCCGAATACGAGCGCACGCTGAGAAAGCAGGGCATTTTGCGATTCGATGTTGAAGTCGCCAAAGGTGCGATTAACGGTGCCGCCAAGATTGTCGATTACCGGATGACGCTTGAGCACGACAAGCAGATGACAATCGCCGGCGCGAAGTAACCAAGCGTGATCACACCAACGCCGCATGGGGGGCGGCGGGGGTGTGCCGCGTCATTGTCATTAGGGTGATCCGCTTAACCGGCTAAACAAAATGCCTTGTGTTTCCCCACGTTTGTCTATGGAATCTGAATGGTAATATCCGCGCCGGTAGCGGTGAGTTTGCGCATCTGTCGCGCTTCCTTGCCGCCGCCGCTGACGCGGAAACTGTAATCTCCAAGATGCCCGCGGGTTTTCAATTCGCCTGCGGCGTCGGTGGTGGCATCAATGGACGTCTTCCATTTTGTAAGCACCAGATCGCGCCAGACTTTGGCATTCGGCTTTTCAGACCAATCTGCCCGGTACATCGCTGCATCGGGCTTCCAATGCGACTTTTGGTAAAACCCCCACATCGTAAACCCGGTGGTGGCAGGGTGGCTGTATAAAGCGATCAGAAAATCGCGGGTGTAATCGGCCTGCAATTCTTCATCCAAAGTGTTGATATCAAACTCAGTGATCTGTATCTCCAGCCCCGACTTGGCTAGCAGATCGAGGTCGGCCAGCACATCGGTTGGATTGCGCACCTGCCTTCCGATGTGCCCCTGCACGCCCAGCGCATCGATCGGTGCTCCGGCATCACGAAGACGCTGAATGATTTGCAAATATGTTTCGATCGTATCCGGACTCGTGCGGCTATTGAGCATGCCGTAGTCGTTGATAAAGAGTTTGGTTGACGGGTCGGTTTCCTTGGCGACCTTGAACCATTCAGCCGCTTCGGTTTCGGGCATGTATTTGAAATAATCCCGCTCGTGAATCATCTCATTGACAACGTCCCAACCCACCATACGCCCGCGATTTTGCGTCAGGATGTCGCGAATATGTTCCTTAATAAGCGGCGACAATTCCGCACGCGGCGCAGGCATCGCCTGTACGCGCTTGGGAGAAAACTTATCACCCGGCCAGACCAGGCAATGCCCGCGCATCCGCAGGTTTTGCGATTCGATCCAGTCCGCCGCCGCCAACTGTAGCGCACGACTCGCGGCGCTGCCGCTCCATTTCGGCCATTTCATCCCGTTGCCGATGACGACCGTATCAAACAGTTGGGGGATCATTTCACGATATTTCGTCGCATCGGGCGTGTCTGCGACAATCAATGCCGAATCGACCTCTGATCCCCAGATAAACGCCGGTCTAACCAATCGCACTTCAACCTTTGCGTCGGGGATCGGCGCTCCGGCGGCATCGATCACGCGGATATTCATTGGTGCTGTGCGCGTTTTTTCAATCCGTTCCAGTGCGTCTTTGCGCCATTGTGCATCCGCTTCGCGACCTCTGTAGCTGAAGCGTGTTTGCGGCAGATCTGACAGCTTGGCGCGATCAGAAAAGTTCCACAGCTCGATCGACCCAACTTGCACCGCTTGCGGGATCGTTCCAAAGGAGAGATGCACTTCGCCTTGCGTTTCATCCGCATCCCGCGCCGCTGCGAACGGGATTTCAATCCAGGCCCAATCGGGTCCGGCGGTCAGCGGCGTGAGCAAGTGGCGTGCCCAGTCGGGTTTCGATTGCTGCACCGCTACTTGAAACATCGCTTCGCCTGATTCTTGCTTCGCGTATTCACTTCGCACGAGAAGGCGCATCAGTAGCACATCGCCTTTTTTTACAGGCTCGCGAAACATGTATTTCACGTCGACCCAATCGACATTTTTCGGGCGATTAAAGGTTTCAACCCGCAGCACAGTACCGACGCCATCCTCGTTGCGCCAAGCCGCTGTGGCGGGGGGAGTGGAGTCGGCCTCATTGCGAAAAATCATCGATTTTTCGAGATCGTCGGGTAGCAAATTGACCGGCTTTCGCGCCATCAATTCCTGCGGCAGCGGTTGCTGTGGTGCGGCGGTAACCGAGCAGGTAAATAAACCCAACGTCACGATTGACACGACCATTAGCTGTAGAAACATGGAATCCTCCTAAGATGACCTTGAAAATGTTGACTGCAATCACAACTCAGTCGCATGCATTGATTGGATCGGCGCGGTTTTGTCCGCACTCATTGGCTGATGTCTGCAGGATCTGCAAACGCCAGTTTTCGGGCAAAACTGCACTTCCAAACGCGAATGCCTGAGCAGGGTCGGGGATTTTTACATTATCCGCAGCGTGGGAGAGACCGGCGAACCATGCCCCGATGCTCATGGCTGCACAGATTACGATTGACCCGATCTTCATTGCATATCCTCCGTCCTGAGCGTGAACCGGACACCGCCTAGCCCGGCCAATGCATCATACCGTGATATTTCGTATAACCAAGTCTGATTTGCTAAATAATCTTATTATGTGCACGTCGTTGTCCGAAAGTCACCCCACACTCAACGAGTTTTGATTGCTGCACAAAAATTTTTGTAATTATTTGTGACTGTAGAGCCTGTGCTGAAAATGATGCGCAACATCAAGTGATCCAAGGGGTTATGTGGCATTCTGCCACAGGCGTTATCAAAAAATTGATCCCCGAAAAAACATGAAAATAATTTTGGTATTGCGTATAACCTTTGGATGGGGTATGCTATTGGAGTGAGCTAAACGATATTGGACTGATCACCCAAGTCGCTACGCCACGGCGGACGTGTCAAAGATCAATTCGTGTTCACAATCTCCACCCCGCGTGGACAACATGAGGCGCCTACCGATTTTCATGGGCACCTCAGCAAGGAGCAGGCCATGTCAGTTGCTAAAACAGTCAATCGTCGTTCAAAAGGATTTACCCTCGTCGAATTGCTGGTCGTCATTGGCATCATCGCGTTGCTGATTTCGATCCTTTTGCCTTCGCTTAATCAAGCCAGGCGGTCGGCGCAATCGGTTAAGTGTTTGTCCAATCTGCGCCAGCTCGGTATCGCGTTCAATTTCTATCTCAATGACAGCAAAGGTGTGTTGCCTCCGATCGCGTATGAAGGCAATCCCAATGGCGGCTTCTGGGCGAACCCGCTGGTCGCGAACAAATATCTCGCAGCCGCCAGCAACAGCAGCAGTTCAAATACCAAAACCACCAACAGCGTGTTCTACTGCCCGAGTGATGATCCGACCCCAAAAGCTAACAATGGCGCGACTAGCGGTTACGGCCTTACATCGCAGCCGCTGAGTGCCCAGACAATGAACTTCCGCGGCGCTAACTTCACCACCGACCCCAACGATGTCGTGACCACCAACTATGCCGCAAACGGCGTGCAGGCGTATAGCGGCCAGTTCAACTCGCTGGTCAATGGTCGGCCGATCTCTGAATACTTCCCCTTCGTCACCTATCCGACAACCACGACGACCTACGTGAAGCCCAACGCCAAGAAGCTCGCGACGGTTAAGGAAAATTCCAAGCTGGTACTGCTGTACGATGGCGTGTACTGCCACGACCGCAACTCGGTCTACTTTGTGCTGCGTCATGGCCCGCGTAACAAAGGTCTTGCGCAGACGAAGACCAACTTCCTGTTTGCTGACGGCCACAGTGGGGCCATGGGCTACGGGGACTTCCCGACCGACGCCGACGGATATCTGGACAACACCGAACTCACCACAAACGCCAGCGGTCGCTGGCAGGTGAAATTGGCAGTCAAACCCCTGAACTAATAAGTATTGCTCCTTCCTTTCGATCGCCGTTCCGGGCTACGGGCGATCAAAAAGGGTGGACTTTGTAAAACGTGATTATACGAATTAGCAACACTGCTAGTTCAGTTCAATGGTCAAGGATTCGCCCAAGCGCTTGAGTGATGAACGGCATGTGCCGGGCACGCGACAACGCCGACGATTCCGCTAGTGGAGAGGACGGTTCGAATGTTTATTAAGACGAGTCATATCTTAGGTTGCGTTGCGATCGCAGCCGCAGTTGCAGGCGTCGCCAACGCCGCACCGATCACATTGTTGAACGATACGTTCAGCGATAATGAGCGTGCAACGCAGAGTCTGACGACTTCTGCAGCATGGTATCTCAGAACGGCAAGTGCCACCTTGCCGTCAGGATATAGTGCAGCAGGCGGAAACTTGGATCTGCCATATGTCAATCCGAGCGCTGCGCACACGCAAGTGGCCTACTTTACCGCAAGTGGCAGCCCGATATCACTGGCAGACGGCGATTCAATCAGCGTGTCAGCGGACGTGACGTTGGATCAGTTGACGAACAGCGCTGATATTTTCCGCGTTGGTTTTTTCAACTCGTTCGCGGGCGCACGCGTGGCCGCTGATGACGACGGCGCGAACACAACCACGGACGGTTACAAAGGCTATGCCGCCCGCTTCAATGGCTCGACAGGTTTGACCACGTTCCAAGGCCGATCAAACACAAATACCAACGCGCAGCTTTTTGGGGGCAATTCGCTCCCAACCTACGCAGCTACCGCTGGTGCAGCAGGATCAGCCGTTGCCGCAGGGACACCGTTCAGTGTGACCTTCACGATGACACGCTCCGGTGCTAATCTCAACCTCGCATCGTCGTATAACGGTCAAACCTATACCGCAACCGCGAACAGCGGTTTTACGCTTGACTTCGACACGCTTGCATTCTTCGGCGGTACAAACCTCACCCAGTATACGGCGGCGTCAGGTCAGGGCTTGACCCTGGATAACGTCGTCGTCACCTACACCGCCGTTCCCGAACCGACCAGCCTAATAGCGGTCGCTGGGTTGGCGGGTCTGGGATTGGTTCGTCGGCGACGCGCCTAGTGCCCCGTTCACCTTGACTATGCATCGAGCATGACAGGCGACCGAGGCGGGAAACGCTTCGGTCGCCTTTTTTTGTGATCACTCTTATCCACCGAAGGAACACCCATGAAACGCACACTTGCACCCGCTTTTGCTTTGCTGGCGGCCATCACTTTGCTGGCTACTTCCGCGCGATCTGAAGACGCCAAGGCTGGCGACCTGCTGCGCGATCCAACTTTCGCGACACTCGGCAAGCCCGGTGCGGACTGGAAGCTGAGCGTCAACAGCGCCGCAAAAGCCAGCGCCGAGCGCACCGAAGCCGACGGCAAGGCGTCGGTTGTGGTCACTGTTCCCGAGGCCGCTGCCAAGGAATGGCATGTCCAATTCCAGCAGGACAAGGTATCCATTATCAAGGGCGCGAAATACATCCTCAAGCTCACCGCCAAAGCCGAAGCCGATTATGCGGCCAACCTCTATATTCAGCAGGTGGAAAAACCCTACGCAATGCTCGGGGTGTCGGCGGAGGCCACCATCGGTACAGAACTCAAAACCATCACGCACGAGTTCACCGCCAAAGCCGATGAATCCAACACCAAGATCGCGCTGGCACTGCCCGGTGCGGGCAAGGTAACGATCACCGAATTCACACTGACGCGCGTCGCGGAATAGCCAACTTCGTTGCAAGTGGCAGATTCTAAAGATCAGGTTCATCTGTAGGAGACACGATGCAGATATCAGTGCGCAAGCGGATCAATCTTCAGGAGACTCGCCGCGCAACAGGTGCGGTTGTGACGGCAGCGGGTGCGCGTTGGTCGGCGTCTGTTGTCGAATCGCTAGAATCGCGACAATTGTTGGCTAGCACTTGGTTTGTTAATGCTGCGGCTCTGACGAACGGGAATGGATCGTCGGCGTCCCCTTTCAAAACGATCCAGGCGGCTGCCAATGTCGTAAATCCGGGCGATGTCGTAAATGTCCTGCCCGGCACCTACAACGAAAAAGTCGTCGTCACCCGCTCTGGTTCGGCTGCGTTGCCCATCCAATTCAAGGCTTCTGGCGGTGCGGTGACTGTTACCAATGCGACCGTGCCGATGTGGGGGGCGCTGATTGACATTCGCGCCAGCAATCTCAGCTTCGACGGCATCGATGTTCGCGACAGCGGCTGGTATGGCTACATTATCCAAGGCACATCGACCACCGCCCGCGTTTCTAATATCTCGATCGCCAACGTAAAGACCCGCACCACCTATGCATCTGGCATTTATACCAAGTACGCAGCGCAGGTGTCGATTCTGAACAACAAGATTCAGGACGCGTGTGTCTCGCCAGTTGCGACCCACAACACGCAGGAATGCATCAGTGTCGTCGAGAGCGACGGGTTCGTCATAGACGGTAACGAAATATGGAATAGCATCGGTAACAATGGCCCTTCTAATGGCGGGGAAGCGATTGACGCCAAGGGCAATTCTAGTAACGGTGTTATCCAGAACAACGATATCCATGACATCAAAGATGTCGGCATCTATCTCGATTCCGGCAGCAAACAAGGCACTGGCGCTACCGATGACCGCCCGATGGCGAACATCGTTGTCACAAGGAACGTAATAAAGGGTTCATACCACGGCATCGCGGTCGCCAGTGAACTCGGCGGGACGGCACAGAACATTACCATCAGCAATAATCTGGTTACCGACAGCGCGGAAAACGGCATTGTCATCGCCGCTTGGAACGACAACGGGCCGCGAAGCGGTATATTGATCGCCAATAACACCGTCTATCGCAACGGTTTCGGCAATACGCAGTCCACATGGGGCGGCGGCATCGATGTCGCCACTATCAATTATACCAATATTCGCATCCTCAATAACGTCGTCAGCCAGAACGAATCGTGGCAGATCGCCAACACCAACACCACTGGTGCACCCTTCGGACAATTGACGGTCGCAGGCAATGTATCATTTGGCGGGGGGCTGTCCTATTGGCATCCGCAGATCGGTAGTCCGGGTTTGAATCAAGATCCGCAACTGGTCGATCCCGCTGCCGGGGACTTTCGCCTTCGCTCAACCAGCCCAGCGATCAATTATGGACAGCCTGCCGAAGCGCCGACCGTCGATCTGACCGGCGCACCCCGTTTCGCAGCGCCCGATGCAGGGGCGTATGAGTTTGTCGCGCCCGCACCAACCGGCCTGTCGCTTGCCCCCACCAGCGACACTGGAACGCCCGGCGACAACATAACACGACTCAACAACACCACCGCTGCGAGTCGGTTGTCATTCATTGTCACCGGCGTATTGTCCGGGGCGACCGTCAAACTTTTTTCCGGTTCGATGCTGCTCGGCGCCGCCACCGCGACTGGCACGAGCGTGACGATTCTGACCGACGGCGTAACGGCGCTCGCCAACGGCGTGAGTCTGATTTTCGCAACGCAAACCTTCGCCAGTTCACCATCGGCGGCAACGTCATCCGTTGCGATCACCGTTGATGCGACGGCCCCAACGCTGGCCGGCACCCCGAACATCAATATCGGCACGACACAGGCCACGTCGCGATCGCAGATTCGCACCATCACTTGGACGTTCAGCGAACCGCTAGCGATCGGGCTATCGTCTTTTAGCCTGAAAAATCGTGATACGGGAAACACGGTAAGCCTGTCATCCCGAGTCGTCACGATCAACAGCAATACCGCGACACTCGCGCTCGATCAGCCGGGTGTTGACGCGAGCCCCGATCTGTTTTTGCCCAGCGGCAATTACGAATTATCGCTTTCGCCGACGGTTGCCGATATTGCGGGCAACGCGATCGACGCCAACGCAGATGGCACGCCGGGGGAAACGGCGACGTTCCGCTTTTTCAAGCTGCTCGGCGATTTCACCGGCGACCGCAGGGTCAGCAACGCCGACTACCTGGTCTGGAAAAACACCTACAACAAAACCGTGGGCGGCGCAACCGGCGTCGATCCTGCGTTCGATCTCAACGCCAGCGGGCGTGTATCCAATGCCGACTACCTCATTTGGAAGACCCGATACAACCAACGGCTCATCACAATGACCGACGGACTCTTTTTCGCCTAATCACAAGGAACATCTGCCATGCAAAACACTTTATTTTCACTTTCATTTATTGCCACCACCGCCTTGGCGACCGTTGCGGCGCAGGCAGAGCTGATCGTCAGCTTGCAGCCCGCATCGCCCACGGTGCAGGCAGGTCAGATCGCCGAGCTGCAACTTTTCCTCACGGGAAATCGCACCAGCGTAATCACGTCAGTTGAGTTGGAAATGACTGCGATGACAGGCAGCGCGTCTTTCACAACGGTCGCACCGACGCTTGATGCCTTTGGCGAATCCGCCGTCACCAGCAGCGGCGGGGCGCTGAATGTCACAAACGACGGCTCGCTTCTGAACGACCTATTCCTCGGATATGTCGCTGGTGTCAGCTCCACGGGCATCGCGGTTGGGAGCGATCAAATTCTGCTCGGCACATTATGGGTGCAGACCCCTGCGGGCATCGTTGCGGACTATGTGGTGGGGTTTGAATTTGTGGAATTGCTGGATGATTCTGCCATTCCTGCATCACTCGCCAATACCCCAACCGGTGCGACGATTCATTCGGTTGTTCCCGAACCGGCTTTGATGGCCGTTGCGGGTTTGAGTGCGATCACGGTGTTACGCCGAAAACGGCACGGATAAGAAAAGTCCCCTCACAGGCAATTGACGCAGGCCACCCTTTGCGTCTACTTTATTATGTCAAGTTTAGCCACCACACTCGTTCCTACTCCGAAAGGCTATGGCATGGTCGCGCGTCGGGACGTGACAGTTAAGCAAATCGCCACCGCCGTCGGGCTATCGCAACCCGCTGTCAGCCAGGTGCTGAACGGCACGGGTCGGATATCACCCGAAACCCGCCAGCGCGTCCTTGCTGCCGCCGAATCATTGGGTTATCGCCCGAACGCCGCCGCCCGCGCCGTCGTCACGCGAAAGACCCTGCAAGTCGGCGTTCTGGTGCTGAATAGTCCCGCCGATCCGTTTACGTTTCCGCACACTTATTACACGATTCTCGGCATGAATATGGCACTCGAGGCCGCGGGGTATGTCTTGTGCCTTGTTCGTCTAGGCGATGTTGAGCAGAGCATCGAAGGGCATTCGCGCGTCTTTCGTGAACACGTTCTCGACGGTGTCATCGTCACCACTCAGTTGCCCGATCATCTCGTTAAGCGAATGGACGAATTGTCACGTGTCTGCGTGTGGGCCGATACCGACGTGTGGCGCACAAGTCGCTGCATCCGTCGCGACGAGCAAGCCGTTGGGCGTGAAATTGGCAAGCGAGTTGCTCAAGCGGGTTATTCCAAGCTCGTTTTCCTGACCGAACAGCACAGCCCCAACGGAATCCCATTGCATTACAGCCACAGCGCGCGCGGGCGCGGGATGGCGAATATCTGCCGCGATTCCAAGATCAAGTTTGAAACCCTGCGTCACAGTTGGCACTGGACCGCTGATTTTTCAAACGAACTTTGCGAGCATTTGAGCCCCGATGTCGCGATCATCGCGACCGATACCTTCCGCGCGCGAATTGTGCAGCAAACCGCTGCGGTCAATAAGCTGCTGCCCGGCAAGGACTTCGGACTTGCCTCCTGCGACACCGTCGGCGATGTCGTACACACCTGGCCTGATCTATCGGGAATGCTTTTTGACCGGGTGGAGCTTGGCAAACGCTCTGCGGAAATGATGCTGTCGATACTTGGAGGCCGCGACTATGAGCCGGCGTCTGCGGTTTTGTCCAGTCAGTGGCACGCCGGCAGCACACTGCGTCAGTCCTGATTTTTACCGATACGGGGATGCATCAAAGCGAAGGGCGTTGGCAGTGGCACGAAAAGATCGTGTCCAGCGTCACCCGTCGCCAATGCCTCATCGAGAAACGCCAACTTCAGTAAAAGGCAATGCCTCGGTATAAATCTTCAAATTTCTGAAAAGCATTTTCGAGTGCACCATACAGCGGATTGCGACGTGGCCGTAATTCAAAATTGCACCGGTGTTTGTGCGGGAGCTATCGTTGATCTCTAGCAGCACCTTCCCGTCGATCGCGCCGCGCAGCACTCCGCCTTGCTGAACAAGTTGAAGTTTATGCCATTCGCCGAGCGCAAACGGTTCGGGTGAACTTCCGAAACCGATGCGGTAAGCGAAGGGATTTTTTCGGCTAAAAGCCGTGCCGACATCGTTGCGAACGTCGTTCATTTCACGGTAAAACTCCCAGTGATAATTGCGCACGTTCTCGGCGTGCACCGTGTTCATCGTGCCGTTGGTTTTTTTGGGATAGTCGGCCATGAAATCTTCGCGCGTCATGCCTGAAGCGTGAACCATCAGCAAACCCAATCCATTGGGTTCAGAAGTTTGCCATTCAAATTCGCAGTAGATGTTGCCTTCAAAAGTTTTGTTGGTCCAGATATAAACTTGGCTTTGCCACGCCTCGGCGCTGCCATATCTCAATGTGGGGGTGTGAATCAGCAACCCCTCTTTGCTTGCCTCGGGCTGAACGGATGCGGTGTGTCCCTGCACATAAAACTCTTTGATCTGTTCGACCGGATTACTGAAATCGACATCGAGTTGTTTACTCCAGCCTTCGCCAGGGGTGAAGGTGAAATCCTCTAGGTCCGTGCCTTCAAAATGATGCCGCAGTTCCTTTTCAGTGGCTGCGTCGTAGTCGGGGGTTTCATCACGAAACAGCTTGTAAATGTCATATTTCGGGAGCACGCGATCGTAGAAAGTGACTTCGCCGTGACACAACGCTGGACAACCTGCGTAGAGGGTGTCGCCGACGATATCACGTTTGAAATCCTTGTTGAAAATATCGCTGGTGCCCAGATGTACGCCGTTGACGAACAAGCTGGCGGACTTTGCGTCGTCGTCCCATGTCACCGCGAGCTGATACCACTTGTACTGTTTGAAATAGTTGAAAGGAACCGCCTGCACCCACGCCTTCTGTGGCGGCTCGAATCCTTCATGGGTGGGATAGATCGTTCCCTTGAAGAACTTGGCACGGAACTCATTAAAGCGGTTCCAGATGAAGCAAAAATTACCCAGTGGATAGTTTCGCGGGACCTCGTAATCGCTCAGAAAGGTGTAGTTATCGAAAAAATCATTCTGCATCTTCATGTGATCAGCGATAAAGCTGGCAGCGAGATCTTCCAGAGCGAAGAACCAAAGGATGAGGGTGCCTTGGCGTTTATTAAACGTATGCCCGCCTTGGAGCTGGATCGTCGTGTGGATGCTTGTCGGATTGATGCCACGTCGGCCATTCAAATCCAGCACGCGGGCAGCGCCGTTGATCGTTTCGCCAGGGCGCAGGTTGGATGCGTCGTTCAGGTACCGGTGGGTGGGTTGGATCGTTGATTTCATTGTATTGGTTCCAATCTAGTTGCATCCATTGCGCGATGGCGGGCGTCGATTTGGGCACGGATTTCCTCCATGCGCTTGCCAGAGAGTTTATATTGCCAAAGCAGATATAACGCGGGTCCGAGAAAGAGCGTTGGAAGCGTGGCGAAACAGAAGCGCATGTTCCAAAACGCTTCCGGCGACTGATCGGCTTTTTTCGCGATCACAAATCCGCACGCAACTACGACCACGCCCGCCAATCCGTACGCCAGTGAGGTGCTTAGTTTCGTCAACCAGGAAAAAACTGAGTTGAAACTACCCTCACGTCGCTTGCCGCTGTGCAGTTCATCATCATCGGTCACATCTCCGAGCATCGACGGCAGCACAAGCCACATCCCGGTATAGCCCGGCGTTAGCATCAGACCCGTCGCCAGCGACCACCACGGATGCGCCGGGGTATAGGTAAACCACGACAGCCACGTCGCAAGCAGGATAACTATTGTCGAAGCGATCAAAGTCTGCTTCTTGCCTATTTTTTTGCACAACCAGGTAAATAGTGGGATTGAAACGATGCCCAGAATCATTGATCCTGTGCCTTCAATTCCGATCATTTTGCTCGCGAGCACGGTATCGGCCTTGAGAGTGTAATAGGTGCGCAGATAAAACATTTGGCCTTGCACGAGATTGATGCCAAATGAAAAGATCAGCGCATATAGCGCCAGCAGTCTGAACGGACGGTTTGCGAAAGTGGCAAACATGGTCGCCCAGAACGGTGTTTTAGGCTGACGCGCGGTGAACTCAGGATCACGTTCTTTAACGACAAACGCCGGCATAATGCTCAGCATCAGGATGAGCAATCCCAGCGCCAGTCCGATGATCCGCATACCGTGCAGCGAATCAGGTTGCCCGGTGACAGGGTCGGCGAAAATCGAAAGCTGCGTGAGCGTCCAGACCCACGTACCGATGATGGATGCGAACTTGCCGAATAACGCGACGTAGGCGGAGATGCTTGTCCGCTCGTTTGTGTCAGGCGTCATTTCAAGCATCATGCTTTGGTACGGAATCACCCAGAACGAAAATGCGGTGTAGAAGATCAACCCGATGCCCAGCAACCAGCCGACCTTCCAGGCTTCCGACCAATCAGGCTGACCGATCCACAGCAGTGGAAAAAGCAGACCGGTGAAAATACCACCGACCAATACATAAGGTCTGCGCCTTCCCCACCGGGTACGGGTGTTGTCCGACAGCCAGCCGATTAGCGGATCAACCATCCCGTCCCAAAGCCGAAAAAGGAGGAAGATAATCCCGATCCACGCCGGTGAAATTCCCATCCCTGCGACAAAGATCGACGCGCTCAGCACTTTCAGCAGTTGCCCGCCGAAGTAATTGACCATGCCTGAGGCGCCGTAAATCGTTTTGATCCAAGCGGGCAGGCGATCACGAATGCGTGGCGCTGCGGCGTAATCCAGCGGCAACGGAAAACCGCTGGCGCGGTCAAGTACGGTGTCGGTCGTGACAACTGATATATTCATGTGCCTCATCCGCGTTCAACTACCAATTGCCAGCGCCAGAAAACTTAGGGGAGGGGGGATACTACTTGACCGCATGATAATACGCTATACCTTGTATGGATAGTGTAAAATTTTTCTTTTGGCGATTTGGAGTATGGCGTGAGTATTTTCCTGCTTTCCGACGAACGGGACTTCATCAATCGAGAGTCTTCGCACGGCTTGGCGGCGTGGTTGTATCAATCCACCACCGCCCGCGTGAACCGCCGCGCCGAATCGCCTGGACTGATACACCGCGACGATACAGTTGAATGGTGGCATCTGGCGGAAGAAGCAATTTGCGATGCCGCAATGATCTACGCGCTGTCACCATCCCCAAAAATCGGCGCGTGGCTAAGCAATGTGGTGATGGGCATTGTTCACAGGCCGTGCCGCGATTGGGTCGGGCCGTGGTTTCGCGATCACTCGCGCAATCCGCCAGCCGCTTCACTTGAAACCGCACACCTGACCCGCGCCGTCGCCGCGGCACTCGATCTGGCACCGGGTGTATTCGCCGCCAGCGAAATCGAGCAGATCAAAGGCGCGTTGCGCGAAATCGCGATCCCGATGGCGATTGAGTTTCTCGATCACGAAACAGGGGTTCACAACTATTGGAGTGTCGTCACCGCAGGTCTGGCGTTTGCGGGTTCCGTTTTGAACGACCGAGCCGTCATGGAACGTGCCGCCGGTGCGTATGAGTTGTATTGCAATGCTTTCCAACCCGACGGGACATATGCCGAATCGCTGCAATATGCGAACTATGCGGCGCTAACGATGATGTTGAGCTATGAATCGCTTACGCGCCGCGACCCTCAATACGCAGCGCGCTTGCGTCCGCAAACCTATGCGGGGTTTGCGAAGTGGGCGGCCTACGCACATCTGTATTGCAAACCGATGCAAAATTGGGGGCAAACGCCGATCCCGCGTGCGATCAATTTCGGCGATTCCGCCGCGATCTTTATTCCGTCAGCAGATTTGCTGTTGCACATCGCTTCTCGCTGCGCCACAAGTGATCCGCAATCAGCCAAGCTGGCGCGGTGGTTATACGATACCGCTATCGCCGGTATCCCCGATGCGCCGCCTTACGATCGGGCGAGTTTCGGTTTCGTCAATAGGCCGGGATTTTTGTCGATGCCCCTTCTCGCGCAGGCGATCAAAGGTGCGTCGCCGACAGAACTGAATCTGCCCGTTCAGCATGCCTTTGAATGCGGCGACGTGATCGCACGCGATGGCTGGGACGGGAAAACCGTCCTGGCAATCCGAACCGGCGGAGAACCGATGAACGTTGTCAGTCACGTGCATGGCGACATCAACAGCATCCAGTTGATCCACAATAACGAGCGCCTCCTCGTCGATCCCGGACATAGTTGTTACCGCAATCTTATCCACGATCTCGAATGCTCGTCCGCCACGCACAACACCTGCACCTTCAGCATCCCCGGCGACAGCGCCGAACACATGCAACGCGGAATCGTCAACCGAAAACGCATCGGCGATCAGTACGAACCCCCAATCGCACCGCTATCGCGACTGCTGCTTTCCCAGACCGACGGACCCATCCGCGTGATGGCGTGCGACGCAGCAGGACGTTACGGCGAACCGATCACATCGTTCATGCGGGCTACGATTTTATGTGGATCGAACCTACTATTTGTAGTGGATCGCATCCGATCCGCCACGCCGGTGACGACGCGGTGGAATTGGTTGCTCAATCACCGTGACGCAAGTGGCGAATTAGATATGACCCATGCCGATCGAATCGATTTTGCACGTGCAAATGCCGGTTTGCGATTGTTTCATCCGCATCTCACGCTCAATCGTGGCGGCCCTCAATATGCGTATGTCCACGACGCCTATCACCCGCTGCCCAATCAACTCGGCGAAGGCGCAATTGGCAGCGGATTGCTTGTTCATCTGCGGGAACGTTCACCAAGCGTTGACCGAACAGTCGTTTGTGCAATCGCGGTGGACGATCGCGCTCGTATAAAAAGTTGGGAAGCAACCAGAACACGTGACTGCGTTATATTGACCGGTTGCGGCGAACCCGCGGGATGGTCGCTGCGTACCGAACAGGGCGCGATCCACATTTCCGACCACGCCAACGCATTACAATGGCGGCTTTCAGAAAATGCAGACGGCGTATGGGCACTGACGCGCACATGATTGCTTCAGACGCAGATCAAGCAACTGATGCTTCAAGCCAGTCCATATCAACCTGCGTGAGCGGCCCAAGATCCAAGGAATTAAGATTCGTCTGAACGTAGGTGCTGCGGCGCATCGCAACGATCATTCGATCAACTTCTGAGGACATCGCTGCATAGCGTATTAGCAATTCTGCGCAACTCTCGCGTGATTCGCCGCGTGCGTGGGTCTGTGAATCACTGCACAACCGATCGATCAACCATCCCCTGCCAAACGGCGACGTGCCAACAACCGCCAGCCCTCGTTGTCTGGCTTTGGCAAATAGTAAGCAGCTTTTACGGCTTGCTTCGGGGTTGTACGGACTGACGACAAAATCGGCGCAAGTCACGTCATCAGAATCGATATCGAAGCCCCACAGCCCGATCGCGGTGATTTGGTTGGCCTGTTTCAAGCTGGCTGCCAACTCTATTTGCCGACTATTTGCGTCACAATCCGCCAGTGAATGCACAACCATCATCGGCGCAATACCGCAGGCTAACTGCGACATCGCCTCGTCGAATCCCGCTGCGGTCCATTCCGAAGGTCCGGGCAATGCCGGATCAGTTCCACCAAAAAAGTTCCAGATGATTGGCTTTGCTCTTGCGCGAAGTGTCGGGGCGAGTTGTGATAGCACCCGACCGACCGCAATACGTTCCGGTGCGTAAGTGGTGTCGATGGCGTGAATACCGTGAGACAGACACGATGTCACGATGCTCAGCTGTTCGGATTCCGTCGGCGCTGGATCACTGCCCAGCGGTGCGATGAAGCTGTGGCCACCCAGTATCAGGCGCCCGGTGCCGAAGATAAGATCAGGATTAGCCTTCATTGATGTAACTGGAAGGATAATGTCTGCACCATTCTCAGCAAACTTTCGCATCTTTGGCGCATTCGTGGCACGGCCAAGCATGCGGTAGCTGTACCCGTCCTGAAAAATCGGCGTAAAAATTGCGACTGCAAAGTTGCCCCGACTATGCCGAAATCGGGAACTCCGCCAAAAACACAAAAGTTTTCGTGTGTAGGGACGGGCATGAATTGTTTACACAAGTCCCGCCGTCGTCACCAAAGTAACGACGGCGGGCACATTGGGTTGCGTCTTGTCATGACGATGAGGATTACTGCTTCTCCACCGCCGAATGGGCTTCACCGGGCTATGGTTTCATCAACGCCTTGTCCGTGTCGCCCGCGTTGGGCATCGGTTGGAAGTTGAGCTTGGCGGTGTAATCGGGTTTCTCGCCGTTCATCTGTTTCATGGCGATCTCGCCGTACGACTTGCGGGCCTCATCGACGCTCTTCGTGCCGTTGATGATGTCGTATGCAAGGTTTAGCGCCAGGATATTATGCGCTTCGCTGTCGCAGCGGGCGCTGATCGTGCCGCGCGTACGATCGACGATGATGCTACCGTCGAACTTTGCCAAGTCGCCGACCTTGTCGGTGGGAACATTGAAATTGACGACGTGTTCCAGGCAATCCTTGTGCGGCATCGGGAAGTCGTGCTGGATTTCCTCGTTGAGCAAAATGATCTCTTTGAACGGGGCTTTGTCCATCCAGATCAAACAGGTCGGGGCGACGATGCTGGGCTGGCCGTATTTTTCCATCATTGCCTTGGCCGCTTTCATCGGCACCGCTTTCCAATCGGCAATGATTTTCTCTGCGGACATATGCATTGCGTCTGCCTTTTGCGCCTGCCCGGCGGGTTGGTTCTGGGCGAACGCGCTGGTCGTAGTGATGACCCCACCGGCAACCGCAGCCGTGAGGCAACAAGTAACCAACGTCTTATGGGAAAAACTCTTCAACATATCTGACTCCTGACTAGAGGCTTTTGCAATCCCATATCGGCACTGACCAACGTGGCCAGAGTGTTCCGAACGGCATCGCTTTGTCCTGTTTTTTTTGAATAAAACTACTACTTGTGTCCGAGATGAATGCAGGTCTTTACGGGTTCAATCACATTCTCCAGATCCGTCGCATCGCCCCACGGGGCTGCAGCGATCAGACTGCTGTCAATCACGTTCGCCATTTCAAGATCTCTCGACAACGTGAGTTGCTGACACTCAGAGACTAGGGGAACCCATTTGCTGACATGACTTAAATATAATTAATATCGCAATAATAGCTTCGGAATGCGAAACATGAATTAAGTCGTTTACAAGATTGTGTGTGATTCTCGCTGGAACAGCCTCGATTTATCGCGACGAAGGAAATTAAAAGGGTCATGTTCCCGTATTTTACACTTTGCAGCAGGTCATCGGCGTGAGCTATCGTGTTTGTGGTAATTGAAAGCGGGGCAGGCTCGCACCTTAAGCACTACATTTTACGATGCTTTTGCGGGTGCGCATCCCGTCAATCACGCTACGAAAGTTTGGCAACGTAAAGTTATTGCCGCGTTTACATTCCCAGCCCTTTTTGTCACCCCTAATTACCGGCATGAACCCCGAACAGATGCAACTGTTGCGATATGATAAACAGATTAATCATATTTAATCGCGTCTAGTGGTTTCATAGCTGCGTAAGGTGATTTAAGGCCTCGGTAAAGTTCGAGGCATTCGCACTTCTCTTACACAGGACGCAACATGTTAGACAATCTGCTGTCGGGATCCACTGGGTCAAGCCGTCGCAATTTTCTCGCCACCGCCGGGGCACTCGGCGTTGGGCTGATCAGCGCACCACTTCTGGGCAAAACGATCGGGTCGACCGGCGGATTAAAACCGTCGGCTCGGGCAGGGTCGGGCAACGTTAACTTCGCACAGGCGCGCAGCGATTTTCCGGGAATTCCCGGTCAAACAATCAACCAACTTGTGCTTAACTTTGCGTTGACGCTCGAGTTTCTTGAGGCCGACCTCTACCGCCAGGCACTTAACGCCATTAGCGGTCGTTCGATCGACGCGCCACTGGAAAGCGATTCGAGCAAATATGAACTGAAGGTCGGACGCGGCGGATTGCCTCGGATTCGAACGAACGCGGGCTTCCTATATCTCGCTCAGTTTGCATACGTCGAAGCCGCGCATCGAGACTTTCTTATCAACGCCATCACCAACGCCGGCGCGACGCCAACCACCGCCGCAACTGCTGGGTACTCATTCCCAAACGGCCCTGGCACGACGCTGCGCGAAGTGCTTGCCAATATCCTGCCGCTCGAAGAGACAGGCGTTCGCGCGTATCTCGGTGCGTTGCCCTATCTGACCGACCTAGGCCTAGCGACGACCGCAGGCGGCATCTACTCCACCGAGTGCCGGCACTCCGCGGCGATCGCATACACCCTCGGACAGACCACCGGCCCGGCAGAACGGCCCGGCGATCTGAAAATCACCCGGCGATACCCAACCGAAAACACATTCGAGTATGCCCTCGCGCCCTCCAGCGTCCTCACGGCCGCATCGGTTTATTTTAACTAAATCTACCCCCACCTAAACATCACGTTTCTGGAGAAACCATGAACAACGATCTAACCATGACAGAACCAAATACATCCCGCCGTTCCTTCGTGCGAACTGCCGTCGCTGCGGCGGCGGTAACAGGCATTTCTTTCTTCGCGTCCGAGGCCACGCTCGCCCAAAGCGCGACCACCCTTACTTTTGCTGACATCCCCGGATCAGGCGACGTGAAGGTGCTCAATTACGCCCTTGCATTGGAAGCCCTCGAAGCCGACCTCTATGTCCAAGCTTATCTTCGTCTCACCGGTGGCGGCACCAACGCACTGGGCACGCGTATCCCTGGTCTGGGTCTTCGTCGCAGCCAGCCCGATGTGTACTACCTTCGCGAGTTCGCCAATATCGAACTGCAGCACCGTCGATTTATTGATCGCGCCCTCGGATCGGCGTCATTGTTGCGACAAGCCCCTTTCAACAATGCCCGCTTCAACTTCGGGATTGAAAACATGACGCGCCAACAGGTGCTGAACCTGATCTACACCGCCGAGCGCACTGGCGTCGCGGCGTATCTCGGCGCGATCCCGTTCTTTCAAACGCGTACATTCCTCCAGACCGCCGGTGCTATCCAAGGAACTGAAGCTCGGCACACGACGACCATCGCGATCATCCAGAACATCCTATTCGGCTCGGGCATTTCAACAGCGCCTCTGGCTGACGAGAACAACGGGATTGACGACTCTTCTTCCCCGAACGCGGTGCTCGAAGCCATACGCGGTTTTATCGTTCTGTAGTTTTCGTAACGAACCGGGCACCGTTTCATGCCGATGTCGAAGTCATCCTCGATCCGACGAGCCTTCAGTCTCGTTGAACTTTTGTTCGCGGTGATGATTCTCGGCATCGGCATTATCGGCATTGCCGCAGTCTTGTACGCCGGCGTCGTATCGAGCACGAACACGGTCGATCAGAGCAACGCAGCATCAGTCGCGCGCACCGCCTGTGCGGTGATGAGTCGCGCGCTGACTGCCGCCAACACGCCCGAAACCGGCAACGCCTACGCAACCATCTACTCCAATGCGTCTTTGTATAACGAAGTATGCGTTCAGCAACTCGCGGTCGGCGACAAGCGTTACGCGTGGATTCCGGTTTATCGGCGTGCCAGCGGTAGCAAAATTGCCGAGTTGCTGATCGTCGTCGTACGTGCGCGGGCTAGAGATAATTTTACGCTTCAGGATTTGCGTCCGTATGACCCGACCGATGCTTATCCGCCGGCGCTGGTCCCGCACGGGTTGTCACTGGAGTTGCGGAATAATCAACTGCGTCTGGTGCGTCGCGCCGATGCCGAACTGTTAAGTCCCGGCGCGGTGATCGTGACCAACTCGACCGACGCGACCGGCCATAGCGCTGGACGGGTGTTTCAGGTATCGGGTCGCGCGGATTCGACCGGCGAATACTGGGACCTCACGCCCGGGCAGGACATGTCGTCCGATCCCACGCCTTACATCGGCCAAGCCTACGTCGTCAGCCGAGGTTACGCCGACCCGACCAACCCCGCCAACGGCTACGCCGGGATCGCCCAACCCGTCGCGACGTATACCACGATCGTCTCGCTTCGTTAACAATCGGAACGCTGTATAACAACAGACTTAACGGCGCGTTCGCGACGGTCGCCAACAAATCGCCGTTGTTGATCACATCCAGCGACGCCTGGCGGTACCACGCATTATACTTGAAGTAAATGCTCGTACTCTCAGCCCCCGTCTTCGGCCGGGCGGTCATGTTGCCCGCAGCATCGTAACCCGTCGAGGCGAAGCTGCCGCCGCTGATGCCGGTCGTCTCGTTCGCGGCGTTGTTCGTGCGGGTTTGGCTGAAGGTGGGGTATGTAGTACCCGAGAGTAGCGCCGTATCATTGTTCGTCTGGTTATACCCCCGCCAGTTGCCCAAACTGTCCAGCGTCCAGGTCTGCTGGAATTTCGGGCTAGCGATTGAACCGGAACTGATCGTTCCACGCTTGAAGGTTGACAGGCGGTTCAGCCCGTCATAAGCGTAAGTCTCGTCCCAGTTGCTTCCGCCGCCGCCTGAACCGCTATTGTCCATCGTCAGCCGATTGCCCATTCGATCATAGGTGAAGGTGCGCTGCTCAAAGTTCACACTGCCATTGGTCTTTTGCCATTGCACCTTGGCCTGACGGTAATAGCGATCCCAGGCGCTGTAATCGCTGGACTTGGTGCCGTTGTTCATCACCAGTCCGCCGGAGATTTGCGGGTGCAGAATCTGATTGACCAGCGTGGCGGCACCCAGCCACTTGTATTCGATCAACTGAAGCGCACCGGCCGTCTCCCAGCGTCGGATGCGGTTCAAAACCTCGCCCGAATCATACGAAGTTTCGTAATAGGGTTTGTAGCTGCCGACATGCGCCCCATTGTTTTTGGGGTAATTCATCTGGCTTAGCCGGACATAGCTCGCCACGCCGCTGCTGGTGTCATTGCCGCCATCGGCGTAAACGTACTCGATGAATGGCGACGAACCGGTATTCACCGCTCCGTCATGCGCCTGATAGGTTTTGGTGACATTGCCCCAGCCGTCGTAAACGTACTGCACGTCGTTCACGACGGTGCTGCCGGACGTATCGGCGTAGCTGGTGACATTCTGCGTGCGGGACAAATCATCGTAGGTGTAGC
>JBBQXB010000044.1:0-28125 GCA_038210015.1 Tepidisphaerales bacterium
CATTTTCTCCGCTCGCTCGCTGCGGGACAATTCAAAAGGGTCGGGACTGAATATGCACAAATACCTTACACCGCCAACCATTTATGCCTTGCCGACCTTGTTGATCTCATGCGTTACGGCGAGGTGGCCTACGAATAGGATGGAAATGGCCGCCGGATCAGCAAGGACTTTGCCGGCGGAAGCTCATCCGATGAGAACACCTTCTGGAACGAGGCGTTTCAGGCGTTGGAAACCCGCAAGGCGGGTTCTGCCAACGCGTACGAGCAGACGGTGTATGACATCAGCTATATCGCCCCGATTTTGCGATCACTCATCCGTTTTCTGTTTGCCCTTGCCCACCTCGGCTTTGTCTTTGGAGGTATCCCACGGGTTGGCGGGCTGGGCGTAGTCCTTGCGGTAGGCATTCCACATATTTACCACAAACTTTGGCGGGCTTTGGGTGACTTTGCCTTCTTCCAATAGCATCATATACCGCTCGGTGTAATCGAATAACGCGTCGTGGTTCCAGGCTTTTTTCTGATCCATGATCAAGGCGGCCAGCACGAAGCCGGGGTAGGATTCGCCGTTGATGCTGCGGTAGGTTGCCAGCAGGCTGCGGTTGTCGGATTCGGGTTTATAGGCATGGCGGATGCCCCAGTCGGGCATGCCGATGTGCTCTTTGTCGTATGCGACGGCCGGGGCGCGTTTGTCAGGTGCCCATTTGTCAGAGTGGGTCATGTCGATCTCGGCTTGGGTGACATAAAAGGTCTGTTGATCTTCCTGAAACTCGGTCTTCCACTGTCCGACATCTTTCATATGTGCATCATCGAGCAACAGCCCGGCGAATAGGATAGGCCATTTGCGGCCCATGCTGTGTCCGCCGTTGGCGGGCCAGCCGCCTTGGTTGTCGGCGATGCCCGTTTGATCGATCCCGTACTGCACCAGATTGATCAGGATTTTGTCCTTGCTCGGCTTGCCGGGTAGGGCGTTGAAATCGAGTTGCAGCAATAGCGCAGCGTTGTTCATCTGGTGCGTCATGTCTCTGCCATAATTGGGCATATGTTCGGACGGATGCACCATCGCACCGATGAACTCATGAACGTGATCAACCCATGTCCGTGACATCGATTTCTCGACATCCTCCACGCTCGGCGTATTTGGGACGGGCGCGAGATTCTTCAACAGATTTTTTTTCAGTTGCTTCTGATTATATTTGATCGATTTGTCGTCGCCGCAGTATGCCGGGCGAAAACTGCCTTCTGCCGGTGCGTCGGTCAGGCAGGTCAGTAGCGCCGCCGAGCGCGTGGTGGGTCGCGGGGCTTTGGTTCCGCCATTGAATTTGGGCGTGCCCGGCTCGGCGTCGTCTGCGGATCGATACAACCAGCTCACCATCGAAATCAATGTCTGATTCGGTTTCAACACCAACGGATTGTCTTTTGCAACGGGTTTGCCATTGGGCAATCCGGCATTGACCGAGGCGTCATAATTTCCAAGTGCCGGTTCGTATCCTTGCTTGCCGACGCCGGTGGGGTTGATCATCGAACCGTTCTGTCCTGGTTTTGGTGTGAATCCAGCAGCGTTTAGATTGTTGGTGATTTCAACGATCGTAACCGGGCCTTTCACCCAATATTCGCCGTTGCAAAACGTGCCGACTTCGTGATCGTCAGCGAATGTCCATGTAATGCCGTTTTGGCTGACCGATTTGGCGCAAAATGCGAATGATGTCATCAGGCCGATCATCGCGATAACCAGACATGCTGTTTTCGTAGAGTACACGTGCTTTCCTTCTCAAATGGACAGTTCGGCGGACGCCACCGCGTCAAGCGATTGACTGTGTAAGGCATCCTCTGATGAAGATACTATACAAGCTTCCGCGCGTTGTGGATCGGTTTTACAACAATCAAGCATCAACATGGAAAAATCATCATGGCACAGGCAAGTGGTCTGTTCAAGATTGGTGTCGCGACGGTTGATATCACGCCGCCGATTGGTGCGACGCTGATCGGGTATTCGTCGCGGGTTTCGACTCGGATTGATACGCCGCTGAAGGCGGAGTGTTTGTATTGCGAAAATCCCACCGGCAAATGGCTGCTGATTAGCGGCGAGTTTATCGGCATGTATCGGTCAACGACTGATGCACTGCGTGCAGAAATTGCAACGCGTACCGGCGTGCCGGCGGAGGCGATTATGATCGCAGCAACGCACCGTATACGCGGAAACCCGAAACCATCATGACGAATCAATGTCGGTATGACGAAATCCAAAACACCAAACACCAAATCCAAAACACAAAACACAAAACCCAACGCCACTCCGTCCCCTTTCACGATCTACTCGTAACGCGACATTTCACTTTGTGGTTACAACCGGTTGCTTGCGGACGATTTCAACGATCTGCCACGGTTGCGGGTTATCCTTGGGTTGCTTGGATTTTGGGCTGCCCATCATTTTACGCATCGGTTCGGTGCTGGGTTTGTCTGAGGATTCATCGGGTTCGACGCGCGGCATATCGTCGTAGCGCGCGACTAACTTGGCTTCATAAGCGCTGTCACGCTTGGAAAATCGTTTCAGCGACGCGTCGTACCAGCGTTTAGTCAACACATAAAACACGCGTTTTTTATCGGCCAGCGATTTTTCGATCAGCTCGTTTTGCAATGTGATGAGATACGATTCGCTGCGATTTTCGACGACCGATAACAGCCACCTGCGGCGTTCGCCTTGCTGGGTCATGGGATCGTTGGCTTCGTCGGTTTTGGCTTCAAACTGTTCGAGCCTGCGTGCGAAATTGGTTGTGAAATACTCTGGGCTAAAGCACTCATAGTTGCCTATGAATTGCAGGTAGTGCAGCTGTTGAGGCGTGGCGAATAAGACCGACCCCGGCGGCGCGGTTTTGGTAACGACTTGACCGAGAGCGGCCAGATTCGCGTTGCTGCGGTGTTGGGTTTCCATCGCGACGTTCGTTTCTTGCCCGTCCTCCAAGCCTGTGATCGACCGATACATGCCAAGTCCGCACGACATCGCCAGAATGCCGGCGATACCGATCGTTGCGATCAATCGTCTTGCGGGCAGGCTGCGCGATAGTTCATCAAATACGATCGCGGCACCGATTGCGATTGGTGGCAGCAGCGTGAGGAAGAATCGCAGGTACGATACGCCGCGATCGGGTGCCCAGTAGTAGGACATATAGATCAGCGTTCCGGGGATCAACCACGCCCAGAGGATCGCCGCGCGACGCCATCCATGCTTCCACGCGATAAACATGCCTAAAAGTCCGATCGGCGCCGAGAAAAACAGCCCGCTGTCGTGCACCTGACGGATCAGTTTTTCCCAGTTTTGCCAGATATGATCGAGCGTGAAGGCGGCGCCGAATTTCGATTCATTCGTCGTGTCATAACCCGTGGGTGTGCCCATTGCGACAAGATTAAAAATCACCAGATATCCCACCGGAATCAGCCACCCAATCGTCGGCCAGGCGCAGCGGACGTAGCTTCGCCAACTCGTCCAGCGCACCATCGACACACCGACAATCGCGATCAACAACGCCAGCAATCCTTCGGTGTATCGAATCGTCGCGGCGTATCCGATCAAGAACCCCCCGATAAACCCGCGCCACGCCGCAGCAGTCTGCCAAAAGCGCACGAGGAAATAAATCCCCCATATCACGCACGCAAGACACGACGCATGACTGTTCGGATTGTTTGCAAGTAACAGCATCACCTGGCTGGTGGCGATGAGCAGCATCGCGCCGATTGATGCAAACACGCCCGCGAATTGCCGGGCAAGATAGTACATTCCCAGTACCGACAAACCCGCTGAGATCGGCGATACGAGGAAGGCGTTGAGAAATCCCGGTCCCCCTTGCGCGGAACCAAAAATCCAGATCGACATCGCATAAAGCAGAGGTAATCCGTTGGGATATTTCGGGTAATTCACACCCGTTTCTGCCACGCGCACCCACATCGCGCCGACAAAACCAAGCGGATGTTCGGGCAACAATCCGGTCGAACCGGTGGCAGCGAGTTGCTTGCCGCCGACGAGATAACCATTTTGATCGACCCCGCCATGCGCGGGCGCCCAGAATTGGAGAATCATGAATAGATACGCGGCTGCGATGATCCACGCCAGCGATACGCCAAACCATCGGCTGGCTGCTGTTTCATCATCACTGATGAGCATCAACCGAGGCGGCAGGTGCTTCGGGGCGGCGGGGAGTTCTGAAGAGTCCAGCGGATTGATTTGCGTCATGCTTCTGGTTGTCCGTCGTGTGCCAATTTGAAATGCCCGCGCCTATGTCATGCGAACCAAAACTATACGGTCGAACAGTCGATTGGTTGCATCAAACCGGCAAAATCTTCCAAACCATTATCCCTGCGATCACCGCGCGGGCTGTCCATGCAAGCGTTCGAGGCCAGTTCCAGCGGATCAGTCTTTGAATGTGCGGAAGATCAAGGCCACGCTTCAGTTTTTCGTGCGTCGGCACTTCTTGAGCAAAAGTATTGATCCATACGATCGCCAACAATACGCCACTTGTGATCGCCAGCGGATTTTGGGGATCGCGAACAAGGATGAGGATCGCAAGCACGGCTTCAGTGACCATCACCGGCACGACCGCAATGCTCGTGTATGCCATATGAAAGCGGTGATACGCGCCGAATTGATCCGCCCCGACCCGGGCAAATTGAGGGTAGACAACGATCTGTACCAGCCAACACAGGCCTGTCAGATAGCAGGCAGATCCAAAATGAAGCATAAGAATGATTGACATGGCTATGGGCGATTATCCTATCGTCTATCCGAATAAAATGACATTTGATGCGTTAAGTGATTGATATTTCAGTAGTTGTGAAATATTGGAATGCGTGATGGTGTCGAATTGGTTCATGTCGGAGGATCAGTTTTTATGAAAGCTGAAAAGAAAATCTTGACAAAAGCGGCTAATCATTCAACCATATATCCGGATAAACGGATGGAGCATGTTTTCGGTGACTTCGCCGCGTGCTTTGCATCAAACAGCCCTTTTAGGAGATTTCACAATGTCCGCCACGCTAGAAGCCCCGCATGAGACTGCTACGAAGATTGAGTTCAAAGTCAAAGACCTGTCGCTGGCCGAGTGGGGGCGCAAGGAATTGATGCTCGCCGAGCAGGAAATGCCCGGCCTGATGGCGTGTCGCGAAGAATACGGATCGACAAAGCCCCTCAAAGGTTTGAAGATCATCGGATCATTGCACATGACGATTCAGACCGGCGTGTTGATTGAAACGCTGGTCGAACTGGGCGCGGATGTGCGTTGGTGCTCGTGCAACATTTTCAGTACACAGGATCACGCCGCCGCGGCGGTGGTGGTTGGTCCGAACGGGACGCCTGAAAATCCCAAGGGTGTGCCGGTGTTTGCGTGGAAGGGTGAATCGCTGGAAGAATATTGGTGGTGTACCGAGCGTGCGCTGGATTTTGGAAACGGCACAGGCCCGGATCAGATCGTTGACGACGGCGGGGACGTGACATTGCTGATCCATAAAGGCACTGAGTTTGAAGCCGCCGGCAAAGTCCCCGGCGTCGATACCACCGACAACAAGGAATACAAAGTCATCCTGAACCTGCTCGCCAAGACGCTGAAGGAATCGCCGAAGCGTTGGACGAAGGTTGGAGAGATTGTGAAGGGCGTCAGCGAAGAAACGACGACAGGCGTGCATCGTCTGTACGAAATGCAAAAGGCCGGAACGCTGCTTTTCCCGGCCATTAACGTCAACGATAGCTGCACCAAGAGCAAGTTCGACAACCTCTATGGCTGTCGTCACTCGCTGATCGACGGCCTTTTCCGCGCCACCGACGTGATGCTGTCCGGCAAGGTCGCGGTGGTCTGCGGTTACGGCGATGTCGGCAAAGGCTGCGCCCAGTCGCTCAAAGGACAAGGCGCTCGCGTGATTGTGACTGAGATCGATCCGATCTGCGCCTTGCAGGCCGCGATGGAAGGCTATCAGGTGCTGACGCTTGAAGACACGCTCGCTTACGCCGATGTCTTCATCACGACGACCGGCAACTACAAGATCGTCACCGTCGAGCACATGCACAAAATGAAGGACAAGGCGATCGTCGCCAACATCGGTCACTTCGATAACGAAGTCGATATGGCCGGTCTGGAATTGCGTGAAGAAAAGGGCACCGTCAAGCGGACGAATATCAAGCCGCAATATGACATGTACACCTTCAAAGACACCGGCAACAGCGTGCTGATCTTGGCCGAAGGGCGTTTGATGAATCTCGGCTGTGCGACCGGTCATCCGAGCTTTGTGATGAGCGCCAGCTTCACGAACCAAACGATCGCCCAGATCGAATTAGCCCAGAACAACGCGAAGTACGACAAAGCCGTCTACGTGCTGCCCAAGCACTTGGATGAAAAGGTCGCTCGTCTGCACCTCGAGAAGCTCGGCGTACGGCTGACCAAGCTGAGCGACGAACAAGCCAAATACATCGGCGTGCCGGTTGATGGGCCTTACAAGCCGAATCATTACCGCTACTAAGCGATGCTTCCTCTGTCGAATCACATTAACGGCCTGGCGAAATGCCAGGCCGTTTGTGTTCATAGGAAACTTTGAAGTCAGCATTTGATTTTATACTTTTGCCTTGAAAAGTATAATGCATTGTCGTACGTTTATAGTTTCCTATAAGCAGGCTTTCTGATGAACACTTCGATTTTCACTGCCGAATCACCTGGAAAGTTGGTGAAAAACTTTCACGGCGTCCATGCGTTTGTACCCAGTGACTTACCTCCACGAATCGAGCTGCCCATTTCGCTCGTACGATCGATCAGCGTCGTGGACAATCTTCTGGGTCGTCTCGACGGCACGGCGAAGGCGTTGCCGGATCGTAAGATTCTGGTTCGTTCATTTGTGCGGCGAGAGGCGCAACTTTCGAGCTATATTGAGAATACTTTTGCACGCTATGATGAAGTAGCAAATGCGGAATCTCAACCTGAGTCATCGGAAATGGATGAACCGATTCGCGAAACGTTGAACGCGGAGCGTGCCATCTCAACTGGCGTTGAAGCGGTGTTTGAACGTGGATTGCCTGTGACACTTGCGTTAATCAAACGAATGCATGGCATTCTGCTTGATCGGGTGCGTGGCCACCATTCGCGCGGAAAATTTCGAGAGAAGCAAGTCTATATTGGCAGTTCAAGCGACGTTGCCAATGCAAGATTTGTGCCGCCACCATCCCATTTTGTCGGCGATCTGATGGAACCACTTGCTGCATATCTGGAGGACCGCGAAGACTTGCCTGCAGCGGTGCGGCTCGCCCTAATTCATTATCAGTTTGAAGTGATTCACCCATTCGAGGACGGAAACGGGCGGTTGGGACGCATCCTGATCCTCTTGGGTTTGTGTCAGCATAAAATGCTCACCGTGCCATTATTTAACGCCAGCCTCCATTTCGAGCGTAATCGCGGGGAGTATTACGACTGTTTGTTGAGTGTGAGCACGCACGGCGACTGGTTGAAATGGATACGATTCTTTGTCGAAGGGCTTCGCGTGGCCGCGATTGAATCGCTGGCAAAACTGGATGAGCTTGCGCAACTTCGTAGCCGTTATCATCAGCAACTTCAGTCGGCGAGAAACTCTGCTTTGTTGATTAAACTGGTGGATGAACTGTTTATTCGCCCGGTGATCCGCGTATCTGATGCCGCCAAGACGATGGGCGTGACCTATCCGCCGGCGTTGAAGAGCATTCAAAAGCTGATCGACGCACGGATATTAACCCCCGTTCGCCCTCAGTCATCGCCTGCTCGTTTCATCGCCAAAGGGATCCTCAAAGCCGTCAACGCCGAACCGACGCGGCGATGAATGACGTACCGCCATACATGCCCCGCACGGAAGTGATTTAATATGTCGCGGTTGAATTAAAGGTCGTCGCGGATGGCCGCGCGCTTGCTGCAAATGGGGGAATCTGAATACTATTAGAGGCTTACAGCCTGCAGGAGCACCCTCGGGTCTGTGGCCGCTCGCGTATAAATCTGCGAGAGATACAAACAGGAAAGACGCTCAAACCCCCATGTCTGACAAAACCGAACATCCGCCACTCCCCGAAGCCTTTGCCGCGCTGGGCATTCGCAATTCCGTCCTTAAAGGTCTGGCAGCGCTTAATTTCACCCAGCCATCGGAAATCCAGGCGCTGCTGATCCCGCGTGCGATGGCGGGAATTGATATCCTCGGACAAGCGCGTACCGGAACCGGCAAAACCGCTGCGTTCGGCATTCCGATTCTCTGCAAGGTCGAGCGCGGCGGGGGAACACAGGCGCTGATTCTCACGCCCACACGCGAATTAGCGGTACAGGTGGATGAAGAAATCCGTCGCATGGGTTCGGCGACATCCGTCCGCTGCATCGCGGTGTACGGCGGGCAGAAGATCATGGGCGATATACGCAATCTCTCCACCAAACCCGAAATCGTCGTCGGCACCCCAGGCCGGGTGATTGATCTGCTCGATCGGCGTCAGTTGTCGCTTGCGGATATTCGATTCATGGTGCTGGATGAGGTCGATCGGATGCTGGATATTGGCTTCCGGGATGATATTCGCAATATCCTGTCGCGGCTGAAAGGCATGCGTGAAAAAAGCGCGAATCAAGATCAATCTTCACAGGATGACGACACGCCTCGCGGGCATCAAACGATGTTTGTATCGGCCACGTTTACTGAGGAGATTGAACGGCTGGCGCGTCGGTACATGCAAGAGCCGGTTGAGAAGCTGGTCGCCCCGGGCGCGGATGACAAGCCGACGGTGGATAAGGTCGAGCAAGGCTATTTTTCGGTTCAGCCGTGGGATAAATACCGTTTACTGCGGTCTTTATTGCAGCAAGAGCAACCCGAACTGGCGATCGTATTTTGTCGAACCAAACACGGTGCGGAAAAGCTGGCGAAAAATCTGACGCACGATGGGATCGATTGTCGCGAAATTCACGGAAATCTGAAGCAAAATCGTCGCGATAGTGTGATGAAGAACTTCAAAAAGGGCAAGTTTGACGTGCTCGTCGCGACCGATCTTGCCAGCCGCGGAATTGATGTCGCGGATATCACGCACATCATCAATTACGACGTGCCCGAAGACCCCGAAGCCTATGTCCACCGGATCGGTCGCACCGCCCGCATGGGCAAAGGCGGCAAGGCTTACACTTTCATCAGCCACGAGCAAGGCGATGAACTGACGCGGATTGAAAATCTGATCAACATGATTATCCCGGAGAGTAAAATCGAGGGATTTGTTCCCCGTTCGCCTCCGGATCAAGGCCCGCCTCGACCTGCCGCCGAAGCGCCGCCATCGCCTGCGGATAATCCGAAGAATGCGATGCGTCTTGGCGCGAAAATGCCATCGCGTCGTCGTCGTCGATAGCAGGGGCCTGTGACTAACCCGAATGTCATGCTGAGGCACGCCGAAGCATCTCCTTGGGTCGTCAATAGAGGCGATTTCGACGATTCAAGAAGACCTTTCGGAGTACCTCAGGGGTGACAGTTGCAAGCAAGTATTGTTGTTCAGAAGTCTCAGCGTGCGATCGGTGATGATTCATCATGTTTCGATTTATTTATGCTTTGTCGCCGAATGAACGTCTTGATCCGGCGTCGCTGCGCATGGATGAGTTTGATGGGTTTGAAGCATCCGATGATGCCGATCACGGCGTCGCAGTCGAAGGCGTTCGGTCACGCGATTTGAACGCTGCCGTGCATGGATTAGAAACTGTCGCGAAATGGGCGAGCTATCAGCCGCAATCCTCATGGCGCGAAACGGTTCAAACTATCAATCGAGTCAAAATCCCCGGCTTGTTATTCGTGGAACCCTCGCAGGATTGCCAAACTGTGCGCGAATTATGGATAATCATAGAGTCGATTACGCACAAAAATGTGAAGCTGGCGTGGTCAGCGGATTGGGGTTCGCGAACCGACCAGCCCCCGGCGGCGGTGATTTCGGTGCTGAATCTCAAAATTGGTTTGGTCCGCGTCGGTGACGCGGGTGATATGACGCTTGATCTGGTCAAAAGGCTGGCGGGCATCGGGTTTGAAGGATTGTTTGTGGTTGATCCGCCACAATCGTCAGATCGCTTGGGTGAAGCGAGACGAATCGTCGAAATCGTTCGCGATATCATCAGTCCACGCAAGCCGGTTAAAGCAGCGATCAAAAAAAGCCCCTAAGTTGTGGCGATTTTGCACACTTCGGGTCGCTCGAAACTGTTAGAATGGGGATCGTGAGGATGGCGTGAGTGTTAGGATTTTGTTGCGTGGGATCGTCCGATAAGCCAATTGTTGAGTAATCGGTCTATTTTCCGTGCGTGCAATGTCGATTGTTCTGATAAACTGTTCTTCCTGTTTGGCGTAGCCGCGCGGCGATGCTGGCGGGAGTTTATCGAACGGATTTTGTAGTTCCATGGCCGACACTGGTTCAGGTAAATCATCGGGCGAAGCCAAACTCATCCCCCTCGGTTCCCATTCAGGTGCCGCGCCAATCCCTCTCAAACGCCCTGTGCTGGTCATCGGTTCGCGCAAAGATATTGTGCGCTTGCACTTAGAGAGCAGCAGCGTATCCAAAGCCCATTGCGTCATCGTGCTGAATGACTGGGGTTGTTATATTCACGATCTGGGTAGCCGCACGCATACTTGGGTCAACAAACAGCAAGTCGCCGACGCCAACCTCAAGGACGGCGATCTGATCCAGATCGGTCGTTTCCATTTCAAATACGAAGCCGCCTCAAAAATCGTCGGCAAGCCAACCCCCGCACCGGGTTTGGAATTGGACGTTTCCACGCTGACTGATCCGCTTGAAATGACCAAGCGGGTTTTCCAGATCGGCCGCCGAACGGGTAGTGATCTGGAATTTGACGACAACGAAGTTTCCAACATCCACGCGATCATTTTCGAACGCAATCGTCAACGATACATCCGCGATCTGGGTTCGCGCACCGGCACTTGGCTGGATGGCAAACCGGTTCATCAGGAACAACTGACTAACGGTTCGGTGGTGAAAATCGGCCGGGCGTTGATTACCTTGAGTGAGGTCGCCGCCGAGGTCGCCAAATCTCCGGTTGCGATTCCGTTGCCGCCCGCACCGGTTCCACCTGCCATCAGTTATCCACCTCAGATCGACAAACCTGTCGAGGTCGATCTCGATGCGTTGCCGTTGGAATTGGAAGACGAGATTGCACCAGCCGCCGCGGTTGAGTCCGAAGCTGTGAGCGAAGCCGAGCCAGAAATCGAACTCGATTTATCGGTCGATCCGTCTGAAAATGCGATTCCGCTGGACGAAGACGCGATCGCTGAGGAACTTGCCAAATCCGATGAGGTGCCGATCCCGCTTGATCTGGATTTGGAATTGTCAGATGAGCAATCCGCTACGGTCGAACCAAGCCCAACCGAAGCGCCCGCAACCGAACAGTCGGCAACCGACACCTTCGCAGGTGAGATCGAATTGCTTGCCGAAACCAAGGTTGAAGAGATTAGCGAACCGGTTGCCGAAGTCGCGACACCATCAACCGACGATGAATCGATTGAGATTGCCGACGACACAGAGGATGTCTTACTCACAATGCGTCGCGGCTGGCGGGGGGCGGCCAGACCAGACCATGAAAACGACGCGATTCAATTCGAATCACCCGCCGTTGATGAACCGCCGGCTGAAGAAGAACCGCCGGTTGATGAATCCGTCGTTGATGATCTAACTGTTGAACCGCCGGCTGAAGAACAACCCGTTGCTGATTCGCCCGTCGTCGCGCCGCTTGTTAGCGACGAACCGCCAGCGGCGGAAATCGTCGATGAAGTTGAAGTCATCGCGGATGAAACTATCCAATCCGATGCGCCCTTAGAATTGGCGGATGAATCAGCAGAGATCGCTGACGAAATTGTTGCCGAATCTGCTGAACCAGTTGCGTCGGTTGTTGAAGAATCAATCGCACCCAAGCCTGAGCTGTTGCCTCTTGCGGATGTCACCGATGACGACGGCGCGATCGATCTGTCCGACGCCCCCGCCGCGCCGGTTGCCGAAGCATTGGCCGAACCCGAACTGCCACTTGAAGCCGATGCCGCCGGGCTGACCGATCAGCCAGTTTCAATTGATTTGTCCGATGCGCCGATTGCTGACGTGCAACAATCACCCGCAGGCGCGGCGGATGAAATCGCCGTCAGTGAAAACGAGATCCCCGTCAGCGAAATCGATATCGCTGCTGCCGACGAACCCCAAGCCGACGAACCGCAGGCGGCTGAGATCGCGGAGCTACCGTTACTGACGCCCGTTGCCGAGCCTGAAGAAATCGCTGAAGCAACGCTCGAACCGCCCACCGATGACGATGCAATTTCTGTCCTCGAACTGATCGACGAAAAACGTACTGAAAGCGATGCACCCTCCTCAACCATTGCACCGAACGAAGCCGAGATTGAAAAGCCCGCAGTAGCGGAAGCAGAGGTGGAAGAATCATTGGCGGACAGCGATTCGATCGAAGCGACTGTCGAAGATTCGGACGAACCCCAGCCGGTTGCGGACCTCTCGTCCGTCGATTTTTCGGGGCTGGACCTGAACGACGAAGAAGAAACCGACGATCACGAATCCGACTCTGCCGACACCGCGTTTGCCGTCACAGAGATTGATCCGTTTGATCTGGAAGAAAACGAGACCGCAGAACCGTTGATGAATCTCGCCGACGCGACGCCGGGGATGATCTCAACCGATACCGACAAAAGCGACGACGATGATTCGGTTGAAGTGGTCGAAGAAACCACGCCGAACCTCAAGTCAGCCATGCCGGTGGTGTTGGATGACGCGGGCATCGACGAGATCGAATTGATAGACGAACTCGGCATCGCTGGGGAAGTCGATCTGGATTTGCCCGAAAGCGATTCAGGCGATCCAATCGACACCGCCTCAGACACCGCTGCGGTGATCGCTGAAACCGAACCGACCGATGCCGTTGACGTCACTACAGACGACGATATAGATGATTATTTGAAGGACCTGCTCGCTCCGTCAAAACCCGGCGATCTGCGTGATCTGATGCCCCAGGACGGGCCGATGCTGGGCGGGGCGTTTACGCAACAGCCGCAGGGATTCATGGTTGGCGGGTCGTCGCTGATCGACGCCTCGGCCGATGCCGATGTATCAGACGAGCAGGACAATTCCGACGATGATTTCACTGCTGAAGATCGTCAGACATTTCCGGATCAACCCAAAACAGATGACAGTTCGGACAAGCGTAAACCGCTGCGCGTTGGATTCAATGCTGCTGCCGCACCGTCAGCGAGGTCCCCATTTGCGGGAAGCAAAGATCAGCGCACGATCGCCGACGCACTGATCGGTCGTCGCGGCAATTCATCGGTCGATGTGTTCGCAAATCCATCGCCTACGCCCGAGGATCTTCTGCTGGACGAAAAAGAACGCGAAGAAGCCAACGGCAAACCGACAGCCAACGGTTCGCACGCATCCGGATCGGCCGAGCAGGATGAATTGCGTGAAACGTTTGAGCGTTTCCGCCCGCGTGGTGCGATCTCTGCGGTCAGTAATTTTCCGCAAATCCACGTCCCGCCGGTCTACAAACCAACCGAAGACCCCGTCTACATCGCCAAGGTTCGCAAATCGCGTCTTCGCCGCGTGCTGGTCTGCACGCTTCTGCTCCTGCCGTTGATCGGCGGAGTCGTTTTGGGCACTTTCAAGTATGTGCCTGTCAATTCCAAACTCGTCGCTGCGATCACGTATGAAGGTTTGTCCGAAGCATCGATCGAGCGTGCCCGCGAGATAAAATCGATTCAGAATGACGTGTTGAAGGACGAGCGCACACGCGGCACGGCGATGGCGGAATTAGGCCCGGAGTGGGACAGTAAAAAAGGGTTCTTGTCCGACACCCTGCAGTTGAACGAAACGATCATCAAAATCCCGTCCGAGCGCTGGCCGGCCGCGTATCCGAACCAGATGCACCTGATCGTCATGTCACGCGACAAGGAAAACGACATGATGCGTCTGCGGGCACTAGCGCAGGCGGTGATCAAATCCAGCGATGCGCAGGTGCGCCGCGCCGCGCAGTTGCGTGAAGATGCCCGAAGTGCAGCCAATGAAATCGAATCGCTGAAGAACGAATTGACCAAGATCAATCAAAAGTTAGAACTGAATCGCGCCCTGGGCGAATCGCGTCCCGACGACGTAAAAATGGCAGCGGTCGAAGCGCGTCGCAAAGCCGCCGAGCAGGAAGTGAAGTCTGCAATCGCCCGACGACTGGATATAGAAGCCGCGATCGAACAACTGCAGAAACAGGCACCAACCGAACTTGCACCCTCCCCCGTTGCCGCCGTCGCCGATGCCGATGCGGACCTGAAAAAACTCAACGGTCAGTTGGCGGAATTGCAAAAAACCAGCGACGCCGCACGCGCGCAGGTTGCGCAGAAAAACGATGCCGCCCGCGCCGCATTGGATGAAGTCATCAAGCAATTCGAAGGCGAATTGAAGTCGGCTCAAAAGTTGAAAGACAATCCTGAATTGCGTGATTATCTGGAAAGTGCCAGCCGCATATTCATGCAGACGCGTCAACTTACCGACGATCTGATTCGCCGTCAGGAACAGCAGCACACCCGCCTGAGCGAACTTAAACAGCGGCTTTCGGATCGCATCGACGCGAACAACAAAGGCTCGCTCGAAAAAGATGCCGAATTGACGAAGATGAAAGACGAGTTGGCGATGCTGACGCGTCAGCAAAACGCCGCGACCGCAGAAGGGATGAAAGAAGATGCCTCGCGTCTTTCCATGCAGATGCGTTTGTTGACGATCAAAATTGAGGAAGCGGTTTTCAAGCACCAGAACGATCCCGTTCAGCAGGAAATGATCGCGTCTTTGCAGGGGTTGATTGATCAGACCGCCAAATCGATCCAGGAGGATCGCAAGCACATTGATGAGGCGTTGATCAAGGCGCAAAGTGATTTCGAGAAAAATGCCCCTGCGGTGAACAAGCTGCCCGCCGAGCAGAAAGAATTGGCCGAGTCGATCGAGAAGCGGATGGCGGCAGTCGCCGAGGCGCGTAAGTCTTATTCCTCAACCGCCGACGCCGCCGAGGTGCAGCAAGCCAAGATCGAAGCGGAGATGAAGAAGCAGATGGCGGGTTTGCAGGCGGAGATCAACGCCCGCAAGCAGATCATCGACGCCTCCGCCCGTGAGCAGCAGGCAATCACCGCCGAGCAAAATCGCAAGAAGAAGCTGGAGGAAAAGCAGATTGAACTCGCAGCCAGCCACACTGCTGAGAAAGAAAAGCAAGACGCACTCGCGGTTGTTACAAGTGAAATGGAAGGCATGGAAAAACATCGCCGCGATTTGCTCGAAACCGAGCGCGCCACCGGCGATTTAACTTACGACAAAAGCGAGAAGGAAAACCAAATCCGTCACTTGTCCGTCTTGCTTCGCAGCAAGGAAGGCGAACTTGCCGGCATCGTCGCACCGGTCCAGAAGCCTGATGTGCAGGCTTACGATCAGGAGGATCGACGTCCACTTTACGCCAGTGTCGGCGCTGGGGCGATCTTTTTGCTGATGCTCATCCCGATCGTCTACAACCTGCGATTGCTCTCACGCGATAGCCATCACCATGCAGCCCCTCTGCCTGTTTCGGCCGTTGAATCCACCAATGGATTTGATCCGATCTTCCCCGATGAAGCGATCGATGTGACGGATGTGGAACCGCAGGATGATTCCGAAGCGCCGCCGGTCACGGTCGCGTCGCGATAGCGGTTTTATCTCTGGAAGTAATCGCGAACCAGATCACGTTGGCCAGCGGGTATGTTGCCCGACCGGATTTGCGACATCGCGTTCTGGCGATCCTTTGCCCAACTGCTATTTGCCCACGGCGATTGGTTGGCGCGATCTTGCGTCGTCACCGCGCCAGCAGGTCCAGCCGTTTTTCCATCGATGCCCGCGTTGCCACTGCCTGATGCGATGTCCTGTGATCTGTCGCCTTGCGACGGGGTGGCGTTTCCACCGTCATTTGTTTGTGTCAAAGGCGTGATGTCCACGGCGTTCGCTCGACCATCACCCGCGGCATCCGATCCGGCCTCAGCGGTATTATTTGACCCTATTTTCGCTTCGCTTGTCTGCTGATTGTTCGTGGATTGCGGCTCGTCCGCGCGTGGGGCGTCGCTAGTGCCTTCCCGGACTGGGCGTAAGGCGCTGGCGATAGTTTGGTTGGATGCGGATCGGATTGGATTCGATGAGGAGTCGTTTGTTGAACGGGTCAGATGCTCTGGTGTTGAGATCATCAACATCGCGACAACCCCCGCGACGCAACCCATCCATGCCGCCAGATGTACGCGCGGCGCGAATCGACCGAATGCGGATGGGTATTCTATTTCCGTCGCCTTGGCGTCGGCAAGCGTAGCAATCTGATGCGACCAGTTTTCATCCTGATTTTTCAGCGTCCATGCGGTTGCGAGCAGGTCATCGGTTTGGTTGAGTGCATCCAGCCGCATTGCAGTAGCGAGTTGGTCAAAACGGAGGTGCGTTAAGAGGTAACCCCCCGTAATCATTGCGATTACGCCAACCCACAACCATACAATCGTCCATGATGTCGGCAAGAGTGAGTGAACCACGATTGAAATGATCGCGATACCGATGATGCTGATCACTACAATCAACGATGAATCGGAGGCGACGCCAAGCCACTCGCGTTGCTGCGCGCGGCGTAAAACGTTAGTAAGCACAGGCGATTGACGCGATCGGTCTGCCATTCCCAGCAGTCTACCTACGCGATCATCCATCCGCCTGCTCGCGCAATTCCTGCACCAGTTCGGCGATACATTCCAGATGCGGATTGACTTCCAGGGCTTGGAGATAGGCGTCGGTCGCTTCAGATAGTTTGCCCATCGCGAGGTAGGCGTGTCCAAGTCCGCTCCAAGCGCCAAAGTGCATGGGCATCAATTCGACCACGTGAAGTGAATCGCGGATGGACGCTTCATACTGCTCAGCGAGGTAATGGGCGATCGCACGCTGGTTGTAGGCTTCGGCAAAATCGGGCGAAAGCCTGATCGCGCGATCGAGATACTCCACCGCTTTGTCGATGTCCTGACGATTAAGTGCCTCAGCCCCGCGGGCGAGGTGCTTGTTCGCTTCATCACATCCGCCGCGAAACCAGATTTGCCACATCGCGTGTTCTGCCATCTGCACGACCATCGGGTCTTGATCGAGCAATTTACGTTGCAGTTCGGGCAGGCAACAGGACTGGCCTACCAGTCCGACCGCCAGTGCAGCGATTTTGCGGGCATCACAATTATCGCAGCTTAGCAATGTCAACACCTGGTCACTGGTCCAGTGCGTTTTTAGCAACGTCATTAACTTGTCCCAATCCTGTGCCTGTAACGCAGGCTGGAGGAGTTGGACGAAATGCTGGGCGTTAATTGTTTCCACTCGGTTCGTTTTCAAACAGACCGATTGTAGGCCGTGCATTCGCCGATGTGACAAAAGCGAGCAGAATGAATGTGTAAATATGGAAGAAATTAAATCAGATCGTGACGAAAAATTGGATCGTGCGGGCTATCACGTCTGGATCGCGGTGATTATTGGCCTGGCACGGCGCGGCGGCTTTCGAGGTCGGCGGTGCGCTCCTGCTGCGCCAAACGCGCCTCAGGCGAGAAGGGGTCGGCATAATACCCGCGCCGCTTGGAAGGCGAATCGCCCAGCGGCGTGTAGGTGTAACCCGTCTCCAACACGTTAGAGCTGCAACCGGCCATCATCAGTGTGCATAAAACCAAGAGCGTGCGTCGCATGATGCAAATGTAACGCAAGTACGCCGCCGTTGCCATAACAGGTGAAGTTCGCCGAAGGGTTCTCGCGACCGCCTCGTGATGCAGGTGTCGCGAGAAATCGGAGTTGCCGTATCACTTCCTGGAATGAATAGGCAGAAATGCGAAAACGAATTGTGGACTTCGCGGGGTTGAAAAATAATAGAGGATCACTCCCCATGTACACGCCAGAGTTTATCTCAGCCTTGCAGACAAAAACATCCTCACCGTGGCCGCGAATACAATGATACGCTGCCCGGCATCGTTTTCTTTGATTCGGATTCATCTGTAGGTGAATGAGACCGTGACATGCTTCATTTTCACTTTGTCGCTGGGCGCAGCAAATTCCTGTCCTACTGCCGGACAGTATTACGATCAGATTACGATGCAAAAGCGGCGTTAACGACGTGCTTCGGCGAGTGCTTCGGCGGATCGCGTCACTTTCGTAGCGCGGATGCCTTTGGCACCTTCCTCGTATTCGTAGTCCACGGATTCGCCATCGCGAAGGGTTTTAAAGCCGTCGCCTTCGATCACCGAATGATGCACGAAGACATCTTTTCCGGTGTCGTCCATGGAGATGAATCCGAAGCCTTTTTGGTCGTTAAACCATTTGACCTTGCCCGTGGCCATAGGCGCTACCGATCCTTTCGTGACGAGATTCGTCGGCGCGGTTCTGAATCGCGACGCAATATCTGTCTGTTTCCCTGCCACCCGCCAACCCATAAAGAGTTGACAAAAAAGAGGTGATGCGTCTTAAAGATAACTTCATAAGTCGTTATCCGCAAAAGTAAATAGAGTTATCAACGTCGATCCCGTTAAAGAATGTCTATCGGGGTGGTAGAGATTTTCACGACTTATCCACAACATGCCAACGCAGGTCGTAAAACCGTCTTTCGCACGCATAAAAGTCACACGTCTTGCCTACTTCTACAACAAAATGTCGCAAAAAACACTCAAAATCGACAGCTCGTAGCTATAAGTTATTTATAGAAAACGACTTATGACATGAAGAGCATTTCACATTATATTTGGATCGCATTTTTGACGCGTTAGCGTCGGTTGTGCGATCCGAGTGGGGTGTGGCAGGTTGGGAAGGATGTCAAAGATTTCCACCACTTATCCACAATCCGTCCGCTTGATTTTATTTGATTCGTTCCGATGCTATGACGCTGGCCTGCACATAAGTGGTTGTCAACACTGGATTGGCGGAAGATGAACCTGCTGGAAGTCACCAAACTCGTCAAAAACTACAACGGCAGAAATGTCGTCGATGAGGTCTCGTTCACGCTAGGCCAGCAAACCATCGTCGGCCTGCTCGGACGCAATGGCGCGGGCAAAACCACCACCTTCCGCATGATCCTAGGAATGGTCACGCCCGATGCCGGCGCGGTGGCGTTTAATACCGAGGACATCACGCATCTGCCGATGTTCAAACGCGCGCGAAAGGGCATCGGATATCTCAGCCAGGAACGATCCGATTTTCGCCGGCTATCGGTCTGGCAAAATCTGATGGCGATCCTGGAAACACGCAACATGCGTCACGCCGACCGGGTGAAAATCGCGGAACGATTGCTCAGCCAATACGGATTGACCCGGCAAAAGAATCAGCTCGCCGATACGCTTTCAGGTGGCGAACGCCGCAAGCTGGAAATCGCCCGCGCACTGGTCACCCAGCCGCAGCTCATTTTGTTGGACGAACCCTTTTCAGGCGTCGATCCGATCGCGGTCGAAGACCTGCAACGCGAAGTCAAACGTCTGAAAGAAGAGTTCGGCAAAACCGTTCTCATTACCGATCACAATGTCGCCCAGACCCTTCGCGTCTGCGACCGGGCGTTGATTATCGATTCAGGCAGGGTGTTCAAAGAAGGTACGCCGCGCGAGATCATCAACGATCAGGGTGTTCGCAACGCCTATCTTGGCAACATGTTCCGCGGGGATGAGTTTGATTGACCAAATCAGTAAGAGATTTTGAAAAATGCGTATCCCAATGACGCCGGGATAGTCACCTTTACGTGATTTTGTTGCAGGCTGACTTCGGCCTGTCCATGTAAAAGATCGACGCATTTTGCGCCGCGGCGGGGTAACGCGAAATCAAAACTCATAGCATCGCCAAGCGGACGATAAACCACCGCGAATAGATCGCCTTGGGTGCAGTAGGTGACAAATCCGCACCATGAATATCCGTCGGGTTCATCGCCAATCGGGATGATCGCACTGGTGAAGATCGTCTGACGATATTGTTTCCAGACGCGCACCAGATCGCCGATCTGCTGACGAAACTCCGGGGTCGTGTTGCTGACTTCAAACCACGCCAGCGGGCTGGACATCATTACCATTGCGAACAGCGCAGCCGGTGAATAGTTCGCAGGGGCGAGCGGATCATGCGCGTATAGATTTGTACTGCGATACGGATTCAAAAACTCCATGCGTAGCCGCATCGGGTGAATGTGATGTGACAAACGCCAAAGATTTCGCAACGTCTGGTGAGGCCAATGGTTGTGCCAGTCGGTGTAGCGGTTTTCAACGAAGATCGTGCCGACATACATCTGTCCCCAGTACCCCGGCCTGACTTCGGCGGTAACGTCTGAATCAAAAGTCACCTGGCCTTCCGTTTTTTGCAGGACGGTTTGATAAAACTGATGCAGGCGTTGCTCGGCGATTTTGGTGTGCATCTTCACCGCGTCAATTTTGACATGATTGACGCCAAATTTTTTATTTAACGTAACGATTTGCTCGGCATCGCGCAGATAGTTTGTTGAATCATCGGATGAATCCGGCGCGTACCATAGCCCCAATTGCATGTTGTGCAGTTTCAGACGATCCATCAGCGGCGCAAGACCATTGGGGAACCGGATTTGATGGGGATCCCAGAAGTTTGCATCGCTGGCCCAGAATCCGTTCCATACCCCGCCGCGCACTGCAGAGTTGGCGGTGAGGCCTTTTTGCCAGCCATCATCAATCTGCGTCACATCGACGCCCATTTCCGCACCGGCTTCGATTTCTTGAATGAGGAACGCCTCGCTAATGCAGGCATCGCGTGATCGGTCGCCCCAAGTGTTGCTCAGCAGCACCCCATCCCTGCCAGAAACATACGGGCGAATGCGTTGTTGGAGGGCTTGGACCGCAGCGATGCGTTGCGGGCGATCTCCGTGGTAGAGGATCGTCCATTGCCGGTATCCTTCGCCGCCGGTTTCGTCCAGCCCGTGGCCGCGAAGGATTAGGTGGTCAAGGCGAAGATCGAGGTCGGTATCGCATGTGACGGGTCGAAACTGTGGCGTCGGGGCTTCTTTCAACAGCACCAGCCCCGCAGCGGTTGGGCGATGCTCGATATAGAAAAGATTCCCCTGCAATTCGATCTTTTTCTCTGATGTGCCCAAAGACCAGCGATTTTCAAATACCAGATTGTTATGGATGTCGGTTTGCTCAACGAACCGGGTTTGCAATAGCCAGCAATGTTGATGATCAAAATGGAAGGCGTCGATGATGTCGGAAGGATTGATTTGATTTGCCGAGGCAGACCCGTCGGTTTCAACGCCGGTGGGGGCCGCGGTTTCGGTGACGTGGGATTCAACACTTGATCGCTCGTGCGTGTCAACGATTAGCTGCATCCCAATCGCAGCGAGGTCCTCATAGAGCTTGAACCGATACCGGATCGTCTGCCCGCCTGCGTGGAGCGTGAGATCGGCTTTGAGTGACTCGGCTTCAATCTGGTGATCGCGACTGATCTGTGTCGTTAGTTCGCAAGATGCCTGTTGCAGCGGCGTATCAGAAACCAGCGACGCCAGCGTGGCAGGCTGGGTGATCCACTCGCGATGAGTGCGTTTATCTAACAATGAGATTGCATAAAGCCGACCCGCCTGCACACGCCATTGGCGTTCGATATGGGCGTTGCCGATCGTCAAAAGATCATTTTCAAGTGTCGCTGCAAATGTGGAGACGGTTGAATCGGTCATAGCGATCGATTGTGAGGTAGTGGACGGTCGTTATCAAATCAAGAACACCGTTTTAACGATTTATGCGAACCCGAACGGATGTTTGGTCATGAAAGATTTATTTTTGACTTGGGAAGGTCTGTTTTGCAGGTTTGGGGTGCGGTTGGCCGATGAATAGATAGACGGTCGCCCAAGGACGCGGGCGGTGATGTTGGTGTGGAACACCGGCCGTCGGGAGCGGGTGCACCTAGTTGTAGCACCCCGAGGCGGACTGCCTCGCCGACACGAACGGAGTTCATCCATGCAGTTCAGACCGACAGATGTTTTGTCGTCCGTACTTGAAATTGGTTTTTTCGTCGGGGCTGCCGTCGTGGCGGCGGTGGGGATTATCTCGCTTCGCTAAACCCCTCAAATCGCGAGATTATGGTGTCGATCGATACGGCGATCCAAACCTAAAGTTAAGTTTTTGTAAATGTCTTGCAGTGGTGTGTTGCGATCGGATACGGTGAGTACCGGACGATCATATGACGGCAACAACACCGGAAATCTCATCCTCATCCCTCCCCGGCATTTCCGCGAAATTGCCACGCCCTGAAGCCTCCGTCGGCCCGACGATTCTCCAAGCCAAAGATGTCAGCATTTTCTATGGCGATTTTGAAGCGATCCGCAAGGTGTCGATCGCGGTACAAGCCAATGACGTCGTCGCTTTTATCGGACCGTCCGGCTGTGGCAAAAGCACGTTTTTGCGCTCGATCAATCGCATAAACGACATCATTCCCGGCTGTCGTCTCACTGGCGAATTAACCATCGGCGGGCAGGATGTTTACGGTCCGGGCATCGACTTGGTGCGCCTGCGTCGGCAAATCGGGATGGTGTTCCAAAAAGCCAATCCCTTTCCCCGCTCGATTTATGAGAATCTGACCTATGGCCCCAGACTGCAAGGCATCACTCGCAAAGACGAACTGGCAGCACTGGTCGAGGATAGCCTTCGCAAAGCCGCGTTATGGGATGAAGTGAAAGACCGCCTGCACGCCAGCGCCCAAGGTTTGTCAGGCGGACAGCAGCAACGCATGTGCATCGCCCGCACGCTGGCGACCAAGCCTCAGATTCTGCTAATGGATGAACCGTGCAGCGCGCTCGATCCGATCGCAACGTCTAAGGTCGAAGACCTGATCGTCGAACTAAAACAGTTTGTCACCGTTGTCATCGTCACGCACAACATGCACCAAGCGGCGCGCGTGAGTGACAAAACGGCGTTTTTCTATGTCGGACAGTTGATTGAGTTTGATAAAACCAACACAATCTTTACGAATCCGACCAACAAAAAGACCGAAGAATATATTACAGGTCGTTTCGGATAGTCAGGATCTGCTGCCCGTCGCGCTACGCGAGAGGGCTTGTCGCGGCTGATAAATGCTGCCGCTGGCTGGGAAATTTTACGATGGCTCATCATTTTGCTGATCTTCTTGACGCCCTGCGGGCCCGTATCGCGCGGATGACCGCGCTGGTGCAGGATATTGTCGAAAAAAGCGTGGAATCCGTTGTTAATCTCGACGATTCGCTCGCCCGCGCCGTCATGGAGGCGGATGACCGCATCGACGAAGAAGAAGTCCATATCGAAAAGCAGGCGATCGACCTGCTGGCACTTTATCAACCCGCTGCCAGCGACCTGCGCACGATCACGATGATCATCAAAGTGAACGGCGATTTTGAACGCATCGCTGACTGTGCCGTCAACGTCGCCCAACGCGTGCCGTCGCTTGCGAAAATGGGCGATTACATCGTCTCGTCCGACATACGCCTGATGGCCAACACCGTTGTCGCGACGCTTCGGGATACGATCAACGCCTACAACCTGTCGGATATTGACGTCGCCAAGCAGGTGATGCGATCCGATGACGTGCTCGATGCGTTGTATCACCAGATTGTTCAGGAAACGCTCAGCGTTCTGGAAAGCGAAAAACACCGCGCCAACCGCGATCTCAGCACGATCATGATGGCCAAGAATCTCGAGCGGATCGGCGACCATTGCACGAACATCGCTGAGGACATCGTCTACGTTCAGTCCGGCCGGATTATCCGACATCGCCATGCGGTTTGAGCGTTCACTGTATTGCCATAGTGAGTCATATCAAAATAGTAAAATTGGCCACGGATGGGGCACGGATGCACACCGATTGTGTGCAATTCCCTTGACTTAATCGGTGTTCATCCGTGCCTCATCCGTGGATAAAATTGCTTCAAGCCAGTTTTGTGCTGCAGGACGCGCGGTTGTCTTCGTGAAGTTCCTTGCCCTCAAATGCTATCGCCCGTAATCTGCGGAGTAATCATGAGTATTATCGTCAATAAAGACACGCGGGTTATTTGTCAGGGCATTACCGGCAGCGCGGGGGCGTTTCATACCAAGGGTTGCCTGGATTATGGCACGAAGATGGTCGGTGGGGTGACGCCGGGCAAGGGTGGCAAGACGGATGAGAATAATCTGCCGATTTTCGATACCGTCGCTCGTGCGGTCAAAGTGACCGGATGTGACGCGACGATGATTTTCGTCCCACCGCCGTTCGCTGCCGATGCGATCATGGAAGCCGCAGACGCGGGGATTAAGACGATTGTCGCGATCACCGAAGGCATCCCCGTGCTGGACATGATCAAAGTCAACGAGTTTCTAAAAAACTATCCCGGTGTAACGCTGATCGGCCCGAATTGCCCCGGCGTCATCACGCCCGGCGAATGCAAAATCGGCATCATGCCCGGGTATATCCACACCCCGGTAAAAGAAGCTAAGAGCGGCAAATCGGTCGGCATCATTTCCCGATCCGGCACACTGACCTACGAAGCCGTCTGGCAAACCAGCACGCGCGGGATCGGCCAGACCACCTGCGTCGGCATCGGAGGCGATCCGGTCAAGGGCATCAACTATATCGAATTGCTCGATCTGTTTGAAAATGATCCGGATACCGATGCGATTATTCTGATCGGCGAAATCGGCGGCAACGACGAAACGCTGGCAGGGGCGCATGCACAGAAAAATGTGAAAAAGCCGGTGGTCGCGTTTATCGCAGGTAAAACCGCACCGCCCGGCAGGCGTATGGGGCACGCCGGTGCGATCATCTCCGGCGGCGACGACACCGCCGACGCCAAGCTCAAAGCCCTGGCAGGCTACGGCATCGCCGTCACCGATTCGCCCGCGACGATCGGCGAAACGGTTGCGAAAGTGCTGAAGGTCTAATCGCATTTGGCAATGTATTGCACTCGCCTGTAGCTGCGACGCGCGTCGCCAATTTGTACTTCTCCGAACTCAGTAAGAGGCGACACAACCGTCGTCGCTACACGGTGTTGCCCGCGCGTTTCATTTCAAAATCGCATAGATATCTCACTTCGATTGCGGAACCCAGTCATAGCTGGCGGTTACTCTGCCGTCCTTCCAAGTGACCCCTTTTTCGATCGTCAACATGTTATGCGCATCAGGTTTCGCGCGGACGTTGATTGATTTGATCCCAGCATCTGCAGCGGGAATGACTTCGCCAGAGTCGCTGACGGCGTTCTGATTGCGATCGACCCAGACTGATATCCCGTTCAATTCCTTGCCCGTGAGTTGCCCATTCCGGTCAGCATCAAGTGTCGCGAGTGCTTCATAACCGTCGCGGAACAGCATCTGCCAAGTCATGTTTCCAAACAGTTGCCTGCCGCTTGTGATGAGGCCGGTGCGGCTTGGATCCCAGACCAACACGCCCGCGCGATCCGTCACCCAAGGCCAGCGGTGCTTCGTGCCCAGCCCCGCCAGATCAAACCCAACCGATGCTTTGTTGTCGATCAAATCCTCAAACTTCATGCCGGCATCCATCGCGATGATCACCGGCGTGATCGCCATCGGTTGTTCCATCACTTTCTTGCTGCCAGCTTCAAGGCGGGCGATCAATTCAGGGTCGGGTTTGTCGGTGGTTTTAAGCAAACGAATCGCGTTGTTGGCGGCTTCAAGACTGACGAATGTATCACCGGCCATCAATCGGTCTTCGGTGCTGATGTCGTGTTTCAATCGCAAATCAAATGCTTTGACGTACTGATCGATCACTTCCTTCAATTCCGCAGAACGATCGGCGGGTTTTTTGTCATTTTTTTCAGAGTTGGTCGCCAGCTTCTGCTCAAGCATCCACGCCAAGCCGAGTCGGTACAGCCCGTCTTCGGGCGCCAGATCGACGGCTTTGCGATACGACGCGATCGACTCATCCAGATGTTTTAATGCTTCCTCGTCGGCGGGTTCTTGATTTTGACGTTCTACGCGGACCGATGCGTAGGCGGGGAAGGTGGGCAGTTTTTCATCACCACCGGCCGGGATCAACTGCACCTGATCGCCACCCATCGCCCAAGCGAGACTATGCACGCGACCTAGCAGATAATATCCATGCGCATCTTTCGGGTTCTCTTCGATATTTTTCTTCAACTGTGGAATCACCTTATCAAGCGGCACCTCCTTATCCATCCTCATAAACATCGCCAGCGTGGGCAGGGTGAACGAACAGACGAGAACAATCACGAGAGAAAATAAGCGCATGGGAGTCTCCTTAGACTGTTAGATGCACGAGCAGCCGTTTAGTTCCAGATTTCCGCAGGGAAATTATATCCCCGACACATCCCAAAATCAGCGAAAAAAAGCTGAAAAATGGCCGATTACCCGAATCCGGGGTGCCACGGTTTGGCGTACCCGACAAGCCGTGTCTTTCAACCCAGCCAATGCAGCATGCCGTACGAAGTGTTTCGCTAGTGGCTTGATGAAAATACCCCATCGACGCTGCCGCCATTGAGAACGCGCCAAGTCAGCCCACCCCGATATTGACGCCCGATACCCGAGATGTCAGCATACCAATGTCCCAATTACTCAATCACAACCTCGAATCCTCCTTTTCTATACATGGAATCTTACAAGCACGCCGAGGCCTCACGGAATGCATGTAAAAAACACCAAAACACCCGACGGCCTAGTCCCAGAATCTAGGGGCATCAAGCGTAAACACGGAATACATGTAAAAAACAACAAAACACCCGACCCCCCCTGGATATCCAACGTCTGAATAGAAGGAATGTTTCGTGATTTTTTCTTGCAATGATCGCATTATCAGCATAAAATCAAACGTTGTAACTGCAGCGTTCCGTTCTTTGGGTTCTGGTTGATCGCTTAATAGCGAATATTTAAGGAGTACATCACATGCTTACGATGCTTAAAGGGTCGCGCAAGACAGATGGCTTTACACTTGTAGAATTGCTGGTGGTCATTGGCATCATCGCGGTGCTGATATCGGTGTTACTCCCTGCACTTCAAACAGCACGCCGATCAGCTCAGGGTCTCCAATGCCTCAGCAACATGCGCCAGATGGGTCAGGCGATTCAGGGTTTTGCCTTGGCGAACCAAGGACGAGCACCGGTGCTTTGCGAAACGTCTACAACCAACCCACTCACTCTTGGCGTTGTTAGAAAATGGAACTGGCCCATCATGCTGAATCTAAAGTATTACAAGGATAAAGATCCTACTGATGGGCATATTACCCAAGGCGCCCCCGAGAGAGGTCAAATCGGCTGCCCAGTTTGGACGCAATATTCCTTTAACAGCAACGGTAGGGTGGCGTTTGTGATCAGCCAAGCGACCGCCGATGAAGCAGTTGACGTTAATCCCTTGCCCAGCGACTTTACGGTGTACAGGCTGGGAACCAAGCTGAGTCGCTATGTGAGTACTTCTCAGAAGATCTTGATCCGTGAAGCTCAGACGGGTGGACAAATCCAAGGCAGCAGGAACCCGCTGGGTATCGTGCTTGGAAATACTGCGAATTATCCTGCTTGGTCAGCGAACGCAGGCTATTTTGCGTTCCGCCACGGCGGTAGCAAGTCTCCGCGCATGAACGCGTTATTTGCCGACTATCACTGCGAATCAATGGGCGTGAATGAAGAGATCAACTCAAAACGTCGATTTGATCTGCGTACGAGCTGGTAATGTTTGCTGGCACGACTTCTAGATCCAAAACTGGCACACGTTAGATTATCTCCGGTCTTTCAAGAAACTCCTACGGGGTCGAACGTTAGATCGATTCCAAAAACGGGCTTGGTCGTTAATGCCATCAATTTAAGTCGTCTTAGCCTGTTTTACCGGTCTCTTTCGCAGCTCCTCTCTCGGCGGGAACTGAAAAGCGGGACAGTCCCCAGTGGCATTCCAACTTCACCGCGTCAAACTCCCCGCAAAAACAGGCATTTCAAAATGTGGACCCGTCCGCTCGGGGTTTCCGCTGCGAATCAACTGGAAATGACAACGCAAGAAGTCGGAGTGGGGAGCGTTGCAACCATTGATTCGTCGCTTAAAACGTAATAACGATGTGCGTCCCCGTATCATTTCCCGCTCTTTTCTGCCGGATCAGACGGGGCTAATGGACCCAAGCAAGAGACTTGCCTATGAGAAG
>JBBQXB010000045.1:0-27754 GCA_038210015.1 Tepidisphaerales bacterium
GTGGTGGGTTCGGGAACGACGAAATCGGTGGAGTCCAATGAGCCGAAAGCAGCACCATCATCGTTGCCTGTCCAGTTTGTACCGACCAAGACCGCAGCTTTTGCGGCGGCGAGGCTGGCGAAGGTGCGGGTGCCCGTGTATTGAGCATTGTCGATATGGGCAATCGCGAAGTTGCCGCCGGTCACGTTCAGGCTCGAGGGCAGTGCGGATGTGTTTGAATCCGTCGCATCACTGTCCCAGCCTGCAGCACCGTTGAAGTCGAGCCCGAAAACAAGCGTTCCGGAGTAGGTGCTACCGGGCTTCGTGGTATCGCCCGCATCGGGAAATGCAGCGGTACCTACGAACACCTGATCGCCGCTGGCGGATAAACCATCCAAAGCACCCGTACTTGCTCCCAAGTCTGCTGTCGATGAGCTATTCGGTGAGCTAATGACAACAACCGTGCCAGCCGTTACGCCGCCCACCGGGGCGGTCCACGACATCACGTTCTCCGAGTCGCGGAGCGTCCCGTCGTCGAAGAATCCTGAGTCGGTGAAGTAGAGCGAAGCGCCCGCAGTGATCGGCACCCACGTGACGAACGCGATCGCATCGTCCGCATCGGCCCGGAAGCCAACCAACGAAATATCTCCGGTTGCCAACGCGGCATTGGCGTACGACGCCGACAATGCGCTGGTGACCGCAAGACCCAACAATGCTTTTTTCAGCATAAATTTCTCCCGCCCTTGATAAGGGCATGTGTGAGTAAAACGAAACTCTGTCAATCCGGAAGAACATTCTCCCGCAACGCGAAGCAGATTAGCTTCGCTCTATTTAGACCTAAGTGGCTTGGTGTTAATTTCGAGTGAGCATTTGGCTAAGAAATGGAAGTAGATCAATCTATTCCTTGCCAACTGTGCTATCGGCCGCGACGACGCAGGCCCATAATCGACGCCACACAGATCAGTCCCAGCGAGGCGGGTTCTGGGATCGCGCCCGGCGAGCCGATTTCACTTCCGGCGACCGAATTAAACGCGCCATTAGTTCCGACGACGCTTAGGTTTGAAATCGTGACTTTTGGGAGCGAAGTGGTCGCTGAAGCGTTGTCGAAGCTCGTTCCCGGCGTGCCGGCGCCGAACGCAACGCTGGCGGCCAGTGCATCGGTTGAATCAAACAGATTCACTTCGTCACCGCTGCTACTCAAACCCAGACCACTGCCGCTGTAGAAGCCGATCAACAGGTTGGCCGGCGGGGTAACGCCGAACCATGCGGCGATAAAACTGGCCTTGAAAAGGTCGTCGTCACCTGCGATGGCGGTGCTTTCCATGAAAATCGCCGACTTCCCGGCGGGGATGCTGGCGACTCCTCGCAGGGCAGCTGCGGTTCCGATGGCCGCTGAGCTGTCGTCAATTTTCCAACTGGTCAGGTCGAGCGCAGCGGCGCCGGTATTGGTAACTTCAAACCAATCGCGGCCATATGTGGTGCTTGAACTGCCTGTGGGGTGGGCTTCGGTGATAACAACTGCCGCGTGTGTGGATGCAGCGATTGAAACGGCGGCGACGGCCGCGAGAAGGGGGGTGCGAATCATGCTATTTCTCTCCCGCCTCGGTTTGAGGCGTATAAGGAACAAACTCTCCAGTTTCTAAAAATGAGGAAGAACATTCTCCCTCGACACCTGCATATGTAAGCGTTAATTGCTAGCGAAAGGACTGCATCGCGTTAATTACAAATCAGGATTGCGCTAAGATTTCTTTTGCAGCCGCGTATCAATCTCTTTTGCGACTGTTGAAATAAATTGCGTAACGCGAGGGTCTGCTTTGAACGCGTCAAAGGCGTTTTGCTGGTAGTTAAGATAGGCAGTGGCACGTTCGCGAATCTGTTGAGCCAAGGTGGGCGTCATTCGCGGCAGGATCAGTTCAAACCGGCCTTGGTCGCGATGGGTCGCGCCGACGACTGTTCCCCATAGCGTTGCCATCTGGGTGAGTTGGTCGAGATCGGTGATTTCATCGAACGCGATTTCGTCGCTCCACGGTTCTTTGAAATGCACCCAGAACGATTTGCCTTCCAACTCCACCCACGAGCAAATATAGGCGCGTGGATCGGTCATTTTATCCATGTCTTGTGCGCACCGCTGGCCTGGCGTGCGGGGATCAAGCGGGATAATCCCGCTACGCTCGGCAGCGGTCGGAATCTCCTGCTTCAAATACAAAATAATGTCGTGATCGACGCCCGTAAACGGTTTTTCCAGCAAAACGAGATATTTGAACAATCCCTGCGAGCCCGACGAATCAATTCGCGTTCGGCGGACAATATCCCGAATCTTTGGCTGAACGCTTTTAGCATCGGCGCTGGGCATCAGCTTTGTCAGTCGTTCATCATGGGTGATCGCCTCGGCAATCGCCTGCGCGAAGGCTGAGTAATGCACGGGTTCGACCGCATCGAGAATATCGGTCAACTTATCCTTCTTTTTCACAAGCGATCGGAACTTGCCGTTCTCGGTGTATTTGCTCAGATCGTCGGCATAAGTTTTCTTGGTCGATTTGCCCAGAAGTTTGACGACAGTGGCATCGCTTTTCAGCATCTCCTTGGCGTTCCGACGAGAGTTCACCGCCAGCTTGTAACTGTCAAATATCGCCTGATCGACCGTTGCGATTTGTTCGGGGGTGCGATCGATTTTGTTTTGTCGGGCAACCAGGTCGAGGGTGACGAGGCCTTGCAGTAATTCAAACTCAAATGGCAACCGTGCCGAGTCATCAAAATCGACCATACCAAAACCGAGTGTATCCAAACCCTCTTCGGTGACGTAAGTGCCGATGTTGCCAAGATGCAGATCGCCGTGATTGGGGAGGAAAGCCTTTTCGTCTTTCAGCCAATCCTGACAGTTCTGCTTGCCCCATTGGAAGAACAAATCCTTACTGCCGCGCCAGAACTTGTATTCGTCAGAGGATAGCGATTTGATTTTCATCGCCAGTGACAGCGGGTCTTGATCGTTGAGGTAAGGCGCGTAGGCGGACTGGATGCGGTTAAAGGCATCGGACTGGGCGTTGGCGATCGAAGCGATCGAAGCGAGCGCGAAAATCGAGACAAGCGCAAGGCGTTGCATGGTTGGATCCTGTGAGGACACGATGTCGTGGAAAGCAGAATGCAAGACTTTCGGGGGCTTACTTCTGAGCAGGCCCGATAGGGCTCCAGACGACGATGCCGGGTTGGTTCCAGTCATCGACGCCGACTTTGCCAGCGGTGAGTGCGGTTTTCAAAGCCATATATTGCACATGCCCGTCGGCCATGAATAAGTAGCCGCCTTTGCGGTGGCGTGCTGCCAGACGCTGCCAGTCGCCTTTGAGTCGGTTGAGGGTGCGGCTGGTGATTCGGTTTGCCTGTCCGCCTTGCGATTGGTAGTAGGTGTTGTCGGCTGTGGTGGCTTCTCCGGAACGCATTCGTTTTTCGACGAGGATTGGGGTGATGGCGGACTGACGAAGTTTTGTGATTTTCAACCGATCAACGCCATTGAACAGCTTAGAGTTATAGGCGTAACAGATGTAAACCTTGCGATCTTTGTTCGCCACGCCAGATGCGGCTGCCGGTGGTTCATTGCCCCACATTTTGTAGTAACCGTCTGTATAGATTTCCGCAGCCGACGCGCCGGTGGGTGATTCGGCACTGGGGCAGAGGAACACGCCGCCGTCGCCGGAACGCGACAGGACTTTGATCCCTGCGTCATCGTCGAGCTGCTGCTGGTAATAGGATTTCATGCCGATGCGTGGCGGGATCACGTTCAGCCAGAGTGCTTCACTATCCCATCGCCCGATCGATTTGGCGGCGGTGTCGCCGTCATCAAGGCCTTCGTACGGCAGAAAGCCTTTGGAGTCATTGGCGTACATCAAAAAGCCCATACCGAGCTGGCGGATGTTGTTCGAGCAGGCCGTTTCGCGTGCCGCCTGGCGCGCTTTGTTCAGCGCCGGGAGCAGTATCCCGATTAAGACCGCAATAATTCCGATAACGACAAGTAACTCGACCAATGTAAACGCATTCAGACGCTTGTTCATACCCTGCCTTGTTTGTGTGATGCAGAGTTTCGCGACTAATGTGAAGATCGCGCAAGTGATTCGTTAGTGTCTAAAGCGGGTTGCGCTAATTTCAGGCTTGACTGAAAAAATTGATTCTGGTTGAGGTGCGTATTTGTAGCTGCGACGCCTGCGTCGCCAATTTGTGGGTTGCAGGGACAGAAATGGGCGACGCAGGCGTCGCAGGTACAGTTTCTGGTCGGGCGCAGGTGCGTGATTGATTTCAGCATCCAATCACTCCCAGCGGAACCCCAGCACATACGGCACTGGCCGTTCGATCGAAAGGGGGATCGGCGATTCGCTGCCGTCGCTGGGGGTGTTGACGACTTTCCATTGATCGCCGGCGGGGGTGGGTTTGCGGATCACCAGCGTCGTGCTGCCGCCGCCATCGAGATTGAGCGCGGACTCACAGCCGAAATCGATCATCGTGGCGGCGAGTTCGGTCAAACTCATGCCGACACTCCATTCATCACGTCGCCCATCCACGACAAACAGCACCAGCGTTTTGCCTTTGTCGGCGATGCCGATCGAGCTGCGCGGCGCACGGTCGTTATCGCCTATCTTGTCAACGACCTGGCCTCGGAAAACGATCTGCTTGTTGCCTGAGACGATCACGCGGGCTTCTTTGGGGATGACGTTTAATGTGCCGATGCTGGCGCGGTTTTGCTCATCGAACATAATCGGCATGCCTTCGCGACGTAGAGACAGCATTTTGCCGTCGGACATCACGAGGCTCGTGCTGGCGGCCCAGTCGCCGATGGCGTATTTGAGGCCCATCGGGCGCCTTTCGCGATTGACGCTGAAAAAAACGGTGTTGATCGCCAGATCAAATGAATTGGCTTTAGAGATGACGGTGGTGGGCTGGAGGATCGTTTCCCAGATGCCTTTGTCGTCCGGGTCAGGCCCGCCAACGCCGACAGCGATCTTTAGTTTGGGGTCGGTTAAATCGATTCGCACGACAAACCCTTCCCACTTCGGGTCTTTTTTCGAGAACCGCTCGATCTTATAGGACGTCGGCTGGGTACTGGGTTGGGTGGTCGATAATGAGGTGGGGAGTTCTGCGCGGGACTGCAAACCGGTGACGAGCAAAAACCCAATGACCAATACTGCGATTCGCTTCATAGTGATCAGTCTACCACGTCTTATGAATGGAAGAAGCTTCCTAATTTGACCTGAATGTTGCATCCGCCGGGCAGAAATCGTCTTGACTGTCCGGCCTGTGAAATAATCGGTGGTAGGTTTTGAGTGTCCTTAACAGAAAGACGCACATGCCCTCATCGATTCATGATTTGTTGCAGTTAGCGGTGGATGGTATCTCGACTGTCCTGCACACGCACACCGTTGCGTTGCTGATTGTCGCGATTTACATCCTTTTCAACGTCCTCATGTATGCCACCACAAAAGGCAAAGAGTTTTGCTGGGCGGGATATACCGGGGCGTTGTTTCTCATCCCATTCATAAAATTCCACTAAACGAAATGCAAATCGGTGATTCTGTGGATGGCGAGATTTGTTGAGAATCCGTCAACTCACGCGCCGCCGCTTGCATGGACGTTAAAGCCCTCATAGACTGCCCAACCTTGCACGACCGATTGCTCTCGGCAAGGTCAGGCAGTGCTTATGGTAGATCCGCATATTGCGTTTTCCGGGGCGTTTCAGACGCTCGCAGCCGTCGAATCGAACCCGACGGGTATCGTTGCCACCGCTCCATTGGCGCCGGCGATTGTCGTAGCGCTATGCGTTGTCGCAGGCATCGCAACCTGGTTGCTTTTGCCCGGCAAACGCGAGGCGGCGGTTCGACGCATCGGGGGCATCATCCTGCTAGCGACCGGGCTGGTTTTTGGCGCGATTCTTGTCCGTTGGACGACTCAATTAGGCGGGATGAGCGTCTACTTTTGGGGCTTTTCGGCGATCGCGATCTTTGCATCGGTTCGCGTTATTACACACACCAAACCCGTCTATTCTGCCCTTTATTTTGTGCTGACGGTCTTTGCGACAGCGGGGCTGTTTGTCCTGATGTGGGCAGAGTTTATGGCCGCGGCGCTGGTTTTGATCTATGCCGGGGCGATTCTGATTACCTATGTATTTGTCATCATGCTCGCTTCTGAAGCCACCACCGGCGCGGTCGGTGCCGCCGCCGAGGAAGTGGGCAGCGAACATGATCTGCTCAGCCGATCGCCGTTCATCGCGTCGATCATCGGTTTTGCACTCGCAGGGTTGTTGATATTTTTGATTCTCGATAAAGGCGCGCAAATCCCGACGCCCAATCGTCCCGTTGCCGGTGATCTGGGTTCCGCACAGGAACTAGGCCGGAATCTGCTGGAAGAAAATGCGATTAACGTGCAGTTGGCGGGTGTGATATTGACAGTGGCGATGGTCGGCGCGATCACGCTGGCCAGACGCCGGGTGATGGTCACGCCGCACGATCGTAGCATTGAAACCGTCGTCAGCCCCGGTACGCCGGTAGAAGATAACCCGCATTCGATCCCCGTTTATGGGACGATGAATCCGAGACATAAAGCGTATCCGGAAACTTAGCGTAATGACAAAACCCGAATGATGAATGACGAATAAAAAAGTGAAATAGACAATCGCAATTCAAACAAAACATGCCTGAGATTTTTACCAACATCGCCTTGCAGCATTACCTGATCGTTGGCGGACTGATGTTCGCAATCGGGATGATCGGGTTTATGACCCGCCGCAACCTGATCGTGATGTTTTTGTCGTCTGAATTGATGTTTCAAGGCGCTGCGATCAATTTCGTCGCGTTTGGCGCTTATTGGGGGAAGATGAGCGGGCAGAGTTTTGTAATTTTCATCCTCGCGATCGCCGCCGCTGAAGCGGCGCTGGCGCTGGCGATTATTGTGTTGTTGTTCAGGCAGAAACATACGGTGGATAGTCAGGCGTTTAGAGAGTTACGTGGGTGATTTTGGTTTTTGGTGGCATGGGTTTTCAACCCCATGTTTTATAAGGCAGATACGGGTTGAAAACCCGTGCCACGATCGTGATGTATCATGGGCGTCTCGCCCGTGAATGGAAAGCGAAAACACGGGCGAGATGCCCGTGCTACAAAATGGAATTCGTCGTCGAACATAGTTATCTGATCCCGCTGTTGCCGCTTCTTGGGGCGATTATCGCGGGGCTTTTTGGCGCAAAGGTGCTGAAGCAGCGGTCGCATTGGCCGATCTGGTTGGGCGTCGGCGCGTCGGCGGTGATGGCGATCGTGTTGCTGGTGGGGATGCTCACGCACAACACCGATCACAAAACGCTCTATTTTTTCAGCCATTGGTTTACCTGGATCAATGCAGGTGACGCTTCCACGGGCATATTTAATGTGTCGGCCGGGGCTTTTTTGGATCCGTTAACAGCCGTGATGCTGACGGTGGTTTGCGGGATCGGCTTCTTAATTACTGTATTTTCAAAAGGTTACATGCACGGCGAGGCGGGGTACTTCCGCTTCTTCGCTTATCTCGGCCTGTTCATTTTCGCGATGTGCATGCTGGTGATGGGCGATAACCTGATCGTGCTGTACTTGGGTTGGGAAGGCGTCGGTCTCTGCTCTTATTTGTTGATCGGCTATTACTACGACAAACCCGCCGCCCGCGAGGCCGCCAAGAAGGCGTTCATCGTCAACCGGATTGGCGATCTGGGATTCGCGATCGGCATTTTACTCACGTTTTATTGTTTCGGAACGGTCAGTTTCTTCGGCGACATGGGTGCTAACCCCGGTTTCCTGCAAAAAATTGCGGAAATGTCGATGGTTGGACCTGACCGGCTCGAATTCTGGATCCCGTTCTTCTTGATGATCGGCGCGTTTGGCAAGAGCGCACAGTTCCCGCTTTATGTCTGGCTGCCCGATGCGATGGAAGGTCCGACGCCGGTTTCGGCGTTGATCCACGCCGCAACGATGGTGACGGCAGGTGTTTACATGATCGTCCGTCTGTCGGCGCTATTCGTCGGTAATGAGGCGGCGATGATCACCATCGCGATTGTCGGGGCGTTTACCGCGCTGTGGGCAGGTTTGATCGCACTTCGCCAGACCGATCTGAAAAAGGTTTTCGCCTATTCAACGGTCAGCCAGCTCGGATTTATGTTCGTCGGCGTTGCAGTGCTGTCGCCAGTCGCGGCGGTCTTTCATCTGATCACGCACGCATTTTTCAAAGCATTGTTGTTCCTATCCTCCGGCGTCGTCATGCACGCGACCGGCGGGGAATTGGACATGCGAAAAATGTCCGGCTTGAAAAAATTGCTCCCGAAAACGCGCATCCTGATGTTGATCGGTTGCCTCGCACTGTCGGGTTTCCCATTGCTTGCGGGTTTCTGGTCGAAAGACGAGATCGTCCACGCCGCCAGCACGAAAAGCCTGTTGCTATATGGCGTGTTGCTGTTTACCGCGGTGTTGACGGCTTACTACACGTTCCGACTTTACTTCCGCGTGTTTGAAGGTCCCGAAGTGATTCCGCAATCACATCATGCTGGACATGACAAGCATGACGATCACCAACACGCCGATCACCAACATGACGATCACCAACACGCCGATCACCAACATGCCGATCACCAACATGCCGATCACGGGCATCACAATCACGGGCATCACAATCACGAACCGATGTCGATGATGTTGCCGTTGTTTGTGCTGGCGATCGGTGCATTGCTCGCGGGGATCATCAATCTGCCCTTCGCTGCCGGGATTAAAGAACATTCTCTGGGTCATTTCCTGAGTCAAAGTCCGTCATTTGTGCTGGGTTTACAGCAGGTCGAAAAAACGTACCCGGCCGGGCTTAGTGAAACCGATCATCTGGGCTTCGGCCATGCACCGACGGGGGAACAGGCGTTTGATATTGTCCCGCTGATCATCGGCGGGGCGGCGGCGATCGTCGGTATCTTTATCGCCTACCTGCTGCATCTAAAAAATCGACCCAAGGCCGACGAATTGGCGGGAAAAGTCGGGTTCATCGCAACCGCAATCGACGCCAAGTTCTGGGTGGATGAGATTTACAACGCCATCATCATCGCACCGTTGCGTGCGATCGGCGGATTGTTGTGGGCGATTGACCGGTATGTCGTCGATCTGCTGGTTTTCCTCGTCGGATTCATCCCGCAATTAACTGGTTACATCGTGAAACGGACAACCCAGCGGGGTTATCTGCAAGGTTACGCCCTGAGCATGTTGCTGGGCTTGGTTGTGATTTTGTTGTGGGTGTTTGTGTAGGAGATCGTTGTTGGTTGATGGTTAACAGTTGACAGACCTTTCGGCCTATCAGCTACCAACCATCACCAATCAACTAGCTAACAATGGCTGATACCGCACTGTTTCTTCTGATTCTGTTCCCGCTGGCGGGCGCGGCGTTCGCTGCGCTGATGAAACCCGTGGCGATTGTGCGGACATGGGCGTTGATCGTCTCGTTTCTTTGCTTCGCCTGTGCGTTGGTCGTCGGAGTGAGTCTGACACCCGGCGTCCCCGCGACGTGGGGCATCGACGGCAGCAACCCGATCAGCATCCCTGAAATTGGATTCGGTCTGAAATTATCATGTGATGGCATCAGCCTGTGGCTGTTGCTGTTGACGACGCTTGTCACACCGCTGGTGATTCTGTCGGTGGGGAAGAAGATTAACGATCAGGATAACGCCCGCTGGTATTACGTCTGGCTGCTTTTGCTGCTCGGAGGTTTGATCGGCACGTTTATCGCTGCCGACGCATTACTGTTTTACTTCTTCTTTGAATTGACGCTGATTCCATCCCTTTTGCTCATCAGCATATGGGGCGGGGCGGAACGTCGTCAGGCAGCGGTGAAGTTTTTCATCTATACCTTCGCCGGATCGATTTTCCTGTTGATTTCGGTGATCTATCTGGCGTCGCACGCGGGGTCTTTTTTGATCGCCGACATCGTGAATTACGCCCATTATGGCTCGACATCGCAAGAACGATTCTGGTGCGGGCTGGGCTTGCTGGTTGGTTTTTTGATTAAGACGCCGGTGTTCCCGCTGCACACCTGGCAACCACTGGCGTATGCCGAAGCGCCCGATGGCGCGAATGCGATCATCGCTGCGGTATTAGGTAAACTTGGTACTTATGGTCTGCTTCGGCTGACACTACCGATTGCGTTTACAGCCCCGTCTGATTTTGGCTGGGTCGTACAAGTACTGGTCGCTTTGTGCCTGATCAGCATCGTCTACGGCGGTCTGATCGCGTGGGTGCAAAAGGACATGATCCGCCTGATGGCCTACTCATCACTGTCGCATTTGGGATTGTGCGTGCTGGCGATTTTCGCTTCGACCACGCTTAGTCTGCAAGGCGCGGTGCTTTACATGATCGCCCACGGACTCGCGACCGCTGCGCTGTTCATGGTGATCGGCATGATCGCCTCCCGCACCGGCACGCGAAATATCGATGAAATGTCCGGCCTATTTGCCCGCATGCCGATCCTCAGCACGCTTTTGGTCTTGTTTACGATGGCGTCGATCGGACTGCCGATCACCAGCGGATTTATCGGTGAGTTTCTCAGCCTGCAAGGTGTGATCGGCACATTCGGATTATTTGTCACAATCGTCGCTGCCACAGGCATGGTGCTGGGTGCGATTTATATGTTGCATATGGTTGCGAAGGTGGGTTTTGGTCCGCTGAAGGCACCCGAAGGTGCGACGTTGACCGATCTATCCGCCCGTGAATTGACATCGTTGATGCCTCTTGCGGTTGCGGTATTGCTGGTCGGGATCATGCCGACGCCGATTCTCGATTCGATCAAACAAGACGTTACGACGATCAGTAAATGGTCGCCGAAAAAATCGATCCAGATCGGACCGACTCAGAACGAAGAAGGATTTTTCGGACAATAGCCGATGACCGAAGTGCTGCCCTATATCATCCCTGAAATCATCCTGTTACTGACAGCGGCGTTGCTGTTTGTGATGGGCACATCCATCGCGCCATCCATGCGACGTTTTACGCCGGTGCTGGCGGTGATCGCGTTGGTTGGTGCGTTTGCGGCGTCGATTTTCACGCACGTTGACGGCAGTGCTGCAAAGGATTCTCTATCGATCACGGCGTTTTCGATGTACATCAAGACGATCAGCACCGGCGTCGGCGTGCTGTTTGTGTTGCTGGCCTGGCCAACCAGTGCGGCGGGGGATCAGAACCGCGCGATCCACTTCTCCACCGAAACCGGCGAATACTTCGCACTGTTGCTTCTGGCGATCGCGGGCATCTGCGTCACCGCGTCTGCCAATTCTCTACCGACACTTTTTCTGGGTATCGAACTGGCGAGCATTCCGACCTACATCATGGTCACGATGTCCCGCCCGCAGGAAGTGGCACAGGAAGCGGGCGTTAAATACTTTTTCCTCGGTGCTGCGTCGGCTGCGATCATGCTCTTTGGGATGAGCTATCTGTTCGGCGTGACCGGCGAAATGCAACTGACGGCCATTACCGAATCGATCCGCCATCAGATGCAATCCGGGCAACTCACGCCCGTTTTGTTGATGCTGGCGTTGGTGATGATTCTGGTCAGCTTTTTGTTCAAACTAGCTGCCGCTCCAATGCACTTTTATGCCGGCGATGTCTATCAAGGCGCCGCCACCCCAGTCACGGCTGCGATCGCGTTCATCCCCAAGGTGACCGGCACGGTCGCGTTGATGAAAATCCTCTATGTCGCCGGTGCCGGGACGTGGTCGTTTGATCCAAAGATCGCGAAATTGATCTGGATCATCGCATTATTAACGATGTCGATCGGCAACATCCTCGGCCTGCTGCAATACAACGTGAAGCGCGTGCTGGCGTATAGCTCGATCGCGCATAGCGGATATATCCTCGTCGGATTGGCAACGGTCGTGCTGGCGACATCGCCAGAGTTTCGCACTGAGGCGTTGTCGGGCGTGGCGTTTTATCTGCTGGCGTACGGGGTGATGAACACCGCAGCGTTCGGCGTGTTGATCTTGTTGCCGAGTCGCATCAACGCCCCTGCCACCACCGCAGAAACCTACGACGACATTGCCGGGCAAGGCAGGCGTCATCCGCTACTTGGTTTGGCGATGGCGATCAGTTGCTTCAGCCTGATCGGTATGCCGCTGACGGCGGGATTTTTCGCAAAGCTTTATATTCTCAAACCCGCGATCCAAAGCGGGCAGTCCGATCTGGTCTGGCTGGCGGTATTCACGATGATTAATGCCGCGATCTCAGCGGGTTACTACCTGAAAATCGTCGTTTCGATGTGGATCAAAACCCCGTCCGATGAGCACGCTACTCAGGCTGGTGATCAGGACATCGAACAACCGCTTGCGATCCGCGTCGCGATCGCGTTGAGTGTCGCGGTGATCCTGGCGATCGGCATCATATTTCCGCTGGCGGGCGGGATTTATCGTGAAACGACCCGTGTCGTACAGCTCTTGATCGGATAATTTCGAGTTTGTTTCAAGCCATTTTGTGAGACAATTTGACTCAAAACAGATATTGGGGATCAACCCGTGAACTCCAAAATCCGTCATGTGCTGATGTAGGTAAATGGATGTGATTTAATGGTTTCAACACACATTGCAAATGGGTTCTTTACGTCCCGTTGAATAATGCCCACTCCAACCGCAGGCATCGGATCTGGGTTTTTGAAATAGTTATCGCCCTTGATGGTAGTACTGAAATTCAACCCGTATTCGACAAATTATTGCATGAAAAAGAATCGTATGACCGAAATATGAGTAAGCCTGTTTAAATGGTGGGCTTGTTTTGTGGATTTGCGGGTGTCTCGCTAATATGCGAATCCCTGAATATGAGGGTGCGGAGAAAGCACCCGCCTGCGGTGTTGAAGCATGAATCGCCGCAGTGAGAATTGAACATCAACGCTGGTCACGGATGACCGCAGAACATCGTTTCGTCACGTCGCCAGATGGATCCGGCAGCGTGATCGGATTTTGTGTTGGGCCTGGAAGGTACGGTCTTTCCTTCTGTGGCCAGGTAATTGGTTGGCTCTTGCGAGCCCCATATTGAAGGAGAACAAATGACCGACCGCAAACTGATCGTGCCGGCACTCGTCGGCGTTCTCGGCATGGGCGCTATCGCGGCCGCCGCCGAACCCACCGCTTCGGACCTGCGTCAGCAGATCGAAGCACTGAACAACAAGGTCGCACAGATCGAAGCCCGTGAAGCTTCCACGTCGACCCAGCAGGCCACGATGTCAAGCGTCCTCAACGACGCCGAACGTCGCAGCCAGTTGATGCAGTCCGGCGCCCTGTCCGCCGGATACAACAACGGTTTCTTCATCGCGTCTAACGACGGCAACTTCAAGATGGTGCCATGGCTGCAACTGCAGTTCCGTGCTGTCACCAACTACGCCGATGAAGCCCAAGCCGATGGCGATGCCGATACCGTGCACGGCTACGAAATGCGCCGGGCCAAGTTCGGGATCAAAGGCAACGCCTTCTCCAAGGAACTGAAGTACGATATCAACTGGGCGTTCAATCGTTCAGGTGGTGGCGCAGTTCTGGAAAAAGCCTTTATCGAATACGCCTTCGCCGATGAGTGGGGCGTTAAGCTCGGCCAGTGGAAAGAAAACGTGTTCCACGAAGAAACCACCAGCTCTACCAAGCAGTTGGCCGCTGACCGCTCGCTGGTCAACGAAGAACTCGGTGGTGGCGTGACCGATTACGTGCAGGGCATCGCCTTGACGTACAACAACGGTGACGCGATCCGCGCCGAACTCGCGCTGACCGACGGTGCTAACAGCGACAACACCAACTTTGCCGACACCGCCAGCGCCAACTATGGCGTTTCCGCTCGCGTCGAATACAAAGTCATGGGTGACTGGAAGAACTACGACGATTTCACCTCCATGAAGACCGAAAATGACCTCCTGGTCATCGGTGCCGGTTTCGACTACACCGAAGGTGGTAGCGATCAAACCGTCCTGCACACCATTGATGCCCAGTATGAAATGGGTCAGTGGGGCTTCTACGCCGCCTACCTCGGCGCGTGGACTCAAGACGGCGATACCGACGATTATAACTGGGGCGCGCTCGCCCAGGCTTCGTACCTGATCGATCAGAATTGGGAAGTCTTCGGTCGCTTCGGCTACCTCGACGGCGATGGTGACTCGATCAGCGAAATCACCGTCGGCGCCAACTACTACTTCTACGGCCACAACGCCAAGGCCACTGTCGACGTCGTCATCCTCCCGGATGGCAGCCCGTCCGACTCGGGTCTGGGCTATGTCGCCAGCGACGATCTCCAGATCGTCCTGCGTGGCCAGTTCCAACTCGCCCTCTAATCTGAACGCTCCACAAGAGCGACCTCAGAATCTCTAATTCTTATCGCAGACCGGACCACAAGTCCGGTCTGCGGTTTTGTATATTGGTTATTTTGTTGTTTTGTGTTTCGTGTTTCGGTGTTTTGTATTTTGTTGTTTGGAAGTGCGGAATGGCGCATCGGGAAATGGTCATTCATCAGCCGTCATTCGCGGGTCGTAGGTGGGTGGGTCGAAAGTAGTGGGATCGCCGTGGGCGTAAGCCCGCGCGGGTGCAGTTGCGCATCATCAGTCGGCGACGCGCGCGAGCTTACGCTCGCGGCTGGTAGACAATTTTCAATTCCGCATCTCGCATCTCGCAACTCGCAACTCGCAACTCGCAACTTGGAACTTGGAACTTGCGACTCCCGCTCACCCGCGCGGATGAAACTGCTTATGCACCTTGCGAAGACGCGCGGTATCGACGTGGGTGTAGATTTGTGTGGTCGCGATGTCGGAATGCCCCAGCAATTCTTGGACGACGCGTAGGTCGGCACCGCCGCCAAGCAGATGGCTGGCGAAACAATGACGAAACACGTGCGGGCTGACTTCTTTGTTCAGACCGGTTTTTTTGACGTACCTACGGACCAGCATCCACAAGCTGATGCGGTCGAAGGGCTTGCCGGAACGAGAAAGAAAAAGGCGGTCGTCGGTCGTGATTCGGGAGTCGTGGGTCGTGGGTCGTGAGGCGGAAATCTTAATTTGTGCGTGCGCCCCCTTCGGGATTTGGGCATTGGTGATTAATTCGTTATTCGTCATTCGGGTTTCGTCATTTGAAGCCCGCACTTGTGCGAGTCGCGGCCTGCCAACCAACAGATACTCGTTGATCGCACGGATGCAGGCCTTTCCGATCGGGACGATTCGTTCTTTCGATCCTTTGCCAAACAGACGCACCGCACCGACCTGAAGATTCGCATCCCGCACGTTCATCACGCACAATTCGCTGGCGCGCAAACCGGCGGCGTAGAGCAGTTCCAGTATCGCGACATCGCGGTGATAAAACTTGGTATCGTCAGGATCCGGGGCGTTGATTAGCCTTGCGACCTGCTCGGTATTAAGGATGTTGGGGATGTCGCGCTCGGGTTTGGGACGTTCGAGTTGCTGCAATATCGATTGCTTGTCCTGGCCCATCACTTCAAGAAACTTCAGGTACACGCGAATCGCCGCCAGCCGCCTTGCGACGGTTTTGGTGGATTGGTTCTTTTTGGTTTGCGATTGCAGGTATAAGCGAAATTGGTCGGCTGTCGCGCGATCCAGAACGCCGGGGATTGGTTTACCGTCGTTGTCGTTCAGCCACTCGATCAGATCCGATAAATCACGGCGATAAGCGTCCAGCGTATTCTTGGCAAGCCCGCGTTCCGAGCCCAGATATCCCAGAAATGGGACTAATTCAGGCGGCGCGGTTTTGGCCGCCGATCGTGAGCGCGGTGAAGCTGGGGGCATGGACGGCACTTTCGGTCAGCCGTTTAATGCGGCGTTCGACCAGTAACTCCAGATAGGTCGGGCAGGCTTTATAAGTCGCAAAACAGTGCCTGAAGGCGTGCTGCATGTGCCCGACATTAAAACGCTCGGCACACCGGGCGTCGCTTCGGTTTAGAAACGGACAGTGACGGGGCTGTTCAGACATAACAAGGCGCGCGATGCGCTATCATCCTATCGGCTAGTGGCAATCAAAGTCTGCAATGACAAATTTCAGATGCCCACTGATTCGCAATGCATCATACGTATTCAGCGTGAGTTACGCGCCGGCGAATATCTTGTAACTGCGACGCCTGCGTCGCAGCTACAGGCGTGAGCATCACCCACGATCCGGTATCACTCGGCATCGGACGGCATTGCCTGTCGGCTAGGCGCTGTCGGCTTGGTATTGGGCGGGGTTGTCTGGGCGGGGACGAGATTTAGATTATGGGATCCGACGGTGCTTTCAATCGCATTGGGGGCAGTATAAATCGCGACCTGCAACTGTTGATTCCAAAGTTCGATCTGCAGATTCTGCAGCCGCTTGTGCGCCTGGTTGGTTTTATAGCTGATCTCCATCTTCTGATGCTTTAAATGCAACAGTGTTCCCGCGATGATGATCGCGGAGAGAATGCAGAGGAGGAGTTTTAGCATGGGGGAGGGATATTTTGTGTTTTGTGTTTTGAACTTGCTGAGTCATTCGTTATTTGTCATTCGTCATTCGAACACTCATTCCATGAACCTCGAACCACGAACCACGAACCCCGAATCAAACCCCGAACCCCGATGTTTTCATCCTTCATCCTTCACACTTCCCCGCCTCAATCTCCTGTCGCGACGACTTTTGCGGGTAGCTTGAGCTTCATATCGATCCAGATCACGTCGCCATTTTTCAGCACGTCGGCGTTTAGCGTGCGGATGGTGGCGATTTCGTTCTTGGAACCGAGCTGTTCAGAGGCGATTTTGCTGAGGTTGTCGCCTTTCTTAACGATGTACGTGCGATAGGCGGCTGTCGGTTCGGGCGTGCGAACGACGGCGGTGGGTTGCTCGACCACCGGCGCGGGAATCGGCGCGGGGGCGGGATTAGATGTCGTTGTATCGGTCGGCAGCAAATAGTTTCGGCCTGCGATGATCTTGTTCGGATCTTTCTGCAACGCCGGATTGAGTTTCACCACGGCGTCACGATTGGATTTGGTGTTGCCACCTGGCAGCAACGCCGCGATGCGCGAGAGACTGTCACCGGGTTGGGCTTTGTATTCACGCACATTGTTGGCGGCCAGGGTGGTGTTTTGATTGGGATTCGCGTTGGAATTGCCATTGACCGGTATAAGCTGCTCGCCGAATCCATTGGCGGCGATATGGCGGGGGTCATTCGCAAATGGATCGACCGGAATGCGCGTGATGATCGGATCGACAATCGTGTTTTGAACGATCGGGCCTGCGATCAGCGGGTTCACACCGGTTTGAGTGTCCATGCCAGCGGGGGCTGCCCACTGCGGGTTGGTGCGGTCGTTAATGACGATCGGTGATTGACCCGCCCCATTGGGACCGATCGCGACGTGACTTGGCACGGGCGTGGGCTGCGGCGCAAAATCCCGGGCGGTTGGAACGGGCATGATCGGATCGGCGGGGCGGTACGGCGCGGGTTGCATCGCAACGCCGGGCGCTGCGACACCTTCGCGGACGCCTTCACCCGCTTCTGCCAACGGTGCTGCGGGGCGCTCGGTGCTGGTTGTCAGGTGCTCTGAAAGCAAAATGCCCACGACGATGATGAACGCGAGTCCGACGAGCAGGCCGATTTTGGTTTCACGGGTCATGTGGATTTGCTGGGGCTTGGGGCTTAGGAATTGGGGATTGGTGGGAAGCGACGCGCTTCTTTCAATTCCTTGATGCCTAGGTCACAAGCGTTCAGCCCTTCTTTTCTGCGACTCTGAGTTTCGCCGACCGGGATCGGGGGTTCGCGTGAATTTCGGATTCCGACGGAATGATGGGCTTGGAGGTGAGAACCTTCAGTTGCCCGGTCTGCTCCGCCGACCGAAACACATGCTTCACGACGCGATCTTCGGTCGAATGGAAGCTGATGATCGCGATCTTTCCGCCGGGCTTGAGGAATTGTGGAGCGAGCTTCAGCAGTCGTTCCAGGTTTTCCATCTCACCGTTGACCTTCATGCGAAGTGCAAGGAAGGTTCGAGTGGCGGGGTCGATCTCGACCGATCGGCTCCGGCTTCTCTGAACGGGTACAACGCTCCGCACCAGATCGGCCAGGTGATCAGTGGTATTAATCGGCGTTTGTTTGCGCGATTCGACAATCTTTCTGGCGATCCGCCGAGAAAATCTTTCGTCGGCGAGCTGAAAAAGCAGATCGGCGATTTTCCCCTCAGGCCAGGTGTTGATAATCATCTTCGCGGTTAGACGCGATCGCGGGTCTAAGCGCATATCCAGCGGCAAGTTGCGCGAAAAGGATAGGCCGTAGGTTTCTTCAAATAACTGGTTGGTGCTGATGCCCAGATCCGCGAGGATCGCATCGACCTGCTCGACATCTGCCTGCTCAAGGGCGGCATCGAGTTCAGAAAAATTGGCGTGGAACAATCGGACGGGTAGATCGGCGAGTCGCTGGCGGGCATAGTCGAGATTTCGGGGGTCGTAATCAAGGCCGATCACCGCGCCTGTGGGCGTGACTGCTCTGGCGACAGCTGCGGCATGTCCGCCTCGCCCGACTGTGCAATCGACGCACGTTTGTCCGGGTTTGAGATCAAGCAGTTCGAGGACTTCGTTTAGTAAGACCGGATCATGTCCTGTTTCGGGGAGTTCCATCGCGGCAAAGCCCTTCGCAGGATAGAGGCGAGTGAATATTTAACTCGTTATTTTACCAAGAGTTAAATAAATACATTTTAACCACGCATGTCTGTAAAACTTCACTTGCAACAAGGACAATTAATGAGTAGAATGTACGGTTAATGTTCTGTGTGCCGAGCCTGAACAGTTATTTCGCATAGCCAGACCGTGTGCTTGCAAAATGGACGAGTCAGATTTGTGCAGCTACAATATAAAGGCGAGGCGGGTCGATCCATGACCCACAGCGATATAAGGCTGCAACCCTATATCTCTGCTTCCGAATCCGTGAAAGATCCTCACCGGTACAGCCATTGTTCTGCCGCATGTCGCCCGCGCTCCAGCGCGGCCGCCAGTCGGTTGATTCAACATCCTTCCGCCTCGATCATCTCACCATTTCTGGCGAAACTGGTGGTTCAAATAGAACAACCTGATCCAGCATCAAATGCTAATCACTTACTTCTAACATTATGCCTTGTTTCCAAGGCACCCCGATGTGCTCCTTCCCTGGAGCAACACTAGGCACTTCACCGACTTCGATCATCAGACCTACACGCCACTAGCAACGAGTTGGCCTGACATCGAATTGATCAACTCAGGCATATTCTCCTGAAGGTCGATCTGTTCCTTTTCCCAGTCCGGACGATTCCACAACTCCATATGATCGCCGGCACTGACGAGTACGATCTCCCGGTCGAGCTTCAGATTATTGCTCGTCTTCGGCGACACCAGGATGCGTCCTTGCTTATCCCAGGGCAGTCGAACCGATTGTCCGAACAATGCTCGCATGAGCCTTTGTTCTTGAACCGACGGAACGATTCCAACTTTCACATCGCCGATCCGCGAGAAGTGATATTTTTCCGGATAGAGAAATCCGCGTCCGCCCATGTTGACCATGACCAATACATCGGATTCGCCAAACGTCTCCAGACGCTTGCGAACATCTGCGGGCACGAGCAAACGACCTTTTTCGTCGATCGTTAGTTCCTGCTCGCCGATTAACGGGTACCATGGAGGCATCGGCATAGGAAAAAATCACCATTCACTTAACTCGACAGGGCTGTTGTACCACTGGCATCCACTAAGATGCAACAAAAGAATTTTCGGACATGAAGATTTTTTTCAAGTTCGCATGATGTAAGTGTCGATAGGCTCGCGCAACCCTAATTATCCACCGAGTTATCCACATTCGCATGAATAAAAACTCATATCATTGTGGATAACCTGTCGTCATCCAACCAAGCCTTTGAGGTGACCATTCGATGTTTTCACCGTCTCGTTGAGTTTCAAACGCGCTTGCCTAAAACGAATCGTCGATATCGCGATGATAACGACGATTGGGACGACGATCGTCCAGATTTGAGATGTCCCGTGGATGAAAGTAGAGGCTGCGCCCAGCGTCGGGGAGACAAACGCGATCCAACCGTCCACGGCAATCGGTCTTCTGCCAAACTCCCACGACAAATAGACCAACACCGGCCCGCCGACCGTTAAAAGTAGCATTAACGCCTGCATCGGGGTGCGAATCGCATCCGATCGGATCGCCCCGATGCTCGCGCTCGCGCCAAACCACGCTGCGACGGTGATCGCTGGGATAATCGCATGGCTCGCGGGTTGTCCGGATAGTAACGTCGCCAGCACAAGCATGGGAATCGCGGTCGCAAACGCGATGGCAAACGTCCTTACATCTCGCAAAAGTGGTCGTCCTATCACGCTCGCGATGACAAGTTGAGTGAAAATCATCGCGAGCATTGCGAGGTTTTCTGCCGGCTGCGGGAACTTCGCCGCCAGCGGCAGACGACTCGCCATCAATATCAAAATCCCGATCTGGCACATCGTCCATACGAACCAAGCGATCGTGCTGCGGAGTTGATCGGGCGAATCATTCATTTAGGATCAGCGGTTGTATGGAAGCGTTATTGCAATTCTACAAAAAGACCTGGTGGCTGTGGTTGGCGTTCACGATCCTTTTCATCGTCCTGGCGATCAACGTCTCGGGCCTATTCTACATTTTTATCCCCGGTCTGCTCGGATATTCAATCTACTTCGGCATGATACGGGGATCAGAAATGCAAGAAAAATAGTTGCGAGATGCGAGATGCGAGTTGGGACTGCGCGTTGCGTGATGAAGAATGTGTGGCGCGACGTGAAAGTCACCTGTTAAAGCCGCTGGCGTAAGCTCGCGCGCGATGGTCAACCCAGGCGCGATCATCAACCCACGCTGGTTTATGTCCACGCCATCATTCTTCAAGCATCATTTGCAATTCCGCGATCAAAATCGGCAAGTGAACCTCAACCACATTCCACGTTATTATATCGCGAATAATGTCGTATCCATGAATCAACTGATTGCGAAATGCGATCACCCGTTGCCAATGCGTGATTCGCACTACAGTTGCTTCGTCTATCTTTTTAAGACGCGACACCGCTTCCCCGATTACTAGAAATCCCACATGACGGACGTACGCACGATCATATTGGATTTGAATCGAACAGCATCAAAACCTTGCGTGGCCATGCGAATACTCAACGCATGGTCGAACATATCTTTTAGCAATTTGAGGGATTCAGGCCGCATAGAGAAGCGTTCGGTGTTGATTGGCGACTTGGAGAAAATGAGGGTTGCGGGCGTCCAGCAAACTAATCATATCAATCGGGCGCCCTAAAACAGCTTCCATCTCTTCGCAAAAGCCGAAATATCGATCTGCCAGATCGTTGCGGGCTTCGTCGGCCATCACCTAAAAGAAATCGACATCGCTGCTCGCAGGGTTGAATCCCCGCTCCCGCGCCGCTGATCCAAATACCTCCAAACGCTGCACGCCAAATCGTTTGCACAGGTCAATAATCTGTTCGCGATTTTGTTTGATGAGGTCGATCATGGATTGCCAGTTCAATTATATACGAATGTGTCGTTTGCACACCCGCAAAATACAGCAGCTTGTCACCGATCCACACTCCCATACAATCGCGATATGTCCATGCCCATCGAACAGCAAATTCAGCTTCTTTCACGCCGTTGCGAGCGAATTATCAGCGAGGCTGAACTGAAAGCGAAGCTCGAAAACAGTGCCAAAACAGGTAAACCACTGCGAGTGAAGCTGGGGATGGATCCGACCGCGCCGGATGTTACACTGGGACATTGCGTGCCGCTGAAAGTCGTACGGCAGTTCCAGGATTTGGGGCATAAAGCCGTGCTCATCATCGGCGATTACACCGCACGCGTCGGCGACCCCACCGGCAGAAACGCCACGCGTAAAGTCCTCACCGGCGAAGAAATTGACGCCAACGCCAAAACCTATGTCGCACAGGTCGGCAAGATTTTACTGATGGATGAGGCGCATCTTGAGGTGCGTTACAACGGCGAATGGCTCGCAAAAATGGGGCTGGTTGACATCATCAAACTCGCAGCCCGCAAATCGGTCGCACAGGTGCTGACGCGTGAGGATTTCGCCAAGCGATACGCCGAGGGTGTCGATATTCGGCTGCATGAAATCCTCTACCCGCTGTTGCAAGGCTGGGACAGCGTGGTGATCGACGCCGACATTGAAATGGGCGGCAGCGATCAACTGTTCAACAATCTCGTTGGCAGAGAGTTCCAGAAAGACGAAGGCAAGCCGGGGCAGTGCGTTTTTGTCACGCCTTTATTGGTGGGCACGGACGGCGTGAAAAAAATGAGCAAGTCCCTCGGCAATTACGTCGGCGTTACCGACCCCGCCAGCGGACAAAACGGGATGTTCGGCAAGGTCATGTCCCTCCCCGATTCGCTGATGGCGAGCTATTACCAACTGCTGACCGATTTGCCCGAAGCCGAGTACAAAGCATTGATCGAACGATCCCCGCGCGATGCAAAAATCGCGTTGGCGAAGCACATCATCACTTGGCTTCACGATGCCCCAAGCGCCGATCAGGCAGAGCAGGATTTCCGCGCCGCCACGCACGGCGGCGTGCCCCGCGACATGCCAGAACTGCAATTGCTCGCCGGCCCGCAGGCGATCGTAATAGTGCTGGTCGCCAGCAAAATCGTTCAAAGCAGTTCAGAAGCCCACCGCAAACTTCGCGAAGGCGCGATCAAACTGAACGGCGAAAAAATCATCGATCCCAAATTCGCAATCGACCTCGCCAAACCTGCGGTTTTGCAAATGGGCAGTAAAAAGTTCATTAAACTGATCCCAGGATGATGAGTTGCGCATGATGAATATTCAAAGAAAAGCAGATCCGCATCGTGGTCTTTCACGACACACTCATCACGTCACAGGCCGTACATCGCGAGCAAGCCCGCGGGCCTAACAAAGACGCGAATTGCATATCCCTCTTGAACTACAAGCCTCATTTTCATGAATAATCGATGAAATGAATTTGATCGCCACTTTATCAGCGTGACGCCTACACTTCCTCTCGAAAGGGAAAAACTATATGGCGATCCTTAATGGCGTGTTGTTTCAGTATTTTCATTGGCATTACAAAAACGACGGCACGCTCTGGCGCGACGTGGCTGCCAACGCACGCGAACTGCACCGCATCGGCATCACCAGCGTCTGGTTACCACCGGCCTATAAGGGGCATGCGGGCATCGATGACACGGGTTACGGCGTTTACGATCTATATGATCTGGGCGAATTCGACCAAAAAGGCACGACGCGCACGAAATATGGCTCAAAAGCCGAATACCTAGAGGCGATCCGCGCGATCCAAGCCAACAAGATGGAGGCGTACGCCGATATTGTGCTGAATCACCGTTGCGGTGCCGATGAAACAGAAAATGTTGATGTCGTTGAAGTGGATATGGACGATCGGACGAAAGTTCGCCTGGATTCACAACATAAAGCCGAAGTCTGGACACAGTTCACCTTCCTAGGCCGCCAAGGCAAATATTCACCATTCGTGATGATGCACGATCATTTCACAGGCGTCGATCACAAAGTTGAAGGCGACGACCCCCGAAAAATCTATCTAATGGCTGGCAAAAGCTTTAGCGGAGAAGTCAGCGACGAGCACGGCAATTTTGATTACCTGATGGGATGCGATGTCGATCTCTATCATCCCGATGTCGTAAACGACCTGCGCGAGTGGGCAAAATGGTTGATCGACACCACGCAAATCAATGGTTTCCGCCTCGATGCCGTCAAACACATCCCGGCCTCATTTTATCGAGATTATCTCAAGTTTCTGCGTACCCATTTTAGCAAAAGAGAATTACTGAGCATCGGAGAATACTGGACGCGCGAGTTGGAAGAACTGCGCGATTATATCAAGCAAACCGAGGGTCTAATCCAGCTATTTGATGTGCCGCTGCATCATCATTTGTGCGAGGCGTCCAAAAAAGGCAAAGATTACGACCTTCGAACGATTTTCGACGGCACATTGGTGCAGGCCGAACCCACATTGTCCGTCACATTTGTCGACAATCACGACACCCAGCCAGGCCAATCGCTTGAAAGCTGGGTCGATGACTGGTTTAAGCCCCTCGCCTACGCGTTGATCCTGCTACGAAAAGACGGTTATCCAGTCGTATTTTATGGCGATTACTACGGATCGTCCGAAAAGGATGCCAAACTCACCAGCCACCACAAGTTAATCGAAGTGCTGCTCGATGCCCGCCGAAAATATAACTTCGGCGACCAGCACGATCATTTCGATCACGCCAACTGCGTCGCGTGGGTCCGTGCAGGCGACAAAGAACACCCCGGATCAATGGTCGTCATAATGAGCAGCGGGGACGCCGGAACCAAACGCATCAACAGCGTTGCGAAAAACACGAAATTCACAGATCTGACCACCCACTGCCCCGACGTCATCTCCACCGATGAAAACGGCGAAGCCGATTTCATCTGCCCGGCAGGAAGTTTGTCGGTCTGGGTCGAGGTTTAACCTTCATCCAGAAAAAACAGCCACCGATTTACACCGATGATTAAAAACAAACCGTAGATTACGCCGATTTCGTAGATCAAATTCTCTCAATATGTATCTGCGTCATCGGCGTAATCTGCGGTTACACCCCTCTGCGTCTCTATGCCTCTGCGGCCAATTCCGATTCCCATAGTATCCGCACGACGCAAATCTTATTGTGACTTCAACGCAGGTAACTTTGGCATTCGCGGCTGACGGGTTACACTTTGGGTTGGTCAGATAAACGTAACTCTTCAAGCGGACGATTACTTATGAAGATTTCGCTGGGCGGCATCGAACGCGACGGATTTGTAAAGCTATTGATCGACGGCAGCATCACCGCCACCGATTTTTCAGCCGACGGGAAAAATCCCATCGAAGGCCTTCTCGGGCCTTCATGGACTACTTTCCGTGTGTTGCTGGATTTGGGCAGCGTGACCTACATCGATTCCAGCGCGATTGGCTGGTTGATCGGCACGTCTAAAGCCTTCAAAGATGGTGGCGGGGGACTGGCGGTTTATAAAATCCAACCCGCTGTCAGGCAGGTGCTTGATCTCCTGAAAGTCGGCAAGGTCGTCCCGCTTTGTGAAACCGAACAATCCGCACGCGAAAGTATCGGAGGTGGCAAGTGAGTACACGTCCTTTGATGATCGATGTCAGCAAACTCGCGCCGGAAAATGCGATCCAAAGCCTGATCGACCACGCCGTTGAAATGGGCGCCAGCGACCTGTTTTTAATGAGCAACGAACAACACGTCGCGGCATCGGTGCGGCATCTGGGCATTATCATGCCCATCAGCATCGAATCGTCCGACAACGGCAAACGCATCCTCACCCACATCCGCAATATGGCGGGGATGGATCTCAACGACCGCCGCCGACCCGCAGACGGGCGCTGGATTTATAAATCCGATGATGGCGACAGTGTTGATCTGCGCATCAACACCATCCCCACCATGTACGGCGAAGATATGGCCATCCGCCTGCTGGTCCGCAATCACGCGCTGCTGAATCTCGAAAAAGTCGGTTTTGAACCGCAACAACTCCAGGAATATCGCCAACTCGTCAACGGTCCGGGCGGATTGGTTCTCATCACCGGCCCGACCGGATCAGGCAAGACCAGCACGCTTTACGCGACGCTGATGCACCTGAATGACGGCAAGCGAAAGATCAACACGATCGAAGATCCAATCGAATACGCCGTCGACGGGTTACGGCAATCGCAGGTGAATCCGAACATCGGGATGAACTTCGCCGAGATGCTTCGCAGCATCCTGCGTCAAAGCCCCGACGTGATTATGATCGGCGAAATTCGTGATGAGGAAACTGCCCGCGTCGCGACCCACGCCGCAAATTCTGGCATTCTCGTGATCGCAACGCTCCACGCACCCACCGCGGCGGCGGGCATTCAGTCGATGCGGGCGTATAACGTGCCGAACCATTTTCTATCCGTCGCATTGCGCGGGATCGTCTCTCAGCGGTTGGTTCGCACACTCGATCCGGACAATCGCAACGAGTTTGATATCTCCGGTGCGCCCGAAACATTTGCGGAAATCCAAAAACACCTGGGCCCGAATGAAGGCAAAAAACTCTACGCCCCTAAACCGGTCGAAAGCAATCAAATGACCGGTTACACCGGTCGTTGCGGCGTGTTTGAGTTGATGACAATGACTCGCGAAACCCGCAGCATGATCGCCGAAGGCCGCACCGCCAAGGAGATCCGCGACCACGCGATCGCCAGCGGCATGTTAGAGTTCCGTCATACCGCGTTGCTAAAAGTCGCCCGCGGACTCACCAGCACCGAGGAAGTCTTCCGCGTCATCCCCACCGAAGTGCTGCTGCTGGACGAATAAACCGCAGCGGAAGAAGAAATGCGAAACCGCAGATGACACAGATTTCGCAAATGGGATATGCCAATATTTGAGTGCCCCGGGTTGTCATGCTGCCGTACTCCGAAGCATCTACTTCGTTCGAAAATTGATGGTTTTTTTGACATTTCAGCCAGACCCTTCGAAGTACTTCAGGACGACATTGGATCGCGGGTTTGGATATTTAGAAATCGCAACCGACTTCTCTTCGCTTCGTGAATCTTGGCGGCCTTGGCGCCTTCGCGGTGCATCTTCGAACGTGACAAAAAAAAGCCCCGGATGCGAGCATCCGGGGCATTCGTGTTTGACTTCAAACTTCAAACTGCAAACTACAGATTTTACTGTCCGAAGAAGGTCGTCGCTTCGGTTTCTTCAACCGGGCGACCGAGCTGGTCGGAGTTCATGCTGGTCTTGAAGCGGATATCGCCGGCCTTGACGGCTTTGACCGTGACTTTGTAAGTCGCGGTGGCTTTAGGCGCCAGTGAACCGATTTTGGCGAAAGTGATCTTCTTGCCTGCGACCGTTTCCTTGGTTTCGCCGGTTGCGGAGATGAACTCCATCGGGTCTTCCATATCGCAGACGATCTGGATGTTTGTCCCAGCCAGCGAACCTTGGTTGGTGACGCTGATCGTGTAGGTCGTCTGATCGCCGACACGAACAGGATCAGGCGCGTCGACGACTTCGATCAGGATCGCGGCGATACCGGTCAGGCTGGTTTGCACCATCGCGGCCTGGGTTTCGGCACAGTCGGCTTTGACGCTGGCAGCGGATCGCAGATCACCGGCCTGGTCAAAGGTGATGACGACGACGACTTTCTTCGAGTCATTGGGCTTCAGATCCCCGATTGACCAAAGGATGCTTCCGGTTGAATCGGCTTTACCTTCGTCGCTGACGTTGCGGATCGTCACGCCCTTGGGCATTTTGTCCATGATGCTGACGTTTTTCGCAACGGCATCACCCTTGTTGGTGATCGTGATTTCGTAAGGAATCGGCTGGCCGATGAACGATTTTTCCGGGCCGGTTTTGGCGATGGTTAGAATTGGCTCGCGGACAACGGTGTTGATCGCGGCGGCTTCGGAGGCGAGATTTTCATCCGCTTTGGCGGCGGCTTTAATCGCATAGGTGCCGGTCTTGGTGGCTTTGGCGACGAAAGCAAACTCTTTGCTTTCACCCGCAGAGAGCGTGCCTGCATCAAATGCGACCGATCCCTTGCCGTCGGTCGTCAACAGGCCTTCGGGAAGAACCGAATCAACTTTCACATTCTTTGCTTGTCCTGAACCGGCGTTGGTGACGGTGAATTTGTACGACAACTGATCGCACTTCATCACTTCTGTCGGGCCGACGCCAGCGAGTTTCAGCGCAGGCGAGACGACCGAGGTGACGATGCAAAGCGAACTG
>JBBQXB010000046.1:0-26723 GCA_038210015.1 Tepidisphaerales bacterium
GTTGCAGTTGAATTCAATGCCAAGCTGTTGATACTGAATGGTGACGCCTTATCCATCACCGTGGTAACCCCAGTACCTGCCGCATTGAATACAACGTCATCGTTGGTGGCTACACCAAGTACATTGCTGGACCAGTTTGTATTGCTGGTCCACTTCTCATCAGACGCGCCCGCATCCCACGTTGCCACCGCCGCCGAAGCGGTCATCGGCGTGGCGACCAGCGCCGAGACGCCCGCCAGCGCGGCGAGACTGAGATAGGTCTTACGTGTTTTCATTGAATCCTTCATTTCCGTCCTCCATCAAAAAAAGTAACTAAGAAACGCTATCTGTGACAACCAGCCGGGGCGACACGCGCCGGCATTGGGGTTCGGGGTTAAGCCTGCCTGCGCGGCGGGCTTGTAAAAGATCGACGAGTTGCCGGGCGATCTGGTCCTGCTGCTTGTCCACCGTCGCCAGGGGGGCGATGGTGCCGGCGGCGCCGGGTTCGTGCTGCTGCCAGTGACGCCAGGCATTGTCATAGCCAACGATCTTCACATCCACGTTCGGGCGTTTGCCCAGCAGACGCAGGGCTTCGGCGGCTTCGAGGGCGTGCAGGTCGGTGGCGAGCATCAGCCCGTCGATCGGGGCATCGGCCAGCACGTATTCGCTGAGGAAACCCGCGAAGGCGCGGACACGCTGGGGAAAACTGCCGAATGATTCGAACGCGGGGCAACGGGCGGCCGGGAGCAGGGGCAGACCCGCCTCGCGGATGGCGCGCTCGTGGCCGACATCGCGTTGATCGAGCCAGTAGTGATTTTCCATGAATCGCCAGAAACGCAGGACTCGGCGGCAGCCTCGTTGTACGAGTAGGCGTGTGAGTTCGTACGCACCGGCTTCGTGATCGTGCGTGACTCGGTCGAAGGCTTCAAGGCCAGGCCCGTCGCCGTAGAGTACGGTGGGGATGCCAGCATTTTTGCACTGTTGCGCCAGTTCGCGGCCCCTAGGCGACTCGGCGACTCGGTACGCCAGCAGCACACCGGCGGGACGATCTTGCACGATGTCGGCATCGGTCTGTTCGGGGTTGACGACCAGCGCGTTGAGCCCGGCTTGGCTGAGCTTGCGAATCACGTCCAACTGCAACGCACCATCAAACCCAGGCACCGCCCAGTCGCCTGCGGGAATGTGGCTGATCATTGCCACCGTGCGATCAAGCGTGGCGGACCGCTGGCCGTTCCCCTGCGAACGGGCGACCACGCGACGCTTGCGACCGGAGGACGACTGGTTCACCAGACCCATCTGGGTCAGATCTTCCAAAGCCGCCTTGACAGTGATACGGGAGACCTGCAACTGATCGGCCAACATGCGCTCGGACGGTACCGGTGTTCCGTGGGTGAGTTGCCCATCACGAATCGCCTTGGACACCCATGAGACAACTTTCCCACGGGGCGACAGCGGCATATTAGGCATGGCAGCAGCAACGGTCATCAGTTCTCCTCAAGGCCTCAGGTGTAGATAACTAAATACTACCAGACGCGATCCAATTGTCAATCCATATATGATCCGATACAGTGAAAATACATGATTGGACTTATTATGGAACTACTTTGCATCCGGACACGCTGGGTGGCATGCTTGGTTTTGGTCTGTGGCCTGATTGTCATGACAGGATTTATCACAATGAGCGATGGCGCGCAAATTATTATTAATAATGAACTTACGATCAAGTCTGTCGATGCTGTCGAATCCGAAATCGATCGCCAGGCACACGGGCAGGAGCCTGCTTGGCCGCTGAGGGTTGCAGTCAAGCCGGGTAGCGCGTACGACTGGCCTGGCGTGCGGATACATGCACCAGGCGCTGGATGGGATTGGTCAACCTCGGCCTCGGTCGAAGTTACAGTGACGAATGTTGGAAGTGGTGAGATCAACCTCGGCGTGCGTGCCGATTCAACTGGCGGCGATGATGGAATCCACCGCAGCGTCACCACACATTTGAAGCTCGACGCCGGTAAAACGCAGATCGTTTCGCTCGAATTACGCCGACTCGAGCCCCGCGTGCCTGATACACAGCTAACGGGCATGTGGGGCCTTCCGAACGAGGCGGCAGGCGAAACGCGCGATCGCATTGACGCATCACGCGTGACGCGACTTCACGTGTTCGTCGTAAAGCCGACGCAACCGTCGGCGCTGGTCATTGAACGGATCAAGCCCGCCGGAAAGTACGAAGCTGCCCCGCGGCCGACCGACCCGACGTTCTTTCCGCTGATCGATACGCTAGGCCAGTTCATCCACCGCGAGTGGCAGGGGAAGACGGCGTCGGTGAAAGAGTTGCGAAGCCAGATCGACACTGAGTCCACCGACCTCGATGCACATCCCGGCGCCGCCGACCGGGACAAATACGGCGGCTGGGGAACCGGCCCGCAGCTTGAAGCGACCGGCTACTTCCGCACCTCCCAGCATGACGGGCGATGGTGGCTGGTGACGCCCGAGGGACGACTGTTCTGGTCGCACGCCATCAACGCGGTGGGCGAGCACGACTACACGCCGATCGATGAGCGCGAGACGTGGTTCGCCGATCGAATCTGGGAGCAGGAAGAGTTCGAGCCGTTCCTGCGACAGGCCCCGATTCCCGTGATACGCGGGCATTTCAAGGGCAAACAGCCGATGACGTTCAGCTTCCACCAAGCCAATCTGCTGCGCAAGTACGGGCCGACGTGGCAAGCTACTTACGCCGCGTTGGCGCATCGCCGCGTTAAGAGCTGGGGACTCAACACGATCGGTGTCTGGTCCGATCGCAAAATTGTGCGAAGCGTCGGGGCACGAACGGCGTACTTTGAGATCGTTTACACGAACCGAGGACGTCGCATCGCCGGCAGCGACGGCTGGTGGCAGGCGTTTCCCGACCCGTTTGATCCGGAATTCGCGTCGAAAATCACTGACCAGATGAAGCAACTTCAGCGTGAGGGGATCACTGACGATCCGTGGTGCATCGGCTTTTTTGTGGATAACGAACTTAGCTGGAAGCATGACACGTACCTCGCCGAGGCCACACTCGCCTCCCCTGCCGACCAGCCGGCCAAACGCGTGTTCGTCGAACAACTGAAAGCGAAATACGCGGATATCGCTGAACTGAACAAGGTATGGGGGACCACGCACAAGTCGTGGCAGGATTTGCTCGAGCACAAGGGCGTACCCGAGAACAAAGCTGGGGCCGCGGAGGATCTGCGAACCTTCTACACGCGACTGGCCGAGGCATATTTCTCAGGCTGCCGCGATGCCGTCAAGGTGGTTGCGCCGAATCATCTCTATCTGGGCTGTCGCTTCCCGTATCAAGTGAACGCCTTGGTCACCGGGGCAGCTAAGAAATACTGTGATGTGATGAGCGTCAACTGGTATCAATATTCGGTAGATGGCTTCGAAGTGCCCGGCGGGCTGGATTTACCTCTGATTATCGGGGAGTTTCACTTCGGTGCCCTTGATCGAGGCCTGTTTCACACAGGCTTGAAGAAGGTCGCCAACCAGAACGAGCGGGCCGTAGCGTATAAGCGGTACGTCAACGAGGCTTTGCATCATCCGAACATTGTGGGTGTGACGTGGTTCAAATTCAGCGACGAGCCCAACACCGGCCGCTGGCTCGACACAGAGAACTACCAGATCGGGTTTCTGGACGTGTGCGACAATCCGTATCTTGAGACAATTGCCGCTGCCCGGGAAGTTGGCCGCGATCTGTACAAGACCCGTAACGGGCAGTGAGCTGTGGCGAAAGCGGTTCTGCACCACCAATATGTGTGCACGTTCGATCCACGATTGACCAAAGAGTCAAAACGTATGCAAAACATCCCCGTGATTCTTGATACCGACATCGGCGACGATTGCCACGACACCTGGGCGCTGGCGATGCTGTTGCGCTCGCCTCAGTTAGACCTGAGGCTGGTCACGACAGCAACGGGGGACACGTCGTACCTTGCCCGCATCGTGGCGCGTCTGCTGGAGGTCGCCGGGCGTAGCGACGTGCCGATCGGCATCGGTATCTCAAACACGGGCCGGCAGACAACGCTCCGTCAGGCTGCGTGGGTCGAGGGGTACGCGTTGGAACGATATCCGAGGTCCGTTTATGCCGATGGCGTGCAGGCGCTGATAGACACGATCATGTCCAGCCGCGAGCCGATGACGCTCATCGCCATTGGTCCGCTAAGCAACAGCGCCGAGGCTCTGCGCCGCGAACCTCGAATCGCTGACCGCACGACACTCGTTGGGATGCACGGCAGCTTTAACTGACACATCAGCACTAACCTCAGCTTGTCGCTGAAGCCCGGTGGTCGGCCGGAGTGGAACGTCGTATGTGCTGTTCCGGCCGCACAAACGGTGTTTGCAGCACCCTGGCTCAGCGTCACCATCACACCGCTGGACACCTGCGCCCACGTCGTTCTTGACGGCGAACGCTACCGCCGCCTGCTGGAGTCGCATGACACGCTTGCCCCGACGTCGGGGAGTTCGCTAAGTCGTGCGATCGGCTGGACTTACAACAAGTGGGCGATACAGGGCTCGAACCTGTGACCTCAGGTGTGTGATACCTGCGTTCTAGCCAACTGAACTAATCGCCCTGAAGGTCGCCGGATAATATAGACGCGCGTGGTGCGGGATGCAAACGTGAGTGACGATTTGCCGCCGCGGATCAACTTGCTGCGAAATCAAGGACGCAGCGCAGGGGTTGGCATAAAGTGGCTGGTTTAGGGTCGGTGGTGTATGGTTGGGATGTGCCATTGCGGGTTTTATTTTTGACGACAGACCTTGAAATTGGCGGCACGCCGCGCGTTGTGCGCGATCTGGCGATTAAATTGCGCTCCGATCGCATATCCACAGCGGTCGCGTCGTTGTCTCCATGGGGGCCAGTCGCGGGTGAGTTACTTAAGGCAGGGATTCGCGTTATCGAACTTGGCGCGACAGCCTCCTGGCAATTGCCGCGGGTGGTTCGCGATGTGACGCGTCTGGCACGGTCGTACGATGTTATTTTCTCTTTCCTCATCCACGCCAACACCGTCGCGGCGATCACGTCGGCCTTCAAACGGGACGTGCGATTCATTCAATCGATCCAGACGACGCAAATAAACCCGAAATGGCATTGGTGGCTTCAGGGATTGATCGAGCGGGCTGCGGATAAAATTGTCGTGCCGTCGGCGTCGGTGGCCGAGGCGGCGCAGACGCGATCGCACATCGGTTGCCAGCGGATGATTGTCATCCCGAATGCGATTGATATTTCCAGCTACGCCCGTCTTGCTACCAACCCCTTTGCCCAGCCGTGGACGCGCGTGGGTTTTATCGGCAGGCTTGATCCGGTGAAGCGCGTCACGGATCTGGTGGAAGCTGTGTCGCGATTGGATCGCGCTGAACTACATATTTTCGGTGAAGGTGAAGATCGTTCATATATCGAGTCTGCGATTCACAAGTTCGGTTGTGCAAACCGCGTCACGCTGCACGGGCAACTCACCTCGGCGCACACGGCGCTGGAACAGATCGACGTGCTGGTTTTGCCAAGCGATGCCGAAGGATTCGGATTGGTGTTGATCGAGGCGATGGCAGCGGGCGTGCCGGTGATCGCAACGGACGTGCCTGGGATTCGCGATGCGGTGCAGGATGGCGTGACCGGATTGCTTGTCCCGGCTCGAAATCCACAAATGCTGGCGCTGGCGATCGATCGGTTGCGCACCGACTCGTTGCTTCGACAACAACTCATTAACCAGGCGCGCACAGAGGTTTCAAGCCGCTACGCATGGGGGCCGATTCTCAGTCAGTACCGACGGCTGCTTGGCGTGGAATAGCTCGACCCAGAACCCAGCACAATGCGCAAGACAATCTTACTTAATCTGTAACTTTTCGCGATCGGCAGCGACGTGTTTGGCACCATACTTATCGACGATGGTTTTATACGCACGTTTTAATCCCTCCTGATAGATTTCCGGGGTCACTTTTTCGTTCTTTTCTTCGACCGTTCCGGGCTGTTTCAATTTGAAGGTCAGTGCATAGTTATTCTTGGCAACGTTGTCCTTCGACTGCTTGATTTTTGTCCCAAACATCATCCACGATTTGATTTTAGCCTCTTCGGGCGAAGTAACGATATTGCGCTCGACCAGTGCGTTCTGCGCATCATAAAGCGAAATACCATGGTAGGAATTGACGTTCACTACGTTGTCAGTGACGACAAAATCAACCAGCGGGCCGTCGAAGAATCCGATGCCTTGCAACGTCGCCTGCCATTTGCGGTCGGCATCATCATTATTAGAAAGAATGATATTGCCGATGATTTTCACATTCTTAACTTCGCCTTTGCCTTTGTTGAATAAAAAGCACTGGATGCCGTCGTCGTGATTGTTATCGCCGTCGGCGGCGCTAACATAAATATTCTTAATAATGTTGTACTGAACGATCTGTCCATCCCGCGTGGCGCGAATCGCGTCGGCGGAAAAATCGCTGACAATGTTGCCCTCGCAAAGTGAATCAAACGATGTCAGGCTGATACCAAATCGCGTATTGCGGACGTAATTATTTCGCAGGGTCAGATCCTTGCCTGCGCGCCCCATCAAAATCCCGCCATTGGTTTCCATCCATTGCTGGGCGTCCCATTCGGACGCGTCCTCCACGGTGAAGACATAGCAATCTTCAATGGTGATTTTGGACGATTCGCCTTGCTCGCCAAACGTGACGATCGTGCCCTTGTACGGTTCTGACGCGAACGACGGACTGATAATCAGTCCGCGAACGAGCCAGTTTTTACCGCTGGGAATAGTCAGACGACTCAGTGTCGGCTTTTGCCCTTCGGCAGCGGCGATGGTGATGGTCTTTTCATTCTCACCCGAGAAAGTCGCGGCGCCGTGAAATCCAGTATTGAGCAGCAAAGAATCGCCGCCTTTGAGTTTCTTAAGTGCACCATTTGCGATGACTTCTTCTAGGGTCTTCCACGGTTTTGCTTTGCTTCCGTCCCCTTCGGCAGAACCGTTGACGGGATCGGCGAAATAATCCGCAGCTCGCAGATTTCCCCCAACCAACAAACAAATACCTGCCGCCATACTGAGAATTGATCGACGCATCATCGCTAAACTCCTCATATCAAACCTTTGAGTAATTAAACACAACCTATCCAGCGAAAATATTCACCACATTCCGCCGTCAGAGTGCGGCCTACACATTATATGCCACTCCAAGGGATATGTTGACGCACACAAATAATGGGCAGACCCGAATTCGCTTCACAGCGCATGGTTTGTGCAGCCTTTACGCACGAAGCTGTAATCACGACTATAGTACGACATCGTTATCGAAAACTGAATACTTTTGAAGGGATCACATGATTCGGAATAAATCTGCAAAATTGTCACTCGCGCTGGCGGCGATTCTTAGTCTGGCAACAGCCACGCACGCGGAGGATTACAACGCCAAAGCGCAGAAGACCATCGATCAAGGCCTCGCATATCTAAAAACGCAGCAGCAACCTGATGGCGGTTGGCAGGCGAATGAAAAAATGCCCCCCGCTTTCACCGCGATTGTGTTGCGCACCTTTGTTCAGGATGACAAATACAATTCCAAGACTGATTTTGTCGCTAAAGGTTTCGACAAACTAATCGGCTATCAAGCAAAGGATGGCGGGATCTATAAAGATCTTCTTGCTAACTACAACACCGCAATTGCGGTCAGCACGCTCGTGCAGGCGAATGATCCCGCATTCAAACCGCACATCGACAAGGCTGTAGATTATCTCAAACGCCTGCAATGGACTGAAGACACCAAACCCGAGTTTGTCGATCCGAAAGAACAAAACACCGGGAAGCAGGTCGTCAAAGGCACGGATGATCCATTTTACGGCGGCTGGGGTTACGGCGGACGATCCCGCGGACCTGGACGGCCTGACCTATCCAACGCACAACTCGCACTCGAAGCCTTGCACGATGCTGGACTTGCAAAAGACGATCCGGTCTATCAACGCGCCATCAAGTTCGTCTCACGCTGTCAAAATTACAGCGAAACTAACGACCAGAAATGGGCCGGCAACGATGGCGGGTTCGCGTACGGTCCCAGCGATGACGGAAAAGGCGAAAGCATGGCCGGCAGTTACACCGATGAGTCCGGCGAACGCCGCATCCGATCAATGGGCACAATGAGCTACGCCGGCCTGAAAAGCCTGATCTACGCAGGAGTTAGCAAAGACGATCCTCGCGTCCGCGCCGCGTGGGGATGGGTCAACAATCACTTCACACTAGAAGCCCACGCCGGAATGGATCAACTTGGCGAAGAACAAGCCAAATGGGGATTGTTCTACTACTACATGACGCTCGGCAAAGCCTTGCACGCGTACGGCGAATCGACAATCACGACCGCAGAAGGAAAGAAAATCGACTGGCGTGTCGCGGTAATCGACAAAGCCACCGAATTGCAGAAGGAAGATGGCAGTTGGGTTGGAGTAAAAAAATACATGGAGGACCAACCCACGCTCGTCACCGCCTACACGATTTTAGCGTTGCAAGACGCTCAGGCCGATCTGAAAGCCCGTCCGATCAAGGAATAATGAAATAAACCGTATGATTGTTTACGGCTTCGGTCCGACCCTCGATACGAAATAAGTGCGAATTTAGGGCAGATTTCATACCTACTTCATGCTGATGCAATAGCATCATGCATCAAGGACGGTAGCAGATGAAGTCAGTATTGATCTTAATCGTGATTGCGGGAATGGGCACTTTTGGAACCTACGGATTGGCTGATGAAGGGCTTCCGATTTCGGTGTCTGATCCAATCGTGCTAAGAAACGCACGTGTCCAGAGCGTCGAACGATCGGCTCCGCCCGTCAATCAGTCTGACGAAGGTGTGATGCGCCCCGAACTAATTGCCAGTTTGCTTACCTTCGGATATTTCGCTCATCGATATCGTTCACGTCACGCGCGTTGAACGACGCGATTACCGTATCAGTCTGCGTGCTCAATCCATTTAGGCGCTCGACTTGGTTCCATGCAGAGTTTTCATGCGTTGCGGATCAAGCGGTTTCCTCGTTTTCATTAGGTCGATGAAGGCATCAAACAGATACGCCGCATCGTGCGGGCCTGGCGATGCTTCGGGGTGATATTGCACGCTGAACATCGGCATTTTGGTATGTCGAAACCCTGCGACAGTCTGGTCATTCAAATTAACATGGGTGACAAATCCGCCATTGTTTTCTAATGATTGGCGATCAACAGCAAAACCGTGATTTTGTGAAGTAATTTCGACGCGTCCGGTGTCGATATTTTTAACAGGCTGATTCCCACCGCGATGCCCGAACTTCAGTTTGTAGGTGCTTGCCCCGATCGCGCGGGACAATAATTGATGGCCTAGGCAAATGCCGAAGATGGGCAGTTGATCCATCACGCCTTGGATGGGACGCACGGCGTAGTCCAGCACCGCAGGATCGCCGGGACCGTTGCTGACGAACAGGCCATCGGGTTTATGCTTCAAAATATCCTCTGCCGTCGAATCGGGCGGCAAGACGGTCACTTGCACACCACGCTCGACCAGATGACGCAGGATGTTTTGCTTCGCACCACAGTCCAGCGCGACGACATGCAGGCCATCCCCGCGGGCGGGCGTTCCGAATTTCCACGCCTCGTCTTGATCCTGCGTCCACTCATAAGCACCAGAAGGTTTGACCGATTGCACCCAATCCGCACCTTCCATTTTTGCGCCGCTGCGGGCGCGTTCGACCAGTGTGGCGTCGTCGAGAATCTCTGTTGATAGCACGCCACGCATTGCGCCGGTGATGCGGATTTTGCGGGTTAGGGCGCGCGTATCGATTCCGCTGATGCCGATGATGTTGTTCCGTTTTAGATACTCCGCCAGCGATTCATTCGCGCGGTAATTGCTGTGCACAGGCGATAACTCGCGGATCACAAACCCGCTGATATGCGGCGATTTGCTTTCAACATCCTCGGTGTTGATGCCGTAGTTGCCGATCAATGGATAGGTCATCGTGACGATCTGCCCTTTGTAGGATGGATCGGTCAGGATTTCCTGATAGCCGGTCATGGAGGTGTTGAAGACAACCTCGCCTTCACTCGTGCCTGTCGCGCCAAACGCGATGCCGGTGAAAACAGTTCCGTCTTCCAATGCCAATTTTGCAACTGCGGTCGAATCATTCATGTTGAGGGGATTATAGACATCCTGCGTGTGGATCAAGTTTGGCGCAGCCCAATCCCTGCCGTCGCGCCGCCAAAACCTGCTGCCAATACAATACTACGACTTAACTTTCGCGGGATCGGCGTCGAACTGACTGATGCCGATCGGGTATCGAATGGCAAGGGCGTATTCACGTTCGGCAACACGATTTGACGTTCGTGCATCATCGCATTGAGTACGACCCCGATCATCCCCGCAGCCCCCTGCGTGTGTCCGAGTGCGGCTTTATGCGAAAATACCGATGGGGAATCGCAGGCAAAGATTTGGTCAATTGCATTCAGTTCAACCGGATCGTTGGAATCCGTCGCCGTGCCGTGGGCGTGGACGAGATCGACTGGTTTGTCAGATTTTAATTGGCGTAAAACATATCGTAACGATTCGCCAGTGGGATCAATGCCTGTGATGTGATACGCATCGGACGCCATCGCGACCGCATCTATTATCAATGAATGACTGCCGGACTCCTGTGCTTCCAGGCAAACCGCCGCTGCTGCCTCGGACATTAAAAAACCGTCACGGTTCTGATTAAATGGCCGGCACGCCCCCTGCTTGGATAAAACCCCCATCCGTGCGAAAGTGGCGATAAAAATAGGGTGAAGAGACGATTCTGCGCCGATCACCAGCACGCGATCGGCTTCGTGATTCTGGATCAACAAATGCGCACGAATCATCGCGTGCAGTCCCGACGCGCATGCGGCTGCGAAGGTGAACCGCGGACCTGTCATGCCAAAGTGCGATCCAATATCCGACGCCAACGCGCCCACCCCCACCAGTGGCTGGTATGCGGCGCGGTTTTCCATCATCGCCAACCAGTTTTCGATCGGACCTTTGCTTGATCCGATCACCAATGCCGTACGTCGATTAGGCAATGCCTCGGCACTCCACCCCGCGCGATCGCACGCCTCACGCGCCGCCATCAGCGCAAGATGCGTGACGCGATTGGATGTGCAACTCAAAGACAGACTGCCCCGATGCGAAGTTAATGTTGCGCCGCTTAGAACTGCGTCAAAAGTCTCATTCGCGCAATTCCCCTGTGCTGAAACCAGTCCGTACCCGCGAATCGCTGATTGCCGCGACATGAAACGATCTCTTTCATCCACTGATAGCAGAAACAACATCAACCCCACACCTACGATACAGCCGCGCCTGATTAACAACCAACCCCTGTGACAAAATGATGAAAAGATGACCAACTGAATTATTCGGCATATGATCCTGATAGGAGATACACGATGGATTCCAACCTCAAACTCGCCTCTATTTTTGGATCGAACATGGTCCTGCAACGGTCGCGTCCGATTAAACTTTGGGGCAGCGGAATCCCTAGCGAAACCGTCAGCGCAACCATCGCAGGACGAAGCGCTGAAGTCGCCATCAACGCCGACGGTACTTGGGCGCTTGAACTGCCCGAAATCGCTGCCGGCGGACCCTACGACTTACACGTCCGATCGGACAATGAGGAAGTGCGCTACAGCAACGTATTGGTCGGCGACGTGTGGGTTTGCTCCGGGCAGTCTAATATGGAGTGGACAATCAACGCTTTAGGCCCGGCTCACGCGATTCATCCGCCTGTATCGCATCCAACCATCCGTTTGTTCAACGTCGATAAAACTCCCGCGAGTGTGCCTCAGCCAAGCTTGAAAGGCCAGTGGCACGTTGCAACACCCGATGCGATCAACGGTTTTTCTGCGGTCGGATTTTTCTTCGGGCGCGTATTGGAAGGGCAACTGGACGTTCCGATCGGACTCATCAACAGCAGTTGGGGCGGCACGCCTGCAGAAGCCTGGACCCCCCGGGACGCAATGTTGCAGGAACCAACATTAAAAGACTTGGTGGCCGACGCGTCCGCTGAACCCGCGCCAGGACCACACGTTGATCCCGGCAATCTGGCATTTGCAAATGGGTGGGCAAAACGTGACGCGGATGAATCGCAGTGGAAACCCATTGATTTGCCTTGCACGTGGCAATCAAAAGGCATGCGCCACAACGGCGCGGTTTGGTTTCGCAAACACATTCAAACCCCTGCTCATTGGTCCGGCGAATCATTAGTTCTGCAATTAGGCGCAATCGACGATTTCGACACCGTTTATTTCAATGGCTCCGAGATTGGCAGCACCGGCGCTGAGACGCCGGAGTTCTGGGCCGTGCGACGTCGTTATGTTGTTCCGGCTCGTTTCGTGCGCGGCGACGACAACGTGATCGCGATCCGCGTTTTCGACCAATGGGGAAATGGCGGCTGCACCGGTCCGGCATCGGAAATGAAGTTGACAAACGAGGACGACCCTAAAACGGTGATTCCGCTGTCCGGGCAGTGGTCTTGTCGGGTCGAGCACGAGTTGCCGCTTCGCGAAACGATCGGCGGGGTGACGAATAGCTCGCTTTACAACGGTATGATCCACCCTCTGACCACTTTCGGCATCACAGGCGCCATCTGGTATCAAGGCGAAAGCAACGCGCAACGCAGTCAAACTTATCATCCGCTGCTATCAATGATGATCCGGTCGTGGCGACAAAATTGGGATCAAGGCAATTTTCCATTCCTGATCGTCCAACTCGCTAATTTTGGTCAGGACGATTCACCTCAAAAAAGTGCTTGGGCAGAGTTGCGCGAAGCCCAACATCAAGTCGCGATCAGCGAACCGAATTGCGGACTGGTCACCGCGATTGATCTGGGCGATACGCTGGACATTCACCCCCTTAACAAGCTGGATGTCGGTAAACGCCTGGCGAACGAAGCATTGCGGGTTGCGTACGGCAAAAAACAGATGCCCCAATCGCCGGCCTATCGGTCGCATAAAACCGATGGCGACGCAATCGAAGTTGATTTCGATCATGCCGCCAACGGTCTGAAATCCGACGGCCCGGTGATTGGATTTTATGTGGCAGGTGAGGATCGCGTTTTTCAACCCGCCGCTGCAACAATTCAAGGTGATCGTGTAAGAGTTCATTCCGCGAAAGTCACGAATCCGCTGGCTGTCCGATACGCCTGGCGCGGCGATCCCGAACACACGCTGCGGTCTGGCGCGAATTTACCGGTTCTGCCGTTTCGCACGGATGATTGGGGTTGAACCAGTGGATCATTGTAGGATTGATGATCTGCCTCCCGATTCGCACGCTGCGTAAGGACTGGTATACTCACGGTCATGCGTCGCCCTGCCGTTTTTTTTGATCGAGACAACACGCTGATCGTCGGAAACGACTACCTCGGCGATCCCGATGGCGTAAAACTGGTCGCCGGCGCGGCGCCCGCGGTCGCAAAATGCCGCTCAATGGGTTACGCCACGGTGGTCGTCAGTAATCAGTCCGGCGTCGCGCGCGGCATGTTCGATGAAGAAGCCGTTCGTGCATGCAACGCGCGAATGGATCAGCTACTCCTCGATCACAACCCCGCTGCTGTCATCGATCGACACGAATATTGCCCGTTTCATCCCGATGCCAAGATCGACGCATACCGACAGGACAGTTTTTTGCGCAAACCCAAACCCGGAATGATCCTCGCCGCTGCCGATGCGATGGCGTTAGATTTGGCGCGATCGTGGGTGGTCGGTGATGCGCCGCGGGATGTCGCTGCGGGCAAGGCTGCGGGTTGCCGTACTATCCTGATCGTGGATCCGTCCCTCGCCGCCTCCCCCGCCGCCAAAGAACCCGCCACCACCAAGCCCGATTTCACGGTTTCAACGCTGATCGAAGCGGTCGAAATCATTACGCGGCAAATGCAACATTCCCCAAGACCCGCGCCTGGCTCGATCTCCCTACCAGCCGCAGCCTCCCCGGTAACGACCACTGCGCTACAAGCGTCGCCGGCGCCCAGTTCGCCTGTGAAAAGTGAACCGACCGATCCCCCGGCACGTCAGGTTCATGTCAAATCCGCGCCACCCGCCCACGCCCCGGTCAACCCGCGCCGCGACGCCGTGCAAGTCAAACGCGAACCCGCCAGCGCTCCGATCGATTTGTCGCGCCTTGAGCTTGTTTCCCAGCAAATCCTTGTCGAATTGAAGAAATTGAACGAGGCACGTCACGATGATTTTTCAATCAGTAAACTCATCGCAGGGATCGTGCAGGTGTTGGCGGTTGCCGCGTTGATCCTGGCATATTTCCTGTACCGCACTGACATGCCCACGCTGATTAGCTGGCTGCTGGCGGCGATCTTTTTGCAGATTTTCACGGTCTCGCTACTCATCATGTCACGACAAAAATAACGCCCACGGCTACGCAATGAACAGATCCGACAATTAACAAAATGACCACCATGATTCAAAATATCGCGCTCGGCTGTATTGTTTTATTGATGAACGCAAACATGATCCTCGCCGAATGGTCACCACCGCCGGTGCAGTTGCCCGAGAAAATTTCGCATCCGCTCATCGCCTGCACGCCCGACGAATTGGTGCGGCTGAAAGCGGCATTCCAAGGAACTGGCGCAGATCACGATCTGATCGCTGACATCATTTCCAAAGCCGACCTTGCGATGAAAAAGCCTATCTCCTATCCCCCGCGTGGCGGACAGCACAACCAGTGGTATCAGTGCGACATCTGCCAGATCGCGTTGAAAACCATCGACAACACCCACCACCAATGCCCCAAATGCCAGAAAATCTACACCGGCGAACCCTACGATGATGTCATTTTCTCCAAGCAGCATTCCGCAAATCTCAATGCTGCCCGCGATGCGGCGTGGGCGTATGTCATCACCGACGAGAAACGCTACGCTCAATTCTCAGCGGAGATATTGCTAGGCTACGCGAAGCGGTACAACGATTATCCCTATCACAGCAACACCCGCGTGGGAGGAGAGCCCAATAAAACAGGCGGGCATCTGTTCGAGCAAACGCTCAACGAAGCAGCGACCATGACCACCCAGATCGCGCTGGCCTATGACTTGATCTACAACACGCTCTCTGCCGACGATCGTAAACAGATTGAAGATCAACTCATCCGACCCATTCTGACGAACATCGACAAACACCGCGCCGGCAAAAACAACTGGCAGACCTGGCATAACGCAGCGTTCATCACCGGCGGCGCGGTCATCGGCGATATCGGCTGGGTGAAACGCGCGATACAAGACCCCGACAATGGGTTTCTGCATCAGATGAAAGTCTCGGTATCACCCGAAGGCATGTGGTACGAAAACAGTTGGGGTTACCATTTCTACACATTGCACGCGATGATGGGCATCACCGAAACCGCCAGGCGGATCGGGATCGATCTCTGGAACCATCCCGCGATGCGCTCGATGTATACGCTGCCCGTGCGATACACCATGCCCGATGGCAGCCTGCCCCGCTGGGGTGATGACGTAAACTCATCCGTGTTGACTCAGCCCGAACTGATGGCGGCTGCGGCGCACGCCTATCAAGACCCAAGTCTGGCAGCGCTGGTCGCAAAGCCAACCCTGCAATCGATCCTGCTGGGCGTTAACCCTGTCAACAATCCCAACACCGCAATCGAAGGCAGCGAAATCTTTGCCAGCGCCGGACACGCGATCTTGCGTACCAACGGCGATGCAAAACTCGCCGCCGCGATCACTTACGGGCCGTTCGGTGGATTTCACGGACATTTCGATAAACTTTCGTTCGTGTTTTACGGATTGGGACAGGAACTCGGTGTCGATCCCGGCCGCGCTGCAAGCCAAGCGTATCGCCTGCCGATTCACAAGGATTGGTATCGCGCCACCATCGGGCACAACGCAGTGGTCGTTGATGGAGAATCACAGGAAGGTGCAGAAGGGAAGCTAATTGGCTTCGCCGCGACACCGACCCATGCCGCGGCGTTTGTCGGTTGCGATACCGCGTACGCAGGTGTGCAGCAGAAGCGATTGCTGTTGCTTACGCCGGACTATTTACTAGTCGTCGATCGGTTGAATGCCGATACCGACCGCCGCTTTGACTGGGTTTATCATCAAAGAAGCGATTCGGTGACATCGACCGATGCGACTGAAAGCGGCAAGCTACCCAGCAATTACGCGGGTGCAGAGTTTCTGCAAAACATCAAGCAAGGCTTAAGCGATAAAAGCGTGGCGGTCGATTTTACCTCGTCATCGCACGGTGTCAGGCTGACTTTTGATGCTCAACCCAAAACCGAAATCGGCGTCGCTAACGGCGTTGGAAAAAGCGTTAATGATCGCATCCCGATGACGATGTTAACCCGCACCGGCAAGCAGGCCTGGTTCGCTGCCATCATCGAACCAACCATTGCAGGAAAACCGCCCACCATGACCGAGATCACACTAAAACCAACCGCCACCGGCGCACTGATCGAAATCACCCGCGGCAATGCAAAAGAACAACTGGAAATAACCGCAGATACATTCAAGCTGCTGTCAGGCGAAAAAACGTTGCTGCAAAGCCCCGGCAAATAGCCCCCTGTGGCGCGCTGAGTGTGACGTCAAAGAAATTGACGCGCGGAGTTGTATTTGGTGTTTTGTTATTTTGTATTTGGTAATTCGGGCATTTATTCGTCATTCATCCTTCGCGATCCGTCGCGCGCTTCGCGACTTCGTGGCAAATAATTGCTTCCCAGCAGTCTATCTTGCAGCCAACGACAGAATCACTACGCTTGCGTGTCGAAAAAGGAATATCAACTATGCAGCTCGCGGAACGAATGAATCTGGTCTCTGAATCGATCACCCTTAAGGTCAGTGCAAAAGCCAACGCACTGAAAAAAGCGGGAGTCGATGTCGTCGGTTTCGGTGCAGGCGAACCCGATTTTGACACCCCCGCCTTCATCAAAGAGGCCGCCAAAACTGCGTTGGACAAAGGCATCACCAAATACACGCCCACCCCCTGCTATCCTGAATTAAAACAAGCGATCGCCGATAAGTTCAATCGTGAAAACGGTTTACCCTACAAGCCCGAAAATATCACCACTGGCGCCGGCGGCAAACACTGCCTATACATGGCGTTTATGGCGATCATCAACCCCGGCGACGAAGTAATCATCCCGTCGCCGTTCTGGGTCAGCTATCCCGAACAGGTGAAACTCGCCGGCGGCGTGCCTGTGATCGTGGCAGGGGATGAATCCAAGGGCTTCAAACTCACGCCGCAACAACTTGAACAAGCCATCACTCCAAAAACGCGCGTTGTGCTGATCAATTCACCGAGCAATCCAAGCGGCATCGCCTATTCGCCGGATGAACTCAAGGCACTTGCGGAGGTGATCGTTAAACATAAGCAGGTCATCGTCTTCGCCGACGAAATCTACGAAAAATTGATCTACAATGGATTGAAGTTCGTTAGCTTCGCGACGTTGCAGCCTGAGTTGATGGATCGCACGCTGACTTTCAATTGTCATTCCAAAAGCTTCGCGATGACAGGCTGGCGGGTCGGTTATATCGGCGGGCCGAAGGACGCGATCGACGCGATCAACAAACTGCAAAGCCAGATGACCAGCCATATCACCAGCTTCACGCAGGCGCCGGCTGCGTTGGCGTTGACCGATCCGCGCGGCGCAGAAGCGATCGAATCGATGCGTCAACAATTCGAAAAACGCGGTCAGCATATGTGGGAGCGTCTGTCGGCATTACCAAATATCCACTGCGTAAAGCCGCAGGGCGCATTTTATTGCTTTCCCAATGTTAGTGCCTACTTCGGAAAATCGATCAACGGGGTCAAGATCATCGACGCGATCAGCTTTTCTTCGGCGCTGCTCGAAAGCGATCACGTCGCGGTCGTTCCCGGCAATGATTCGGGATTTGATACGCACGTGCGACTCAGTTTCGCAACCAGCCTTGAGCAGATCGACAAAGGCATCGATCGCATCGCCGGGTTCTTGAAGAAATTGACGTAGGTCAGAACGCCGCTGCCACAAATGCCATTCAAACACATGCGATTTTTAGCATCTGTTTGCGTGCGCTGCTTTCAAATTAATTTGTCTTTAGACCACATCCCTTAGCAATTGGGCGTGCGTAGTATGGATGTCGAGCATGACAATCGGGCCCGGTTGTTTCGACAGCGTTAGTTACTGGATGAACTGTAGTTTTATTGCAAAGGATTTTATTATGAACCGCTCAATTCGTACCGTATTGTGTTCCGCCGTGTTGTCGATCGCTGCGATCGGCACGGTATCTGTGTATGCAGAAGACAAGCCCATGCCGGGCAACCATGACGGCATGATGAACAAGGATAAAGATAAGATGCCAGGCGATATCATTGATGTCGCCACCGGCGAAGGCATGCAGGAAGTGACCACGCTGGTCGCCGCCGTTAAGGCTGCCGGTCTGGTCGAAACACTCAAGGGCAAAGGTCCCTTCACCGTGTTTGCCCCCACCAATGCCGCATTTGACAAACTGCCCAAAGGCACGGTTGAAACCCTTCTCAAGCCCGAAAACAAGGAAAAGTTGAAATCCATCCTGCTTTATCACGTCCATGTGGGCGACGCCATCAAGGCCGCTGATTGCAAGACGATGAGCCTCAGCACCGCCAACGGCGCACCGCTCAACGTTAAAGTAGATGGCGATGCCGTGATGATCAACAACGCCAAAGTCATCAAAACCGACGTGATGGCCAGCAACGGAGTCATTCACTGGGTCGATACTGTCATCATGCCCCCGATGGATAACATGAAAAAGGATGGAATGAAGGACGGCATGAAAGATGACACGAAAATGCCCGATGCCGGACACAATGGTAAGTAATTAATTTTGCCTACTTCTGATCCATTACAAGATGAGTCTTAACAAATCGTGGCGGGCAATCTTTTTGATTGCCCGGCACGATTGTTTACATCGGAGCGGCTTCATCAGGCGTATCATTCAATATGATGATTAAACAACTCACCCTATCGGGTCTGATCGCGTTGGCCGCGTTTGGTTGCGATCCGCACGTTCAGGCAGACGCGTCCAAGGACGCAGAGAATAAAACCCCCACCACCTACCCGGTTGAAAAAACCAAAGAGGAGTGGAAAAAAATCCTGCCTGAAATGACCTATCACGTCATGTTCGAGGCCGGGACGGAAAGACCCTTCAAAAACGAATTCAACGATTTCAAAGGCAGAGGCACTTTCGTCTCCGCAGCCACCGGTGCCCCGCTCTACCGTTCCGCCGACAAATTCGATAGCAAGACAGGCTGGCCTAGCTTTACCAAGCCGATTAACGACAAAGCGGTCATCGTGCGTGAAGATTTGGATGGTTCGGGACGTTTGGAAGTTCTCGACGCCAGTTCCGGCGGCCACCTCGGCCACGTCTTCGACGACGGCCCCGCCCCCACCGGAAAACGCTACTGCATGAACTCGGCGGCGATGAAGTTTGTGCCAGATGAGAAATAATTTGCAGATCGTGATTCGTGGTTTGGGGATATCGCAAAGAATGCTGGCATACATGTTTGGTAATCACCTCGTTTACTGAGGTATAGCGGGTATCAAGATCGCAATCTTCTGCAACACAGTCTAAACTGAGGTTTTGACGAGGAGACTTGCGTGGGAATGCCCGGGTATCAAGATTTTATGTTGCCTTTGCTGCAATTAGCTGCTGATGGGCGAGAACACAGTGTCCGCGAAGCAATGGATACATTTGCTACCCACATGGGAATTACCGACACGGAACAGAACGAACTCTTACCCAGCGGAACGCAGACAAAGCTTCACAATCGGGTAAGTTGGGCCGCATCGTATTTGAATAACAGCCTTTTGTTAGAGCGACCCCGTCGTGGACGGTATCGAATTACGCAGCGTGGACTGGATGTGCTCCGCCGCAAACCTCAACGGATTGACAACGCCTTTTTAAATCAATTTGAAGAGTACCGCAGTTTCAAAACCAGACGCGTTGACCCCGTGCCTGACACTATTGCGCCGACAGTTGATCCTGTCATCGATGAAGCGACTCCTGATGAGCGGCTTGAGGGTGCGTATAAAGAGCTGCGCGAATCGCTTGCGGAAGATCTCATTCGTCGCGTTCGTGCTAACGATTCCAAATTTTTTGAGCATCTCGTTGTCGATTTGCTAGTTGCCATGGGTTACGGCGGATCGCGAGCTGATGCGGCTCAGGTAGTAGGTCGGAGCGGCGATGACGGAATCGATGGTGTCATAAAGGAAGACCGTCTTGGTCTCGACACGGTTTATATTCAAGCCAAAAAATGGGAAAATTCCGTCGGTCCAGGTGAAATTGACCGTTTTATTGGCTCACTTAATCGCAAGAAAGCACATAAGGGTGTCTTTATTACTTCGGGCACCTTCACCGAAGGAGCGCGTCGCGCAGGTCAAGAAGCTCATGTTCGCATCGTCCTTATCGACGGCGATCAACTCGCTGAACTTATGATTGACAGTGGCTTGGGTGTGACCGCTTCCAAACAATATGTTGTAAAGAAGTTGGACAGCGATTACTTCGATGTTTAGTGCGACGACACAAACCATGGTCTCGCGCGTAACCAGGGACGCGCGAGCGCACGCTCGCGGCTTTAGGAAGGTGTACCGGGCTGCACTGGTGAAATTGAACTCCAACACTCTCTCTCATCCTTCACATTTCATCCTTCACACTTCATCCTTCACATTTCAACGACCTGCTAGGGAACGATCAGGGCATCTGGATACGCATTCGTCAATCGCAGCCTAGCGTTGGCGGCTTGGCCATAGGTTTGATACGGGCCGGCGAAAACGACGGTTTTTCCGGCGGCGGCGGGCTGGGTCGAGCCGTTGAAGCCCATCTTTTTCAAATTCGCGACCGCTGCGGTCGCCAGCGACGGATTTTGGAAAGTCGCGACCTGCACGTTAAACGCGCGCACGCCGATGCGCGATCGTGCCCGCTGCGCCGGTTCCATGCCAGGGTGATATTCAACAACGAGTTGCAAGGTTTGGTCGGCCTCATCGAATCGGCCAAGTCGTTGTTGTGCGATGCCGGTGCGGTAGAGCGCCCAAGCTTTTGTTTCGCCGTCATCTAGTAAACCGTATGCGGCTTTACCCTGCTCGGCGGCGGTCGCGAAATCGTCCTGCCAGTAGGCGACATCCGCCAGACTTACGCGGATCAGACCTTCTAGGGTTCGGTCGTTCGGTGGCGCCTTGAGGGCTGCGATGTAGGCGTTACGGGCGGATTGCAGATTATCGCGCGCTTCGGTGCTGTTGGCGGCAGCGCGGTCTTCCAGCGCCCGGCCTTTCAGATAATACGCCTCAGCGACCAGCGGACCCGCCGGATCACGCGCGATATAGGTCTGTGCTGCGGCTTCTGCGGTCGCATAATCGCGCAAATCAAGCGCGGCGCGGGATCGATCCAGCTCCGCAGAATGCTGCGGCGCCTGACATCCGAATGCCGCAAACAATAAAAAACCGGAAATAAGATGTGCAAACGCGTTTCGCATCCATGCCTCACGCAGATAGAATCGCCCTCTAGTTTTAACGCTGGAGGGCCACCGTGCTTTTAGAACCGCTGTTTCGTAACGCTCAATCCAAACCCGAATCGATCGCGATTGTCGATGACTTGGGATCATACACCAACCAACGCCTGATGCAGACCGCGTATGCGATCGGGGCGTTGCTCAAATCCAAGACCGACAAACAAACCGTCGGACTGCTGTTGCCATCCGGGGCTGGATTTGTCGCTAGTTTCTACGGAACGATGCTCGCAGGCAAGATACCCGTGCCGATTAACTTTCTGTTAGGCCCCCGCGAAATCGGGCATGTCATTCAGGATAGCGATTTCGATACGATCCTCACGATCTCTTTGCTCGGCGACCGCATCAAGGGTTTGCCTTGCAAAATGATTGATCTGATGGAGTTTGCCAAAACCGCACCCACAGACATCCCGCGCTATGATCCGCCAAAACATCAGGCATCAGATCTGGCGACGATTTTGTATACCTCCGGCACATCGGGTCTGCCCAAAGGCGTAGAACTGACGCACGGCAATCTTCACGAGGACGTCGCCTCGTGCATTACTCATGCGAAATTGACCGGCGAGCACAAATTTCTCGGTATCGTGCCGTTGTTTCATTCCACTGGAATGCTTGCGACACTGCTTGCACCGATGCAGTTGGGCGCGAAAACGGTCTACATCGCTAGATTTAGTCCGGTTGCGACGCTGCAAAAGATTCGAGAACATCAGATCAGCGTGATGGCAGGCGTGCCGAGCATGTATGGCGCGATGCTGCGATTAAAAGATGCGGGTCCGGAGGATTTCGGTTCGATGTTCGCCGCCATCTCCGGTGGCGAGCCTTTGCCGAGCAAGATCCGCGAAGCGTTCGGCGAACGATTCAAAACCCGCCTGGTCGAAGGCTACGGTCTGACCGAAACCATCGGCCCGATCGCATTTAACGCCCCACACGAATACCGCGCCGGCGCGGTCGGTAAGCCAATCCCCAAGGCGGAAATCCGCATCGTCGATGATAACGAACAACCCCTCGACCGCGGCCAGACCGGAGAAGTACTCATTAAAGGCCCGATGGTGTTCGCGGGGTATCACAATCTGCCCGAAGAAACCGAACGCGCGATGACCAAAGACGGGTATTTCCGCTCCGGCGATCTGGGGCATCTGGATCAGGACGGATATCTATTCATCACCGGACGCAAAAAAGACATCATTATCGTTTCCGGGGAAAAAGTTTATCCGAGAGAGCTTGAAGAACTGCTCAGCCAGCATCCCGATATCGCGGATATTGCGGTTCTAGGCAGAAAAGACGAAACGCGTGGCGAGGCGGTCGTCGCGTTTGTCGTCCCCAAAGAAGGCAAAACCGTGACGGCAGAAACCGTTCGGTCGTTCATGCGCGAGAAAAATGTCGTCAATTGGAAGCACCCCAAAGAGGTGATCGAAGTGAAAGAACTGCCCCGATCCCCAACCGGGAAGGTACTGAAACGCGAATTGGCAGCGACGCTGAACTGATTCCCCGGCGACTGTACTTCGCGTCAACTGCTGTCGCGAAAGTCATAAGTCGTTGACAGAATTAACTCTGCCGATCAAGATACGGACGGTTTAGCCCGGTTATCAAACGTCGTGGCAGAGTAAAAAGAAATACGCCAACCGAATGGCACCTCGAGCGTCTGATAATTTGGACAAACTCTCGATGTAATAGCTAGATCGGGAACGGCGTCTATACCGAGAAGACCAATACGTCAGGCTGATGTGGCTTGGCGAATCTGATTTTGCGTCCTGACATGCACCCTTGGCTGAGGAGAAGCGCATCATGCCCCGTGGCCGTACCTCGCGCGCAGCGGCAATTCGCCGCGCCGTCTCCAGTTGTGTCGAACCCCTCGAGTCCCGACGGATGCTCACCACCCTTCAGGGCGGTGACACCTTCGATTACATCGATGCAAACGACAATATTATTCGTATTTCTCTCACAGGCGACATCGTTGCCGAGTTCATCGCCGCTCGCGTGCGACCCTCGAACAACTCGGTCGTGATCCGCGATCTCGTGCCAGCTCCCCCGCCACCAGTCACGGGCGTACCTGCGCCGGTGATCGATGGGGCAGACCTTTTCCACATTTATGTCGTTGATGCCTCGGACGATGCGCGCATCAGCATTGCACAGATCACAGGTCCAGGCAGACTCGTTACCCCGTATAGCGGAAACGTCGGCGATATTCAGATCGGCACGTTTGATCCGCTATTCGCCCCAATCCGCATCGTCCCCGACGGTGGCGGCGTGGTATACATCGGCGCGCGCACTAAAGACGTCGCTGCGATTGATGGCACAGACGAAGCCGACATCCCGATCCTTTATAACAGCTATCGCGGTGACTACGGCGTACGCCCGGCGAGCAAAGGCATCTACGCCGGTATCCAAACCGCACCAGGCGTCTCCATGGGACGCATTCTCATCGGCGGCACCATCACCGGACGCGTCTTCATCGACGGTAATCTTGAAACACTCTACGCCAACGATTTCCTGACAGGAAACGCCAACGGAACTTACTCCGGCACGAACTTCATCGCCAACAACATCTTTATCGGCGGAGACCTGCGGAATCTGCTCTCCAACGGCGCGATCGGTACCGCCAGTGATGAACCCTCATACACCACCGGCGTTGAAGTCCGCGTAGGCGGCAAGCTGGGCAACGTACGCACGGTCGATGAGTTCCGCGCTTCGGTGTTTGTCGTAAACAATCCGCAAGTGCAAGGCATCATCGGGCCGTTCGCTGAGGTCGAAGGACTCTCGGCGGCCTCCATTAATGACATCGACTTCCTTGCTGGCGAAATCACCTCGGTCGGTCTCAATAACAACGAAGCCACGAGCACGCAATATGGGTCATCCGGGGGCAGTTTCGTCACCGGTTTGACACAATCTATTGATTTTTCAGGCGGTCTTGATGGCGTGGACAACTACTCTGTCCCGCTGATCGCTGGTCAACGTCTCGTCGTTCAACTGTTCTCTACAGATAATGCAGGCAACGTTGGCATCTTTGATCCGCTTGGCCGACTGGTCGCCTCGGATTATGCCGATAACGCGGGTGCCGGACAAAATCAGGCGTTCCAGTTCACCGCTGACCTGCCCGGAACCTACCGCTTTGTCGTTGCAATCGCAGGAAATTCTACCTTCACCGGCACGGGTGGTAGCCTCGGTGGATCTGATTACATCCTCAGCCTTTCCGAATACGGAGAAGTCGCGATCGGCGGCATTCGATCTGGCGCTGCGCTTGCCCTTTCTGGCACCAACGGTTTTGGCGTACTGTCCCGCACCGGCGATATCGGCGCAGTCAATGCGACCGGTGATCTGTCCGGTTCCGATACCACGCCGGTACAAGCATCGCGCGGAAATCTTCGTCACCTGCACGGCGGAAACATTGGAGGCGTCAACCTGATCGTCCCACGCGGGACCGTCGGGTTCGTCGATTCAGACGGCGCATTGGCAATCAACGACGCTGCCGTCGATGACGACGGCGCAGTCCCAGGCTATGCGGTCGGTTTCGACTACCAGCGCATTCAGGCCGACGGGGCTTTGCTTGGCAATTTCGTCGCCAACGGCGCTATCGGCACGATCATCGCCAATTCAATCCCAGGCGATCCGCAATTCATCGCGAATGCAGACAATCGTGGGCAGGACGGGTTCATTGACCTGATCCAAGTGACCGGCGATTTCGGAACCGCACTTACCGGCGGGCCCGGCCTCTACACCGGCCCTGGCGGAAATGTTAAGTACATCAAAGTCGGCGGGATCGTTTATCGCGACCCATTCTTTGGCGCTTCTATCACGACAGACATCGTCGTTCAACCCGGACAGAGCATCACTCTAACGGATGATTCCGGCGCACAAGCCACCATCACTCCTACCAGTACCAGCACAGTTGATCCAACGACTGGCGAAACAATTGTGACCCCCGGGCAACTCACGCTCACCCCGTACGGCGTGCGCGAATCCGGCGGCGTCGTACTAATCAAACTTGCAAGCGATCTAAGCCTCAATGTTGTTGCAACCAATACGGTGGGGTCATTCGATATCTCTGAACTTATCACTGCAGGTGACGGGACTGCTGTCGTCTATGACGAAGAGCGCGATGTCGTCGAGTTCGAACGCGCCACTGCCCCGAACCCGGCATTACCCGCAACGGGCATCAACCGTGTAGTAACAGTTCCCAATGCGATCACCTTCACAGGCCGTGCACCGATCAACGTGATGCAGATCACCGGCACGAATCTGACGAATGTAACCAACAACACCAAGGGTGAAATCGTCGGTGTCGATGCCGACACACTCGGCACGTTCAATGCCCAATCGACGTCATATATCAAGAGCCACACCGCATCAAAGGTGTTGGCCAACAGCAACCTGCCGTCCCAAACTTATCCGTTCAACGATTATTCCTACGGCATCAATGTCGCGGGGCCTGTACTGGAAATCTTCTCGCGTGAAGCGATTGGGGATATCAATATCGGCGACGTCGCCGGTCTGATCCGCGCCAACGCCGACGCCACCAACGATCCCTCCATATTCGAGGGTATCGCAGGCGCGGTTGTAGGCACCTCGATCCAACGCGTTGAAATCGGCGAAGGTGTCGCTTCCGCGGGCACGGGTCTGGTCATTGGTGGCGGAATCTTCGCAAAGGGCAGCGAAGAATCATACCTCGGACAAATCATCGGCCGTAACGCCGATATTCGCGGCACGATCGGTTCTGAAGGGACAATCCGTGACATCGTTCTCCTCAACGGATCGATCATCGGCGCTAAAATCTCCACTCCTACTGATATCACGCAACTTACGCCGCTACCACCGGTGACCGTGCCAATTATCATCGACTTCCAAACCCCGCCAGTGGTGGGTGAACCTTACGTTATCGAATATAGCATCGGAACCATCCGACTCATCGGCAACGGCGGGATCATCGGAAGCGGCATCCTCACCGGCGACTTCAACGCCATCGACGTGCGAGGCGGATTCGGGATCATTAATTCATACATCTCATCCGTCGCATTTAATAACCCCAACAATATCGTTGCGACCGACGGACTAGGTTTGAGAGAAGTACTGATCTCAGCGAGCACATCGCTTAACAGCATTCAGGCACGCGGCGAAGGACAATTGCTCGATGTCAATCAATACAGCCCAAGCGTGCTGCAATCGGTCGGACGCCGCAAATTCGACGCCTTCACCGGTCGCACACTCGGCGGATCAAACGATCTGCACAAATACCTC
>JBBQXB010000047.1:0-26275 GCA_038210015.1 Tepidisphaerales bacterium
AATAACGCTTTACAAGGGTTCAGGTTTACGACTCGATCACCCCGCCCAGCGACTGGCTCGCGAAGCGATGTTTTTGCTGGTCTGGTCAAGCCCGATGTCGGTTGTCGATCGGAATCTAGAGCTAATCAGCGATCCGCATTAATGCCTCACGCGACGACGCATGAACATACCCAAGGCCCCTGCGACTAGCATCAACCCCGCCGGTTCGGGTACGGGCTGATAGACCAGCACGACTTGACCAAGCGACTCACGATAATCGACCGTGAAATTGCCGATCAAGTCATTTGATCCGTTGCGTACCTCCAAACCGTCGCCTGCTACACCTGCGAACTCATCGGTCAGCGCCGCGGTTGAATCGAGGATGATAAACTCCGCGCCCGTCGTCAGTTCGCCATCGGCGTCAATCGTGGGACCAGTATCGGCGGCACCGTTGATGTTCAAAACGGCAGACGCGAGCGAAACCGATCCCGTGACGAGCAGTTTGTCTGCTGTCAACGAGCCGAGATCCGCAATATTAATTGTCAGCAACGACATCGTAAGCGTGTCGGCCGATTCAACAGTCAAGGTGCCGACTGCCGGCGCTGAGACATCCAGATCGCCGGGCAGGATCACGCCGACGCCGATACCAATATTGGTGACACTTACGGTTCCGATGCCGCCGATTTGTTCGCCGCCGGTACCGTTGTAATTCGTGATACTGATGGTCGCGCCTGTGGCAGTGGTGTGCAGGCTGCCGATATTGTTGAGCGTGGTGATTGCGAACGGTCCAACCGCCGCACGGATCGTGCCGTCATTTGTTACTGTGCCTGCCGACCCACCGATATTTAGATTCAATCTCCCTCCGGACTGCAAATCAATCGCGCCGGGACCGAAAGAACCGCCGTTGACATCAACCAACCCGTCTGAAGGATTTATGCCGCCGACGATTGTCAGTGTATCCGGGGAAAAATCACCCGCGATAATTTCGAGCCATCCTGCGACATCCCACGTACTACTAAGTTCAGTACCGTCAAACACGGTATGGCTGTCCGCAGGAACATTGCCAACTGCTAACACGCTCGATGCGATTGATAAGGTTGAAATTGCAGCAAAACAGCTGAGATTCATGGGAGTCCTTTCCCGCCAATCCGAATTGCGCGACATGCGACGTGTGGAACGTCTGCGATGCGACACTGCGCAACAATCCGGCTGGAACAATTAAAATGTATTGAAATTTTCAGCCGCTTGAATCGTGGGCTGACGACGGTTCGCTCTCCTGAGGTGCAACAATATCACCCACGAACGTAGCGTGTCAAGCAAAAACCTGCGAGGTCTAAAAAATGACGGCAATCCACTCCATCAACCCCTGTGGCGACAGCGCTCGCGTCGCCAACTTGAGTTTGAGAGTGCAATGACCTTCCCTACACCGGTGCCGCAACCCCCGCCGCGTCGCCGGCGCGACGTCGGAAGCTTTCTGATTTTTCGCGGCATTCCTTCGCCAACTGCGTATTCGGGAAATCGCGGACCACCGTCTCGGCGATGCGATGGGCATCAGCCCAACGACTTTGATGAATCGCTTCAGCGAGCTGATCGCGAAGCATGTTGATCTTGTCCTTAAACAGATTCCGCACCGATTCCTGCATGCCGGAAGCTTCCTCAGGCGTCAGATAAAAATCCAGCTTGCGGACGACCGCGATCCCGCCGTCCACGTCCTTAGCGGCCATACGGTCGTTGTAATCATCCAGTAATTTCTGCTTGTACGCCTGACGACGCAATTCAATGTCACTTGGAAGACTACGCACTTCTTCAATCGTCGGGAATTGTTGTTGCAACCGATCGGCTTCGCGGAACGCCGCCGCCCACTGCTGGCTGGCGGTATGTCGATCGATCAGCGCCACGCCGGCTGCGATCTGGCGACGAATGTGTTCTGCGAATTTCTGGTTGATTTCCTCGCGAATCCGTTCGGCTTCCTGCTTATAGCCAAACGCAGTATCCATTTCATTAACCAACACCAGCGCGCCTTCCCAATCGCGTCTGGAAATATCCTCCTGTATCGCTCGGCGGACGGCTTCACGGTCTTTTTCACGGTAGGCAACTGACTTGGCACGATCGCTTAGCAACTGTGTGTCCTGAATCTCATTCAGCATGACCGAGAATTGCTCCATGCGCTCATGGATTGGCGTCATAGATAATTCGATGGATTGACGAATTTGCCCGCGCGATCCAAACGCGACCGCGATCGGCCAAGCGATTAACACGCCCACCACGCTCAATGCCCCCGCTGCCAGCATCGTCCAGCCGCGATTGGTGGCTGCCAGATAAACGCCGAGTGCCAGCAAACCCAGTGCTAGTAGAAACACGACCGGGTAGATCCATGTCAATGAAACTGTTTTATCTGCCGCGACGGGTTGATGTTCTGATTCCATGTTCCACCTCAATTAGACATGCGTCTTGATCGTACTAACGGGATGATACGCTGCGTCCAGTGCAGACCGATCATCCAGATGAGTATAGGCGCAACCACCGATGTATGCGCGAAAATTAGGGGTAAAGAGACAAGATGTGGCGTGGCGTGATTAGGTGCTGTCGGCAGGTTCTTCAATCGTGGCGGCGGGTTTGGGCAACTGGTCGATACGACGCTGGCGTTCGCTTCCTAAAAGCGAAAGCACCGCAAAACCGGCCACCAGCCCAAATGCTAACCATGCCCATTCCATCTTGATTCATATCGGCGTGATCGGGCAGTCGGGTTGAATGGTTCGTCCCCCGATACGCAGCCGTCCGATATTGCCCATGATTGGCCTCGGTTTGACACCCGCAGTAACCATTCCTAACATTCAGTTGCAATCTGTTTAAGAAAAAGCACTTAGGAGTTATCCATGGCCAATGAAAATGTGAAAGAGTTTACTGATTCCAATTTTGACGCCGAAGTCCTGCAATCCAGCGAACCTGTGCTGGTCGATTTCTGGGCCGAGTGGTGCATGCCCTGTCGAGCGCTTGCCCCGACGATTGACAAGATCGCCACGCAATTCGCAGGCCGCGCGAAGGTTGGCAAAGTTGATACGGACAGCAACCGCGATATCTCGATGAAATACCAAATCAACGCGATCCCGACGGTCATCTTGTTCAAAGACGGTCAGGTGGCCGCGAAGTTTGTCGGTTTGAAACAGGAAAAAGACTTCAAAGACGCGATCGAAGCGGCGATGAAGTAATCTGCGGTCTGAGGCCGTAGCTTGTACCAAATTAAAATTCCCCGCCGCCCGGCGTCGCGCCGGGCGGCTGGTTTTGGTTCAAATCAAGTCGTAATCAATGACCGCACCGTATCTAAGCGGATCAGGATGCGTCGACTGCCGTTTGGCGATACAATTTCCCACCTATCAGGAGTCGCGCATTGCCCCAAGCTTTTTTGCTGCACCGTCTCAATAATGGTCTGACCGTCGTCGCCGAACGCATGGCCGGCGTGAAATCGGCGGCGATGTCGCTGATCCTACCCGCCAGCGGTGCAAATGATCCGGTCGGTAAATCGGGAATTGCGAACGTGTTGTCCGAACTGGTCCTTCGCGGTGCAGGATCACGCGACAGCCGTCAGCTAACCGACTACCTTGATCGCCTAGGTCTGCAACGGTCCAGCACCGCAGCGATCATCAATTCACGATTTGCTTGCGCCGCTTTGTCTGAGACGGTGTTGCAAGGCCTGCCGATTTACGCCGATATCGTCCGTCGGGCGCACCTGCCAGCTGAAGGATTTGAACCCGCACGCGATCTAGCGGTCCAGAGCATCGAAGGCATTGATGACGATCCGCGTCAAAAGCTGATGATCCACCTTCGCGAATGCTTCTGGCCTTGGCCATTTGGTCGCAACACGATGGGGGTCAAGCAGGATCTTGAATCTCTCACGATCGGCGACATTCGTCATGCCTATCAATCGCGATATGTGCCTGACGGCGCGGTATTGGCGATCGCTGGAGACGTGGACTTAGACGGATTTGCGAAACTAGCGGAGCAGCACTTCGGCGACTGGTCGGCGCCCGCACCGCAAAAAGTGCAAGGTCCGAATGTGCAGCGCCGCTATCACTTTGAACAACAACAAAGCGAGCAAACACACATCGGGATTGCCTATCCGATCATCGACGAAACGCACCCCGATTATTACGCGGCACGGCTTGCGATCGAAGCGCTCGCAGGCGGGATGAGTGGCCGTCTTTTCACCGAAATTCGCGAGAAGAAAGCCCTCGTATACTCCGTCAGCGCCAGCTACAGTTCATTGCCCGGACATGCGGGCGTATTTGGATATGCAGGCACAAGCAACGAACGCGCCCAGCAAACACTCGAACAACTCGTCATCGAACTAAAACGCTTAAGTGACGGCATTACGCAGTCGGAACTCGACCGCGCCAAAATTGGACTCAAAGCCAGCACGATCATGTCCGGTGAAAGCACATCCAGTCGCTCGGGCGCGATCGCCCACGACTTTATCGTGCGTGGGCGCCTGCGAACGATTGATGAAATCATCGCAGCGATTGATGCCATCACCCTTGATCGCGTCAATGCGTTTCTCAAGGATAATCCCGCCGACGATTTCACGATCGGTATCGTTGGACCGAAGGAACTGACCATCCCATGAAGCAAAACTTGAATCACTTTCGTTGGTGCCAAGTTGTTGCAATCGCGCTGATGGCGCTTATTACAACCTCGCGCAGTTATGGTGAATCCATCCTAAAGGACGGCGACCGCCTCGCGATCGTCGGCGATTCAATCACCGAACAGCGCCAATACAGCGTATTCATCGAATGCTACCTGCGCATGTGCCAACCCAAAAAAGTGGACGTGATGCAGTTCGGGTGGAGCGGCGAAGCTTCAAATGGATTTCTGTCACGCATGAAGAATGATGTCCTGCCCTTCAAACCCACCCTCGCAACAACCTGCTACGGCATGAATGACGGTGCCTACAAAGCAATCGACGACAACACCCGCGATCGGTACCGCACGACGACAACAAATATCGTTGAGCAGTTTAAGTCGGCGGGCGTGCGGGTGATTATTGGTTCTCCTGGCGCGGTCGATACCACGGCCTTCAAACGCGGGCCGTCGCCGGAGGTTTATAATCAGACGCTTGCTGCTCTTCGTGACACCGCAAAAGAAGTCGCCGACGCAACGGGCAGCGGTTTCGCAAACCTCCACGATCCGTTGATCAACGTCACGACGAAGACCAAGCAAAAGTTCGGCAACGACTTCTCAATCTGCGGCGGCGACGGCTACCACCCCGCCGCCAGTGGACACCTGGTGATGGCGTATGCCTTTTTGAAAGCGATGGAGTTGGATGGTGAAATCGCGACGATCACAGTTGATCTCGCTGCCAGCAAAGCTGAAGCATCTGCTGGTCATAAAATCCAATCCGTCGAAGCTGGTGCGGTGAAAATCGAAAGCAGCATCTATCCCTTCTGTTTCGGTGGAAAACCCGCCACGACGATGGCGACATCAGAAGTGATCGCGTTCTTTCCGTTCAACCAAGACCTCAATCGCTTCACGTTGATCGCCAAAAACGCACCCTCTAAAAAATATCGCGTTACGTGGGGACCGACGAGTAAAGAATACACCGCCGAAGCGCTGAAAGCGGGCGTCAATCTTGCCAACGATTTTATTCAGAACCCGTTTAGCGAGCCGTTCAATTTAGTCGAGCGAAAAATCCGCGAAAAACAGGCTTACGAAACGCGAATGGTCAAAGGTATCATCCATTCCCTCGGCGACGAACGCGCACAGGTCGGCAACGATCCGGCCTTTGATGCGACAGAGGCAGTCTTGCGTAAAAAACACGCCGCACTCACTGACGCCATCAATCAAGCCGTCGCGCCCGTCATGCACACGATTCAACTCGACGCGGTAGATTAACCCGTGTCAAACGGTTGAGCTTTACGCGGCAATCATCATAATTACCTGACTCAAATTGAACACGACAACTTAGACACTTTTTTCGGAGCATCACACTCATGGCTGGCAATATCATCTCCTGCAACAACGGCGTTCTAAACGTTCCCAACGATCCGATCATCCCCTTCATCGAAGGTGACGGCACAGGCCCGGATATCTGGCGGTCGAGCGTGCGGGTGCTGGATGCTGCGGTTGAAAAAGCCTACGCCGGAAAACGCAGAATCGTCTGGAAAGAAGTGCTGGCCGGTGAAAAAGCGTTCAATCAGACCAAAAATTGGTTGCCCGATGAAACCGTTGAAGCGTTTCAGAAATATCTCGTCGGCATCAAGGGTCCACTGACCACGCCGGTGGGTGGCGGGATTCGGTCACTCAACGTTGCGCTGCGGCAGCTCCTGGATTTGTATGTTTGCGTGCGTCCGGTGCGTTATTTCACGGGCGTTCCGTCGCCGGTGAAGCATCCTGAAAAAGTGGACATGGTGATCTTTCGCGAGAACACCGAAGACATCTACGCCGGCATCGAATACGCCGCAGGCACGCCCGAAGCGGCAAAGGTGCTGGAGTTTTTGAAATCAGCCGATCCCAAAGGATTTGCCAAGGTGCGCTTTGGTAGCACCGAAAAAATCGCGACATGGCACCAGCAAGTTGGACATGGCACGGATGAATCATTGCAGGTCGGCGTGGGCATCAAGCCCGTCAGCAAACAAGGCAGCCAGCGATTGATCTACTCCGCGATCGAATACGCGATCAAGCACAATAAGAAATCGGTCACGCTCGTCCACAAAGGCAACATCATGAAATTCACCGAAGGTGCGTTCCGTGATTGGGGCTATGAACTCGCCAAGAGCGTGTTCGGTGCGGTCGAAATCGACGGTGGCCCATGGTGCAAAATCCCCGAAGGCAAACCCGGTGCGGGACTCGTCATCAAAGACGCGATTGCCGACATCACGCTGCAACAAGTGCTGACACGTCCCGAAGATTTTGACGTGATCGCCACGCTGAATCTGAACGGCGATTATCTTTCTGACGCACTGGCGGCGCAAGTCGGCGGGATCGGCATCGCACCGGGCGCGAATATCAATTACGTCTCTGGCCACGCGATTTTTGAGGCGACTCACGGCACCGCACCCAAATACGCCAATCTCGATCAGGTCAACCCCGGTTCGGTCATTCTGTCGGGCGTGATGATGCTCGAACACCTCGGATGGCAGGAAGCGGCCGACGCGATCCTGGTGGGCTTGGAAAAAGCGATCGCCAACAAGACCGTTACCTACGATTTCGCCCGCCTGATGGACGGTGCCAAGAAGATCAAGTGCAGCGAGTTTGGTGACGAGATCATCAAGCATTTGGGATAACAGCTGTAATGAGCCGACGCGATTTTCATGGACGCGTGGATCAGAGACGAGCTGCGGCGAAACGCCTCGCAGACGCCGAGCGATTGTTGGGTCGCGCGGGGACCGCAGGTTGGCGCGAGCAGCGTGGAAATCACTCTCGCGGCGCAATGTACTTGGCAGGCTATGCTGTCGAATGCAAGATTAAAGCCTGCATGATGGAGATGTACGATTGCATGACACTCGCAGAATTGACTGCGAAAATAGAAGTGAATGAGGCGATAATTTACCAACACGGGCTTGAAGCGTTGTTATCATTGCGTCCGGGATGGCTGGCCATGCTCAAGCGCAGCGATCTAGGTCGCGAGTTTTTGGGATCGTTAACCGCTGGAAACCGAGTTGGCGATATGATCCTGCGGATGCACTAAACGCTGATGCTGAGGATTTCGTTGATTCGGCAAGACGCATTTATTTGTGGTTGGATCACAACCAGAAATGATGTGACACAATGGCTTCAGCACAAAAAACAAGCGGTCGCGGTAAAACAGGTCAAACCGCGATGAAAAACAAGCTTGAACAGGTCTTCCGACTTCGCTTTCCGCACGACACTGTTGATATCAGCGACGGGTACCAGTCGAACCTGCATGTATTGATAGTCTCACGCCAGTTCGACAATTTGACCGCCACGCAGCGTCAGGATTTGTTGTGGGATATTCTGGATGAATCGTCGCTGACACGTGAAGAAAAACAGGCCCTCAGCCTGCTGATGCCCGTTTCTCCCAGTGAGCTGAAATAGATTTGCTCACGCCTATTATCGGGGGCTTATCGCGCGGTTTCGGGTTTGGGGTCGCGAGTCATCAGGTGGGTGAGCGCGGTCAAAACGTCTTTGTTTTCAAACAGTACAGCGTAGACTTCTTCGGTGATCGGCATTTCCACCTTGTACCGCTGCGCCAATGCCCGAACGGCTTTGGTGGTGGGCACACCCTCTGCCACGCTTTCCATGCCCGCTAATATTTCGGCCAACTTTTTGCCTTTGCCGATTTGTTCGCCAACCGTGCGATTGCGGCCTTCGGGGCTGACGCAGGTCGTAATCAGATCGCCCACCCCCGCCAATCCAGCAAATGTCGCCGCCTGTGAACCCATCGCAACCGCCAGCCGCGTGATTTCGACCAAGCCACGTGTGACCAATGCACTTTTGGCGTTATTCCCCGCACCAAGCCCGTCCAAAATACCCGCTGCGATCGCGATGACGTTCTTTGTCGCGCCGGCGAGTTCAACGCCGATCGTGTCGTTGTTTGTATAGATTCGGAACCACTGCGTGCTCATCGCTTCCTGCACACGGCGGGCGACATCTTCAGCGCCGGAAGCGACGACGGCCGTTGCTGGTAAATACCGCGCGATCTCCGCGGCGATATTAGGACCCGACAGCACGGCAAGATCGTTTTGTTTTTTACCCAGTGCATGATCCAGCACATCGCCGATGACCTGAGTAGGCCGCAGCAAGGTATCGATCTCGATCCCTTTGGCGACCGATACGATCGGCACACCGGCAGGCACGAACGGCTTCAACCGCTTCCACGTCGCCCGGATATATTGAGTTGGGATAGCAGACAGGATCATCGTCGCGCCATTGAAACAATCCTGCTCATTGGCGGTCAGACGCACTTCGTTTGGAATGCGGGCACCGGGCAGTAATTTGCGTTGTTCGCGATCCTGTAAAAGGCGTTCGATAGACTGTTCAAACGCCCCCCACATCGTCACATCGTGCCCGCCTTGGCGCAGCAGAATCGAACAGACTATACCCATCGCCCCATCACCAAGAATCGTCACGCGCTCAGCCATATTTCATCCTGCAATCAATACAAACCACAGATGTCACCGATCACACCGATCAACGCTGGCTTTCTTCACGAACCCCGAATCCCGAACCGCGAACCACGAACCACGAACCACGGATGCTACACATCCAAATTCTTCACTTCCAACGCATGATCTTCAATGAATTGGCGGCGGCGTTCGACATCTTCACCCATCAGCACGCTAAACAACCGCTCGGCTTCGACCGCTTCTTGAAGTGTCACGCGAAGCAGTACGCGCTTGGTTTTATCTAGGGTCGTTTCCCACAATTCTTCGGGATTCATTTCACCCAGACCTTTGAATCGTCCCACTTCCATGCCGTGTTTGGCGAGGGCTTCGATCGAATCCATGATATCGCCGACGCCGGGCACATTGGTCGTTTTTTCGTCTTGGATCAACGCGTAGCGGGTCGTCAGTTTTTCGCCGCTGACACTTTCTTCCTGTGTCAGGTAGTAGTCATCGATCGCCAGATCAAAACCGGCCATCTGCGTGAACAGTTTTTCAAGTTCCTTGACCTCGTGTAATTCCTGAATTTTGGTTGATTTTGAGACGTCAGCACTCGTTGGCGTCACCACGTCCGTAAGGGGCACACCATGGGATTCAAGAAACGCATCCCGCTGCGGTTGCTGATGGAAGAAATGCTCCGCGCCGTGATGGATGACACGGAAAAAAGGCAGATGCCCGTCATTATCCCGGCGACCCAGGAACGACGCGAAATCAATCCCGCGGCGTTCGATCACCGTGACCAACGATGACAACCGATCAAGAATCACGCATACCTGTCGTAATTCGTCGCCGGTGATTCGGCGGATGTCCCCGCCGTGATCGTCGCGAACTAATAACGTCGTGCCATCGGTGCCGAGATCGACGTAAATCCGCTGCATGTCGGCGTCGTTCAAGACGTAATCGACTTTTTTCTTGCGGGTGATTTTGTACAAAGGCGGCTGGGCAACATATATGAAACCGGCGCGGATCAATTCCTGCATATGCCGGAAGAAAAAGGTAAGCAGCAGCGTGCGAATATGACTGCCATCCACATCGGCGTCGGTCATGATGACGATCTTGCCGTAGCGTCGCTTTTCGAGATTAAAATCATCGCGAATCCCACATCCCAGCGCCGAGATGATCGTGCGAATTTCTTCATGTCCGAGCATCTTCACCAGATTGGCTTTTTCGACATTCAGGATTTTACCCTTGAGCGCGAGAATCGCCTGGATTTCACTGTCGCGCCCTTGCTTGGCGGATCCACCTGCCGAATCACCTTCGACTAGAAAAATCTCTGTATCAACGTTCGATTTACTTCGACAATCCGCTAGCTTTCCGGGCAATGAATTGCCTTCGAGTGCATTTTTGCGACGAGTCAATTCCCGCGCCTTGCGTGCCGCTTCTCGCGCCTCTGCCGCCAGCATTCCCTTTTCGATGATCGTCCGGGCTTCCTTCGGATTTTCCTCCAGATAGGCAGCCAACCGCTCATTCATCGCGCTTTGCACAAATGATTCAACCTCCGGATTCAGCAACTTATCTTTCGTTTGCGATTCAAACGACGGTTCGGGCAATTTCACCGAAATAACTGCGACCAGACCTTCACGCAGATCATCGCCGCTGGGACGCACATCATTTTTGATCAGATTTTTGGATTCAGCGTACCGATTGATCGTGCCGGTCAGCGCCGTCTTGAAACCACTGAGATGCGTACCGCCGTCGTGATTATTGATGTTGTTCGCGAAGGTGAGGAGCGTTTCGTTGTATCCATCGTTGTACTGCATCGCGATTTCAACTTCGATCAACGTAGTAGGATCGGATTTCGCAAACGACATCACCCCCGACAGCGACGTCTTGCCCTCGTTGAGAAATTGAACGTATTCGGTCAACCCTTTTTCAAAGCGGTAGACGTCGCGCTTGTTCACGCGTTCGTCTTCAAATGCGATCTCGACACCGGCATTCAAAAACGCCAGTTCACGCAGACGATTAGCGAGTGTTTCGTGGATAAAATTCGTATCAGGAAATAGCGTCGTATCGGGTTTGAATGACACTTTCGTGCCAGTTTTGGCGGCTTTGCCGATGATGCTAAGCGGCTTGCTGCGAATGCCGCGCTCGAACTCCATGTGATGGACGTTGCCCTCGCGGGCGACTTCGATTTCCATCCATTCGGATACGAAATTAACGACCGACGCACCGACTCCGTGTAATCCGCCGGATGTTTTGTACGCCGATGCGGCGTTGTGCTCAAACTTTCCTCCTGCCGCGAGTGTTGCGAAGACCACTTCAACCGTGGGGAGATTCATCTGTGGATGGTTGCCGACCGGCACGCCGCGCCCATCGTCACTGACAGTGCAACTGCCATCGGCATTGATCTTCACTTCGATGTGCTTGGCGAAGCCCGCCAAAGCTTCATCGATCGAGTTATCGACGATTTCATAAACCAGATGATGCAGGCCACGGGGGTTGTACCCACCGATGTACATGCCCGGTCTTGTGCGCACGTGTTCCACGTCCGACAAGACCTTGATTTGCGATTCATCGTAGCTGTCCGTAGCTGGGGGCGTTCCGTCCTGAGTCATGGATTTATTATCGCCGAAAAGTACCTACTAAGCCACTGTAGGTGCGTCATTTTCGCGTCTAATTTGCTTGCTAATAACGCCCGTAAATGCCTAGGATACTGCCATGGGGATATCCACCCGAACAAGCCTGCTTTTAATGCTGCTCGCAGCGACGGTTTTAGCGGGTGATGATCCGATCGATCTGCTGATCAAAAGTCTTGGCGATAAAGACCCGCAGGTGCGTGTAAAAGCTGAAGAAGCGCTGCTCAGGGAGGGTGATCGGGCGAGGGATAAACTGGTTGCTGCGACACGTTCCCCGAAATTAGCGATATCGACAACCGCGCAAATTCTTCTTACGAAATTGCCTTGGTCACGGTCCGGTGATTCAGCCATCGCAACGAACATACTAAAAGAGTATGGCAACAGAAGTGAGATCGAGCGAACCGGCATTCTGCACCAAATAAGCCTGTCTGCCCCTGACGGCGCACAAGTACTGGTGCGCGTGCTTAGCCAGGAAAAGTCGCCCGTAGTGCAATGGAATGTCGCAATGATCACAGTCATGGATGAAAATTGGAAGGCTGCCACCAATGTAATTGAGGAAAAAAACGCATCACCGCCCCTGTTGCTGTTGTTAGGCCGCCAACGCCTAGCATCAGGCGATATGCACAGTGCCAAACCTCTGATCCAACGTGCATTCGAAACCGGCGGTGATTCCACCACCGACACCACTACGTCCATGTTACTCACAATGTATGATCTGACTGCGAGTTTGGATTTGCACGCAGAGGCTGCGAAGTTGCTTGAACGCGCAATTGATCGAAATGAAGGCGACGGATTCGCGCTCAATCGGGGCAATCTCACCGAAGCCTGGCCTGCTAATGAAGTGCGCGCCAAGGTAACTTGGCATCGGATGAAAGACGCTGAATTGCGGAAGGACGAAAAAGCGATCGAACAACAGACCGCTGAACTGCTCGGCCACCAAACAACTGATATGGCGATTTTTCTGGATGTGATTTCAACAATTCAGCAGTCCGCACCGGCTGACAAAGTTGATACTTATTTCCAGCGCGTGTACGCCCGGCAGAGAGAAAAAATCGCCGCTGAACCTGATGATCCGGTCCACCAAAACGATCTCGCGTGGTTGCTCGCAAGGTCGGGTCGAAAATTAGAAGAAGCACTATCAAACGCCGAGGCCGCCGTCAAAGCCAAACCCGCAGAACCCGGTTTCATGGATACACTGGCAGAGACAAAGTTTCGTCTCGGCCAGATCGACGAAGCGATCGAAATTGAAACGAAAGCACTGCAACTGCTGCCCGATGACACGTTCATGAAAGAACAACTCGAGCGTTATAAGAAAGCCAAAGCATCGGCCAAACCGTGAAGGCTGCAGACCCGCGATCGCGGTTTATCACACTTAGAAGTAAAAGTGCAAGCCCACGCCGTAATACGTGATCCGTTCGGCATAGAACTGCCCGTTCGGGCTGCTGCCGTCGTAATACTCAAGCAAGAACAACATTTTTTGGCTGAATCGGCCTGGGTCCTCAAACTGCACGCCGGCGCGGATGGAGAGATCCAATTCCCAATCGTTTTCCTCACGGTGCTGAAAATCGGCAGCGAGAACGGGACGAACTGAACCCTCAAAAAAGGTTTCGGGGCTGCGAAACTCAAATCCGTATTGCGCGGACCACGGTTCCAAATCGGCTGGCTCCTGATCGAACAGATAGCCCGCACCGCCATAGATGCGGAAACCGAGGGGCAATTCGTAGCTGAGCAGCATGTCGACGCCTTCGTAGCTCAGATTGACCCGGCCAGTACCGTCGACATCGGGACGCAACAGGTACTCATCGCCCAAGTGTGAGCTTTGATGAAACACGCGCCCGATCACCGAAAAATCCCCGTAGCGAAAAGCCGCGTACGGGCCGACAAAATAATCGGCATTAACCAGATCGGATGAGTCGGAATTGAGATCAAAGATCGCAAACACCGCCGCCTGGATGCCGCCTTCAATGCGAAGGTTAGCAGCATAGCTTTTGCGCATTAATGCGATTGTTTCGCCGAAGCCAACCGAACCGACGTGTTCGATATCGACGCCGGACTGATCGTAATAATGATAGCTGGCAAAAAAGTGAGGCCATCGCGGATCGGCAATCAGCGGTTCAAACAAGCGTCCTGTATCGAGATAAAATGTAAGCGGTTCGTCGCTGGGTTTGTAAATCGGGGAAGGCTTTTCACCGGGATCCCCGACGGCAACGGGCTTGGTGGCGCTTTGTTCGACCACTGCTGCTTCTTCAACCAATGTCACTTTTGATACGCCGGGAATCGAACCAAGCGATTTGATCAACTGCTGTTTTTCTAACGTACCAAAGCCACGAGCCGGATAACGCACTTCCGATCCGACAACCTGCAAACCTGCGCTTTTGAGCGAAAACTCGCGCTCGAGCACAGCGGCGGCGTAACCGGCGATGAATCGTTCATCCACCGTCTGCGCATTGACCAAACCCGCCGACAACAATGCACTGGCCGCTGCGGCGGCGATCATCCACTTTTTCATAAATACCTTCCCAGAAGACTGCCTAGCTGCATTGAAGCAGTTTTTCGACATACTCGCGAACGCCGTCTAACCCGCGTCGCAAGGCGATATGATTGCCGTGACGCTCGAAGAACGCAATCGCCTTGCTGCAATCAAACTGGTTCTTCGGGCCATTGCCCATGCGATCGGCGATATCGGATTGCGATCCCGTTAATTCTTTGGCGATCATCGCCACCTGCTGCCAATAAATATAGGCATCGACGATGGTAAAAATTTCGCCGGCCAATTTTTCGTCGCCCACCGCCAATGCAAGCGCGTCGGCTACATCCTGCACATGCGTGATTTTCCCGCCGTTAGCGACATCAATTGGGTGGTTTTGTTTTACTTCGTGAATGATCCCCGACCATTGCGATCGCTCGATCTGCGGTGCGACGCCGTAGACCGCTGCGGGTCGCCAGGCGCTGGTGTTCATTTTGAAGCTGTGGTGATACGCCTTGATGTGCGCTTCCATCGCAGCTTTATAGGCGCCGTAAAGCGATGCCGGCCAGGTCGGGTGGGTTTCGGTGATTTGACCGCCCCACTCGTCGCTGATTTCACTGATCGCCGCAACAGATGAGACGAAAATAAACTGCTGTACGCCTGCGATGCGCGTCAGTTCAAGTAGTTTCAGTGAACCAAGCAGATTGGAATTAAAGTTCGCGATTGGATCGCTGCGGGTTTGCCAGTTGACGGAATTATGGATGACGACATCGACGCCCTTAACCAGTTCATTCAGCTTCTCATCATCCGCCTGATCGCCAACCACATATTGATCGACGATGCCTTGGAGATGATCGCGACGGGAGGTTTTACGTACCAGCCCGCGAACCGTATGCCCCAGGCTTTTCAACGATTTAGCGGTATTTGACCCAATAAACCCCGAACAACCTGTCAGTGCTACTAGCATCCTGTTTACCCTTGAAAAAACGAGCCTGAGATGCCACCCGCGTTATTTATAGTCCGGCGGGAAAAGCAGCACCGGAATGCGCGCGTTGCGAATCAATTCAACCGGCACATTGCCCGCCAGCAATCTTGCGAATACATTTTTACCTGTCAGTCCCAGACAAATCAGCGTTGCGTCCTGCTCCTCAGCCGTATTGAGAATCGCCCGCGCGATGTCGTCGGAAAACATCAGCAAAGTCTGCACCGACACACCTTTGGAAACGATTCCGTCCTGCAGCGAGCGCACTGCTTTTTCACCCTCGGCTTCCTCGTGCTCGCGGGTCTGGCCTCCCGATGGGCGGGACACATGGACCACTAGGACTTCGGCGCCAAGCCGACGGGCAAAATCCCCGACCGGACCGATTAATCGCTCGGCGGCCAACGCGGACGAAACTGCAACGAGAATTTTATTCATGTTCTAATCTGGCAAAACCAAGTCTATCCCAACCAACCGCGATAGGCGATTGATTGCGGCGAATTAATGCAACACCCCAACCATCAACTGCTTCATCCGACGCAGCGCCTTACCGCGATGACTAATCGCATGTTTTTGTTCGGCAGTCAGTTCGGCGGTCGTTTGTCCCAATTCGTCGATCAAGAACATCGGATCATAACCGAAACCGTTTGATCCACGTAATTCTCGCAAGATTCGCCCTTCCACCGTATCGCGGACTGTCAATAGAGTTCTTCCATGTGGATCGGACAATGCGAGCGTACAAACGAATCGCGCCGTTCGATGATCTGCCGGAATATCGTTTAATTGCTGAAGAAGCAGGCGATTGTTGGCAGCATCGCCGTTGCCGGCGTGATTCATCGCAGCCCATCGGGCAGAATAGACGCCGGGTGATCCGTTCAACGCATCGACTTCAAGCCCGCTGTCGTCGGCGATTGTCCAGTGCCCTGTTTGAATGGCGTATGCAGTTGCTTTCAAGCAGGCATTTGCGCGAAAAGTATGCCCAGTTTCTTCCACATCAGTGGTAGCGGGGTATGCGGATAGATCGCGCCAATCCAGACCCGATCCGCCGAGCATTTCAGCGAACTCTTTTGCCTTGCCCTGATTGCGAGTCGCCACCAAAATGATCATCTGAAAACACCCCCTGCTGGGATTTTAATCGCGTATCACAAATTCAAAAATTTCTATCGCGGCAAACCTTGCAAACGTCCGGTGTTGCCTGAACCGGGACTGATTGGGTTGATCATCGTGGGGTTTGGATCGGCTTCGGCGTTACGCGTCGGGAGCAAGCCCTGAGACTGCGGAATTTGTGTCAGGAACGATGGCTGTGGGCGAATCACTTCCTTTTTTGTTTGAGGGTCGGTCATCTTGACCATTTGCGCCTCAGAATTGACGGCGTAGGTGTCGTACATCGCCAGCGTCTTGGCCAGTGATGCGTCGCGGATTTCAACCTTTGGCTGGACGACTTTCACGTCGTGATCTCTTTGCAATTGATCGGTGAACTTATCGCCAAGCGGTGCGGGAGAGACGACGAGCACTTCGCCGCTGTTGGCTTTGGCTTCGCTACGTGATTCGGCGTTGGCCATATCCTGTTCGCGGAGTGCGTTGCGAGGCCACACACCGATGCATATCTGGCTCATTGATTCGCCGTGATAGTAGTAGGCTTCGATTTTCTGTGCGCGGGCGGCACGTACGGTGTCGACCGCCATCTGTTTGCGATCGGCGGGTCGGCCGTTTTCGTCGCGCACGTCGTTGGTGTAGGCGGCGATCACGACGGTCCAGAACTTATAGTCAGGGCTGTCGCTGGTTTTTCCGATGTTGAGTTTTGCCAGATCCCATTCGGCCGGGGCGTCGGGATCGGTGGTGGCGATCGACACCTTTAACGGACGGGTGAACATGCGTCCACCCATTGGCGATTTGAATGATTCCAGCCAATCCAAATCATCGGCCGATCGCTTCGCTTCAACTGCGTCTTGGGTGCGATCAATGTCAGTATAGTATCCTAGAAACAGAACGCTTTGATCAGCATTGTGAACGACATAAAAATCTTTGCGACCTGTTTTTCGGATCATTTGCTCCTTCGCGAGTCGTGATTGCTGCACATGATCCGACCCGCCATAACGTGCACACTCGATTGAGTATCGCGCGCCTTCGGGAATGGTCGCGACCTCGCCGTTTGGGGCAGGCTGATTTTGCGCAACATTTTGCTGACCTGTGCGCGTTGGAGCATTTTGCGCGATCGCAGGCGGTTGTTGTGATGCGGTGGTTTTCGGGACCGCAGGCCCTTGCCCGCCACAACCCGCGATCAACGCCACTGCAACGACAGAAAAAATCGCTCGCTTCATTGTGGCTATGATAACATGATTTGGCAGGATTGAAGCGACTGTTATGCACTATTTAGACACCGTTGAAACTATGTCACTCATGGTGCTGCTGCATACTTGCATGTGCAATAAACGTCCCTAACATCGTCAATCGTGTCGCACGATGTCCAATCATCTCAATCCTATGCCCTTCTCGGCGGCGAGCAGGGGATCGAACCGCCTACCGATGTCGATTGCGAAGAAATGATCGTCAACATGGGACCGCAGCACCCGTCCACGCATGGCGTGTTACGGATCGAACTGCGCACCGATGGCGAATCGGTCGTCTCGGCGACGCCACATCTTGGGTATCTGCATCGATGTAAGGAAAAAATCGGCGAAAACCTGCCTTATAACCAGTACATCGGCTACACCGATCGCCTCGATTATCTGGCGGCGATGAACAACAATCTTGCCTGGTCGATGGCGGTCGAGCAACTCGCCGGTATTCGAGTGCCGCGTCGAGCAGAGTTTATCCGCGTCCTGGCATGCGAACTGAACCGCATCGCGTCGCACCTAGTCAGCTTCGGCACGTACGGGCTGGATATGGGAGCGTTTACGCCGTTTCTGTATGCCTTTCGTGAGCGCGAGTACATCCTCGATTTGTTCGAGCAACTGTGCGGTGCACGACTCACATTGAGTTATATCAATATCGGCGGAGTCACCTGGGATTTGCCACCGGGATTTGCGGAAAAAGCGATTGAGTTTCTCGATTACTTTGAACCGAAAATCGACGAATACAACCGCTTGCTGACTTACAACCACATTTTCGTCAAACGCACCGCAAATCTCGGCGTGATCAGTAAATCGCTGGCGATTGATTACGCACTGTCTGGGCCTTGCATTCGCGCCAGTGGCGTGCCGATGGATCTAAGGCGTGATCGGCCGTACAGCGTCTATTCCGAACTTGATTTTGCGATTGTCGTCGGTCGTGGTGAAGTCGGAACCACCGGCGATTGCTGGGATCGCTATTGGATTAAGATGGCGGAGATGAAAGAATGCTGCCGGATCATCAGGCAATGCCTTTCGATGATGCCCGATGGATTATTCCGCGCAAAAATCCCCCGAAATATGAAAGTCCCTTCCGGCGAAGTCTATGTCGAATCCGAAAACCCCCGCGGACAACTCGGTTTCTACATCGAAAGCCAAGGCGGACCGATCCCCTACCGAGTCAAAATCCGCGGACCCAGCTTTGTCAATCTTGCGGTATTACCCGAACTCTCACGCGGGGTTTTACTGGCAGATATTCCGGCCATTGTGGGGTCGATCGATATCGTCATGGGCGAAGTAGATCGCTAGCTACATCTGTCGCATTCACTCCACACAGGGTTTTCCCCAACTCAATAATGGATAAAGACTTATGTAAGTAATTATGCACCGCCCCATTCTGTAAAAATCAGCGAAGGGCTTCAAGTACCAACCACCTTTGGAACGATATTGCATGTAACTGAACGCATGGTCGCACGTGGTTTCCGGAATACGGGAATCGTGCTATTGATTGGAAAGGTCGGGTCGATGATCGGTCGGAGACAACGGATCGTATTTTATTTTGAACGTCAGCAAACATTGCAGGAGATTAAAAAACTCACAGGGAAATCGGTCGAACTTATCGCCGCCAGCGATACCGCAACGATCGAGGCCGCTATTCGCCTGTACTCGCAGATTAACGTAATCATCGCTGAACGATCCGGACTAACAAGCCCTGCCCTTGCACTGTTGCAATTTGCTGAAAGCAACAAACCCAACATAAATCGCGTGATGTTCGCCGGGTCGTGCGCGATGACGGGCGTGTATGAAGCGATGCACACCGGTACGATCAACGCGCTTCTTTTCTGTCCCAGTACGACGGAACAAATCTGCGACGCACTCGGCTTGCAAACCGTCGCGACACCCGTAGCGGCGGGCGCGATGAATCGTCAGATCGGCCGGCTGGCATCATCCCCTTCGTAACCCACGACCGCGATCTTCAAACGATCCGCCAACTCCAAGACCTTTGGCTTTTCGAGGATGATCGTTTTACCTGGCGTAAGAACCAGACAACCCGCGCCGGCGGATTTTAATTTCTCAATCGTCGTCAGGCCGATCGTGGGCACGTCAATCCGCATGTCGGCGTGGGTGTTGGCGACCTTGATGAGCGTCCAATTTCCTTTGCGACAAAGCTGACCGGCCCGTTCGATCATCCGATCCGTGCCCTCCAGCGCTTCCACCGCCAGCACATTTTGATCGGCAATCGCCAGTGCCTGGCCGATTTCCATCTGGCTAAGCGACACGCAGAGTTTGTACCCAAAGCGAATATCCGCCCATTGCTGCTTGGTAGGCTGACGGCGAGTCATCACGCCGGGCGTGGCGAGATGCTCAGTGCAGTATTTGGTCGAGTCGCTCAAAGGAAATCCCTCATCCGCCAATTCGTTGGCGACACTTTGCAGCAAGGTCTGGTCACGCTTGTCCCGCCGAATCTGATTCACAAACAACTTCAGCGTTCGCAAATCTGGAATATACTGCAGCAGCGCCCAGCGTGAATAGAGTTCGGCCTTCCTAACACGCCCGACCATGATCGTTTCATCACAGTGTAGCTTTCGCATCGCACTGATCCACGAGCTTAGCCGCGTGACACCGACCGATTGGTAGGCGTCAACTTCATCCCGCAACTGCGGCATCGCACTGCCACGCAACGCGATCGCGACCACGCGAAGTCCCGCGCGTTTAGCACCCCTCGCCACCAGAAATGGAAAGATCCCCTCTCCCGCGATGATGCCCAGCGTTTGCGGCATGGCTGTGATAAAAAGGGCACGCACAGAAAAAATCTACCACGGAGAAACGGAGGCACGGAGATAATACACAATTCAAACCGCAGAAAAAAAATATGATGAGCGATGCCAGACAACGCACAGTCTTTCGCACTGTCATGCTGAGGTGCTCCGAAGCAACTACTTGACTTGTCGAAAGCCTCGGCTTTCATCGCTTCAACAATCACAGTTAGAGGACCTCACCGCGACACCTCTGCAAGTCAAAACATACAGACTTTTCAACTATTTTATTTGTGCCATCTGTGTCATCTGTGGTTTCTTCTTGCTACCGCATGATCCAGCGTTCATGCGTCTTGCTGATCGGATCCACGCCGGGGTATACCTCGTCGCCGGAGACGATGTACTCCAGCTGTAGCGTCTTGAACAGGATCACCGGTTTGCCGTCTTTATCATTGACGGGTTTATCGGATGAATCGGCCAGTGCCGCGTGTTCGCCCGACAGTCCGCTGATGAAAATGTTAAACGAACCCATCTCGGCGTTGGGTTCTTCCCATATCGCCACGCCGTCTTTGGCCTGATCGTCGCCGACCAGAATCGTATCGGCGACCTTCAGATGGTTTTCGAGCAGTTTGTTACCGGTACGATCCTTGATCTTTTCGAACACCGCCTTGGGCACGCCCTTGTCCGAGCGCATCACTTTCCCGTCCTTGCTGACGAGCGTGAAGACCGGCAGGAAATCCTGCTCCTTATCGGTCTTGTTTATGACGGTGTAGGTCATATACCAATAGGCTTTTGGGATCGCCGAACCGGGTACTTCTACCACGATACGTCTCGGCGTCGCGTAATCGAACTTCAGTTCCCACGAAATGGGAAATTTGCTGGGTTCAGGATACGCCGATGCGGTGTAAGCGACGGCAAGTAGAGACATTAACGATAATGCCGGGATCAAGGGGCGTTTCATCATGATGCAGTCCCGCTGGTGAAAATCGAATAAGCTAAACTCCGCTGACAACAAAGGTTGCAGGCGATTATTTGGCCACGCAACCTTGACCTGCTATTGTCCGCAGGCGTGCGTGGACTGTCAAATATCTTTCGTTGGCGTGACGGCCCGCGCGACCCGTCTGGTTCGGTGATCCGACCTGCCCTTTCATCTGAAATCCCCGATGCCCTGTCGATGATCCTCGGCCAGACGGGTAGACCCGCAGACGATGCGACGGTGCGGGATTTCCTCTACTTCGCAAACCAGAGAAGCGTTGATTTCGCCCAGCTTTACGTCGCCGCCGCCCCCTCCAAGCTCTTGGCGGGCTGTCTGCCGATCCATTCACCGGGGCACACCGTACTGCTGATGACCAGCTCGGCCTCGGCGCACAAACCCGCCGACACCGCGATCGCACGTTGCATTCAGGCCGTCTGTGAAACGATCAATCCGCACCCCCAGCAGATCGCGCAAGTATTGCTCGAATCGCACGATCACCGCACCGCTGACGCGATACGCAACATCGGCTTCACCGATCTCGCCGATCTGATCTATCTCCAACGCGTCCCCGCCAGCCCGCCAGCGGCACCACCGACCCCGGATGGATGCGTGCTGATCAATTACTCGCCCGAAAGTCACGCCCACTTTGCCCGCGGCATCCTCGCCAGCTACGAACAATCGCTCGATTGCCCGCTATTGCACGGCCAGCGCAACATCGAAGACATCATTGCCGGGCATCAGGCATCAGGCGAATTCGACCCCTCGCTCTGGTTCTGCATGATCGAAAATGATATCGAACTGGGGATTTTAATTCTGTCCCCATTGCAAACGCATCTGACGATGGAGTTGGTTTATATCGGTCTCTCACCTCACGCGCGCGGCAGGGGCTTGGGCGACTACTTTGTCAAACTCGCGTTAAATCAGATGGTCATTCATGAACTGCGCGTGCTGACGCTCGCCGTCGATGCCGACAACGCCCCCGCCCTGCACCTTTACCACCGCCACGGCCTAGCCGAAGTCCACCGCCGCCACGCGATGATCCAACTGATCGGACAATGAAGATCGTGGTTCGTGGTTCGTTAAAGACGGGTTCTCCACGAGCCACGAGTCACGACTCCCAAGCCCCAAGGCCCAAGCCCTAAGCCCTAAGCCCCATTTCCCGCCTTCATTGCTTTGTCGGATCAAGCAGCGCAAACACTTTGTCGTACAGCGTCATCGCCACGATGTCATCGCCGCCCATGCGGACGATCACCAATTTCCAGTCTGGCACAATCAAACAATTGTTATTTTTGTTGCCTTGCGCCGCAAAAGTATGAGCCGGCGCGCTAGGCCAATGGGGTGTGCCCGAGGGACGCGGTCCATTGGTCCACCAGTTGAGACCATAATTCCCCGGCAATTCCTTATACCAACCGTCCTTTTCGTAGGGAGGCGTGGCTTTGTCAGTGCGGGGGACAGTTGCATAGGCGATATACTTTTCGCTGAGCAGCCGTTTGCCATTCCAATCGCCGTTGTTGCACATCAGCCAGCCAAATCGGGCGAGGGCCGATGCGGTGATTCTCACCCCACTGCCTTGATACCCCGCCCCACCGTTGACGGCGATCCCGTGTTGTTCGGTTAATTCGCCCCAATCCATTTGCGCGCGCGTGATGCCGATCGTTTTACCAATCCGGTCAAAGAAAAGGTCTTCCAGCGATCGTCCCCCGATGGTCGTCAGGATCGACGCAAGCAAATCCGACTGCGCCGAATATTGAAACGCCTTCCCCGGTTGGTACAGCGGATCGCCGGGATCGAGTGCGGTCTTATCTGCACCGTATCCGCTGGTGAATGTTGCCAGATGTTCCAGCGTCACTGTCGGGTACTTTTCAGCCATCTCAGGTTTGTATTTGCACGCCAGATCGGAAGGTTGCAATTTTCCGTCGTCCCAAAGCAGTCCGAGACACATACTCAGGAACGATTTGGTGCACGACCAGACGAGTCGTTGGCGATCAGCGTGCGGGCCTGACCAGATGACATATCCATTACGCACAATGACGACTTCATCCACGCCATTACTTCCGCAAAATGATTTCATCTCTGCGATTGCCTTGTCCAGATTCGCTTGCTTGATGCCTTGCGATTCGGGCGTCGCGGTCTGCCAGGATTCATTGGGAAATACGACTGCTTGGGCTTTTTCAACCGCTGCGGTTGTGTCCTGTGCAGGGGCTGTTGCTGATGTGATGGCTGACACGATGCAGACTCCGATCGAAAAGTGGTTTCGGCGTTTTATGCTCAAGCTACTGTGCATCAGTTCATTATGAAGGAATATACGCCCATATCAATCAAGCGATTGACACCATTTACGCGAAAATCGCATAGTAGAATTGCGGTTTGCCGGAATTTGTAGCATCTTCCAGTGGGTATGAGTGCAGAAGTTCGATCGGTTAGCGTTTTTCTCTCCAGCGCCAAGCGCGTGGATCGTCGATACTTCGATGCCGCCAGACAGGTGGGACAGGCGATCGCGAAACGCGGCTGGACGCTCGTGTATGGCGGTAACTACATCGGCTGCATGGCGTCGCTGGCGGATGGGGCGCGGGAAATGGGCGGGAAAATCATCGGTATTACACCAAAGCTGTTTGTGGACCAATCCTTCGCCGACACGCTTTGCGATGAATTGATCGTGACCGACTCGATGCGTCAACGAAAACACCTGCTCGAGCAGCACGCCGACGCATTTCTTGCACTGCCCGGAGGATTGGGCACGTTTGAAGAATTCTTTGAGATCGTCGTCGGGCGGCAACTTAAGTATCACCAAAAACCTGTTGTATTGCTGAACATCTACGATTTCTACACGCCTTTGCTGCAAATGTTCGATAGGGGTTTGGAGGAGCATTTTATCCGACCCGAAGCGCGTAAGATCATTCAGGTCGCGTCGTCTATTGAGGACGCGATGACTATGCTTCAATCGCCGTGATGTCTCAACGTACCATCGTCGCAGCCTGTATGACTTTTTCAGTCGCGATCCACGCGATTGCGATCGGTATGGCGCTTAAATACACCCCGCCGCTGCGGCCTAGTTATTTCACTTCAAAATACGTTCCGCGTGACATGGACGAACCAATTCCTGACGAATTGGCTGATACACAGACGCCCAAACCCCCGATGACACCGCTGCCTGAAGATTTGCTCATCATGGGCACGCTGACCGGTGCAGGCGATGCGAATCAAGACACCCCCGGCGATCGCCAGACAGCGCTCAAAGCGATCATCAATCAAGCCTCTACCAGCCAAGACCCGCAAGGCGTCGAATCCGTCCCGCAATCCCAACCGATGCAACAGGCAATGACGATGCAAGGGCTGCAAACCGCTGAATTGACCGAATTAAAGGGAGTCGGCTCGCAAGCCGGTATCGAGAAACTGTCAATCGGACTGCCTGATTTGCGTGCCGGTTTGGCTGGCCATTCAACAGACGAGCGAAGCATCGCATTGACGCCCGCGCAATCGCAAGGCGACCCGACCGAAACCGCCGACAAAACCCAAAAAGCCCAGCCACAGCCCGACGCCGCGCCGCCCGCTCCCGCAATAAAGGGACAGGAAAAGTTACAAACCCAGACCGATTCGGATTTGTTTTCCGACGTAATGGATGTCGAAGTACGCGCCGGCAAGATGCTGGCAAGGAAAGGCCGTGAGGTAAAGTTAAAGCGGCCGAAGTTTAATCTCACTATTCTTGCAGATAGCGCGACGCTTTCTTTCCCCGCATCGTGTCTATTGCGGGTGACCATCGACGAAGCCGGGTTTGTCCGCCGCGTACAGTTCGCCAAGTCAACCGGCAGTGCGTCGCTGGATCGTGCGATCGAAGTCGCGATGTACGATTCATGGATCCAGCCCCAAACCCGCAACGGCCAAACAGTCGGACAGACGGTGACGATCCCGTATGTGATTTATTGATGGGTGGGGCTTGGGGCTTGGTGGTTCGTGGTTCGTGAAGTCATTGAACTGCTTACGCGAACCTGATTCTACCACGAGTGCGCTACTTCCCAATTTGCGGCGGTTGCAGATTTTTGTAGGGCACGGGCTTGGTGGTTGGTGGTTGGTGGCTGGGGCGTGATTCGTGCTTCGTGGTTCGTGAAGACCTTGAATTGCTCACACCAACCTGATTCTACCACGAATGCGCTACTTCCCCGATTTTCATCATCACGTTTGCCGGTCGTCCGCCGGGACGCGGTGGGCCACGCAGTTCCACGGTTGTGCTGCGAATTTCCAGCTTCGCACGACGTTTCTGACGGGGAATATCCAGATCGACATACCCACGCACGGGTGCCGCGGCCGACGACGACATCAAGTCCGCACTCGTCCACGCAGCAACCTCCGCATCGGTATCTGTGTCGGTTTTCACCACCGCCCGCGCGTGAACCGCACGAATCACGAACGACACCTCCGCATCGCGGCAACGCACGAACACTTCGCAAATATCACTCTCGCGGTCGGCGACATAAATCAGCAGCGAATCCGGGTTCCTTTGCGTGCCCAATTCCACCAGCGACGCCGCCCATCGCATCGATTCACGGTCCGTCCGGTTCTGACGCGCGGAGTTACATTCCTTGCCCCGCCCCGAGCATTTGCGTCGCTTGGGTCGCACCAGCGGCCTAGCCCAGGGGTGCTGATGCAGGATTCCCAAAGGCGTACACGAGTGCTCTTCGTCGGGCAACGCACCGGGTGTCCATCGCGCCGCCAGTGATGTGCAGCCAGTAACCACGCGTAAAATCCTCCCCGATCGGACCCAGCCCCGACGCCTGCTTCAAGCCGGGATATGCGATCGCGGTGGTGTCTTCGATCAGCAGCGTGGTGCCCGGCTCGTCCAATAGTTGACGAACCGATTCACAGTGTGTGTGGATCACCGCCGCATGGGTCGTCGAAGGGCTATCGAGCAACCGATACGCGGCCTTGGCTTGGTGCGCCCCACGGATCACGCTGGAGATCGTCCTGCCGCATCCTTCACGCGCTCCCGCGTCATGACATTCAGACCGCATTTCGCACACTCTTTCACGACTTTGGGTGTATTCGCCTGCATGATATGCTCCCTTTGTAATTACTGAACCTGACCCGGACCACTATTCCCA